>JAXMHQ010000018.1:0-105705 GCA_046346665.1 Verrucomicrobiota bacterium
TCGTGGCGCTCATCGATTCCTTCGTCCAGAACAGCTATTTCAATTGGACCGGCGGTTTCCTCGGGACTCCCGCCGATGCCGGCGGCGTGGGAATTCCAGGCAATTGGATCATGCCCGTCATGAGCGTCGGCCAGATTTCCGAAATGCTCGCCATGCTGCTGCTGGGCGCAGCGCTCAAACGCCTCGGCTGGCGCGTCACGCTGGTCGTCGGGATTCTCGGACAGGCAATGCGTTTCGCCGTCTACGCCTTTTTCCCGCACCACGCCGGGCTCATCATCGCCGTGCAATTACTGCACGGAATCTGTTACGCGTTCTTCTTCGCGACGGTTTACATTTTTGCGGACGCGTATTTTCCGAGCGACGCGCGGGCGAGCGCGCAGGGATTGTTTAACGTGATGATCCTCGGCCTTGGAGCCCTGCTCGCCAACTCGATCTGCCCCTGGCTCGGGCAACAGGTGTTTACCGTGAACGGCACCACGGATTTCCGCGCGCTCTTCCTCGTCCCCACGATCGCCGCCACCACCGCGGCGCTGGCGATCACGTTCTGCTTCCGTCCGCCGAAAGTTGCCGCTGACTAAAACAGATTGCCCGCAAATCACGCAGATCACTCAGAATCCAAACCCGGGTTCAAATCCTGATTCTTCCGCGTGATCGGCGTGATCTGCGGGCCAAACGCTTTCGTCAGAAATCCTTGAACGCGGATTCGAGCGGGATTTCGCTGCGGCGATCCTCGGGCTTCTGAGCCGGGGACTTCGCCACGGGCTTCGGGACAATGGATGGCCTGGATGCGGCGGATTTGGAAATGCGCCCGGGGCCGGCCGGCGGCGGAGCCGATGCGGCGGTGCTGTGGATGGAATGTGCCGCGCCTTTCACCATGGCGAGCAGGTCGTCCACTGCGTCTTTCATCGCCAGCGCCTGTGCGCTGAGTTCCTCCGACGCGGCGGCGCTTTCCTCGGCATTGGCAGCGCTGGCCTGGGTCACCTTGTCCATTTCGCCGACGGCAATGTTGATCTGGCTGATGCCCTGCGTCTGCTCCCGAGACGCATTGGCAACCTCCGCCGCCAATTCGTCCACCTGCCGCGCTTTGCCCACAATTTCATTGAGAACCACCGCCACCTTCGAATTGATCTCCACACCCTGCGCCGAGTTGACGATCGCGCTCTCGATCTTCGACGCGGTTTCCTTGGCCGCCTGCGCGCTGCGCTGGGCGAGATTCCGCACCTCATCCGCGACGACCGCAAATCCCATTCCGGCTTCCCCCGCCCGCGCCGCCTCCACGGCCGCGTTCAATGCCAAAATGTTCGTCTGGAACGCAATCTCATCGATCGTCTTGATGATCCTCGAAATGTCGTCGCTGGACGCCTTGATCGCATCCATCGCGCCCGACATCGCGTTCATGTCGGCCACGCCCCGCTCGGCGGCCGCGCGGGCCTCCTTCGCCAGCTCGTTCGCCTTGTTCGCATTCTCCGCGTTGCGGCGCGTCATGCTCGAAAGCTCCTCGAGGGACGCGCTGGTTTCCTGGATCGACGCCGCCTGCTCGCTCGCGCCCTCCGCGAGCGACTGGCTCCCCCGCGAAATCTCCCGCGCGGCGCCCGACGTCTGCTCGCCGGCTTCGTGGATCTTCAAAATGGCCCCCGTGAACGGCCGGACTATCTCGTACTCGCTGATGAAATAGAATCCAACCAGCACGATCCCCAGCACGATGAATCCCCCGATCGCCATGTATTCCATCGTCGCCCGCACCACCGGGTCATGGCCAATCGGCGCCTTGAGCACGAACGCGCCCTTGATCTCGTCCAGCTTCGCATTCTCCATCGGGAACCCCAGCACATCCTTGCCGTCGCCCGTCGGGCTCTTGGCCGGATCGCCGTGACAGGACAGACAGCTCGCCCGCAACCGCACCGGCCGCGCCAGCACCAGTTGATCGTGGGCGCGGTCTTCAAGGAAATATTCCGGCGCACCCTTGTCGAACGCCTGAAAAGCCGCCGCGAACTCCGCGCCGTTGTTGTTCTTGGGATTTCGCGCCGGCACATCCGGCCGCGACGGTGTGAAAAACTGGAAGCCGCCCCGGTCCGCCGCTCCCCGCACCGAAGTCCAGGCGGCGACGATCGGGACCGTCCGGTAAAGATCGGTTTCGGCGTAAACCTCCTTCAGCGGCCGGTCGTTGGCCTGCTTCAGAGAGGATTCGCGGGCGCCCGCCATGTCAAACACGTGGTGCGTATGCATTCCGTCCATGTTGTCCGCCACCTCCTCCGATTGCGCGATGATGGCGCTCATCTTCCCGCGCAATTCCGCCACGCGATTACGGCTGGAGATTCGATAGACAATGGCGATGCAGAGAATCGTGGTGAGAAGAACTGCACCCGTCGCCGACAACATTACCCGTGTGCCCAGTTTCATGTTTTCCCAAGAAGCCCCGCGGGGAGGCGTGTTTGTTCAATATCAGCTCACTATCGGCAGTTTGCGGGCGGGACTTGATCCCGATTTGACCCGGCTCCACGCCTTTCTCCGCCCGTGCGGCGGATCAGCGGTCCAGGGATCCAATCGCCTCCGCCATGCGATCGTGGTACCGGTCCGCGGTATAATGCTTCAGGAAATGCACGCGCAAACCGGGCCCGGCGGAGGTGCGCGACAGCTCCACCAGCGCACGCGCGACGGCCTCCGGATCCTTCGGCTCCACAAGCCAGGGATAACCCTCCGGAAAAATGTCCGGGATGGATCTCCACCTCGTGGTCAGCACAGGCACGTCCCAGGCCATGGCCTCCAGGATCACCAGGCTCAGGCTTTCGGCATAATAATATGTTGGGAACAGGAGGCAGTCGCTCGCGGCGAACAAGACGCGCTTTCGATCCGTATCCGCAAAGCCGCCGTAGCGCACGGCGCAGCCGCCCCCCGGCAGCGCCAGGTCCGGCCGGCACAATCTCGCGTCGAATTCCTGGCGCTCCGCGGCGTCCGGAAACAAACCGGCCACCTCGAGCGTCACACGCCGCGCTTCACCCGCCGCGGCCAGTGCGGCGTTGGCCCCGGCAACACCGTCGACGGCGTCGAACAACCCTTTGCCCCGCGTGCAGTGGCCCAGGAACAACGCGCGGAAAAATCGCGGGTCGCGGGAACGGGAGCCGGGCGCAAAATTGGGAACAGGATCCTCGATGCCGTTCGGCACGATCTCGATCCGGCGCGGGGCGAGTTTCGACGCGCCCGACCGGCTGGAGCGGGACAGGACGATCGAAAGATCCACCCCGCCCAGCAGCCATTGGCTCAGGCGGCGTTCCCAGGGTTTGCCGTTCGTTTCGAGCCAGTCTGCCAAACCCTCGGCCTCCCAGTGGAACACGACGCGCTGGAAAAACGGCCGGCACAAGGCCATGACGACCCAGTCGCGGTAAAGCGAATTGCGCATCGGCGCGGCGGGAACGAAATAGAGCACGCGCGGCCCGTGGCGGAATCGCACCCGGATCGCTTCCAGGCAGTACCCGGCGAGTCGCAGCATCTTCTGCCAGCGGCCGCTGCCGACGTCCTCGAGGCTGCTGGAAAGCCGGGAATTGACGTGGTAACACTCGATGCCGCGTGATGAAGCGGGGCGTTGAGGGGCCGTGCGGCGGTCGCCGCCGAAACCGTCGAGGAGCGACTGGACTGCGAGGCTTTGGCCGTGCAACGGCGGCGGGGTGTGGGCGAAAACCAGCAGCTTCACAGGCGGCGCACGGCCTGCGGCGCCGGCGGCGGCATCCACAACCGCCGGTCCGTGGATTTGCGTTCGCACAAGTCCGAAGCCACCCGCATCGCAAGCGCGATGGCCACGTCCATGTCGAGGTAGCGGTAGGTTCCGAGGCGCCCGCACACGATCAGGTTGGGAACACCGTCGGCAGCGGAGCGGTATTGCTGATATAATTTACGGTTAGGTTCCGCGGGGATGGGATATTCGAAATCCTCGGGATCCTCCGGGCTGAACGGGAATTCGCGGGTCAGGAATGTGCCGATGGCGCGTTTCTGCTGCGGTTCGGGCAGCAGGTGTTTCCATTCGATGGTGCGGATCGGGTCGGCGGACCCGGCGTCGGGGTGGTTGACCTGGACGCAGGGCTGGTGCCAGGGCTGGTCGGCAAGGTGCTGGTGCACGCGCCGCTGGCCGCGGTAGCCGAGCCGGCCGGAGGAAAACCCGAACCATTCGTCGATGGGCCCTGTGTAGATGACAGCCTTGCGGGCGCGGTATTCGGACCGGTGCTTGAGGTAATCGACGCCGAGCAGGCACGGCACGCCGGCGACCATGTTTTCCATCAGGTGCGCGTAGCCGAGCATCGGCAGCGCCTGGTGCCGGTGCCGCGGCAGCAGCGTGGTCTGGTCGTTCGCATTGATCCGGATGCGCTGGGCGAGGCCCGGCTCGAGGCGACGCGGGTCCATGCCCCATTGGCGGCGGGTGTAGCCGCGCACGTAGCGTTCGTAAACCTGCCGCGGCATCTTCTGCAGGCAGGCTTCCTCGAAGTTCGAGGGAGCGGCTGCCAGGACGGGCGGCCGCCAGCGCGGGTATTTATCCAGGACCGACTGCGTCACCGGCCAGCTTTCGTAATGATTGTTGATCCGCGATTTGACCGTGGGTTGGAACAGGTAGAATTTCGAAAAGCGGTTGACGAATTCCCAAACCTGAGGGGAGTGACAGCGGAAATAATGAGGGCCGTAGGTGTGGATGCGGTGTCCGGACGGGTGCTGGAAATCGTGCACGTTTCCGCCGTGATGCGGCCGCCGCTCGAGAATCAGCACCTCCCGGCCGTCATCCGCCAGCATCCGGCCAATGGTGCTGCCGGTCAGCCCAGATCCCACCACGAGGTAATCCACTGTCGTCATGTCCGGCCCTTAACAGGCTCCTTTCTGGGTGATCACCACCCACGGGGTCCGGCAGAGGATGACCAGGTCGCGCCACAGGCTGAAGCGCCGGATGTATTCCAGATCGTGGGGCAGCATGCAAAGCGCGCTGGTGTTGTTGTGCCGTTCACGGATCTGCCACAGGCCCGTCAGGCCGGGCCGGACGATCGCGCGCGCGCGGGCGAACGCGGGGAACGGTGCGAGCATGAACGGCAGCAGCGGGCGCGGCCCGACCAGGCTCATCTCGCCGCGCAACACGTTCATCAGTTGCGGCAGCTCGTCGATGCTCGTCGAGCGCAGCACGCGCCCGATCGGCGTCACGCGCGGATCCCGGACGTGTTTGACCAGGACGCCCGATTCGGCCGCGCGGCGCTGCAATTGCGCCAGCTTCGGGTCGGTGTCGATGCGCATGGAGCGGAACTTGAACACGGTGAACTCGCACCCGCCGCGGCCGACGCGGGTATGATTGTAAAATACCGGGCCTGGCGACGTCGAGCCGGATCAGCACCGCGAACAGCAGCAGCACCGGCGCCAGCAGCACCAGCGCAATGCCCGATCCCACCACGTCCAGCAGCCGCTTCGCCGCGCGTTGAATCGGCTTCGACGCAACCGAATCTTCCAGGGCGCGGATTTCGGATTCGGTGACGGCGTCAGTGGCGGGGCGGGCGGCGGAGAGTTCAGGCGCGATCGAGGGGGATTCCTGCGCTGAAAACAACAATTGCCGCGCCGCGAGCACGACAAATCGCGGGTTGTGATACAGATACCGGTACCAGAGCCGCCGCGGTTCGGTCGCGAAACGAAAAAGCCATTCCATGCCGATGCGCATCATCCAGGCGGGCGCCTGGGGTTTTTCGCCCGACAAAAAATCGAACGCCGCGCCGACGCCGAGCATCACGGCCGGAATCCGGCCCCGGTGTTCGGCCATCCAGCGTTCCTGTTTCGGACAGCCCAGGCCCACAAACAGGATCCGGCAGCCGGATTCGCGAATCGACTGGAGCGTGGATTCCTGTTCTTCGGGGGTCGGACGCCGGAACGGCGGGGAATAAACGTAAACCACCTTCAAGCCGGGATAACGCTCCTGCATGCGGCGCGCATAACCGGCCGCCGCCCGCTCCGTGCCGCCGTAAAATCCGACCGGGACGCCTTCACGCGCGGCGGCTTCGCAAACATGCAGGCTCATGGTCGGACCGTAGACGCGCGGTTGCGCCGTCACGCCGAGGCGCCGCATCATCCAGACGATGGGCATCCCGCCCGGTGTCACCAGGTCCGAGGCGTTGATCACCGCCTGGTAATCCGGGGCGTCGTGAGCCTCCATCACCATCGCGATTGGCGCTTCGCACACATAACGCGATTCGCCGTTCCGCGCCCACGACATCACCTGGGCCGTGGCCGCGGAATACGTCGTGGCATCCACCCGCATTCCAAGGATTTTCCTGAATGCCGGCCGGGGATGCCGCTCCTCGCGAATCGGGGCACTGGATCGCCCGGGCACTTGAAGCCCGCTGAAATCCGTCCCGATGGGAATCAACTCTTCCATGCGCAAATCCACTCGAATCCGTTCGAACCCGCTCCGCAGCAGTCACTTTTATCACCGAAACAAACCCAACACGAGCGCCCGCTGAACAGGCCCGGTCCCTGAATGATGCGTGCCCGCCGGGACTCAAACCTGGTGCCGATCATAGTGGCTTCCGGTTCAATGGGAAGAAGAAAAGTCCGGAGCCAACTCCCCCGTAGCCGCGATTGTCAAATCGCGGAGTTCCCTGGCCAGCCGGCGCAAGGGACCGCGATCTCACGATCGCGGCTACCTGCTCATCGTAGCCGCGATTGTAAAATCGCGGAAGATCGTGGCGGGCAAGGGACGGCGATCTGACGATCGCGGCTACGAGGCGAGTTCCAAAATTCGCTTCGCCTGCTCGGCCGCGACCGGCATCACGGAGAGGCGCGACTGGCGGATCAGCGGCATTTCCTTGAGGATCGCATCCGAACGGATGGTCTCGAGGCTCACGCGGACCTTGAGCGGTTTGAGAGGGGCGAGATCGACGCAAACCCAGTCACCCTCGTCCGCCGTGGGATCCGGGGAGGGTTTGGAAGCCACCTTGGCGATCCCGACGATCTGTTTGTCGGGGCCGCTGTGATAGACGAACACGCGGTCGCCGGGCTGCATCGACCTGAGAAAATTTCGGGCCGCGAAATTGCGGACACCGGTCCACGCGGTGCGGCCGTCTTTGACGAGTGTTTCCCAGGCGTAAGCCGAAGGTTCGGTTTTGACGAGCCAATGATTCATCGCGCGGCCTCGGTTCGCGCCCAGCGATCCGCCTCCAGAATCTGTTCCAAACTCGCGTGCGCCACGGGCCGGTGCGCGTCCATGGTGCGCCGCACCATCTCGGTGATTTGCGGGAAGTTGATCCGGCGATTCACAAAGGCGTCGACGGCGACTTCGTTCGCGGCGTTGAACACCGCCGGCAAAGTGCCGCCGATTTCTCCGGCTTTGCGCGCCAGGTCGATCGCCGGAAAACGTTCCGTGTCCGGTTCTTCGAAGGTGAGGTTGCCAATTTTCGCGAGGCTGGTCTGGACCCGGCAACTGTTGGCGCGATCGGGGTAAGTGAGCGCGTATTGAATGGGCAAACACATGTCCGGCGTCGAAAGCTGCGCCAGCATCGAGCCGTCCACAAATTCCACCATCGAATGCACAATGCTCTGCGGATGCACCACCACCCCCACCCGCGCCATTTCAATGTCAAACAGCCACCGCGCCTCGATCATTTCCAGCCCCTTGTTGAACAGCGTGGCGGAATCGATCGTGATCTTCCGGCCCATCACCCAGGACGGATGTTTCAACGCGCGCTCGACGGTGATCTCGCCGAATTTTTCCCGGGGCCACTGGCTCTTGTCCCGGAACGGACCGCCGGAAGCCGTCAGCCAGAGTTTCCGGATCGTGCCCGGCGGCTTGCCGTCGAGGCACTGGAAAATCGCGGAGTGCTCGCTGTCCACCGCCAGGACTTTCACGCCGTGCTTGCGGGCCTCGTTCATGACGCTCTCACCCGCCATGACGAGAATTTCCTTGGACGCAACCGCGATGTCCTTCCCGGCGCGGATGGCGGCCAGCGCCGGCCGCAACCCGGCAGTGCCGACAATCGCGATCAGCACGATGTCCGCCTCGGGCAAGGTCGCGAGCCGGATCAATCCGTCGTCGCCGGAATAAACAGCCGTTCCGGGGCCGAGTTCCTTCTGCAAGTCGGCGGCGCGCGCGGGGTCCTGCAGCGACACCGCCGAGGGCCGGTGCTGGCGCGCCTGTTCCAACAGGAGCTTCGAATTGCCTCCGGCCGCCAGCGCGATCAGCTTCAGCCGGTCCGGAAGATCCTCCACGACCTTCAACGTGCTGGTGCCGATCGATCCCGTGCTGCCCAATAAAACCAGGTTCTTCATTGACGATTGACGATTAGCGATTGACGCGCGGGGAGAGCATGGCGGGTTCCGCGCTGGATTGCCAGCCTGGACGTGGCGGGTGGGTTGAATCGTTGAATCGTTAAACGGTTGATAGAGTTGAAGGCGCGGTGACCATTTAACCGTTCAACATTTTAACCTTTTAACCATTTGCGGAATTTGTACAAGCTTCGGGCGTTGATTTTTCAGCGTGTTCAATCCGTTTGGCGAGGTCGTTATCCGGTGGCGATCCTGGCGGGGTTGCTGCTGGCGATTTCATTTCCGACGCCGGGCATCGCGGGGTTCGCATGGATCGCGCCGGGGTTGCTGCTGACCCTGGGACTCGGCCGGTCGGGCCGGAACCGGTTTGGACTCGGCTACGCGGCCGGGGTGGTTCATTACCTCGTTTCGCTGCGCTGGCTGCTGAACATCCCGGTCACCGGATTTCCCATTCTCGGCTGGCTCGCGCTGGGTTTCTTCCTCGCGCTTTACCCGGCGTGCTGGTTGTGGATGGTGTGGCGATTCGTCCCGAAAACTTCCGCCCCCGAACCCGCCGGCGGGCTGTTGTCCGGGGCGCGGCAAGTCGCGGCGTGGGGCTGGGCGCGCCGTTTTTCCTGGTGCCTGGCCTGCGCCGCGGCGTGGGTCGCACTCGAAGCGGTCATTTCAAGACTGTTCAGCGGGTTCGCCTGGAACCTGCTCGGCGCATCTCAGTCCCGCATCGTTCCACTCATCCAACTCGCCTCGGTCACAGGGATCGCCGGGTTGTCGTTCCTCATCGTCTGGTCGTCCGCCAGCCTCTTTTGCGCCGGCTGCGTCATCATCGGCAAACCCGGCCTGCGCTCGGTTTGGATGGGTGAAATCGCCCTGCCGCTGGCAACCGTCATGACATTGTTCATCGCGGGATTCCACCGCGTCGCCGCCCTGCCCGACCCGGCGCGCGAGTTGCGCGTCACCCTGGTTCAACCCAGCGTGCCTCAAACGCTGATCTGGGATGCCAGCAGGAGCGACGAACGATTCGAAGAACTGGTCCGGCTGACGGAATTGGCGCTGACAAATCGCACGGACCTCCTGATCTGGCCGGAGGCGGCCGTTCCGCGCCCGCTGCGCTACGACGCCGCCACCTACCGCGCCATCACCGGGCTGGCGAAGGATCACCAGGTCTGGATGATCGTCGGGTCGGACGACGTGGAACCGCGGCTGGCCGACCGCGATCCCAACGCGGCGGATTTTTTCAACGCGAGCTTCCTCGTCGGCCCGGACGGAAAGATCGCGGGTAATTATCGGAAGCGGCACCTGGTGATATTCGGCGAATACATTCCGTTGCTGCGCTGGCTGCCGTTCGTGAAATGGCTGACGCCGATCACCGGCCAGTTCACCGCCGGCGACCGCCCGGTGCCGTTTGATCTCCCCGATCTGGATGTACGCACGTCGGTGCTGATTTGTTTTGAGGATGTGTTTGCCGAGGATGCGAGGGCTGCGGTCGATGCGGCGACGGATTTCCTGGTGAACCTGACGAACGACGGGTGGTTTGGGGAGGGCGCGGCGCAATGGCAGCAGGCGGGGACGGCGGCGTTCCGGGCGGTGGAAAACGGGCTGCCGCTGGTGCGCTGCACGAACAACGGCCTGACCTGCTGGTTCGACGCCTGCGGCCGCCTGCGCGATGCCTTCCACGATTCCCGGGGCGGGATTTACGGCGCCGGCTTCACGACGGTCCGCATCCCCCTGCCCGCGCCCGGCACGGTCCGAAAGCCGACGTTTTTTCATCGGCACGGCGATTGGTTTGCCTGGCTCTGCGTGGTGATCGCGGCCTGGCACCTCATGCCCCGCAGCCGCCGCCTTCCGTAGCCGCAATCGTGAGATTGCGGTTCCCCGGATGCGCGGGAATTGAGGCAAGATCAAAGCCTCGCTCCCTCTCAGAGCCTCCTCACGTCGGCTCCTACCAGACGCTTTTCGCAGCCGCAATCGTGAGATTGCGGTGCCCGACCGCGATGTTACAATCGCGGCTACGGGCGCTCCAGGAGGGCCTCGGCGTGCTTCCGCGCGGCATCGGTCTGGCCGCCCAGCATGCGCGTCAATTCCGCCACGCGATCCCGCCCTTCCAGCAGCCGGACCTCCGAAATTGTCCGGCCGGACACGACATGCTTCGACACGACGAAGTGCGTGTCCGCCGCCGCGGCGACCTGGGGCAGGTGCGTGATGCAGACGACCTGCCGTTGCGCGGCGATCTGACGCATTTTATCACCGACCGTTTTCGCCGTCTCGCCGCCGACATTCGCGTCCACCTCGTCGAACACCAGCACCGGCACCTGGTCTTCGGCGGCCAGCACCGTCTTAAGCGCGAGCATGACGCGCGCGAGTTCGCCGGAGGACGCGATGGATCGCAGCGGCTTGGAAGGTTCGCCGGGGTTGGGGGCGAATTGAAACTCAATCCGGTCCGTGCCGCTCGCATTCGGCGCGGCGGGTTCCGCGGCGAATTCAACGTCGAACCGGCTCTGCTTGAATCCGAGATCGGCCAGTTGTTTGCTCACGGCCCGCGCCAGTTTGGGCGCCACTTTGCGGCGCTCGCGCGACAGCGCCTCGCCCTGGCGGCGCAGTTCGGCCCCGGCCTTTTCGAGTTCGGCGTTCAACCGCGCCAGTTCCGCGTCACGCTGCTGCAGTTGCTTCAACCGCCGCGCCGCCTCTTCGCCGAAAGCAATCACCGCGTCCAGGCCGGGCCCGTACTTCCGCTTCAAGGATTGCAGCAAATTGAGCCGCTCCTCGAGCTGCTGCAATCGCTCCGGGTCGAGATCGATTTTATCGGCATACCGCGCCAGTTCCGACTGCAACTCGCGGAGGTTTGAAACCGCCTGGTCGTGCTGCTGGACGATGGCGTCCGCACCGGGATCGAGCCGGTGCAATTCGGCGAGGGCGCGCCCGACGTGGCCCGCCTGGGTGAGCAGCGAGGCGTCGTTTTCGCCGAGCAAATCGAGGGCGGACTGGCAGAGCTGGAGCAACCGGGCGGCGTTGCCGGCGCGGCGATGTTCCTGCTCGACAGTTTCGTCCTCGCCGGGTTGCAGTCGCGCGGCGCTGATTTCACTCGCCTGGAACTGCAACAGGTCGAGCTGTTGCGCGTAAGTTTTTTCATCCACAATCAGCGCGGCCTTCTCCGCTTCAATCGCCGCCAGCCGCTTCAACTGTTCCGCGAACGACGCCCGCGCCGGGTCGAGTCCGCCGAAGGCATCCAGGATGAGCAACTGCCGGTCGGCATGCAGCAGCGACTGGTGCTCGTGCGGGCCGTGGATGTCGACGAGCCATTCGCCGAGCTCGGACAGGACGGCCAGCGTGGCGGGTGATCCGTTGATGAACTGGCGATTGGCGCCGGCGATGGACACGGTTCGGCGCAGCACGAGTTGATGCTGATCGCAGGGTTCGATTCCGTGTTCCTCCAGAAATTCAGCGATCGGGGCCTTGAGGCGGCGGATGTCGAAAATGGCCTCCACGAGGCAGGTGTCGGCGCCGTCGCGGACGATGGCGCGGTCGGCGCGGCCGCCGAGCAGGAGGTTGAGGGCGCCGATGAGGATGGATTTGCCGGCGCCGGTCTCGCCCGTGATGACGGTGCAACCCGGCTGCCACTCGAGGGTGAGTTCCGTCACCAGCGCGAGGTTTTTGATGCGCAACAGGGTCAACATGATTACATTGCCGCGCACACAGTTTGAACGGATATGACCGAATTCGGCAAAAAGAATTTTGAATTTATCTTCCTCGGCTCCGGCACGTCCCAGGGCGTCCCGATGATCGGGGTCGATTACCCGGCATCCTTCCTCGCCAATCCCAAAAATCACCGCACCCGCCCGTCGATTTATGTGGAAACGCCCGAGGCCAAAATCGTGGTGGACACCTCGCCCGAGTTCCGCCTGCAGGCGTTGCGCGAAAATCTGCGCTGGCTCGACGCGGTGGTCTTTACCCACCCGCACGCCGACCACATCATGGGACTGGACGACTGCCGGCGATTCTGCGATCTCCGGGGCGGGAAAGCCCTGCCGATTTACGCCAACGCGCTGACGATGGAGGTGCTGAAACGCGTCTTCCAATACGCCTTCCGCGAAGGCCCCACCCCGAAAGGCTATTTCATCCCGGAACCGCACGTGATCGACGGCCCGTTTCGCATCGGCGACCTCGAACTCGTTCCGTTGCCGTTGCCGCACGGGTCGATCCAGACCTACGGCTACCTGTTTGTGCAGGGTGGAAGGAAGCGACTGGCTTATTTGAGCGATTGCAAGGAAGTGCCGCCGGAGGCCGTCGAAAAAATTCGCGGCGTGGAAGTCGCGGTGCTGGATGCGCTGCGGCGGGAGCCGCACCCGACCCACATGTGCCTGGACGAGGCCCTGACGGCGGCGCGGCGAATTGCGGCGCCCCGCACTTACTTCACGCACCTGACGCACGATTACGACCACGAACCCGCGCAAGCCGAATTGCCGGCCGGCGTGATCCTCGCCTACGACGGCTTGAAGGTGACGGCTTGATGCGGAGAACCATGCGCTTTCTTTTCAATTGCCGCCGCTGGATCGCGCTCGCTTTCATGGCGGCCGCGATCGCCGCCGGGTCCTGCGAGGAACCGGGGAGCCAGGTCATTGTTGTCTATAACTCCCGCGCGCCGGAATCCCGGTCGCTCGCGGAGTATTACGCCCAGCGCCGGCACGTCCCCACCAACCAGGTGTTCGGCTTCGCCCTGCCCACCACGCCGGAAATTTCACGTTCGGAATTTCATGACAACCTGCAGCGCCCGCTGGCCCAGTTGCTCGAAGACCGGAAGTTATGGCAGGTCGGATCCGAAACCGTGCGCGACACGAACAACAAACCGCATGTCGTGTTCAAGGTGACTCGGTCGAAAATCCGCTACGCAGTCCTCTGCTACGGCGTCCCCTTCAAAATCAACCGCGATCCTTCCGTCAAGGAACCCATCGAGGAAAGCCTCCGCCCCGAATTCAGGCGCAACGAAGCCGCGGTCGACAGCGAACTCGCCCTGCTGCCGCTGTTCGATCAGCACCTGCCCATCACCGGCTTCATCCCCAGCCCGGTCTACAGCGCCACGAACGCCGATTTTCTAAGTCCCACCAACGGCGTGCTCCTGGTGACCCGGCTGGACGGCCCCACGGCGGACACCGCCCGCGGACTGGTTGACAAGGCCCTGCTCGCGGAGGCCAACGGGCTCTGGGGTCGTGCCTACTTCGACCTGCGCGGCATCCAGGATCCCGGCTATAAGATGGGCGACGACTGGCTGCGCGACGGGGCCGAGATCTGCCGCCATCTCGGGTTTGAAACGATCGTGGACGAGAGGCCGGAAACCTTCCCGGCCGAATTTCCGCTGAGCCAGGTGGCGATTTATTGCGGCTGGTACGACGGCAATGTCTCCGGGCCGTTCACGCGGACCGAGGTGGAGTTCATGCCGGGTGCGTTTGCCTATCACCTGCATTCCTACAGCGCCGCCAATTTGCGCAGCACCACCCAGAATTGGGTGGGACCGCTGCTTGCCAAAGGCGCCACCGCCAGCATGGGTTGCGTCGACGAACCCTACCTCTCGGGCACGCCGCAGATCGCGATTTTTCTCGCGCGTTTCCTATATTTCAACATGACTTTCGGCGAAGCCGCCTACGCCTGCCAGCCCTTGCTCTCATGGCAAACCACCGTCGTCGGCGACCCGCTCTACCGCCCCAACGCCCGACCGCCACAGGAACTCCACGACGAACTCGTCCGGCGCAAGAGCCCCTGGGCGCAATGGTCGTTTCTCCGCGTCGCCAATCTCAACCTGGCCCGGGGCGTCTCCCCGGCGGTCATGGCCGATTTTCTCGAACAGGCGGAAATCTCGCGCACAAGCCCAGTGCTCAGCGAAAAGCTGGCGGACCTCTGCGAGCAGATTGGAAAACCCTCCTCCGCCATCGAACTCGACGAACGCGCGCTCAAGCTCGAACCCACCCCCCAGCAAAAAGTCCGGATCCGGCTCACCCTCGCCCAGCGCCTCGCCGACGCCGGCCGCAACCAGGAAGCCTACGACGATCTGCTGAAATTACTGCAGGAAAATCCCGATTACCCCAATCGCCTGGACATTTACCACCGCCTGCTCAACCTCGCCCGGCACCTCAATCACACCGAGGACGCCGCCCGCTACGAAGGCCTGATCAAATCCCTCACCCCGCCCCCGGCGGAAACCAATTCGCCAAAGCGGTAACCCAAGTGCGGAATGCGGAATCCTGGCGGCCAATCCTCGGTGGGGCGAGACTCCGTCGAGCCCATTCATCTTACGGATAATTGGATAAATGGATTTGTGGATTGTTGGATGACTCCGCGCGGCTGTCCCCTCCATTTATCCAGCAATCCAAAAATCCATCAATCCAGACTTTTCCAGGGCTCGACGGAGTCTCGTCCCACCGAGAATTCCGCACTCCGCATTCCGCACTCCCCTCAGGCTCCCATGCCTTCCTCGAACGACCCGGCGGCCAGCGGGAAACACAGATGCTCCTTCACATACCGGATGCCGTTCGCGCTGGTGGCGTCCAATTCTCGATAGGCACTCTCCGCCTCCACCACCAGCGGCGCGGATTTCCGGTTCATCAACTGCTGGTAACGCTGCGGGTAGCCGCTGTGAATCAGCAACTCCACGTAGCGCGTCATGTTCAGGTCGCCCGTCGGAATGTCCACAAACTGCATCGCCCGCTTCGGCCAGCCGCCTTCCATGCACCTCAACGGCAGGCCGGCCCGGATCACGTAGTTCTTCACGTGACACGCATAAATCCGCGACGCGACCTTTTGGAACCGCGTTTCCCAGCTCTCTCCCTCCCAGCAGTGCGACGGATCCGCGTTCACCCCGAGGCACTTGTCGCCCTCGCACACGTCCACCAGCCGCAGAAAATCGTCCGCGCACATCGCTCCGGTTCCAGGATGAATCTCGTGGGCCAGCACGATTCCCAGCGTGCGGGCGTGCTGGCGCAGCTTCGCGGTCAGCGACACAAACCGCTCCTCGCCTTCCTTCACCAGGTCGTAGTCGCCGCCCTTCCAGAATCCCCACGGATAACCCGTCGCCAGTTCCCAACCGAACGCCACACCCCAGAACATCGGGATGATCTTCACGCCCAACTCGGCGCAAAGATCCATCAGCCCGAGCAGGTATTTCTCCGACCAGGCCTCGATTTCGGCGGCGGGTTTGCGGGCGATTTCCGGGGGCAGAAACGGTCGCACCGTCGGGCTGCCGGTCCAGGCCGTCGTGTGAACCCAGAACGGGCAGTGCGCCGAAACGCCGTCGAGCGACAACTCCGCGCGGGCGAACGCATCGCGAACCGAGGCGGCGGATTTGAATTTCGCGCCGTCCTGGAGCATGAAATTGGACGGCTGCGCGCCTGTGGCGCCGGATTGCCGGGCGAATTCGAGGAATTGTTCGAGCGATTTCGCGCCGTGCTGGGCGCCTTCGATGCTGGGATGAAATGCGGTTGTTGACACGGAATTCGGAGGGTTAGCTGGGTTGCCGTTGAACCATCGTGTGACCAAATACCGGGCCGGCGGATGAAAAGCAAAGAGTTTTTGACGAGAACGGAGAACCCCGGGCGCTCTCAGATCGGACCGTCGAGAACAAGGCGGCCGCGGGCGCTCAGACAAAAACGCTGGCGATCGACCTGACCCAGCCGCGCCGCGGGTTTCCGAGGCTCGAAACCATTCGCAAATTCTTGTTGGCGTGCAGATTTTGCTTGATTTTCCTGTCAAGGTTGGGGAAGTTTTAGCTGTTCACAGCAAGGTTTGCAGTCGGTCCGGGTGGGATACGTGGATGTGGTTATGCTCAAGCCTGCTCCAGAAAGAACCAAGCCGGGATTCAAAACCGAGCCTCGCCGGATCCTTGTTATCTACGAAAACCTCCCCGCCCGCGAATACGCGCTGCGCTGCCATCCCCTTCCGGAACCGGACGATAAACCCGAAAACATGGAGATCCTCTGGATTTCCTTCAGCGCACTCGCCCAGTCCGCCCGATCCGCCGCCGCCACCCGCATGGCCCTGGTCGCGGACCTGATCGTTTTCGTCGTCACCCCCGCCGGCGATCTTCCGCAGCCGGTGAAATTCTGGATGGAACGCTGGATCGGCAAACGGTCGCTGCGCGAAGGCGCGATCGTCGGACTCGTCCACCGGCCATCGACCTCCAGCGAACTGGCTTGTCTCAAGGAAATCTACCTGCGCCACGCCGCGCACCGCGCCGGATTGGATTACCTGTCCTACGTCCCGCGAGTCCGGCCGGTCGTCCTGCCAGAGTCGCCCGATTCCTACACCGAACGCGCGGGCCAGACGAGCAAGATCCTGGCGGAAATTCTCAGATCGATCCAGGACGGCGGGAAATTGGGAGGTTGAACCCGGGAGGCCGGTTCCAGAAATGGACTTGGCGGGGATGCAACTCTCAGGTTGCCTTTATCCCCGCAGAAATGTTGTCCAGTTCCACGAGGGTTATCGGAAAGATCGCCGCGGACTTGAGGGGAATGTGGGGGTGGAGTCGGTGGATCAGTGGATTGATGGATTTTTGGATCCCCGAATCGTCCTCGTCCTCGTCCTCATCCTGGTCCTCTCCGGATCAATGGATTATTCGATAGGAATGGCGCGGCAACCCGCACTCCAAAAATCCGAAACTCCACAACCCCGGTCCGCCTTAATACACTTTGCGCAAGTTCGACGGCAGGATGTTCAGCTCCGTGCGATACTTGGCGACCGTCCGGCGGGCGATCACGATGCCTTTTTCCTTCAGCATCTTCACCACCTCCTGGTCGGACAGCGGTTTGCCGGGATCTTCCTTTTTGAAAATTTCGGAGATCATGTCCTTCACACTGGTGTTGGACAATCCGTCCCCGCTGGCCGTCTGAATGCCGGCGGTGAAGAAATACTTCATCTCGAAGATGCCCTGCGGCGTGTCCATGTATTTCCCCGAGACGGCCCGGCTGACCGTGGTTTCATGCACCCCGACGACTTCGGCGACCTGGACCATGGTGAGCGGCTTCAGGAACGCGACGCCCTTTTCCATGAACTCCCGCTGGCGATGGACGATTTCGCGGGCGATGTTGAGAATCGTCTGCTGCCGCTGGTGCAGGCTCTTGATGAGAAATTTTCCGGCGCGGATTTTTTCACGGATGTAGTTCCGCACTTCGGCTGAATTCTCCCCCTGCGCCATCAGGTCCTTGTAGGTATTGCTGATCCGCAGATGAGGAATGTGCTCGTTGTTCGTCGTGATGTTGAAATCGTCGCCCGACCGCTGCACGAAAACTTCCGGCAACACATACTGGTCGTTGTCCGGCAGAAACGCGCGGCCCGGACGCGGCTCGAGCCGGGCGATCCGCTCCAGCGCCTCCTGCACTTCGTCCACCTCGCATCCCGTCCCGCGCGCAATCTCCGGAATGCGGCGCTTGCCGAGGGCTTCCATGAAATCGCGGACGATCCGGTATTCCAGCGTCTCCTGCTGGCCCGCCCGCTCCATCTGGAACAAAAGACACTCGCGCAAATCGCGCGCTCCCACGCCGGGCGGATCAAACGTCTGAATCACTTTCAGCACGTCGAGGATTTTCTCCGGCGGCAGCCCCGTCGTCGCGCCCAGTTCCTCCACCGTCGCTTTCAAATACCCGTAGTCATCGATGTTCCCGATGATCAACTCCGCCACCGGCCATTGATCCTCTTTCAACGTGGATTCCCGGACCTGCTCCAGCAGCATTTCCTGCAGCGACGTCGCCACGACCAGCGAGTCGAACATGAACTGGCGCTTCTCCTCGTCCTCGGCCGACCGCCGCATCGGAACATTGGTCTGCGCAAAATGATCCCGCCATTCCTGGTCCAGTTGCGCCAGCCGCTCGAATTCCGCCTGGAAATCGTCCACCGGCGCGTCGCTCGGCTTTTCCGTCGCCGGATCAAACGTCAGGTCGGCCGGGGGTTCGGAAGGATCCGCGGCGGCCTCCGGGGCGGGCGACTCCCCGTCGCGGGTTTCGCGTTCCTGGATTTCCACCTCCGCCACCGGGGTTTCCTCCAGGACGGGGTTCTGCTGCAATTCCTGCTCGACCAATGCCTTAAGTTCGAGCGTCGGCGCCTGCAACAACGCCAAAGACTGCTGGAGTTGTGGCGCCAATACCAGCGACTGCGTTAAACGCTGCGATAGTTGTAAGCCCTGAGCCATGAGTTCTGACTATCTTAATCGTCTTTTCAAAATCCACAAGGAAAACATGGCATGGCTTACGCTCTGCCCCTGGTCGCAATCGTTAGATTGCGGTTTCCCTTTGCCCCCCTCCGCGATTTCACAATCGCGGCTACTTTCACTCCGCGTTGGTAGCCGCGATGGTCAGATCGCGGATCACCATGCTCGTAAAGCTACAATCGCCGCTGCAGCTTAAAGGTTAAACTTTACTTTCACGCGCGCCGATGCATCTTGGCCGCGAACACCTATGCAAGATTCGAATATCTGGGGATTCATCGCCATCCCCATCGGCCTGACGGTCTGTTTCGGACCCGCCCTGCTCCTCTGGTTGAAACAGGAATCCGCGGCGGATACCGGGGACAAACCCAAGGATCATTAATTCCCCCCAGCCGACGGCCACCAGCCGACGGCGATCCCCCATGAGGCTTTCACTCCAGGGCAAATGGATCCTGGTTACCGGCGGCTCCAGCGGGTTCGGCGCCGCCGCCGCCCGCGCCTTCGCCGCCGAAGGCGCCCATCTCATCCTCGGCGCCCGGCGAATCGAACACCTCAAAAAAGTCGCCGCCGAGGCAAGGTCGGCCGGCGCACCCAAGGCGGAATTTCACGGACTCGACGTCTCCCGCACCGACAGCGTCACGGAATTCGCCGATTGGGTCAGGCGAATCTCCCCCCGCGTCGACGTCCTCATCAACAACGCCGGCGGCGCGCACGGCCTCGACACTGTGGCCCAGGGCAAGGACGCGGACTGGGAGGCGATGATTCAAAGCAATGTCCTGGGAATCCTGCGCGTCACCCGCGCCATTCTCCCTTTGATGCCGCATGACGCCGGCGCTTCCATTCTGAATATCGGCTCCATCGCCGGCCACACCGCCTACGAGGGCGGCGCCGTCTATTGCGCCGCCAAAGCCGCCGAACTCCAGATCACCCGCGCTCTGCGACTCGAACTGAACGGCACCGGCATCCGCGTCGGCTCCCTCGATCCCGGCCTCGCGGAAACGGAGTTCTCCCTGGTCCGATTCAAGGGCGACGCCGACCGCGCCCGGAAAGTTTACGAAGGCATGCGCCCGCTCACGGCCGAAGACATCGCCGAGACCCTGGTCTGGATCGCCTCCCGCCCCGCCCACATCAACATCGACGAAATGCTCATCAAACCCGTCGACCAGGCGTCCATGCAGAAGGTTTTTCGGAGAAAGGGTTGAATTGTTAAACGGTTGAATCGTTGAATGGTAAAGACAATGCCGCGCGGTCTCCATTTAACCCTTTTAACTATTCAACTCATTTAACTGTTAGAAAATCAGATTCCCCTGTTCGCGCGCCACAGCAGCACCGCCCCGATGGCCTGGAACAGGAAGCCCGGAATCCAGATCAGGATGTGGGGCGCGAGTTCCGGCCGGTTCTCGAGCGAGCCGGCGAAGCTCATCAGGGCGTAATACACCCACACCAGCGCCAGGGCGATGCCGAATCCGACGTTGGTTTCCCGCCGGTGCACCCGGATGCCCAGCGGGATTCCGATGAGCGCAAAACTGAAGCAGGCGAACGAAGACGCGAGCTGCCGGTTCATCTGCACGCGGATGGGCTCGATCAGGTCGTCGCGCTTTTTCTGGAGTTGCTGGTTGCGTTTCCGGAGGTCCTGGGCGGAATCCTCGGAGCCGTAGACCGGTTCATGGATTCGCTGCTCCCAGGTGCGCAATTCCTCCCGCAACTGGCGGAACGTCATGTTGCTGATCGAAACCCGCTCCTGTTTGTTGGTGGCGCCGCGCCAGTCGAGCTGTGTCTGCGTCTCCCCCGCCACCGCCACCAGCCCGTTGTCCAGCCGCATGATTCGCGCGTCAAACAAGTGCAACATGATGCTCTGGTTCGTCAGGTTCACCTCGATCCGACCTCGCGGCGCGTCCAGCGTCACTTCCACATTCGTCTCGTTGCGCAACTGGAGCAGGTGAACGTCCTGCAGCTCCCGGTTGCGATTTTTCCCGATGAACACCACGTAGTTCGTGAAATCGTAAATGGGCCGGCCTTCGGGAAGCTGGAGGTTGGACAGCAATTCCACTTTCAGCCGGTTGGTGAGATCCTTGAATTGCACCCGGCTGCGGGGTCCGACGTCGAGATTCACCAGGGCGCTGACGCCGCACAACAGCAAGCTTAGCGCGAGAATTGGCAGCACCAGCGACAGCAAGCTCACCCCGCTAGCCCGCGCCGCCGTCAGTTCCTGGTCGGCGCTGAATCGCCCGAACACCAGCAGCGTCGCCGTCAGCACCCCGATCGGCAGCGCGAACGCGCTCACGAACGGAATCAGCAATCCCACCGCCTGCGCCGCGAATCCCAGCGACGCCTGCCGGCTCATCAACAGCGGCAATAGTTCGCGCAGCACGCTCCCCAGCAGCAGCGCCAGTGTGAACACCACCACCGTCATCGCCAGGGTGGCAATGACCTGCCTCAATAAATATCCGTATAACGTTTTCAGAACTCGACGCCGCTCAAGCCCGGCACCTCCGCAGCATCTGAAACCCGCCACAGGAGTCAAGGCATCCCTCAGCGACCTTTCCCATCGACTTCCGCATGCGTCAGGCTTTCCCAGGCCAAATTGCACATCGCGGTGAAATCCGAGTTTCTGACCTTCGTGAGAATCAGGACCTCGACCGATGGCAGCCCAAATCCCTTCCGGTTGTGAAAATGGTTGTAGGCAATCTCCCACGTCGGCAATACATCCGAGGCGACAAAGCCGTCGGGAAAATACGCGCCCGGGACCGGCTTCCCAATCAATGCGCCCGCCTGAAACTCCATCGCCTCCACGAACCGCCGGTCGTTCTCGGAATAAAGGTCGAGCCCCTGGTGATACGCAATCTCCGCGGCATTGATCGCGGACGCCAGCCCCATCTGCATGTGATGACCGTAATCGCGGCGCGTCTCCTGGCAAAGGCCGTCAAAATACCGGGCCGGCTTGTACCAGTAATCAAACAGCGCCGCATCGGAATCCAGCTTGCGGGTCCCATACGGCCGGACGGGAGTGGGTCCGTCGGATGACAGGTAGAAATAGGCCGGCACGCGTTTGCGCCACAGAAAAACGCCGCGGTCGAATGCCGCCGCGTCTTCGTTGAACACCCCGATGCACATCAGCGCATCGCTCATCGACAGCTCCCAGTTCCCGTTGATCGCGGCGTTGCCGGGAAAGATCAACGGCAGAAACGCGCGGTTCAACATCGCGGAAAACTGCTTCGTCTCGTTCGTGGTCCATCCCGGGTAGCTGGATCGCAGGATCTCCGCGGCCAGCGGAAAGACGGACCCGCACCAGGCTGCGACCAGGGCGTGCTGTTGGTCGGTGCTGACATGGTTCGTGAGCACTCCGGACCAGGCATCCAGGATCTCGGCCGACTTCCTGGCATAAGCCTCGTTCCCCGTGAAATACCAGAGCAACGCCTGGGCGTACGCCGCCTTGGCATCCTCGTTCTCAATTTCCGCCTCCCTTCCGTTCGCATGGACCACCGCCAGCGGGCGGGGTGTCCAGCTTGGTTTTCCGTAGCCTGAATTTTTCAGGCGATTGAACGCCGACGCCCACGGTTCCTCGCCGGATTGGATCCCCGCCTTCACCCGGTCCAGCTCCGCCCTGGAATTGATCAGCCCCGGATGACGAAACGACCGGGCGCCGTCCCCCGCCGCCGCGTTCGTCGTCGCGGGCGCCGCAGCGCCCGCCGGACCGGGATGAAGCAGAAGGCAGAACCATCCAAGCAACACCACAAAGGGGGGAACGGCCCATGGCTTCTGCAATAACGGGTCTCTCATGACGTTTCAGGGACGGAACGGCAGCGACAGGGCCACAAGAATCAATCCAATTGCCGAAACTGCCCGCGTCACGCCGCTCACAGAATCCGCGGAAGAACTTCGTTTGACCAGAGCAAACCGGTGCTCCTATTCCACACCCCGCACTCCGCACTCGCTAGGCCGCCTTGGGCTCCGACAGCGGCCAGACTTTCGACATCAGCCACGACACCGCCACCCCCACCACGCAACCCAGCATCACCTCTCCCACACGGCGAATCCCGATCTCCACCGCGTCAAACTCCTTGCCATGCGACCACCCGGCCGCGAGCACGATGGCGGCCGTGATCGGCGCCTGGCGCCACATGACCTGGATCCGCACAAAATAAGTGGATATCAGCACGGTCACCGCCATCGCGATCGGCAGCGCAATCTCGTGCCTGCCCGCCAGGACCAGGAAGATCAATCCCACCGCGCAACCCAACGCCGCGTTGGTCATGCGCCCCTTGAAGGTGCTCAGCGCCTGCTTCACCTTCGGATCGCTCGCCGCAATCATCGAGCTGATCGCCCAGATCGGATTCAACCCCGCCCACCAGCGCAGCAGCAACCAAAGAACGGTCGTGGCGATGAAGACGTTCACGGCGAAATGAACGCCTGCCAGGTCGTCCTTCAGAAATCGTTCGCTCAGTTTCATCCCGCACGCCCGCGCGTCACTCGTGGCTGTGCGGCGGGTTTCCCTTTAACCGGTAAACCGCCCCGGTCTTCGTCGAACCCAAAGCCAGCCAGTCCTGCGCCGCATACTGCAGCGCGATGAAAAACTGTTCCGCGCGCTTCAAGGCAATCGCGTGAAGCTCGTCCCTCCGCTTCGCCTTCACCTGGAATGCAAATTCCCCCACGAGCTGCTTCTGGTCGCCGCGGCTGCGCCACACCGAAATATCGCACTTCGCCTGCATCCCCTTCCCAAAATCCAGCATGCCGAGATCCAGCAACACCTCCTCCACCGCCGTCGCATTCACCAACTCCAGCCGCTCGCCCGTCGAAGCCTGCAGCGCCCCCAGCGCCGGCAACACCCGCAGCAACGTCGCCATCGACGTCCGGTCCGCCTCCCGCACCGCGCTCAGCGGAAATTCCACGTTGTGCGAATACAACAGCCGGATCCCGCCCACCTGCTCCTTCAACGGCAGCGCCTCCGCCTTGAACTTGACCTTGTACTCCCCTGAAATCTTCGGCCGCACATCCATCTCCGCCGCCTTCTGCAGATCCGGGTGCCGGTACTTGAACACAATCTCCGGATCCCCCACCGCAAACCCATCCACGTAATCCTGCCGCCGCCTCAAAATAAACGCGTTGTTATACAGCCGGAAGTCCGCCGTATCCAAAAACAACACCTCCCGAATCCGCGGCCGCGCGTCCTTGAACCCTTTCCGCGAGAAATCCACATCCGCATTCTCCGCCGCCCGCTTCACCACCTTCGCAAATTGCTGGAACGATTCCACCGACGTGAACCGCTCGCCTTTGAGAATGATTTTCGTCTCCAGGTATTGCAGCTCGTGCAGCGGATGACCGTCGCTGTATTTGCCCTTCTTCAATTCCGGCGTCCGCCGCTGCGGCGCCGCGCCATTCGATTTCTTCCTGCGCTCTTTCATAATTCTGCTCGCATGTGATGTTCTCCCGCCGCACCTCTCACGGCGTGTCTGAAGTTCAGGAAACCCGATAAGCACGTGAAATTCAAGCGATACAAACTAAAGGCAGTGTCCTGATTTACAGTTTGGGAGCAACCTGCCGTGGTAGGGCCGCGCTCCGCGCGGCCGCCGCTGCGGCGCGGCGCCCTACCAAAACGCCTGGTCGGTCGAAGACACGAATTCAAATTGCGACATGATCAGCCTAAATGAACCGTCATCAATGGAATTTCCTCTCGAAGCCCTGCCGGGAGTCTCTCCTTCTCCCTTCTGCCTTCTCCCTTCTGCCTTGAAAAGTGGTGGCTGGGGGCGGAATTGAACCGCCGACACAAGGATTTTCAGTCCTCTGCTCTACCAACTGAGCTACCCAGCCATGAGCGGACGGATAATGAACATGGACCGCACCCGCTTTGCAAGGCGAAATTGGGAGCAAACGCAAGGTTGCTGGTTGCAAGTTGCAAGTTGCTGGTTGCACCGAGTCACCGTGAAAGGCCTTCCTGGCAGGCTAACGCACGCTTCATGAGTTCCTGTCAGCAACGCCGTCTCTGCGATTCTCCGCGTCTCCGCGTCTCCGCGTTGATTCCGGAACTGTCGCCCCGGCTTACGGCTGAACTTTGAAGGTGGAACTCAAACCTGCCGGCGGCGGATGCGGCCGATGTAAAGGATGGCGAAACCGATGCCCACCATCGACCACGCGTTCGGCTCGGGCACGGCTCCGGGAGTGAATCCAACCACCAGGTCCTTGTTTCCATTGGCGAGGGCGAGGCTGAAGTGGCCGCCGGCGGTGTTGTTGGCGAAGTGCGCGGTGCTGAGTTGAAGCGCCGTCGACAGGCTCTGGCCCGATCCGAACGTGATCCCCGCCGTCGTGCTCAGGATCCGCCAGTTGTAACTCTGGCTCGCATTGAAATTATACACCGCTTGACGCCCCGCCCAGCGTCAGCGAACTCAAATCCACCAGGATCGGGTTGCCCGTCCGTTCACCGCCGGGCTCCCCGTGATCTTCACCACGTCCCAGCCCACACCCTCTCCGCTCGCCACATCCTGCAAATCCACCAGCAAACTCGATCCCGGGTTCCACGTCTCGTTCACCGTGCCCAGGCTCCCCACGCCGCTCGTCCCTGCTCCAATCTTGCCACCGTTCAAAACCACCGCGCCGCCCACGCTGCCGTCCCGCCCAACCGCCCGCCGCTGTTCTGCGTCACCGTCCCGCTCCCCGTCCCGCTGCCCCGCGTGTTGTTCACGTTGAGCACACCGCCGTTGATCGTCGTTCCGCCGCTGTAACTGTTCGAGCCGCTCAGTGTCATCGTCCCGGCGCCGCTCTTGATCAGCGATCCCGTCCCGGCCACGCTCACATTGATCGCGCCGCTCTGCGCCTGCACCGAAGTCGGGGTGATCACGCTGCCGCCGTTGATCGACGCCGCCGGCCATCGTCAGCGTGCTCATCGACCAGTTCATGCGTTCCACGTTCACCGTCGCGGCGTTCACCGTCACCGCCCCGGCGCCCAGCGGGCCAGCACGCACCGTCACCGTCCCGCCGTTCACCGTCAGTCCGCCACTGAAGGTATTGGCTGCCGTGCCGTTCAAGGCCAGGTTGCCCGCGCCGTTCTTCACCAGGCTGCCCGCGCCTGTCCCGGCGCCGTTCTGGATCGCGCTCCAGATCGTCGGCCGCCGCTCGTGCCCGCCACGTCCAGCGTCAGCGTCGACCTGGTTGTTCCCGGCAAGGCTCGGTGGTTCCGCAAAGCTTGTCAGCGCCGTGTTGCTCACGCTCAGCACGTGGCTGCCGCCCAGGTTGCTCACGCTGCCCGAGAACGTCAGGCCCAGCCGCCCACGATCCCGGGTTGTTTGAAATCACCAGCGTGTTGCCGATCGTTCGCGCCGCGTTCCACGCCGCCACAGATCCGCCGTTGAGCACCAGGGCTGTGCCGCTGGCGCCGACCGCGTTGTTGTTGCCCAGGCCCACCGTCCCGGCTTCCACCGCCAGGCGCCGGCCTGCGCCGCCGAAGTTGTTCGCCCCGTTCGAAAACACCATCGTGCCCGTCCCGCGTTTGGTCAGCGAATAACCGCTGCCGCCAATCACGCCGTTGAAGATCGTCGTGTTCCAGATCGTGAACACGGTCGCCGCCCAGGTTGAAGCTGCTGTTGAACGTCAGCGTGTCCAGGCCCCCGAAGCTCACGTTGCCCAGGATGCTCAAGGCGTTGTTGATCGTGCGCGATCCGTTGGCCCGCCGCGATCGTCGATCCGTCGCCCAGCGTCGGTGTTCCAGACCCGGCGGCGTTGTCGTTGCCCAGGTAGAGGGCCGGCCAGGTTCTGCAATCCGCCGCTGAACGTGTTGGCCCCGCTCAGGATCAGGGAGCCGTTGCCGGTTTTGATCAGGCTGTCCGGGCGCGCGCCAATCCGTTCTGGATCACGCCGCTCACCGTCGATGTCGCCGCCGGTGATGTTGAGGGTGAACCGGCCATGGCAGTTGCGGTCGCCCAGGAACAGGTTGCCGGCGAGGGTGGTTTGGGCAGGTCAATAGCGACGATCGAAGTACAGCAGCGCGAGCCGCCGTGGCGATGACCAGGCCGTCGGTCAGTTCAGGCCGCTGGTGAGGTCGAGGTCGCGGTGACGTTGTTGCCGATGATCCAGGCGCGCCGAGGGCGCGAAGTCGCCGTCGAGCTCGATCATGCCCTTCGCGCAGCGAGCAGGTCGTTGTTCGATAGCAGCGTGCCTTGTTCCAGGATCAGGCGTTCCAGCCGTCGACATGCCCTTGTTCAGGGTTTCCAGGCCAGGTTTCGATCGTCCCAGGTTGCCGTGATGGGGATGATGGTGCCGATCAGGTAGTTGCTCGCGCTCGATGATGTAGTCGATGACCGTTGGCCTTCATGGTGATCGTTCGACCAGCCCAGGCGTAGTAGGTTGCTTCTGGTCGACCTGAGGACTTGGCCGATGCCGTGTTCGACGTGGTGGACTTCCTGGCGTTGGTGCCTGGCCAGGGCTTGTTCTTGACCACGGATCTCCAGGCGCTGAAGTCCCAGCCGTCCTGCTGCTCGTGCTCAATTCCTCGTGCCTGCGTCCCACCCGAAGCACCCGTCGTCCGGCCGTTGATGTCCCAGAAAAGCTGCGCGCGCGCCGTAAAACCTGTGCTGAGGAACAGCACCGATAGCAGCGTCGACAAAACCCTGATTAGCACCCCGAGACATATTCTCGTAAAAATCGTCACACTTGGCCACCAAACATCCGTTGCCCGTGTACATAGCCCTTGTGATCTGTGTCCCTTGGTTCCCGGATCGGGGGGAGCCTTTGCAGCTAATATGCCAGCCTAGGCCCGGGGGTGAGCGGCGTCGTAAGCCCTTTTCAATCGCTCGGTTGTGAGATGGGTGTAAACCTGTGTGGTCACTAAGTGGGCATGGCCCAGGAGCTCCTGTACACTTCTCAGGTCCGCTCCTGCGTCCAGCAAATGAGTGGCATAGCTGTGACGGAGCTTGTGCGGGGTGAGCTGGGAATCCAACCCCGCCAGGATCAAATACTTCTTCAAACGCCGCGCCAGGTCGCGCGGACTCACGGGCCCGGGCGTACGCGTCTGCGCCAGAAAAACCGGTTCGGCCGACCCCGGCGGCCTCGGCAAAACCTCCCAGTAACGCCGGATCGCATCCAGCGCCGGGGCACCGACCGGCACCAGCCGTTCCTTCCGTCCCTTGCCCCGAACCCGGATGACTTGCTCGTTGAAATCCACATCCTCAACCCGCATCCCGCACAGCTCGCTCGCCCGCAGTCCGCAGGAATAAATCGTTTCAAGAATCGCCACGTCCCGCAGACACACCGGCGCCGACACCGGCCGCCCGCGGCGCGGGGTCGTTTGTGCCGGAATCGATTTCAGAGGCGCCTCGAGCAGCGCTTTCATCTGGTCGATCGTGAGGAATCGGGGCAGCCGCTTTGGCAATTTGGGCAACGACAGGTTGCGGATGGGTGTTTGTTCCAGGACGCGGTGGCGGACGAGGAATTTGTAAAATGTGCGCAGCGCGGAGAACCGGAGCTGGATTGCCGAACGGCCGGGCTCCCTGCCCTTCTCGCGCCGCCGGCCGAGCCATCGCAGGTAGGCCCGGAAATCGTCGCGGCCGAGCGCCTCCCACTTCGGCGGCCCGCCCCGCTCTTCGGAATGCCAGCGGATCGCCTCCACGAGCGCCGCGCGGTAATTGCGCTGGGTATAGGCCGAGGCGCCCCGGTCCGTGGCCAGGTGCGCCAGGAACTTTTTTACCCATTTATCGTCAGGCAATTCCTTCACGGCGACGCGCTCCATTCCCGCAGCCGGCGCTCGGCTTCCTCGAACGAAATCGGCACCGGCGATTGCGCGCGCACCACCGACAGGCCCACCACGGGCGGATGCGCCTGGTCGGCTTTCACGCGAGGCTCCACGTATTCGATCGCCTCGAACAACAGCCGGTTCGCCTCCGCGTATTCCAGCCCCGCCAGCCGGCTCACGTAGCGCGTCGCGCGATCGATCAGCTTGAGATTGCTGGCCACGACCCAGATCATCGTGTTGCCCATCACGCGCCCCAACCGGACCATCGTGCAGGTGGACAGCGCATTCAATACCAGCTTCAACCCGACGCGCTCCAGCCCGCCCAGCAGCCACGAACCCTCGGGAATCGGCACGCCCACAAAAACACAGCCCGGCTGTGCCGAGGCGAAATCGCGGGCCGATTCCAGGTCGCTGCCGGCACACAGGATCCCCGTTCCCGCACCCGCGGCCTGCGCGACAGCGATCTGCTCGGCGGCAAAACCGCCCGGCCCCAGCATCCGCTCCGCCTCGACGTCCGACAGCACCGCCACCGCGGAATCCCCGCGCCGGAACGGCCGCACGGACAAACCGTCCCGCCCGATGCGAAATCGCATGAGTTCCTCCCGCCGGATTCTCCGGAGCACCGCCAGCGTCTGCTCGCGCCTCGACGGTTCGACCAGTTCCGCGATTTCCGAGTCGCCCCAATCCAGGCAGCGCGGCTCGCGCTTCAACAGGTGCGCCCACGCCGCCGGCGAGTCCGGTTCGTTGAGAAACAGGAACGACCACGAATCCGCCGCGCCCGGATCGTCGAACCGGCGGAACGGAGGCGTGCAATACGTCGGCGACCGCTCCGTTGTGTCGGTCAACACATCGATCGCGAACCGGTCCGCGAAATAATTATTGCGCAACCCGGCGCGATACACCGACTCCTCCAGCCCGACCAGGCCGGCGAGGGATTTCAGAAATTCCGGCGCGCGCAACCAGCCCAGGAGCGATTCCAGCCCGCGCGCCATTTCGTCCGGCGCCGGCTCCGCCGCCGGCGATCCCCCCGCCAAATCGCGCGCGGCCATCTCCAGAACGGTCAGCAGGACGCACAATTGAATCGATGTCGCCTGCATCCGCGTGGACCCCGTGACGGCCATCGGGCCCGTGGTCAGGTTGATTTTTTCAATGCGCGGATCATCGATCACCTCGCGGCTGCGCCCGACGTGGCCGCGGAGGATCTCGTCGGGATTATTGTAGACGAAATAAACGCGGGCGCCCGCGTCGACGGCCTGCCAGGCGGTGCCGATCACGAACGACGTCTCGCCGCCTTCGGTAATGGCAAACACCACGTCGCGCGCCGAGACGCCGAGGTCCGACATCTGCCGCCGCCCGAATGCTGCGAAATCCTCGAAGCCCTCGACGGACTTGATCAGGGCGAAGTCCCCGCCGGACATCACGCTGACGGTGCGATCCTGCCAGCCCGCGGCCTCCTGCGCACCCAAAGCGGCGCGCTGCCGCCAGAAATCGCGCCAGATGGAATCGAGCTGGATGCTGAGCCGGCCGGTCGCGCCGCAGCCGGTGAAAAACACGCGCCCGCCCCGGCGCAAGGCGTCCACGATGGCGGACCGGATAGACCCCGCCCGGCCCGAGTCCGCGAACCGCCGAAAAGCCGCCAGCACATCTGCATCGACTCGGAACAAGGCCTCGAGAGCGCCGGGAACATCCGTGCGTGCAAGATCGCTGAGCCGGGCGGTGGCGGGATGGGATTGTTCCGTGATGAGGGCGCCGAGCTGGAACTGGGAGCAGACGCCCAGGAACTCGTCGCTGCGTTTCGCGGAGGAAACGCTCATGTCATCGGGTGGCGGCGGGAACTCGCGCTGTCCATCGTGAACCAAGTGTGCGGCAGCGCGCTCGGAATTGTCAATGGAATGGGAACACCGCCACGCGTGAATGCACCGCGCCCGACGCCCGCAGCTCGCTTTGCATCAGCTCCACACGCTCCGCCGTCCAGCACGACGTGAAATCACCGCAACGCGCCGATTGCTCCCGGATCCGCCTCGCCTCCCCCGCGCGGACCCCGCGCAACCGCCCCAGCGTCACGTGCGCCGAAAATTTTTCCTTGGCCCCCTGTTGCTCAAAAAAGGACGCCAGGGCCCTCTGCAACTCGACCAGTGCGCCCGATTCCTCGCGGATCCCGGCCCAGATCACCCGCGGGGCCCCGCGCTCCGGGAAACAACCGATCCCCGACGCACAAAGTGTCAGCGAAGGGAAATCGCCGCAGATCAATCCAGCCTGGCGGCTGATTTTTTCCACGGTGTCCGCCGCAACTTCGCCCAGGAAAATCAGGGTCAGATGAAACTGCTCGGGCGGCGTCCAGCGAACCGCGTCCCCCGACACCGCCCAGGTCCGCAGCCGCGCCTGTGCCTCCGACAATGCGATCTTCACTTCCGACGGCACCGGGATGGCAATGAACAGTCGCATCTGCTTCTCTCCGGACCAATCCGTTCACCCCCCGCTTCGCGTCCATTCGCGTCCATTCGCGGCTAAAGCTTCTTCATCCGTGTGAATCCGTGTCCATCCGTGGTTAAATTCCGAGCGGGATCACGGCAGCGGCTCCCCGCGCGCGGCGTTCAGCAGGTGATACCATTCGTCGCGCGTCAATTCGATCTCCGCCGCCTGCGCCGCTTCCCGGATCCTGTCGGGCTGGTTGGATCCCACGATGGGAATGATCCGCGACGGATGCCGCATCAGCCAGGCCAGCGCGATCACCACCCGGCTCACGCCGCGCGCCTTTGCGATTTCATCGAGCGTCGGCAGGAAAATTTCCGGCCGATACAGCTTCTGCGGCCCGAGCAGCCGCGTCGCGCCGTTCCCGATCATCCCGCCGCCCAGCGGGCTCCACGCCATCGGCGAAATCTTCTCGATCAAACATTGATCCAGCGTGCCGTCGGTGAACGCGTCGAGCTTTGCCAGGCTGATTTCCACCTGGTGAACGATCAACGGGAGCGGGCAGGCGACCTGGAGGGCGGTCACGAGGGTCGGCCGAAAATTGCTGACGCCGAACCAGCGCACCTTGCCCGCGTCGCGCAGCGCCACAAACGCCTTGGCGATCTCCTCCGGGTCGGCCAGGAAATCCGGCCGGTGCAGCATGTAAATGTCGATCGTGTCGATCCCGAGCCGCTTGAGGGATTCCTCGCACGAGCGCGTAATGTGTTCCGCCGAGAAATCCCATCGGTTGGCGGAGGTGGGATCGGGTTTGCCTGCGTGGCGGACGCCGCACTTGGTCAGCACCTGGATCCCGTCGCGCATGCCGGACACTTCCTTGAGCGCCGCCCCGAGCATCCGCTCCGCCTCGCCGCCCGCGTAAATGTCCGCGTTGTCGAACAGCGTGTAACCGCATTCGAACGCGGCGATCAGCGCCTTGCGCGCGGCGGCGCGATGACTATCCGTGATCTCAGCCGGGTTCCACGTGCCCGCGATGCGCCAGCAGCCGTACGCCAGCCGGCTCGTCTGAATCGAACTCACTCCCAGAGGTATGGTTTGCATCTTCGAATGATTTTCGCCGCAGATTAGGAGCGCCGCCGGTTTCCCGCAAAGGCTATTTTTGATGACATCCGTCGTAGCCGCGATCGTCAGATCGCGGTCCCTCGCCGCCGGAAAGCCTCCAAGCCGATTCAACCGCAACCAATGACCCCGGAATGCGCCTGCAAGGAATTGCCCTTGTGGCAACCCGAACTCGCAACTATTTTCCACCCGATGTCCGGGCCGTTTGGGCAATTTCACCAAGGCCGGCGCCTGTTCCCAGCCGCGGCCGAATGCGCCGGCAGCGGGCGTGATGACATGAGGCGTGCCGGATCAGGATTTCGATGCCATGAAACGACGAGACTTCCTCAAGTTCCCCCTCGCGGCCGCCGCGTTCAGCTCCATCTCCCAGGCCGCCGAATCGCCGCTGGACACTGAATCGCGCGCCACCGCCGGATTCCGCGTCGGCGCCGGACAGGATCGAAACAACGCCGCCCTGTCGATCATGGGCGGCCGCTTCGACCTCAAGGTCTCCGCAAAAGACACCGCCGGCGCATTGTGCATCTATGATACCGTCCGATCCGCCAAAGGCGGCCCTCCCCTGCACCGCCATTATGCGCAGGACGAATGGTTCTATGTCCTCCGCGGCGAGTTCCTGGTCCAGGTCGGCGATCAACGGGTCAAACTGCTGCCGGGCGATTCCGCGTTCGCTCCTCGAAAAATTCCCCACACCTTCGCAATGACCAGCGACGGCGAAGGACAGATGCTCGTGCTGTTTCAGCCCGCGGGCAGCATGGAGGACTTCTTCCACGAGATGTACCGCATCGGCAAGGAAGTCTCCGCCGGCCAGCAGCTCGCCAAAAGCGTCTGGGAAAAACACGGCATGGAACTGCTCGGACCACCCCTCGCCTTCTGACCGGATTGGCGCTTCAACGCGGCGTCGGGGAAATCACACCTGTTGTCCTCGGCACATGAAATCCGCCCACGCGAAGACCCGCCGATTTGCCCTGGAGATCCGCCGTTGCATACCTCGCCGTGATGACTTTCGATTCGCCCGGCCAGAGGGTCACGTCGTTGTCATCGTAAAACACCGGGACGACCTCCGGCCCGCCCTCGCCCTGCGTCACCTCGGCCCGTAAAAAGAATGCGAGGCGCGCTTCCGAGTCGTTCCGGAGCCGGATCGTCACCGTTTCCACACCGTTGCTCAGCAGCTTCGATCCGGACACGCCAACGGAATCGTTCACCGGCAAACTGTTCAATCCCGTCAGGTCCGCATACCGCGTGATCTCGCAGCCGTCGTTGTTGTGCTTCTCAAAGTGGAACGCGTCGGTCCGGGTGGATTGCCAGTAAACATTGTCATCCACCACCGTCCCGGCGGAATCCTTGAGCTGCAGCCGGACAAAATAGGTCGTGGAAAGACCGGGCACGGAGCCAATCGACAATGCCTGGCGGCTGGCATTTGCGTCGATCGACGCGATGCGGACTTCATTGGAATACTTCGGTGACAGGTCGATGTTATAAACGCGGGCCAGCACGGTGTAATTGCTGAAACTGCCGCGGCGCTCGTTGTTGATCCACACGGAATTGTCGGCGCAGTTCAACGAAACATGCAGCGGCCGGGCGCAGGCCTTCTGGGTGGCAAACGTCGCGCTGTTGGGTTTCAGGTAATAATCAAACAGGTTCCAAAACAGGCCCGGCAGCGCGTTGTTCAGCATCCACATGTAAACCCCCGTCGCCGGACGGTGTGACCGGGATTTGAATGCCGAATAGGACTCGTACTGCGCCCGCATGGATTCGTATTGGGACAACTGGGCCTTCTGACAAAATTCCTCCGCGCCGGAAGATGGCCCGTAGCGTTCGTCGATCGCCTTTCGCGCGATGCCGAGGCCGGGATTCGGCGACGCCATCGCGTACGGCGCCGTGTGGTAATCCCAAACATTGTCAGGCGGCCACAGATGTTCGGTCGGGATGAATTTCACCAGGCTTTCATACTCGGGCAGGATCGCGCCCGGCCCCTGCTCCGCGCAGAATCCCCACGCGCCGCCCCCGAACGGCTGGTCGGCCCCTTCCCAGAAATATCCCGGCGGCATGTAATTGTATTCGCCCTGCATCTTGATGCCGTCCCACGCGGCCGGGTCCAGGCAGGCCCAGAGACTGGCGTTCTTCGCCACCGCGCTGTCCCCGCGGAACCCGTAACGGTCGAGCACCGCGTTGTTGGCGTCCTGCTGCGGATAGGACGGCTCGTTGTCGCTGCCATGCGTCCAGATCGCCAGGCTCGGGTGACGCCGGAATTCCCGCATCTGCCATTCCACCATCGCCGTCATCGTCGGATTCGCCGGACCATTGGATCCGCCGACAATGTAGGTCTCCCAGTCGCAGGATTGACCCAGCATGATGAAAATGCCTTCTCGGTCGCAGATGTCGTACAACTCGTCATTGGCATTCCATCCCTCGAATCGAAGCGAATTCAACCCCATCATTTTCAAATAACCCATTTCCCCCTCGTTGCGCCGATGATCGTACCGGCTGAACAGTTCCCAGTTGTAACCCGCGCCCCGGCAGAGCACCTTCTCCCCGTTCAACTTCAACCCCCACATCCCGTCGGGCGTGTGGTACTGCTCGAACTTGCGGATGCCGAACGGAACGGTTTTGGAATCGCTCTCCACACCGCCGGTTTCGAACCACGCTTTCAGTTCGTAAAGTTCCGGCGTTCCCAACTGGTAAGGCCACCAGAGTTTCGGATTCGGAATGCGAACCGTCGCCGCCACCCACTTTTCCTCGCCTCCGTTCAGCGACACTGGCTGTTCAAAAGGAATCGGCGTCGCGCCCGGCCCTGTGATCGCCCCCCTCAGAACGCCCGAGACCGCTGTGTCCCCGCCGTTGATCAGCAGCGCCCGCGCGGAAACCGTGCATGAGGCCGGATTTGGAAACGCGATGTCGGTCACCGCGACATTGGGCGCCTCGACGGCGACCGGGCCGGCCGTGGTTTGAAGCGTCACCGCCCGCCACAAACCCGCGCCGCCGTCCCGCGGCGCCTCGTTCCAATCCACAAATATCAGGTTGAATAACTCGCCCCGGGGCGGACGCACCCGCACCGCCAGCGCATTGGTCCCGGGCCGTATCACCCCGGTGACCTTCTTCCGGATGGGAATGAATGCGTTGCTGCTCCCGCAACCGATCGAGGAACCGTTGAGATAAATCTCGGCATCGCGCTGAATGCCTCCGAACTTCAGCCAGTACTGCGCAGCCCGCGGAGCGGCGAACTCGGTCCGAAACCACCAGTCCTGGTTGGTGAGGCCCGGCACCCGCATGTAATTTGTCCCGACAAAAACATCGTCGCCGCCGAATACACCATTATTCACCAAGGTGCCCAGCACCGTGGACGGCACCCGCGCGGGAAACCAGGCCGCAGCGTTGAAACCCGCCGTGGACAGCACCGCGCCAGAAGCCGCGACGTTCGTTGCACACGTCATCCGCCAGCCTTCGGCGAGCTTGATCTCACCGGCCGCCGCCAGGAATGGAGAAAACAGCCCCGCAAGGAGAACGCCTGCGAATGATCGGACGAAAGTCATCGTAAACCAAAAGTCTGCCGGTCGGCGGACGACGGCACCCACTCAAACAGTTTGAGTTCGGGATGTCAATTGCGCCAAAAATAGCGCGACAAAAACCTTTCCGCGCATCGCCCGGACGTTGCAACCTTTGTGTTGCAGGTGCAACAAAAAGGTTGCAGTGGTATCGCAGACAAGACCGTCACGTGGGGAACGGGAATTCGTTATCTTTCGGGGTCGGCGGACGGGTAGCGGACCGCCGTTCAAGCGAAAGTCTCCGGATTCCCTGCTTCGCGCAAGCTACCGGTTCCGCCACTTGTGCTGCTTTTCGCGTTTGGCAGGGCGGAGACCCACAGTTCAGGCTGTGGATTGCAGCCGGAAGCGCGCAAACACGCCGGCAATCGGAGTGCAACCTTTGTGTTGCACCTGCAACAAAAAGGTTGCAGCTTCGAATCGTACACTCCACCTCCCTATAGATAGCGGGTTTTCAAGTTGCCACCGTTCTGGTATCGGAATGTGTGAATGACATTGTCCGGTTTTTCAAATCGTCCCCGCGCCCGGCTGCAGTTTATCGCCATGGCTGCCGGGCTGGCCGCGGCGCTGGCTGTCGGCGCGGGCGTCCACGCCGCGCCCGCCGCCACGAACTTGTCTTCAGAGTTCGTTCTCGACATGGTCTACGACAACCCGGGAGAACCGCCGCAACCGACGGCCTTCCGCGATCCGCGCACGCTCGCGCAATGGGGTTACAACGGCCAGGTCATCGTCGCGGCGGCCGACGCCTGCGAGACCTTCGACGCCATCGCCCCCGGCCTGCTGAACACAAACAGTCCGTCCCGAACCTGGATTGAGAATCACGCCCGCGCCCTGGAGACCCGCGCGCGGGACATCCATGCCGCCGGATTGCAGGCCTATGCCTGGATCCAGTTCATCCTGCTGCCGCGCGAAATTGTCGCCCGTTACCGCGACCGGATCTGCGACAGCCAGGGCCGCATCGACCTGGAACAGCCGCTGACCCAACAACTGGTGCGCGCACAGGTGGCGGAACTGTTCGATCGCTGCCCCTCCCTCGACGGGATCGTGGTGCGCACGGGCGAAATTTACCTGCACGACACCCCCTTCCACACCTCGAAAGGCAGGGCCAACGAGGAATTGATCCAGGCCGGCACCGCGATCCTCAACGGCCCGCAAAGCCATATCACCCTGCTCCGGATCCTCCGCGACGAAGCCTGCGTGAAGCGCGGCAAAAAGGTGTTCTACCGCACGTGGGATTTCGGCGATAACTTTCACATCAACCCGGAGTATTACCTGAAAGTCACGGACGCGATTGCGCCCCACACGAACCTGGTATTTTCGATCAAGCCGCAGGCGGGCGATTTTCTCCGGATGCTGCCATTTAATCAAACGTTAGGCATCGGCCGCCACCGGCAGATCGTGGAGGTGCAATGCCAGCGCGAGGCCTACGGCAAGGGCGCGCATCCCTATTACGTGGGCGACGGCGTGATCAACGGGTGGGAGGAATTCGCGTGGATCATGAAACCCGGCGGCGCGCGCGGCCTGCGGGACATCGCCGGAAACCCGCGCTACGCCGGCGTCTGGACCTGGTCGCGCGGAGGCGGCTGGGCGGGGCCTTACCTCACCAACGAACTCTGGTGCGCGCTCAACCTCTACGTGGTCAGCCGTTACGCCGAAAACACCAACCGGACCGAACGCGAGATCTTCGACGAATACGCCGCCGCACAGCTCGGATTGCAGGGACAGGACGTCGATCGGTTTCGCGAATTGAACCTGCTCTCCGCCGCGGCCGTGCTGCGGGGACAATGCAGCGCTCACGGCTGGGTCGATTTGTGGTGGGCCCGCGACGACACCCTCGCGGAACCCGACCTGCGCCGCTTTGTCCGCAGCAACCTCGTCGAAACCGTCCTCGCCGAAAAAGCGGAGTCGGTCAGACTCTGGAGGCAAATCGAATCGCTCGCGGCACAAATCCAGTTCACCAACACCGCGACCCGCGAGTTCGTGGCCGTGTCGTCGGCTTACGGGCGCATCAAGTATTCCATCATCGAACAGGGCTGGACCATCCTGCTGCTCGGCGGACAGGGCGATTCGTCGGGGCGGTACGACTGCGAACGGATTTCAGCCGCCATCGCGCGCTACGACGAACTGTGGTCGGAATGGCGGGCCTTGAAAGCGGCGCACGCCTGCTGCCCCACGCTGTACCGGCCCGTAGCCTTCGAAAATAAACCCGGCCTGGGCGCGGCCGTCGATCGCTATCGCAAGATCTGCGCGGCAACCGCGGATCGCAATCGCGGGCCGTGACCGGAGCGCGGCTGTATCCACGCTTTTTAGGATCAGCCGCAGAAACGCGGCGGAGCCGGGCGGAACCGCCGTCTCGGCGCCGCTTGCCACTTTGCTCCGGGTGCGGTTAACTTCCGGCAGGAGATATACATTGTGAACGACTCACATGCGGAATCGGCCGAGGCCCGGGAGCAGCAGTTGTGCGTGAGTTGCATGGCGCCCAACGAACCGGAAGCGCATTTCTGCGTCCAGTGCGGCGCGCCCCTGAGTTCCTACGCTTCCACGGGCCCGTTCGAGAGCCTCTTTGCCGAGGGAAGCGTTTACCGCAAAGCCGCGGAACGCCCGCAAAAACTCATCGTGGTTCTCGGGATCTGGGTCCTTTTCGGGCTCACCGGCCTGGGCGGCGCCATGATCATCGTCATCAGCCTGTCGCGCCGCCGCATTGGCGAGGATTGGTATGGAATCCTGACAGGTGCCGCCTTCATCGCTGTTTCCGTGGCCATGATCTTCCGCACCACGGCAAATTACATCGGCAGAAACCGGCAGGCCCAACAGCATGCACCCGACTCAAATCCCGACTGAAATTCAACGCCGCCTCGTTCGCCGGTTCCGCGCGGTCCTGGCGATCTTCATCGCCGGACTGATCCTCAGCGGCGTCACGGCTTTTCCGCTGCAGGCGGAGATCCACCAACTCGCCTCGCTGCTTGGCATTCCGGAAGGCGCAGACCCCGCGTCGCTAAATGGATTGTGTTATTGGATCGGCTATGTGCGAGCCGGCATCGATTCGACATACGTGGCTTACCCGTTCATGGCTTATGGAACGGACTGGCTGGCGTTCGCGCACCTCGTCCTCGCCGTCTTCTTCCTGGGACCGCTGCGCGAACCGACGCGGCACGATTGGATCCTGGTGTCGGGACTCATCGCCTGCGCCGGCGTGCTGCCCCTGGCATTGATCTGCGGCCCGATGCGCGGGATTCCGGCTTACTGGCAATGGATCGATTGTTCCTTCGGCATTCTCGGCTGCATTCCCCTGACATATTGCCTGCGGATCAGCCGGACCCTGCAGCGCACGGCGCCCGCGGTAGTAAGGGCCTGAAAAGCTGCGGGGGCGTCGTCACGCGAAAAAGACACTCCAGATGCTTACCGCACGTTCATGCTCGTGCACTGCGACGACGCGGCTTGACAAAGCGTCGCGCGCTGCCTGATGTTATCTGGCATGAACCTAACTGAACTAAGTCCCGCCGATTTGCGTCGTGCGGCGCGAATCAAGGAACAGATCGTCCGACTTACCGCCGAATTAGGCCGGATCACCGGCTCCTCCTCCGGCGCGCCGGGCGCGGCTCCGAAAAGGCGCAAGATGAGCGCCGCCGGACGCGCGCGCATCGTGGCCGCCCAGAAACTGCGCTGGGCCAAAATCCGCGCCGGGAAGAAATAAACCCCAGGACGCAATCGCGGGCAGCGATCGGTATCACATCCAGCGCAGGTGAAGGAGGCGCCTGCCGGATGAAACCTCCGCTCCTCCGGACGGGATTCTTTGGGGCTGGTTTTTCGCCGGGTTCGCCAGCGGGGACCAATCACCGCGCAGGAAGTGTGCATCCCCGGCATCGGCGCAACCCCGCCGCGCCCCCCCGTTTCCCCACCCGGTGTCACATCTAGACATTCAACATTTGCCCCCGGAAAGGGTTAAGAACACCTCAAATGTTGAATGTCTAGATGTGACACCGGGCCGGGCTGCGGACGGCGACACGCCGCCCCTCCCGGCGCAGACCTATCAGCAATATGTCATCTACTTATAATAAGTATTACTGATTGTTTTAGCTGTTTATCTATTGACATTAGCTGTCATTAATCCAGATTTGTCCACAGATGTCCAAAGCGCGTCTTGCGCCCTGGATGTCGCCGTCCGAATGAAACTAACGGTCAAGGACGTCGCCGAGTTGTTGAACATCTCGGAAAAGACGGTCTATCGCTGGGTGGACGAGCGAAAACTCCCCGGTTATCGCTTAAGTGGACAGTACCGGTTTAATCGTGCGGAGCTCTTGGACTGGGCGACGGCGAACCGGATCAATGTTTCTCCCCTGATTTTTGAAGAACCCGAGGCTTCCTCAGGCCCGCTTCCGGAATTGTCCTCCGCACTGGAATCCGGCGGCATTCATTATCGCATTTCAGGCAGCGACAAGACGTCGGCTCTCAGGAGCGTGGTGGAGGTATTGCGGTTGCCCGACCAGGTGGATCGTGGGTTTTTGCTCCAGGTGTTGCTGGCACGGGAGTCTTTGGAATCCACCGCAGTGGGCGACGGCATTGCGATTCCGCACGTGCGCAACCCGATTGTGTTGCATGTGCCCAGCCCGGTGGTGACGCTGTGTTTCCTGGAGCAGCCGGTGGATTTCGGGGCGCTGGACGGGCAGCAGGTTCAATCGCTGTTCACGCTCATCAGCCCCACGATCAAGGCGCACCTGCATTTGCTGTCGCGGCTGACGTTCGCGCTCCGGCATCCGGAGTTCAAGCGCCTCATTGTCGGACAGGGCAGCCGGGAGGATATTTTTGCGGCGCTGCGCGGCATCAGCCGGAATTTGCGTGTGGCGCCGGGGCCCGGGAATGGGAAGGAAGCGAGGGCATGAGCGTGCCGGTGAACCGATTTCGTTTTCGACCGAAGCTGCTGGACGCGCTGCAGGATTATTCGCGGGCGGATTTCATGCAGGACCTGGTGGCGGGGATCACGGTGGGGATCGTGGCGCTGCCGCTGGCGATGGCGTTCGCGATTGCATCCGGCGTGAAGCCGGAGGCCGGCATTTTCACCGCGGTGATCGCGGGCTTCATCATTTCCGCCCTGGGCGGCACGCGGGTGGCCATCGGCGGTCCGACCGGCGCGTTCATCGTCATTCTCTACGGCATTCTTGCCAATTACGGCGCCGAGAACCTGGCCACCTGCACCGTGATGGCGGGCGTCATTCTGTTCATCATGGGCGCCGCGCGGCTGGGCACGATGATCAAGTACATCCCCTACCCGGTCACGATGGGATTCACCTCGGGCATCGCGGTGCTCATTTTCAGCACGCAGATCAAGGATTTCTTCGGCATCCACGCGGACAAGGTGCCGTCGGAATTCTTCGAAAAAATGAAGGTGCTGGGCGAGCATTTGCGGGCCGGGGATTTGGATTGGGCAACGCTGGCGCTGGCGGCGGCGTCGCTGGCGATCATTCTGTTCTGGCCGAAGCGCATTCAACGGCGCGTGCCGGGATCGATCGTGGCGCTGGTGCTCGGCACGCTTGGGGTTTTCCTGTTTCAACTGCCGGTGGAAACCATCGGCACCCGGTTCGGCGGCATTCCCCAGGCGCTGCCGCATCCACAGATGCCCGCGCTGTCGTGGGAGACGATCCGGCACCTGTTCCAGCCCGCAACGACGATCGCGCTGCTGGCGGCGATTGAATCGCTCCTGTGCGCGGTGGTGGCGGACGGGATGGTGGATGACCGGCATGATTCGAACCAGGAATTGATGGCGCAGGGGCTGGCGAACATTGCGAGCCCGTTGTTTGGCGGGATTGCGGCGACGGGGGCGATTGCGCGGACGGCGACCAACGTGAAGTGCGGCGCGCGCAGCCCGGTGGCGGGAATCATTCATGCCCTCACGCTGCTGGCGATCATCCTGGTGGCCGCGCCCGCGGCGAAATTCATCCCGCTTGCCACCTTGAGCGCGGTGCTGGTGAACGTGGCTCTGAACATGGGCGAGTGGCATAATTTCGGCCGGCTCGCGAAATGGCCGCGCAGCGACGCCGTGGTGTTCCTCACCGCCTTCGGCCTCACCGTTGTGGTCGACCTGACTGTCGCGGTGGAAATCGGCATGGTTCTGGCCGCGGTCCTGTTCATCAAGCGCGTGTCCGAGACGACGCAGATCACGGCGGTGGATGAGACCACGGAAACGGAGGGATCGCAGCATTCGCTGGTGGGCCGGACGATACCGCGCGGGGTGATGGTTTACCGGATTTTCGGGTCGTTCTTTTTTGGGGCGGTGGACAAGCTGGAGAGCGCGTTGAAGCGCGAGAAGGAGGAGCCGGAGGTGTTGATTTTGCGCATGCGCAAGGTGCTGGCGATGGACGCGACGGGGCTTAACGCGCTGGAGGATCTTTATGAGCGGCTGCATCGACGCGGCAAGCACCTGCTTTTGAGCGGCCCGCACACGCAGCCATTGTTCATGATGGACAAGGCGGGGTTCCTGGACCGGCTCGGCAAGGAAAACGTCTGCGCCAACATCGAGCTGGCGCTCGCCCGGGCGCGGGAGATCCTGAAACTGCCCGCCGAGGCCCCGCACGACCCGCTGCTTGCGGAAAAGCGCCGGATTGAAGCCGCCCGACGCGAACTTTCCGAAGCCCTGGAGCGCGCTGAAAAAGCGCTCAATCCCACATCGGGACCCGCTCCCGGGAAGCGCACGGAGACCCGCAGCGAATGAATCGTGACCGTTCAACCCTCCGCCGACCCGCCTGCTGAGCCATGTATTTGAACGTGATCCAACTGGCCGAATCGTTCGGCGTCGAAGAAGGCACGATTCAAGACTGGATTCGCGACGAGGCCCTGCCGTCAATCGAGGATCGCGGCCGGCTGCTGTTCGACCGGGCGCAGGTGGTGGAGTGGGCGGCGGCGCGCGGCCGCGTGGCGAAGGCGGGTTTCCTGGCGCCGGTGAATTCCACGTCCGGCCCCGGCCGCCGGCTGGAGACGCTGCTGCGGACCGGCGGTATTTGGCGCGAAGTGCCGGCGTCGGGCCTGGTGGAGACGCTGGAGAAAGTGGTGGGCGCGCTGCCGGGCGCTTCGCCGGAAGTGCGGCGGATTTTGAATCAACGTTTGCGCGCGCCGGGCGGAATCACGTGGGCGCCGGTGGGGGGTGGATTCGCCCTGCCCCATCTCCGGGCGCCGGTGGCGCTCGGGCGCGATTCCGGGTTGCTGTCGATCTTGTTTTTACGCGAGCCGCTGCCGCTGGCGGAAGCGCTGGCGGACGGCGCGCCGGTGACGCGCCTGTTGTTTTTCATCGCGCCGTCGCCGCGGGCGCACCTTGAACTTCTTGCCCAACTCAGCGCGGCGCTGTCGCGGGGAACCCTGCGCGCGCGCATGGCTGAAGGCGCACCAGACGCCGCTCTTTATGATGCGCTGTCGGGCAACGACCCTGGAAAGGCGGGTCCCGGGTGAGTGCCGGCCCCCTGCTGCTGGCGGGATTTGTGGCGTCGATTGCCGCGATGGCGGCGGCGCGACGCGCTCCGCGATGGTGGCTGGGGTTCAGCCTGGCGGCGGCCACGGCGGGTCTTGCGGCGGCGGTGACCGTGCTGGCGGGCGGGGGCGATTGGGACTGGCGCCCGGGCTGGCGCCTGGGTGGCGAGGCACTGCACCTGCAACTGGACGGTGTCGGGGCATTTTTCCTCGCGCTGCTGGCCGGGCTGGGTGGAGCCGGGACGGCGTATTCCTGGGAATACTGGACCGACCGGCGGCATCCGCGATCGGCGCCGGCGGGCCGGGCGTGGTGGAGCGCGATGCTCCTGTGCATGGCGGCCGTGCTGGTGAGTGCGAATGGTATTCATTTCCTGATAGGCTGGGAGCTGTTCACGCTGGGCGCGTATTTCCTGATCACTTCGGAGCGGTATTCGCCCGAGGTGCGCCGCGCCGGCTGGCTTTACCTGGCGGCGTCGCATGCGGCGGTGCTGTGCCTGTTTGTATTTTTCGCGACGCTGGCCCACCGGACCGGCGGCTGGGAACTAGGCCCGATGCGCGAGCGCGCCGATCTGGCGCCGGTGTTTTGGCTGGCGCTGGTGGGATTCGGGATCAAGGCGGGCCTGTTCCCGCTGCACATCTGGCTGCCCTCCGCGCACGCCAACGCCCCGAGCCACGTTTCGGCCATGATGTCGGGTGTCGCCATCAAGATGGGAATCTTCGGCCTGGTCCGGTTCACCGGCTGGCTGCCGGTGCCGGCGTCCGCCGGCTGGATCATTGCGGCGCTGGGCGTGGCGAGCGCGGTGCTGGGCGTCGTGTTTGCGCTGGCGCAGCACGATCTCAAGCGGCTGCTCGCCTATCACAGTGTCGAAAACATCGGGATTATCCTGATCGGGCTTGGGTTCGCCCTGGTGGCGATCCAGCACGATGCGCCGGGCTGGGGCGCGCTGGCGCTGGCGGGCGGATTGTTGCATGTGTGGAACCATGGAATTTTCAAGGCGCTGCTGTTTCTGGGGGCGGGCTCGGTGGTGCACGCCACGCACACGCGAGAAATGAGCCGGCTGGGCGGCTTGTGGCGCGGCATGCCGTGGACGGCGGCGTGTTTCGCGCTGGGCGCAGCCGCAATCGCCGGGCTTCCGCCGCTGAACGGGTTCATCAGCGAATGGCTGGTTTACCTGGGATTATTCGACGCCGTGGGATCGCGCAGCCCGGCGGTGTGGATCGCAGTCCCGGCGGCGGTGCTGCTGGCGATGACGGGCGCGCTGGCGCTGGCGTGTTTCGTCAAGGTGTGCAGCGTCGTGTTCCTCGGCAGCCCGCGGTCTGACGCGGCGGCGAAGGCGCACGAGGCCGGTCCGTGGATGCGGATTCCGATGGCGGGGCTGGCGGCGATGTGTGTGGCGATCGGGATTGCGCCGGCGTTTTTCTGGCCGGCGGTGGCGCGTGCGGCAGCGGCGTGGCGGCCCGGCTGGTTCAGCCCGGAGCTGCCCCCGGCGCTGGCGATGCTGGGAGCCTGCAACGCCGTGTTTGCCATCCTGGCGATTGCAGCCGTACTGCTGCTGAGGGGGCGCGTGCGGCGCAACGGCCTGGTGCGGTCCGTGACCTGGGATTGCGGCTACGCCCGGCCCGAGGCGCGGATGCAATACACCGCGGGTTCGTTCGCCGGCATTTTGACCGGTTGGTTCTCCTGGATCCTGCGTCCCGCGGTCCACCGGGTTCCGCCGGACGGCATTTTACCTTCTGGCGCCGTTTGCGAGGAGCACACTCCGGAGACGGTCCTGGAGAAAGTGGTGGAGCCTGCCGCGGCTGCGGTCATGGCAGTGTCCGTAGCGGTGCGGCGCCTGCAGCACGGCCGGCTGCAGGCCTATATTCTCTACCTGGTGCTGGGCCTGATCGCGCTGCTGATCCTGTCGTTCGCGGGAGGCAATTCATGAGGCTTCTCCCTGAAATCCTGTTGCGCCTCGGCTTCTGGCTTTTGGTGGCGCCGCTGATTCCCGGTTTAATCAACCGGGTGAAGTCGTGGGTGGCGGGCCGGCGCGGGCCGCCGGTGCTGCAATTGTATTACGACCTGGCAAAGCTCTGGCGGAAAGGCGTTGTGTTGAGCCGGACCGTGTCTCCGGGCCATATCGCGGGCGTGGCGGTGAGCTGGGTGGCAATCGTGTGCGCGGCGATGCTGCTGCCGCTGGGGCCGGGCGGCGCGGCGCTGTCGTTCCAGGGCGACGCGTTCCTGTTCATCTACCTGCTGGCGCTGTCGCGGTTCTGTTCGGCGTGGGCGGCGATGGATACCGGGTCGGCTTTCGAAGGAATGGGTGCGGCGCGGGAGGTGAGTTTTGGGGTGCTTGCGGAGACGGCCCTGATCACAGCGCTGCTGGCGCTGTGCCTTCAGAGCGACAGCACGTCGCTGGTCTGGATGCTGTCGCCGTCGGCCGGTGCGGGGGCGGCCCTGTTGGCCGGGGGGTTGTTCGCCGTGTTGCTGGCGGAAAATTGCCGGGTGCCGTTCGACGATCCGAACACGCACCTGGAGCTGACGATGATTCACGAGGCGATGATCCTGGATCACAGCGGTCCGCCGCTGGCGGCGATTTTGCATGGCGCGTCGGTGAAGCTGTTGTTGTTTTGCGTGTTGCTGGCGGAGGCGGTGCTGCCTCTGGGGAGCCTGCCTGCGGCGACCGGGTTTGCCGTGCTCGCGGCGGCAGTGCTGGCGGTTGCGGTGGCCATCGGGACGGTGGAATCGCTTCTGGCGCGGCTGGCGCTGCGGCAGGTGCCGTTGCTGCTGACGACGGGTTTCCTGCTGTGCCTGTTTGCGCTGCTGGCGGCCTGGAGAGGAGCGGCGGGATGATGCACGCGCTGAACCTTTTCGTTGCGGCGGCCATGGGATTGAACCTGCTGGCGCTCGGCAGCAGCCGGCTGCCGTCGATCATCCGCGCCGCCGCGTGGCAGGGTGTTGTGCTGGGAATCCTGCCGTTGCTGGCCGAGTCGGAGTTCCACTGGATGGTCGCGGCGGTGGCCGTGGCGGCGGCGGCGATCAAGGGATTCGTCATTCCCGGTTTGCTGCGGCGCGCGCTGCGGGCGGCCAATATCGACCGCGAGGTGGAGCCGTTGATCGGGTTTGTGCCGTCGCTGTTGCTGGGGGCGGCGGCGACGATTGGAGCGGTGGTGCTGGGCGGGCTCTTGCCGCTGCAACCGGAGCACGCGGGATCGCTGCTCGTGCCGGGGGCGCTGGCGACGGTGGTGAGCGGGTTTGTGCTGTTGATGGCCCGGACCAAGGCGATCTCGCAGGTGTGCGGCTACCTGCTGCTGGAGAATGGAATTTACCTGTTCGGACTCCTGTTGATCCGGACGACGCCGTTGATTGTCGAGGCCGGAATTCTCCTGGACCTGACGGTGGCGGTGTTTGTGATCGGGATCATTGTGGACCGGATTCAGCGGGAGTTTGACAGCCTGGATTCGCGGCAACTGACGGCGTTGCGGGAATGAGAGAATTCGGACTCATCCTGGTGCCGCTTGCGGCGGCGGTGGCGGCCCTGGCCTGGCCCGGGGACCGCTCGCGCCGCCTGCTGCTGCCCGGCGTCGGCGCCGCGCATGCTGCGCTGGCGTTCTGGCTCCTGCTGTCGCCGCCCGTCGCGCCCGCCGCGGCATGGGTGGCGTTCGACCCGGTCGCCCGCGCGATTCTCCCGGCGGTTTCGCTGCTGTTCCTGGTGTGCGGGTTTTACGGCGTGGCCTATTTGCGGACCCGGTCCGAGCGGGGCAACCGGGTGTTTATCGCCATGCTGCTGGCCCTGCTGGGGCTGATGAGCCTGGCCCTGCAATCGCAACACCTGGGCCTGCTGTGGGTCGCCGCGGAAGGCGCCACCCTGGCGACCGTCCCGCTGCTGCATTTCAATCGAACCGCCCGCGCCGTCGAGGCCGCCTGGAAATACCTGCTCATCGGCGGCACCGGGATTGCCCTGTCGCTGCTGGGATCGTTCTTCCTCGGGTACGCCTCGCTGCATGGCGGCGGCGGGGGCGACCTGACGTTTGCCGGGCTGGTGTCGCAGGGATCGGGCCTGTCGCGGCCGTGGGTCCTGGCGGCGTGGGCGCTGCTGCTGACGGGTTACGGCACCAAGATGGGTTTGGCGCCCATGCACACCTGGAAGCCGGACGCCTACGGTGAGGCGCCGGGCATTGTGGGCGCGGTGCTGGCGGGCGGCATGACCACCACGGCATTCGTGGCCCTGTTGCGCGTCCGCCAGGTGGTGGCCGCGGCCGGCCAGGGCGCGGTGGCCGACCGGACGCTGCTCGTCATCGGAGTGTTTTCCATGCTCGTGGCTGCGTTGTTCCTGTTGGGCACACCGGATTTCAAACGGATGCTGGCGTATTCCAGCGTGGAACACATGGGCATTCTCAGCGTCGGCGCCGCGCTGGGATCGGCCGGGCTTTACGCCGCCCTGTATCACGTCTGGAACAACAGCCTGACGAAGGGCGCCCTGTTCCTCAGCGCCGGCAATTTGCGCCGCGCGGCCGGGTCGAGCCGCATGACGGAAGCGGCAGGGCTGGCGCGCCTGATGCCGTGGTCGTCGCGGATGTTCCTGGCCGGAATGCTGGCGGTGACCGCGTGCCCGCCGTTCGGGCCATTTTTCAGCGAGCTGGGAATCGTGCGCGCCGCGATCGGGTCCGGCGCGGGGTGGACGTGCGCCGGTTTCCTGGGCGCGCTGCTGCTGGCGTTTTTCGGCCTGACGCGGCTGGTGTTCAACGTGGTCGACGGAAGGCCCGGGCTGAAGAGCCGGTCGTTGTCCGGGCGCTTCCGAGAAACCGCCGGGGTGGTTGTTCCGCCGCTGTTGTTCCTGCTGTTCTCACTGTGGCTGGGTCTTGCCGCACCGGAATTGCTGCGCCAAGCCTGGACCGAGGCTACACAATCCCTGGCGCCATGAGCCTCGAAACCCATTTTCTGCCAATGGCGAACGCCACCCGGGTTTCCTGGCCGGAAGTGCCCGAGACGGCGCCGGGACTGTTAACGGACGCCGTGGCGGACCAGATCGGCCGGGGTGCGCGGCTGTGCGCATGGTTCGGGGTGCCCGACGCGGGCGGAGTCCGGATCGTGGCCGTCCTGGCGGTCGACGCGGAGAACACCCTGGCCGTCGGCCGCAGTCTGCCTGTGCAGGGCGCCTACCCGGCGCTGACGCCGAGGCATGCGCAGGCTCACCTCTTCGAGCGGGAACTTTTCGAACAGCACGGCATCCGGCCCGAGGGCCATCCGTGGCTCAAACCGGTCCGGGCGACGGACGGCGCCGCGCCGGCGGCGGCCGACTTTTTCCGGGTGCAGGGCGGCGAAGTGCACGAGGTGTCGGTGGGGCCGGTGCACGCGGGCATCATTGAACCGGGCCATTTCCGGTTTCAATGCAATGGCGAGGAGGTGTTGCACCTGGAAATTGCGCTGGGCTACCAGCATCGCGGCATCGAGCAGGCATTGCTGGGCGGGCCGCATCGGGCCACGATGGTCCAGGTGGAGGCGGCGTCGGGCGACTCGACGATCGCACATGCGACGGCGCACGCACTCGTGATGGAAGCGCTGTCGGACGCGGAGGCGCCGTTGCGGGCGCAATGGCTGCGCGCGCTGGCGCTGGAACTCGAGCGCCTGGCGAATCACACGGGCGACCTCGGCGCGCTGGCCAACGACGTCGCCTTTCTGCCGACCGCCGCGGCTTGCGGCAAAATCCGGGGCGATTTTCTGAACCTGACGGCGTTGCTGTGCGGAAACCGGTTCGGGCGGGGATTGATCCGTCCGGGCGGGACCCGGCTCGACGTGGAGGAATCGCGCGGGGCGCAATTGCTCGAGAGACTCCGGATGGCGCTGGCCGAAGTGGAACAGGCGGCGGGCTGGTTGTGGGACGCCTCTTCGGTGCGGGCGCGGTTTGAATCAACGGGCCCCCTCACGCAGGAACAGGCGTTGGAGCTGGGGCTGGTGGGTCCGGCGGCGCGGGCCTGCGGGCTGGTGCGGGACGTGCGATTTGATCATCCGGCCGGCTGGCATCGATTTGCGCAACTGCCAGTTTCGGTGTGGCCGGGCGGCGACGTGTTCGCACGGGCGCGGGTGCGGTGGCTGGAGTGCCAGAGGTCCGGCGCCTTCCTGCTGGAACAGATTTCATCCGCCCCGGACGGCCCGGTGAAATCCGCGCTGGAAACACCCGCGCCGGAATCGCTGGCGGTGGCGCTGGTGGAAGGCTGGCGGGGCGAGGCATGTCACGTGGCGTTGACGGATGGGGCGGGGAGATTTCGGGGCTACAAGATTGTGGACCCGTCGTTTCACAACTGGCCGGGGCTGGCGCTGGCGATGCGCGGCCAGGCCATTTCGGATTTCCCGGTCAACAACAAGAGTTTCAACCTGTCCTACTGCGGGTTCGACCTTTGATATGTTTGCGAGCGACACGATACGTCACCGGTTGCGGCAGGGATGCCAGACGATGGCCTGGCCTGATGGCGCGGCGCCGGCGCTGCCGGACCGGCATGGCGGGGCGCTGGAGATCGACACGTCGAAATGCGCGGCCGGCTGTGCGGCCTGCGCGGCGGTGTGTCCGACGAACGCGATCGTGCCGGCTCCGAATGGCCGGACCTCGCTGGATCTTGGGCTGTGCCTGTTTTGCTCGGAGTGTGTGACGGCGTGCCCGGAGGGGGCGATCCTGCACACGGGCGATTACCGGATGGCGGCCCGGCGGCGGGAAGACCTGCGGCTGGAACCCGGCGGACGCGAGCGTGTGCGGCTGGCTGAGGCGCTGGACGCGAAGCTGCGCAAACTGTTTGGCCGGTCGCTGCGGCTGCGGCAGGTAAGCGCTGGTGGGTGTAATGCCTGTGAGGCGGACACGAACGTGCTGGGGACGATCGGCTGGGACCTGGGGCGATTTGGGATTCAGTTTGTGGCCTCGCCGAGGCACGCGGACGGCCTGCTGGTGACCGGGCCGGTGACGCGCAACATGGAACTGGCGTTGCGGAAAACCTACGAAGCGGTGCCGGCGCCGAAGCTGGTGATTGCGACCGGGGCCTGCGCGATATCGGGCGGGCCTTTCACGGGCCTTGGGGCGCAGCGCAACGGTGTGGAAGCGGTGCTGCCGGTGGACCTGTTCATCCCGGGCTGCCCGCCGCATCCACTGACGATTTTAGACGGCTTGCTCCGGCTGCTGGGGCGTCTCGACGACGCCCGCGAAGACGGAAAGCGGGCGTCCAAATAACAGGATCAATTATGAAAGAACTGATGCAGAACCTCGTTCGACTTCAAGCGATTGATTTCGACGAATCCAACGAGTCCAACACGGAAACGGTCCAGGCGGAACTGCGCTCGAAGATTCCCCCGCAGATCCTCGGTCATTACGACCGGCTGGTGGCGCGCGGGAAGAAGGGGGTGGCGACGGTGCGGGACCAGGTGTGCACGGGCTGCCACATGCGGCTGCCGATCGGGGTGATCACGACCCTGATGCACAATGAAGACATCCAGCTCTGCGACAACTGTGGCCGTTATCTTTATCTCGCACCGGTGCAAGCCGCGCCGCCGCCGGCCGAGCCGGCGCCGGCCAGCAAGCCCGCCAAGCGCGGGCGCAAGCCGAAGGCGGCCAAGGTGGCGTGAGGACAGTGCGGAGTGCGGAATTCGGAATGCGGAATCCTGTCGGACATATTCCGCATCCCTCAGTTAAAAAGCGGTCTTTGCAGCGGGAGATGTCGGCGATGTACACTCTGAAAAGGAGCGATGCTCACCGACAGGATTCGGCATCCCGCATTCCGCACTCCGCGTTTACTGGATGAAATAGCTGAGATTCTCCAGTTCGATGGCCAGGTTGACGTTGTTGACCATGACGTCTTCCGGCACGGAGAGGACGATGGGGGAAAAGTTGAGCAGGCCGACGATGCCGGCGTGGACGAGCTGGTTGGCGACTTCCTGGGCGGCGGCGGCGGGCACGGCGAGAATGGCCATTTTCACCCCGCGTTCGCGGATGTACGGCGCCAGGTTTTCCATGGGAAAAATCGGCTGGGTCAACCGTTTGTCGCGGCGCCGTCGGGGTTCCGCGTCAAAGGCGGCGACGATTTCGAATCCTTCCTTTTCGAACCCCCGATAGGACAGCAGCGCGAGGCCGAGGTTGCCGACGCCGACCAGGATGACCGGTTGAAGGCGGGTCGTGCCGAGTTCGTCCGAGATCATCACGGACAGTTCCTCGACATCGTAGCCAAGTCCGCGCGTGCCGAAATGGCCGAAGTAGGCGAGGTCTTTCCGGAGCTGGGTGGGTTTGACTCCCGCCACCTTGGCGAGCGTCTCGCTCGACACGGTCTGGATCTGGTTCTCCCGCAGCCGGGCCAGGCAGCGCAGGTAGACCGAGAGACGGTAAATCGTCTTGCGCGGAATGACGGGTCGCTCGGATTTGTTCACCGCGGTCAGGATGAAAGAAAGCACCGGGCATGGGCAAGCATGTTAAGGGCGGGGTAAGTGGATTAATGGATTAATGGATTTATGGATTTTTCGCGGCGGCCTTTTCAATGATCCAGTTATCCAAAAATCCATTTATCCATTCCCCCACCGCTTCGCGGCGTCCCGGGAGAACCCTTGGATGATTTTCAGAACCACCCCGGATTGTTGGAATCGGCAAGATGGAGGAAGCTGTGCGTGCTTGTGGGACTTGCTTCCCATGGGTACTTGGGCGGCCCCGAGCTGGGTCCTGGGGCCGCCCTGAGAATTTAGCCCAAGGAGGCAGCCGGCAAAAGGGGTCAGCGGCGTTACATTTCCTGAACGATCGCCCGGCTCACAGGGCTTGTACGACTTCCTCCGCGTGCGTTTCCGGCTTCACCAGAGGCCAGATCTTCCGAATCCGGCCGTCCGGCCCGATCCAAAACGTCACCCGGCGGATGCCCATGTAACTTCGGCCCATGAATTTCTTTTTTCCCCACACGCCGTAGGCCTCCACGATTCGGCGATCTTCATCGGCAAGCAGGGGGAACGGCAGCTTCTGCGCGGCGGCGAATTTCTCATGCGATTTCAGCGAATCGGCGCTGATACCGAGCACGACCGCGCCGCGGCTGGTGAGCCGGCGATATTCATCCCGGAACCCGCACGCCTCCTTCGTGCAACCCGGGGTGCTGTCGCGCGGATAGAAATAGAGGATCACGTTCTTTCCCTTCAGATCGCGGAGGGAGATGGTTTGGCCGCCGGTGGCGGTGGCGCTGAAATCCGGGGCGGGGTCGCCTTCCTTGAGTTTCAATTCAGGTGCGGTGGGCATGAGTCAGGGATTGGGTGTTGGGGAACTGGTGGGATGCGAACTTAATTGTCGGACGCCGTCGGAGACGTAAAGCAGGCCGGAGACGCCGGTGCAGACCGCGGCCCCGATGGTCCAGATGGAAAACCACGGCCGCGCCAGGGCCGGGTGATCCGCAACAGAATCCCAGCGCAGAAGGATCCAGCTCACGCAAAACATCTGGAGCACCGTGGCGATTTTTCCGAGGACGCGGGGCCGGACTTTCACGCGGCCGACGGTCATGAGGATGACGCCCATGCCGATGAGGATGACGAGGTCGCGGCTGATGATGGTGCCGGTGAGCCAGAGCGGGATGGTGCCGAGGAACGGGCTGGTGAAGCTGAAAAGCACGACGCCGGACACGAGCAGCAATTTGTCCGCAAGCGGATCGAGGATGGCGCCGAGTTCGCTGCGCTGGTTGTAATGCCGCGCGATGTAGCCGTCGATCCCGTCGCAAATCGCCGCCGTTCCATAGGCGAGGATCGCGAGGAGCCGGTGCATGTCGTTGCCTGATTTCATGAAATACAGGATTTCGACGACGAAGAAGGGAATCAGGAGGATCCGAAAGATCGTGACTTTATTGGCGGCGGTCATGGTTCGGCCCGGGCGTCATCATGGTGGAACGGCGACGGACGTCAATCTCCGAGCGCTGCCGGCGCGATCCTGGTTGAACTGGGCGGCGAGGTGGTTTAAAAGTCTGGCGATGAATCCAAAAACGAACCCGGTGCTGGTGGCTATTTTGATGGGGAGCGATTCCGACTGGCCGATCATGAAGGCGGCGGCGGATGTCTGTGATGAATTCGAGGTGGGATTTGATGCGCGCGTGATTTCGGCGCACCGGACACCGCGCGACCTGGAGGCGTTTGTGTCGGGGGCGCGGGACCAGGGAGTGCGGGTGATCATCGCCGGGGCGGGCGGCGCGGCGCATCTGCCGGGTGTGACGGCGGCGTTCACGACGCTGCCGGTGATCGGGGTGCCGATCCAGGGCAAGGCTTTGGACGGGATGGATTCGCTGCTGTCGATAGTGCAGATGCCGCCGGGAGTGCCGGTGGCGACGGTGGGTGTGAACGCGGCGAAGAACGCCGGGCTGCTGGCGATGCAGATGCTGGCGCTGGGCGAACCGCGGCTGGTGGAGGCCCTCGCCAAATTCAAAGTCCGGCTCGCCGAGGAATCGCGCGCGAAGAACCAGACCCTGGCGAAGACCCTGAAGGGCTGATGCGGTGGGAGGGCCGGCGTCTCGCCGGCCCACACATTCTTTTTGGGACGCCGGGACGGCGTCCCTACCGTGCATCAGGCACCGAATTCCGGCCGGGCGAGCGCGGCGTCGATCCGCGTCAGCACCGTCTTTTTCCCGAGCACTTCCATGAGGTGGTACAGGCTTGGGCCGGACGGGTTGCCGGTGCAGGCGAGGCGGACGGGGTGAACGAGAACCCCGGCTTTGACGCCGAGTTCGCCGGCAATGTTTTTGAGGGCCGCTTCAATCGGGGCGGCCTGGAAGGAGTCGAGCACCGAGAAGGCGTCGCGGAGCTTCTGCAGCCGCGGGCGGTTTTCAGGAACAAACGATTTCCGGACGGCTTCGGGATCGAACTGCAGCGCGTCCTTGAAGTAGAATCCGGCGTACGCGGGCAGCTCGGTGAACAGCTTGATTTTTCCGCGGCACGTGTCGAGGGCGGCCTTCACGTATTCGACTGCGAAGGCGTTGGTGTCGATGCCGGCCTTGCCGAGCGTGTGGACGGACAGTTCGTAGAACCGGTCCTGGCTCAATTCGCGGGAATATTCCCCCTGCAACCAGAGCAGCTTGTCGTGGTCGAACCGCGCGTTGGCCCGGAGGATCTGTGGCAGGTCGAATCGATCGACGACTTCCTGCAGCGGCATTTTTTCCCGGTTATCCTTGGGCGACCAGCTCAGGAGGCAGAGATAATTCACGACGGCTTCGGGCAGGTAACCGCCGTCGATGTAGGCCGTCATGAGCGCGCCCTGGTCGCGTTTGCTCATCTTGGTGCCGTCCGGGTTCAGGATGAGGGGGATGTGGGCGTATTGGGGCGGGTGGACGCCGAAGGCCTCGAACAGCGCGATGTGTTTGGCGGTGTTGCTGAGGTGATCCTCGCCCCGGATGACATGGGTGATGTTCATCTCGAGATCGTCGATGACATTGACGAGGTGAAACACGGGCTCGCCGTCGGAGCGCACGATGACAAAATCGGGATCGGCCGCCTCGCGGTCGGTGAGTTCGCGGCGGACGTCGCCGACGACAAGGTCGCGGATGATGACCGGTTCGCGTTTCATTCGAAACTTGATGGCGCCCTCGTGTTCGTAAGCGAGCCCGCGGGACAGCAGAGCTTCGACGCGCCGGCGGTAGTTGTCCTTGCGCTGGCTTTGGTAATAAGGACCGAACTCGCCCTTGGCGGGCCCGGTGGCGTCGGCGCTGAGCGGGCCTTCATCCCAGGCGAGCCCCAGCCAGCGGAGTCCGTCGAGGATGACTTGCACGGCGGCCTGGGTGTTGCGGGCGACGTCGGTGTCTTCGATGCGGAGGATGAAGGCGCCGCCGGTGTGCCGGGCATAGAGCCAGTTGAACAGGGCCGTCCGGGCGCCTCCGATATGGAGGAAGCCGGTCGGACTCGGGGCGAAACGCACGCGGACTTTCATGGGCCTATTCAAGATCAATTCAGCGCCGGGCTCAAGGTGAATGCGGAATGCGGAGTGCGGAGTGCGGAGTGCGGAATCCTCGCGGTTCAATTTTATGTGTGAATGCAGGAACCGGCGTGAGGCCCTAACCAATCCGCAAAGACGCAAAGCGTGAGCCTCCTGACGTCGGCTGCTACAAGGGAATCAGGCGGACCGCCAGGATTCCGCACTCCGCACTCCGCGTTCCGCACTGGACAGTCCGGCTTGACAGGATGCAACAATCGTGGCTGATTGTGTGTGTAAGGACGACGCAAGCCGTCGGAATGATTTGATTCGGGTGGCGGATCGTTTCTTCAGCGGGGTTCCCCACCCCCACCTCCTTGGCGACCGCTGCCCGAATCATCCGTTGTTCCTTAACCGCGAATGGACGCGAATGGACGCGAATAAGGGACGGCAGAAAATGATCCCCTGATACTTTTCAAAGCGCGTCGACATTCATCAATTATCCCTTTTCTACTGCTATTGGCGTTCATTGGCGTCCATTCGCGGTTCACCTGTCCGGGTTGACTGCTCGGCGGAACGTGACTTGCTGACACAGCGGCGAAGGCCCAAAACCGCCTGTTTGAGTATGTCACACGATTTTTATTCTTTGCTGGGAAACATTGCCCTTGGCTGGCTGGCTCTCGGTGCTTTGATTGTCATTGGTCACCTGACCTGGCTGGAACTTCGTGATATTCGCAAACATCGACTTCACCGCAAGCTGGCCAACGACGGCAAACATCTCGGGCTCGTCCAAACCATTACGGTCGTAACCCAAACAGCCTCTACAGACGGCGCCAATTCCACGGCCTCCTGGACCGTCTCAAACATGGACACAACGTCCGACCGCTGGACAGTTCCCCGTCCGTCGAACTCGGACGGAATTTCCTACCGCTGGAACTGATCATCCCAGTGCGAGAACCCTCAAAGGGTGGGGCGAGACTCCGTCGAGCCCATTCTGAATCCCTGGATGCCTGGATCAATGGATTGAGGGATTGTTGGATCTTCGCGCGAGGGTCCTTCCATTTATCCAGCAATCCACAGATCCATTAATCCTCCCGCGTCGACTTCCGGATCGAATCCAGTTCCGAGAGAATCTTGCACAGGCGTTCAAGGAAGGGCACTTTCATGCCGGCGGAGCGGGCGCGGCGGAGCGGTTCCAGGAACAGCGCTTCCAATTCCAATGGACGTCCCAGTTCAAAATCAATCAGTGTCGACGCCTGGTAAGCGCCCATGCTGCGCGTGCGTTCGATCTGGGTGTTGGCGAGGGATTCGTCCACGGGCAGTTTCAGGGCGTTGGCGGTGCGGATGACTTCGAGCATGAGCTGGCGCGCGCGGGATTCCCAGTCGGAATCGCGCAGCAACCGGTCTGTGGCGAAGCAGGAATCCCGGAGTTGGACGGGCGCGAGGGGATCGATCCAAGGCGCGTGGCCGGCGGCGGCGGCGACGCCGAGTCCGTTGAACGGGACATTCCAGACCAGTTTTTCCCAGTGTGCGCGGTGGAGGTTGTCGGAGGTGCGGCAGGGAATTCCGGCGGCTGCGAAGGCAGCGGCGATTTCCTGCAGCCGGGTTCCGGGAGGCCGCTGAAATTCGCCGAGCACCACGAGTCCGTGATCCATGTGCCGGATGCGGCCGGGCGCGACGCGGTTGAGGCAGACGAAGCAGAGGCCGCCGAGGACCTGGTCGGGCGGGACGATTTTCGCGAGGGCTTCCTCGTTGCCCAATCCGTTCTGGAGTGTGACGACGGCGGTGTGGGGGCCGGCGAGGGGCGGGATGAGATCGGGGAAGCGGTGGTTGGCGGTGGCTTTGAGGGCGACGAGGACCAGGTCGGCGGGGCCTATTTCGGCGGGGTCGCGGGCGCAGACGGGCTGGACGTGGAAATCGCCGTCGGGGCTTTCGATGAACACGCCGTGCCGGCGGACGGTGTCGAAATCGGAGCGGAGTAGGAAATGGACCTGGTGACCGGCGCGGGCGAGTTTTGCGCCGTAGAAGCTGCCGACGGCGCCGCAGCCGGCGACGGCGATTTTCACGGGGTGGTGTGGGTTAAAGGCGATGCTGCCACAGAGTCACAGAGAACACAGAGCAACAGGGGCTGGAATTCTAAAGTCCATCTCGGTGTCCTCTGTGGTTCTGTGGCGATTTTGCAGAAAAAAAGGCACCCTGGGCTGGCCAGGGTGCCTGTGAGGAAATCGGCCGGTTACTTGGCGCCGAGGATCGCGTCCTTGGCGGCCTTGGCGACCTGGAACTTCACAACGCGCTTGGCCGGGATCTGGATGGTTTCGCCGGTGGCGGGGTTGCGGCCGACGCGGGCGGCGCGGTTCTTGAGCTTCAGTTTGCCGAGGCCCGGGAGGGTGAAAGTGTTCTTGGCGTTCTTATACGCGAGGCCGGCCAGCTCTTCGAGATACTGCGTGGACTGCTTCTTCGTGATTCCAACTTTCTCGGCGAGCGTGGAGGCGATTTGGGATTTCGAGAGTGATTTGGCCATAGCGGTGTGTGTTCTGTGTGTTGTTTGTTGTTACGTTTTTGTTCCGAAAGTCATTTGACTTGGCTTCGTATTAAAGCCCTTCGAACCGTGCGTGCAAGTAGAAAATGAAAAAAAATCCCGGAGAAATAAGGGGATTTTGATCCGGTCCGGCGAACCCGGGGCTTGACATGGAATGCCGATTCGCAAAGATCGCTTGTGGCCCTGTTCACCATTCAGAACGAATTTCGGTACGAAATCGTCCGCAAGATCTTCGAAGGCGGCATGGGAATCGTGTATGAAGCGGAGCAGCACGGGGCCCGGCAGTTCGTCAAACGGATCGCCATCAAGGTCATCCGGCAAAACTACGCCGACCAGAAACAGTTCATTGAAAACTTCATCGGCGAAGCCAAGCTGGTCGCGGACCTGATCCACACCAACATCGTCCAGACGTATCACCTGGGCGAAACGAACGGGATTTATTTCATGGCGATGGAACTGATCCGGGGCGTGAACCTGGAGCAGTTCGACCAGCAACTGCGCGACAAGCGCCGTCAACTCCCCAAGGAACTGGCGGTGTTCATCGTCAGCCGCGTGGCCCGCGGACTGGCTTACGCACATGCCAAGGCCGACCGCGACGGCAAGCCGCTCGGCATCGTGCACCGGGACGTCAGCTTCAAAAACATTCTAGTGGCGTTCGAAGGCGACGTGAAACTGTCCGATTTCGGAATCGCGAAGGCGCGCGGATTTCTGACCGACCAGGAGGGCGAAGTGGTGGCGGGCAAGGCGGATTACATGAGCCCGGAGCAGGCGGATTTCCAGATCACGGACAAGCGGTCGGATTTGTTCTCGGCGGGCGTGGTGCTCGCTCACCTGCTGCTGGGCCGGAATATTTTCAAGGCGGAAACATCCGAGGAATCGCGCCAGCGGATCCTGAACATGGACATCCCGGATTTCCGGGCGCTGGACGCGCGCATCGACGCGCGGTTGAACGACATTTTGCACCGGGCGCTGTCGCACGACCTGGACAAGCGTTACGCGACGGCGGACGAGTTGTTGTACGACCTGGAGCATTACATTTACGGCAGCGGTTACGGCCCGACGAACGAGACGCTCGGAAAATACATCCGCGAATTGTTCGACCAGGGAGTGCCGGCCGCGGCGAATTCCGCGAAGCACAAAGCCGAACTGCTGGAAGACACCGTGCGCATCCGCGCCAAGGCCTGATTCGAAATGAAGCGTCCCTCCCCTGCCCGACCGGTCACGCTGGGCGTGATCCAAACCGCCTGTTCCGCCAACCCGGACGACAACCTCAAGCGCACGCTGGCGGCGGTAAACACTGCCGCTCGGCGCGGGGCGAAAATCATCTGCACACAGGAATTGTTCCGGTCGCAGTATTTCTGCCAGTCGGAGAACCACGATTATTTCCGGCTGGCCGAGCCGATTCCGGGGCCGAGCACCCGGGCTTTCCAGGCGCTCGCCCGCAAACGCCGCGTCGTGATCGTTGCGTCCCTGTTCGAAAAGCGCGCCGCGGGAGTCTATCACAACACGGCGGTCATCATCGATGCGGACGGGTCGCTGCTGGGGCGCTACCGGAAGATGCACATCCCGGACGACCCGCTGTATTACGAGAAGTTTTACTTCACACCCGGCGATCTCGGGTTCCGGTCGTGGCAGACGAAATACGCGAAGATCGGCGTGCTGGTTTGCTGGGACCAATGGTACCCGGAAGCGGCGCGGCTGACGGCGATGCAGGGGGCGGAAATTTTGTTTTACCCGACGGCGATCGGCTGGCATCCGGGGGAAAAAAAAGCGCTCGGGGCGAAACAGCACGACGCCTGGGAAACCATCCAACGCAGCCACGCCGTGGCCAACGGCTGCTTCGTCGCGGTGCCGAACCGCATCGGGCACGAGGTGCTCAAGGGCGTCGGCGGCTACGGCATCGAGTTCTGGGGGCAGAGTTTCGTCGCGGGAACCTCGGGCGAAATCCTCGCCAAAGCCGGGTCGGACACCGAAGAGACGCTGCTGGTGCCCGTGGATTTGTCGGAAGTGGACCGCACCCGGACGCACTGGCCGTTTTTGCGGGACCGGCGGATCGATGCATACGGAGGGCTGACGAGGAGGCTGCTGGACAGTTAGGCAGTCCAAGAGTTTAAGAGTTTAAGAGTTTGGGAGGGAATGGGGGGCGCGGGGTTGGGGCATCGTTAGTACGCACGATGGCGCGATTTTGGGAGGATGGCCTATGCTGGGGATGTGTTGAGCAGGCATCCATTCACACGTTCCAGGAGGCGGTTTCAATTTCCGCGCGGCTGCGCGTCTGGCGGCGCGTTTACCTTGATTGAGCTGCTGGTGGTGATCGCGATCATTGCGATCCTGGCGGCGCTCCTGTTGCCGGTGCTGAGTCGCGCCAAGCTCAAGGGCACGCAGGCTTCCTGCCTCAACAACCAGCGCCAGCTCGTTCTCGCCTACACGATGTATGCCGACGACAACGAGGACAAGTTGCTGACGATGGGGGATTACAAGACGGGCGCGAACTTCCAGGTGGCGGGCGGTTTCTGGGGCGGCGCCTCGGGCCCAAAGCTGGTCGGCAACGTCGTCCAGATGACCAGCGCCGCGATCGACCAGATTTCCAGCAACAATCCATTCTTCAAGTATGCCGCCAACGCCAAGGTCTACGAATGTCCGGGCGATGTGCGCTTCAAGAAATCCTCGCTGCCGGCGTGGGCATACGGCAGTTATTCGCGCACCCAGAATACCGGGGGCGATCCCTACAACAAATTCTGGGGCTGCAACGACACCTTTCGGACATTGTCCTCCATCAAGGCCCCTTCCCTCACGTTCGCCTTCCTTGAAGACGCCGGATCCCAGGGCAAGGGCTACAACGTCGGCACCTGGGTTGTCTCGTGGAGTTTCCTGCCGTCGGGAGGCCATCCGCAATCCATCATCAAGTGGTGGGATCCCATCCCCATGTTCCACGGCAACGTCAGCACGTTCGGCTTCGCCGACGGACACGCCGAACATCACAAGTGGTCCGACACCTCGCTGATCAAGTATGGCCTGCTCGCCGCCGACGGACTCAACCCCACCTTCAACGGACCCTCGTCCGGCCGCGATTACGAATACATCTACCAGGGCTACCGGTTTCCGGGGTGGAAAGAGTGATGTCAGTTTGAAAGTTCAGGAGTTTTGGAGTTTAAGAGTCGCGACTCCCATCGTCCTCGACCTCCCTCGCGGATTCATGTTTTCTTAAGGTCGGTTGTGCCAACATGTCTGCATGAAACGCGTGATCCGAATGTTCGCCTGCCGAATGCTCCTGGGAATGGCGGGACTGGCGGTTCCTTCCGCGGCGCTCGATTACCCGGTTGTCACCACAAGCCAGGTGCGCTGCTATGATGACCGCAGCGAAATCCAACCTCCCTCCGCCGGCCAGCCGTTCCACGGCCAGGACGCACAGAACCCGTCGCGCGCCGCCAGTCACTCCGTCAGCCCCGACGGTCTCACCGTCCGCGATCTCGCCACCGGCCTGACCTGGCAGCGAAGTCCGGACCACGACGGCAAGGTAGGGATCGATCGATCCGACAAGATGTCTTTCGCGGATGCGCTAGCGTACCCGGCGAAACTCAACGCGGCGCGGTTTGGCGGATTCGACGACTGGCGGCTGCCGACGATCAAGGAGTTGTATTCCCTGTTCCATGCAGCGGGCACGGACCCCAGCGGACCAACAATGAGCGACGCTTCCAACCTCAAGCCGTTCATCGACACGCGATTTTTTCAATTCGGCTATGGCAATACAAAACAGGGCGAGCGAATCATCGACGCGCAGTTCGTGTCGGCGACGAAATACACCGGCGAATCGATCCGGAATCAGGGCAAGGTTTTTGGCGTCAATTTTGCCGACGGCCGGATTAAGGGTTACGACCTGGCCGGGCCGGGTGGCCGCACGATGTTGTTTTACGTGCTCTGTGTGCGGGGAAATCCGGCCTATGGACGCAATGCCTTCGAGGCCGGCGCCGGCGGGACCGTTTTCGACCGGGCGACAGGCCTTGAATGGGCGCGGGACGACAGCGGCAAGGGATTGAACTGGCGGGAGGCTCTGGCCTGGGTGCAGCAAATGAACCGGGACCATTATCTCGGGCACGACGACTGGCGGCTGCCGAACATCAAGGAACTGCAAAGCATCGTGGACTATTCCCGGTCGCCGGACTCGACGCATTCGGCCGCAATCGATCCGGTTTTTCACTGCACCACGATCACCAACGAAGTCCACCAGGCCGATTTTCCGTATTATTGGTCTTCGACGACCCACGCCGGCCTCCGCGGCGGGGCGGCGGCGATGTATATCGCTTTCGGACGGGCGGCGGGCTGGATGCCTCCGCCCGGCGGCAGGCAGGGGCCATATCATTACATGGATGTTCACGGCGCAGGGGCGCAGAGGAGCGATCCCAAGGAAGGCGACCCGGCGCTGTTTCCACACGGGCGCGGGCCGCAGGGCGATGTGATACGAATCCACAATTTCGTCCGATTGGTGCGCGGCGGAGCCGAATAAGGCAGCGCGGGTGGGGGGTGTCGCCGGCGAGCCCGGTTGAAAATGGAGTGATGGAGCCCTGGAGTTGTGGAGTGTTGGACAAGACCGCGGAGCGCGCGCAGCGACCTTTTCAATACTCCAGAACTCCAATACTCCATCACTCCAGCCTTTTCGAGGGCTCGAATGAGTCTCGCCCCACCGGCGGCATGTTTATGCGGTTTCAGCCGCGTGAACGGCGTGTTATTGAACGATCATCCTTGTGAAAACACATTTTCCATCAGGGCTGGTTCTGGCCGGCGTGTTGTTTCTCAACTGCAGCCACGTCGCCCTTGCCCAGGATTGCTCGGTCTCAATCCATGTCGAAGTGCCGCCGGGGACCGGGCCGGTGTATCTGGCGGGCAATTGTCCCGAGCTGGGCGACTGGAATGCGCGGGGCCTGCGCCTGTCGGGAACGAACACCGATCGTACAACCACGATCCGGGTGGCGAAGGGAACGTCGCTCGAATTCAAGGTCACACTCGGCTCGTGGGACCATGAAGCGCTGGACACCCAGGGCCGGATTCCGCCGAACCACAAAATCCAGGTCGACGGCAACCAGGACATTTCGCTCACGGTGCCTTCGTTTCGGCAAGGGATCGCGGAATACATGGCCGACTGGCGCGGTTCCGGCGTCCAGGGCACGCTGATTTACTGGACCAATGTCACTTCGAAATTTCTCCGATCGCCCAGGCCGGTGGAGATCTGGCTGCCGCCGGATTACGACGCGCATTCGACGAATCGGTATGACGTGATTTACATGCACGACGGGCAGAACCTGTTCGATCCGCGGCTGGCGAGCACGGGGGTGGATTGGGGAGTGGATGAAGCCGTGATGCGCTGCCGCAAGGCGGGCGCGCTGCCGCCGGTGATCGTGGTGGGGGTGTGGTGCACGGACCAGCGGTTGAAGGAATATTCACCGTGGCACCTGGGAACCAATTATGCCCGGTTCCTGATCGAGGAGCTGATGCCTCGCGTGAACCGGGAATTCCGCACCCGGACCGGGCCGGAACACACGGCGGTGATGGGATCGTCGATGGGCGGACTGATTTCGTTCTGGCTCTGTTGGCGGCACCCGGAGGTATTCGGCCGGGCGGGTTGTTTGTCGAGTTCATTCGGCTGGCACGGACAGATGACCGGTCAACCCGCGCCGGAACCCTACATCGAACGCGCCCTGGCCGCGGGGCCGGCGATGCGGAAGGGCGTGAGGATTTACATGGATTACGGTTCCGGAACGCCGGACGGGGAGGATGCGGCCCTGCAGGAGCGCGTGGCGGCGTGGCTGGGATCGCAGGGATTGCAGTCGGGGAAGGATTACACGCTCCGGGTGTTTCCCGGCGCGCAGCACACCGAGGCCGCCTGGCGCACCCGGCTGGACACGCCGCTGGCATTCCTTTATGCCGGCTGGAAAAGTGGAGACGAACCTTAACCGGAGCCGGCGAAGTTCACAAAGGGCGAAAAAGCCAGTCATCGGTGAAACGGTGTCACATCTCAACATTCGACAATTGCAGCCAAGAAACGTCCAAGATTTTCTCAAATGTTGAATGTCTAGATGTGACACCGGGGTGGGGTTCGCGGTTGCTGTGAGCGGGGGGAATGCTTAATTAGTCGATGCGCACTGCGTGGATCACCGGGGCCGGGGATCGGAATTATCTCGTCCAGACGGGGCCGGAGAAGCTGCCGGGGTGGCGGGATTGTGGGGCTCACTCCGCAACAGGCTGGAGTTGACCGATGCCGAGGCTGTGCGGAAAGCCTTGCGTCGGACCGGCCGGGCCTCGTCATCCACTGCGCGGCGCTCGCGCAGCACACCCCGACCTGCCGGTAGAAAACCTGCGCTCGCGCGGCAGTTGAATGGACGTCACCGCGAGGCTGGCGGAAACCTCGCGGCGGATATTCCTTTCTTCTCGACCGACCTGCATTGATGAAGACCGGGAACTACGACGAATCCTCCCCCGTCAATCCGCTCAGCGTCTACGCGGAAACCAAACTCGCCGCCGAACGCGTCGTCCTGGCAAACCCGCGTCACACGGTCGTGCGCACTTCACTGAACGCCGGCGTCTCGCCCACCGGCGATCGGGCCTTCAACGAACAAATGCGCCGGGCCGTCGCCGCCGGTCAGGAGCTGTCGCTGTTCACGGATGAATTCCGGTCGCCGATCGTTGCGATCGAAACCGCGCGCGCCGTCTGGGAACTTGCTGCCGGCGTCCGCACTGGGCTGTATCACGTCGCGGGCAGCGAAAGGCTGTCGCGCTGGGAGATCGGGACGCTGCTGGCCGCCCGATGGACCAATTTGAAGCCGTCAATCCGGCCTGAATCGCTCAAGGATTACCAGGGGGCGCCCCGCTCACCGGACACCTCGCTGAACTGTGCGAAGGCGCAGAAGCTCCTGTCGTTTCCCCTGCCCCGTTTCAGCGACTGGCTGCGCCGGCATCCGGAGGTGCCGCTGTGAGATCGGCCGGTTACCGCGGGAGACTGGCACCGTCGCCGACGGGTTATTTGCATCTCGGCCATGCGCGCACATTCTGGATTGCCGCCGAGCGCGCCCGGGCGCGCGGGGGGACGCTGGTATTGCGCAGCGAAGACCTGGATGCGGTGCGGTTCAAAATGGAATTTGCGGAGGCGATGATCGAGGACCTGCGCTGGTTCGGGCTGGACTGGCAGGAGGGGCCGGATGTCGGCGGACCCTTTGGGCCTTATCTGCAGAGCCTGCGGATGGATCATTACCGTGCGGCGCTGGAAAAGCTGAAGGCCGGAGGCTTTTTGTACCCATGCACCTGTTCGCGCAAGGACATCCAGGCGGCGATTCGCGCGCCGCATGCGGCGGACGATTCGGAGCCGATTTACCCGGGCACGTGCCGGCCCGGACAGGGTTCCAAGTTGCAGGTTGAAAGTTGCAAGTTAAAGGAACCTGCAACCTGCAACCTGCAACCTGCAACCAAATTCGTCTGGCGCTTCCGGGTGACGGACGGTGAAGTTGTGGAATTCGAGGACGGCCATTTCGGGCGGCAGCGGTTTGTCGCGGGCGAACACTTCGGGGATTTCATCGTCTGGCGCAGCGACGGGATTCCGTCGTATCAACTGGCGTGTGTTGCGGACGACGCGGCGATGGGGATCACGGAAGTGGTGCGGGGTGCGGACCTGCTGATCAGCACGGCGCGGCAGTTGTTGCTATATCGGGCGCTGGGGCTGAAGGCGCCGTCGTTTTATCATTGTCCGCTAATGACGGACGACACGGGGAATCGTCTGGCGAAGCGGCATGACGCTTTAAGTCTGCGCCGGCTGCGTGAGCAGGGGGCGAGCGCGGAGGCGTTGCGGCGGGAATTCAGCAGTTGACCTTATTTTTTCAAATCGTTCGAGGGCACTGTCTAAAAACGTTGGGTTGATGCGCCGGCCCGGCACAATTTATCGGCAACGGCGGCCTGCTGCAATTCAGCTTCCCGTCCACCAATCCGCCGATCGATTTCTTCCGGGTCAAGACGCAATGACCTATCCGGGAGGGCCGGCGTCCCCGCCGGCCCAAACATTCGTTTGACCCGGCGAATCGATGGATCGACGCCCGAAACAGCCCGGTTGGGGACGGCGAGGACGCCGTCCCTCCCAAGGAGGGCGAAATTCGCGTCCATTTGCGTTCATTCGCGGTTAAGCCCAGCCTTCTGGTTTTTGACCCATTCGCGAACGCGGGCGTCGAGGACAGCCAGGGGCAACGCGCCGCTGTCGAGGCACTCGTCGTGAAAGGTGCGGATGTCGAATTTCGGGCCCAGCTCGCGCTCGGCGTAAGAGCGCAGTTCCTTGAATTTCATTTCGCCGATCTTGTAAGCCAGGGCCTGGCCGGGCCAGACGATGTAGCGATCGACCTCGACTGTGACGTCGTGTTCCGACTTGGCGGAGTTGGCGAGGAAATAGTCGATGGCCTGCTGCCGGGTCCAGCCCATGGAATGGATGCCGGTGTCCACGACGAGCCGGATGGCGCGCCAGAGTTCGTAGGTGAGCTGGCCGTATTTCATTTCCGGCTCGCGGTAGAGGCCCATTTCCCCGCTCAAACTTTCGGCATACAACCCCCACCCTTCCACGAACGCGGTGTAGCTTCCGTGCTTCCTGAATTCGGGAACGTTCTCCATCTCCAGCGCCAGTGAAATCTGCAGGTGATGGCCGGGAACAGCTTCGTGCGACGTGAGCGCCTCCATTTCCCATCGCGGACGCGTGTCGAGCGCGTAGGTGTTCGCGCAAAAATATCCGGGCCGGCCCGCAGTGTAGGATCCGGGCTGGTAGTAGGCCGTGGTTTGGGATTTTTCGGAATAGGCGGGAATGGCCATGACGCCGTACGGCAGGCGCGGCAGTTTGCCGAAGAAACGGATCAGTTCGGGATCGATGCGTTTGGCGATGTCGCGGTAATCGCGTAGCAGGTCCTGTTTGTTGGTGTAATAGAAACTCGTGTTGGTGCGCATGAACCGGGCGAACGCGGCGAAGTTGGTGCCGAATCCCGCCTGCCGGATGAGCGGTTCCATTTCGGCGCGGATGCGCTTGACTTCGGCGAGGCCGATTTCGTGGATCTGCTGCGGCGTGAGCGAGGTCGTGGTGGAACTTTCCGCGGCGAACGCGTACCAGGCCGGGCCGTCGGGGAGCGCGCTCATGCCGATGCTGACGCGCGCGCCGGGGATATAGGTGTTGGTGAGATAATCCCGGAGCCGGGCGAACGCGGGAATGACTTTGTCCTCCAACACCCCCGCCGCCTCGGAGCGCAGCCGGGCCTGGTCGACCGCGGAAATTCCGGGCGGAAATTCCCGGAACGATTTCAGCAGCGGATTGCGGTCCGGGTCGGGGACCATTTGGGCTTCGACCTGCTGGGGAACATCGCGGAGGGTGACGCGGGGCGGCGTGACGCCCCGTTTCAATCCGTTTTGAAGCAGGATCAGCGTCTGGTCCACGACGACAGGGAGCCCGTTGAGCCGCGAGAGGAGATCCTCGTAATCGGAGGCTTTTGCGTGGGGCGCGAGTTCGAGCATTTGTGCGGCATCCTGCTGGACGCCGCCGAGCTGGCTGATGGGCATGAATTCGCCGGGAAATCGGGCGCCGGCGATCGCGTTGGTGACGTTGAAGAGGAACAGGTCGTAATTGAGCTGGGCGGCGGGATCGAGCCGGTCGGCGCGGATGGACTGGAGCACTTTGAACGTGGCGAGTGTTTCGTGCTTTCGTCGTTCAATGGCATCGAGGGAGTTGTCGGTCCAACGCCCGTTCTGGCCCGGGTAACCGACCTGGGTGGCGAACTCGGGGTTGTCCTGCATGGAATGTTCCCAGTCCAATCGGAACAATTCGTTGAGCCGGCTGGTGTCGGGCGCGGAACTGGTGGCGAGGCGTTCGCAGGCCTGTTCGTATTCCGTGGCGTTGGCGCCGAGCGCGAATCCGATCAGGAGGAGGCAATAACAGCGGATCAGCATGGGCCAACTTTCAACCTTGAACCTTCAACTTTCAACCCGATTCAGCCGAGGATGGTGACGAGGATGCCGGCGAGGATGCCGAGTGCGGCGAGGAGTTTGCGGGGGTTGTTGATTTCGCCGAAGAGGAGGATGCCGCCGGCGAAGGAGACGAGGGCGCTGCCGCGGCGGAGGCTGATGACGACGGAAACGAGGGCGGCGGGATTGCGGAGGGCGCCGAAGTAAACGTAATCGGCGCCAAGCAGGGCGAAGGCGATGAAAGGGATGCTCCAGCGCCAGTGAAATTCGTTCCGGGTCCACCAGCGTTGTTTCCATCCGACGACGATGGGGGTGAACAGGAGCCAGAGGTAGATGAAGAACCAGGCCTGGACGGTGGGGACGCGGAATCCGGCGGTGCCGAACAGGTATTTGTCGTAGACGGCGGAGATGGAGTTGAGCAGCGTGCCGACGATGAGAAATCCGACCCATTTATCGCGGTGAAAGTGGACACCTTCCTGCCGGCCGGCGAGGGAGAGTCCGAAGAACGACAGCAGGGTGACGAGGATGCCGGCGGTTTCGGTCAAGTTGGGGCGTTCCCCGAGAAAGACGAGTGCGCCGGCCCAGGTCCAGAGCGGTGCGGTGGAGCGGATGGGGGCGGAGAAAGAGAGTGGCAGATGTTTGATGCCGAAGTAGGTGGTGATCCAGGCGGCGCAGACGATGGCGGATTTGAGGAGGATTTGGGCGTGTTGCAGGGGCGACAGGGAATCGGTGGTGAGCGCGGGCGGGAGCAGCGCAGGCTGGGCGGCGTGGAGGGCCATGAGGGCCAGCCAGACAAGCGCGCCGCAACCGGTGCTGAAGAACAGGACCGGGACGATGGCGTTTTTCTCGACGGCGTGCTTGGAGAACAGGTCGTAGAACCCGATCAACAGGGCCGAGAGCAGGCTGGCGGCGATCCAGTTCATGATACGCCGCGACTGCCCGGCCTGTCTGCAAGGAGGAGCCTGTTCATCAAGTAGCAGCCGACGTGAGGAGGCTCCGACAGAAATTTACCTTCCAAAGATGTTTGAGCCTCCTTACGTCGGCTGCTACGGGAAGGCTCTACATGTGAGCGATGATATTGTCCCCGAACTCGCTGCACTTGATTTCGGTGCGCCTTCCTTGAGGCGGGCGAAATCGTAGGTGACGCGTTTGCTGCCGATGGCGCCATTGAGGCCCTTGACGATGAGATCGGCGGCCTCGGTCCAGCCCAGGTAGCGGAACATCATTTCGCCGCTCAGGACGACGCTGCCCGGGTTGACGCGGTCCTGGTTGGCGTATTTGGGGGCGGTCCCGTGAGTGGCTTCGAAGATGGCGTGGCCGCTGATGTAATTGATGTTGCCGCCCGGGGCGATGCCGATTCCGCCGACCTGCGCGGCGAGGGCGTCGCTGAGATAATCGCCGTTCAGGTTCAGCGTGGCGATGACGTCGAAATCCTCGGGCCGGGTCAGGACCTGTTGCAGGGTGATGTCGGCGATGCTGTCCTTGATGACGATGCCGGCGCCGGGTTTGCCTTCGGGGATTTTGCACCAGGGCCCCTTGTCGATCTCGACGGCGCCGAAGAATTTCTTGGCAACCTCGTAGCCCCAATCGCGGAAGGCGCCCTCGGTGAACTTCATGATGTTCCCCTTGTGGACCAGTGTGACGCTCTTGCGCTTGTTTTTGATGGCGTAACTGATGGCGCTGTGAATGAGCCGGACGCTGCCGCTGTAGCTGACGGGCTTGATGCCGATGCCGACCTTGACGTCGGTCGGGAAATCCTTGAGTCCGACCGAGGCCCAGAACTCCTCGGTTTTCGGCCGGGTGCCGAAGCGGATTTTGTCGAAGGCCTTGGGAAATTCCTTTTGGACGAAGTCGAGGACTTTCTGGGCTTCAGGCGTGCCGGCGGCGTATTCGATTCCGGCGTAAATGTCCTCGGTGTTTTCGCGGAAGATGATCATGTCGACCTTCTCCGGGTGTTTCACGGGGGACGGCACGCCGTGGAACCACTGGACGGGGCGGAGGCAGACGTAGAGATCGAGCATCTGTCGGAGGGCGACGTTGAGGGAGCGGATGCCGCCGCCGACGGGCGTGGTGAGGGGGCCCTTGATGCCGACGAGGTATTCCTTGAAGGCGTTGACGGTGTCGTCAGGCAGCCAGTTATTGAATCGCTTGAACGATTCCTCGCCGGCGAAGACTTCGAACCAGGACACCTGGCGTTTGCCGTTGTAGGCTTTTTTGACGGCGGCGTCGAAGACGCGGACGGAGGCGGCCCAGATATCCGGGCCCGTGCCGTCGCCGCGGATGAAGGGGAGCACCGGGTTGTCGGGGACCTGGAGTTTGCCGTTCTGGATGGAAATCTTGCCGCCCGCCGGTGGAGTCACGCTGGTGTACATGTTCAAAATTATCGTCGTACCTGTTGGGTCTGATCGGTGCAAAGGAAAGACCCGATGCGCATTGAAATCAAGCGATTTCAATGCGAAGGCAGAAGGCAAAATGCAGAATGCAGAAAACGGAGCCCTCAACCGCACCTTTAATTGGTTGATCCGTTCCGGCATTCTTCATTCCAACTTCTGCCTTTAATAAAAACGCCTTGCGAACGGGAGCGGGTTGCTCATGATGAATCAGGCTGAGATCGGTTCGGGCTCTGAGCGAGAGGATTCAGGAGCCGGACGGGAACAGGCCGAGAAGCGACATGAAACTGAAATATCTGGTGCTATCGTTTGCCCCGCTTGCGGCGGCTGTCCCGGTGTGCGCGTTGGGAGCGGCGGCCGAGTCGACCAATTCCCTGCCGGCCGAGGTGAAGCTTGAGAAGGGGAAGGAAGAGAAGAAAACGAAGTGGCCGGAGTGGGACCGGGCGGCGATCAGCCTTGGGGGGAACGTGGTGGGATTGAACAGTTCGATCGGGTTCGGGGCGCAGGGAGCGCCGAGCGTGTCGATCAGCGCCGAGAGCATTTTGAACATGCAGACCAGCCTGTTCGTGATGGCGGGAGGTGCGTATTACCGGTTTGGCGAAACGAAGCGCAACCAGGTCAGCTTTTCCTATTCGGCCTACCATCGCAGCGGCACCGCCCAGTTGACGGAGGAAATCCAGGTGGGCGACACGGTCCTGGTGCCGGGCACCATTGTGAATTCCGTCTTCAACTTCGATCTCATCCACGCCACCTACAGTTACGCGATCGTGCAGGACGAACGCGTGCGGCTGGGGATCGGGGCGGGGCTCTATGTGTCGCCCATCAAGGCGAGCCTGGACTGGTCGAGCACGTCGGGCGGCGGCGGCGGCGAATCGGAGACCATCACGCTTCCGCTTCCGACGCTCAATGTGGACGCCGAAATCCGCATCACGCCGAGGCTGTCGCTGGTGGGATCGGTGGACGCGATGTATCTGAAGGTGAATGGATTTTCCGGGAGCCTGTTGAACACCTACATGGGATTGGAATACCGGTTGTGGCGGCATTTCGGGCTGGGGCTGACCTTCAACGCGCTCAACGTGAACGTGGAGGGCTCGGCGAGCAGCAGCAAATACCCGGGAGCGGATTTTGTGGGATCGATCAATGTGCAGTACGGCGGGCTGTTCATGTATGGGAAGCTGGCGTTTTAGAAATGCGCTTGCGGGTTGAAGGTTGAAGGTTGAAGGTTGTTACAGTTCCGCGGCCCTCCGGTCCACATGAAAAGTGGCGGGCCTTCGCGAACGGCTTTCAAGTTCTGAATTCTTTTTTTATGAGCACCGAACCCGCCGAACCTGTTGCATCCGGGCGGCCGTGGTTGCGGCGGGTGGGGCAAGTGATCCTGGTGGCGGGGTTGGTTGCGGCGGGGTTGATTTATTGGAGGGGCAAGCGCGCGGAAGCGACCCCGGAAGATCCGACCCTGGCGAATTATTCGCGCTCGAGCAATCAGCAGATGGGGGTGTTGTATGGCAAATCGGGTTTGATGATGGACGATTTGCTGGAGGATTTGCGGAGGCCGGGGGTGCAGGCGGTGCTGGTGGCGGGGAGCGCGGCGTTGGCGGCGTGGGTGTGTTTTGTGTTTTCGCGGGAGGCGGAGAAGGAAGGGACGAAAGGGACTTAAGGGACGAAAGGGAACTCAGGACTCCGTCAGAGCAATTTGGCCAGGTATTGGCCGGTGTAGCTTTCGGGGCAGGCGGCGACGGTTTCGGGCGTGCCGTGGGCGATGATGCGGCCCCCGCCCTCCCCGCCTTCGGGGCCGAGGTCGATGACCCAGTCGGCGGTTTTGATGACGTCGAGGTTGTGTTCGATGACGAGGAGCGTGTTGCCGGAGGCCTTCAATTTGAACAACACTTCCAGGAGTTTGGCGACGTCGTGGAAATGCAGGCCGGTGGTGGGTTCGTCGAGGATGTAGAGGGTGCGGCCGGTGGATTTGCGGCTGAGTTCGGACGCGAGTTTGATGCGCTGGGCTTCGCCGCCGCTGAGGGTGGTGCCGGACTGGCCGAGGCGGATGTAGCCGAGGCCGACTTCGGCGAGGGTGAGCAGCGGGTCGCAGACCTGGGGGACGGCGCGGAAGAAGGTGGCGGCTTCGTCGACCGTCATGTTCAGCACGTCGGCGATGTTGAGTCCTTTGTAGGCGATCTCGAGGGTTTCGCGATTGTAACGTTTCCCGCCGCAGGCTTCGCAGGTGACGTAGACCGGCGGGAGGAAGTGCATTTCAATTTTAATGAGGCCGTCGCCCTCGCATTTTTCGCAACGGCCGCCTTTGACATTGAAACTGAACCGGCCGGCGTCGTAGCCGCGGATGCGGGCGGCGGGCAGGCGGGAGAACAGGTCCCGGATGGCGTTGAACATGCCGGTGTAGGTGGCGGGATTGCTGCGCGGCGTGCGGCCGATCGGGGTTTGATCGATGACAATGACTTTGTCGAGGCTTTCGAAACCCTTGAGCTGGCGGTGGGCGCCGGGGCGTTCCTTGGATCCGAAGAATTTCCGGAACAGGGCGCGGCGGAGGATGTCGTCGACGAGGGTGCTTTTGCCGGAGCCGCTCATGCCGGTGACGCAGGTAAGCGTGCCGAGGGGGATGCGGACGTCGATGTTCTTGAGATTATTTTCGCGGGCGCCGAGCACCTCGAGCCAGCCGCGATCGGGGGATGGTCGGGTGCGTTGTTTGGGGACTGGGATGGTGAGTTCGCCGGACAGGTAGCGGCCGGTGAGGGAGCGCTGGTTGGCGAGAATCTCGTTGAAAGTGCCGTGGGCGACCAGTTCACCGCCGCGGACGCCGGCGCCGGGGCCGAGGTCGAGAATGTAATCCGCGTGGCGGATCGTGTCGGCGTCGTGCTCGACGACGAGGACGGAATTGCCGAGGTTGCGGAGTCCCTGGAGGGTGTGGAGCAGGCGGTCGTTGTCGCGCTGGTGGAGGCCGATGCTGGGTTCGTCGAGGATGTAGAGCACGCCCACGAGGCCGGCGCCGATCTGGGTGGCGAGGCGGATCCGCTGGGCTTCGCCGCCGCTGAGCGTCCCGCTTTCGCGGTCGAGGGTCAGGTAACCGAGCCCCACGTTTTTGAGGAAGCCCAGGCGGGCGCGAATTTCCTTGATCAGATCGTGCGCGATTTTCTCCTCGAACTCGGTGAGTTTCAGCCCGGCGAAGAATTCATCCGCCCGGTCGACCGGCAGGGCGCAGACGTCCATGATGGACAAGCCATCGAAGTGCGGAATGCTGAGTGCGGAATGCTGAGTGGGATCGGATTTGAGATTTGAAATTTGAGATTTGAGATTCTCGGGGCCGGCGCAGGCGCCGAGGCGGACGGCGAGGATTTCGGGTTTGAGCCGTTTCCCGCCGCAGGCGTCGCAGAACTCGGGGCTCATGAAGGCCTTGAGGCGGTTGCGGGTGAACTCGCTTTCGCTTTCGTGGTAGAGGCGTTCGAGGTTCGGGATGACACCTTCGAACGGGCGTTTGATGGTGCTCATTTTGCCGGCGCGCCAGAAGTGGAATTCCAGTTCCGTGTCGCCCGAGCCGCGCAGGAGCAGTTGTTTGAAGGTGTCGGGGAGATCCTTGTAAGGCGTTTCAAGGCTGACGCCGGCGTGGGCGGCGACGGCGCGGAGCATGCTTTTGTAATAAACGACCATTCGTTTCCCGCCGCGGCGCCAGGGCGCGACGGCCCCCTGCTCCAGCGACTTCTCGGGATCGGAAACAACGAGGTGTTCGTCGAAGACCATTTTCTGTCCGAGCCCGTGGCAGACCGGGCAGGCGCCGGCGGGTGCATTGAATGAAAAATGTTTCGGGGTGAGCGGCTCGTAGCTCCTGCCGGTGGCGGGGCTGTAGTTGCGGTTGGAATGGAGCGTCTCGATCCATTCGGCTGAGTCGACCGTCGAGGGTCGAGGGTCGGGGGCCGCGGGGCTGGGGTCGAGGGTCGAGGGTCGAGGGTCGAGAGCGGGAACGGTGCGGTTCTTCTCGACCTTCGACGCTCGACTCTCGACGGGCGGTTGATGCAGGGTCAACAGCACGCCCTCGCCCCATTTGAGTGCTGTTTCCACCGAGTCGCCCAGCCGGACGCGGATTTTTTCGTCGATGACGAGGCGGTCGACGACGGCGTCGATGGTGTGTTTCTGTTTGGGATCGAGTTTGACCCGGGTATTGCCGGCGAGTTCGATCAACTGGCCGTCGACCCGGACGCGGACGAATCCTTCGCGGGCGAGCCGTTCCAGGACGTCGCGGAACTCGCCTTTCTGGTCACGGACGACAGGGGCGAGGATCATGACGCGGGAGCGGGGCGGCAGGGAGAGGATGCGGTCGATGATATCGCTGGTGGTTTGGGTGACGATGGGAACGCCGGTATCGGGGCAGAACGGGCGTCCGATGTGGGCGTAGAGGAGCCGGAGGTAATCGTAGATTTCGGTGGTGGTGGCGATGATGGACCGGGGACCGGAGCCGGAGCTGCGTTGTTCGATGGCGATGGCGGGGGAAAGGCCCTCGATGAAATCGACGTCGGGCTTCTGCATCTGGTCGAGGAACTGCCGGGCGTAGGCGGAGAGGGATTCGACGTATTTGCGCTGTCCCTCGGCGTAGATGGTATCGAAGGCGAGGGACGATTTGCCGGAGCCGCTCAAGCCGGTGATGACGACGAGTTTGTCGCGCGGGATGTCGAGCGTGAGGTTCTTGAGGTTATGCTCGCGCGCCCCGCCGATGCGTATGAATTCTTTGCTCACAACCTGCGATTGCCTGGATTAAACAATCGAAAAACTTAGCAGGTTTTTTTAGGAAATGAAAGGGGGAAGAAAGGGGTTGGGTTGGTGGATTATTGGATGAATGGATTGCTGGGGGGACTCCGCGCGGAGCCTTTCCATTTATCCAAAAATCCAGCAATCCACCAATCCGTTCTTCGAGGGCTCGACAGAGTCTCGCCCCACCAACTCTCGGCCCGTCGATCCGGTTCAAGGCAACTGGAGCACGCGGTAGATTCGGGAAGGGCCGAATCCGCCGGTTTGAGAGCCGTCGTCGAGGAATGTGAACACGCCGGTGGGCGAAGTGAACACGTTGGTGAACGAGGTCCAGACGGGTGGGAGTCCGGGCGACCATTGGACCTGGTATTGGCTGCTGGCGGAGCCGGTCCATTGGATTTGGAATCCGGTGCCGGTGTAGGTGACGGAGCGCAACTGGGGTGCGGGGGTATAGGTGCTGAGGGTGAGGCCTTCGGCGACGCGGAAGAACTGGTAGGGCGAAGGCAGCGGGACGCAGTAGGTGGTGGTGGTATCGAGGGCCTGGATGGTGCCGGAGACATTGGTCCAGGAGGCGGTGGTGCCGAGGTTGGTGGTACCTTCGACGTAGTAACTCACGCCGGGGAGGGAGCTCCAGGTGAGGCAGAGCGAGCCGCCGAACCCGGTGTCGGGCGTGTAGGTGTAGTTCAGGATATTCACCGGGACGCCGGTGCTGGGCCATTCGGTGGCGGTGATGCTGTAGGTGACGGGGCCGCCGGACAGGTTAACGGCGCCGAGGAACCAGTCGCCGGCAGCGAGGGCGACCGGCTGCGAGTTGGTGAAGATGACGATGGATTCGTCGTTGGTGTAGTTGTTGGCGCTGACGTAGTCGTAGCTGGTGAGCGTGGGCAGCGGCAGGTTGTGGCGCGCGACGAGGGTGAGGTCGCCGCTGGGGCTGCTGATCTGGAACTGCGCTCGGGCCGCGCTGGAGCTGACGGTGTAGACGTAGTAATCGGTCGTGAGGCCGGGTCCGGCGTTGGTATTGGCGTAGGGGACGGCGTTCACGAGCGGGATGATGCGCGGGAAGACGTTGGTGAATTCGCAGGCGACGATGGCGTAGCTGGCGGCGGACTGGCTGCTGTTGAGCACGCCGACGTACCAGCGGCCGGGCGCGAGCGCGACGGGGGTGGAGCTGGGGAACACGTTGATGATGTCGTCCAGCGGGGCCGGGTTGAAGCTGCCGTAATCGTAGCTGGTGGCGGTGGGGTATGGCGGGCCGCGGCGGACGACGAGGTCCAGGTTGCCGCCGAGCATGTTGGTGAGTTGGAACGACACGGCGGTGGCGTTGGTGGAGACGTCGAAGTAGAAGTAGCGCGGGTAGGGATTGGCCGGCATGACGCTGTTGATCGGGACGCCGTTCTCGAGCGGGGTGATGTCGAAATCGACCTGGAACGCGTAGGTGGCGGAGACGGTGGCGCTGCACGGGTTTTGGATGCCGATGTAATAGCTGAACCCGGGGATCATGACCGGCGGGGTGCCGTTGGTGGTGATGACCGAGACGCCGTTGGTGGCGCCGGCGAGGAGTTCCACGTCGCCGTTGGCGGTATCGCCGTTGGGGAGGCGGACGAGGTTGAACCAGACGTCGACGGGTGAATCGGCGAACAGGAGCGTGTTGGTGGCGAAGACGGCCCAGGGCGGGACGTCGACGCGGTAGTAGGCCCACTGGCAGGGGGCGAGGGTATTGGTGACGGGGATGCCGGGTTGCAGGATGCTGGACTGCGAGCTGTTCGTGGCGAAGATCAACTGGAGCTGCCAGCTCAGGATTTCCGGGGGCGGCGTGCCGCCGGTGGCGCCGGTGCGGCTGTCCTGGACCTCAAGTGTCCAGGTGCCGGCCGGGGCGTCGCCGATCAGGGGATCCATGGATTCCTCGGGGAAGTAGAACAATTCGCCGGTGGTATTCTCGACCATGTAAACGTTGTCGAGGCGGAAGGGCAAAGTTGCCTTGATGGACAGCGGCAGCGAAACGCGCAGGCCGGTGGAGAAGGAAATGGCGTTGGTGACCCACTGGGCGCCGGGACCGGTGATGTTCGTGTTGACAATGTCCGCCATTTGGAACAAGGCGGAGCCGCTGCCGTAGCAGGCGAAATACAAGGTGTATTGGCGCGCCGGGCGGACATTGAAATTGCGGTAGATGCCGCCGTTCTGCATGCCCAGGTAATTGAGGGAGCCGGCGGGGCCGCCGACGCTCACCTGAACGCTGTTGGAATACACAGTCCATCCATCGACGACATTGGACACGGCGTAGGTCTGGACCGGAGAGGCGTCGAAGTTACTGATCAGGTAATTGGTGGAGCTTGGCTGTCCGCCGTAGGGCGGGACGGCGAACTTGATGGGCAGGTCGGAGAAGTTGGTGTTGTCGGTCAGGGTGAGGTAGATGAAATTCTGGATCAGGACGGAGGCGGTATAGGTCCAGACCGTGTTGGTGTTGGAATTGCCGCCCTGGTTCATGACGATGGTGATATTCGAGATGCTTCCGTCGATGGGCAGGCTGAAGCTTCCTGGGCCCGGCACATAACCCGTGGTGTAGGCGGGGGTGCCGTTGGTTTGGAAGTTGTAATAGACGTTCATCGTGTCGGGGACCTGGAAGAAGTCGTATTGAACGATCAGCGTGCCGTTGGTGGTGGACGGGGCAATGTATTGAATGTCCTGGTCGGGCCCGCCGTTGTAGGCGGTGGGGAGGACGTTGGTGGTGATGGCGACGGTGCCGATGTTGGCGGTGTCGGGTCCGCCGCGATTTTCCATGAGCAACTGTCGTTTGCCGGACGGGCTGATGACGGTGAACGCGAGGTCGGAGACGCGCGGGTGGACGACGGCAAGGCTGGCGGAGATGCGCGCGATGGAGACGTTGCTGAGTCCGGCGCTGACGTTGATGGGGCTGTAGGTGATGGCGTCGTCTTTGAGCAATGTGAGTGAGGAGGACGTGGCGCGGAAGGGTTCGATGGGTTTGTAGCTGAGGTTGATGACCCAGGACAGGTGGCCGCTTTGTGAGACGTTGTTGGGGTTATAGATGCCGATGAACCAGCGCCCGGCCTGGAGGGGTGGGAGGTCGGTGGTGCTGATGGACAGCGAGCCGCCCTGGTTGGGCAATGTGACCAGATAATCGTGATCGGTGAGTGTCGGCAGGTCGCCGCGGCGCACGGCGAGGATCAGGGGCAGCGGCGTGGCGGAGGTGTTCTTGACGGTGATGGTGAGATTTGTGGCTTCCGGCGGGATGTCGACGTAATCGTAGAACCAGCTCAGGGGTGCGACGATGAAATCGATGCCGTTACCGGAACTGTCGGTCTGGGGATCGAGGCGGATGCTCAGGCCGAGTTCGGAGCCGGTGTGGGTCTTGACGTTGTCGACCTGGGTGAGCAGCCAGAGGCCCACGCCCTTGGAGCCCATGTAATCCGTGAGATCGCCGGGCCCGTCGACGGGTGTGAGCGTGGGGATTTCGCCCGATTCATAGACGACCTGGTTGCTGAAGGAGTTGTAATCCAAGGAGTGGTTGTTGAGGACCACGTTGACATGGTTATGGTTGAGCACGCCGTAGAGGTCGCCGAACCGTTCGTGGATGAACTGGTTGGTGACGATGACGTGGCGGACGTCGGTGGGCCAGACGGCGAGGCCAAAGATTTGGGTGCCGCGGGGCCGGTCAGGTTCGCCGTCGGGGATGAAACTGGGGATGTTGATGCCGAACACGGTCTGGACGCCGTTGGAATCCGTGCTGCTGAACGGCTGATCGCTGAACACGCTGAAGAATCCGTATTCGGCGGCTTTCTGGTCCTCGGATTTGACGCCGCAGTAATAGGTGCCAACCACGGCGTTGCTGAGGACGATGACTTCCGTGCCGCCGCGGCTGAGGGATTTGTAGGCGTTGGCGATGGCGTTGGTTTCGAGCACGAGCAGGTTCGGATCGGTGGTGACGTAGAGGTCGATATCCGGGTCGAGGCGGGTGGCCTGGTCGGGGTTGAGGACGTTGGTGACGCCCATGCGGGACGGGGACAGGTTGGCGGGGAGGAAGGTGACGAACGCGGCGTTGGTGAACGTGGGGTTGATGTTGGTGATGGTGTAGAAATGCCACTGGTTGGTTTCGCCGACGGTGATGAGGCCGTTGGTGTCGGTGGTCCACTGGGTGTTGGTTCCGAGCGGGATGGTGTTAAATCCGACGAGGGGCGAGTTGGCGCCGACGTGCTGGTTGAGGAACACGCCGCCGGTGATGTGGGTGTTATTGGTTCCGAACTGGTTGGTGATCCCCGTGATGACGGGCTGGTTGGTGGTGAAGAAGAATCCGCCGTTGGTGATGGAGATGGCGTTGGCGACGGTGCCGTTGCCGGACGAGATGACGAGGGCGTAATCCTGGACGACGTTGTTGGTCTGGCTGGTGACGGCGTTGACGGTGACGTTCTGGGCGAGGACGGTGACCGAGTAATTGGTGCCGACGGGCTGGCCGATGTAGACGTTTTCGACGTTATTGACGAGGTCGCGGAAGGGGACGGAGTTGGTGTCCCAGGCGAAGGTGACCGTGCTGCCGTTGGGGAAGGCGTTGCCGTAAAAGACGGTGCCGTCATCGAGGTTGGTGACGATAAGGTCGAGGTCGTTCACCAGTTTGACGCCGGCGGCGGGGTTGCCGGGCGGATCCGTCCAGACGAGGGTGAACCGGAGGTTCTGGCCGCGGGCGCTGGGGTCGGTGGTGATGATGAGGGTGCGCTGGTCGCGGGTGGCGAGGGCGCGGGCGGGGTCCTGGTCGAAAATCAGCATGGGGGACGGGCCGTTGGTGAGTGCGGCGAGCCGCAGGGCGACGGAATTGGAGTGGAGGCTGACGGGGACGCTGTTGCTGAGGCAGACGCCGCCCCAGCCCTGGGCGGTGACGGTGTTATTGACGTCGAAATCGTACTTGGCGTTGACGGACCGGGCGCCGTTGATGAGGAGCGCCTTGAGCAGCGCGGGGCTCGGATCGAGGTTGAGGCGGTTGGTGTAGTAATCGAGAATCAGGGCCAGCACGCCGGACACATTGCCCGCGGCCATGCTGGTGCCGGATTCGTACCGGTAATAATTCGTCTTGCCGATGCTGTTGTTGAGATTGCTCAGCACCGTGAGCGCGTTGCCCTGGTCGTTGGTGGTGTAATACCGGGTGAAGATGTCGTAATCGATCGTGAAATTGGTGTAGTTCAGGACCCCGTAGTAGAGGTCCGTCGGAAGGTTCGCCTTGGGCGGCACGGCGACCTGGAGAAAATTCGTGGCCAGGAGATCGTAGGAGGTGGTGGTCGGGTAATCCGTGTATTTGAAGTAAATCGGCAGGTCGAGACCCTGGAAGAGGGAAAACGCGTAGATATCAAGGTAGCCCACGGTGTTGACGGGCAGGTGGACGATGTAGCCGCTCATGTCGCCGGACTTGAGGTGGTCCTGGAACTCGAGCGTGTGGATGTTGGTGGGGTTGTAATAGGCGGCCTCGTCCCATTGTCCGGAGCGGTCGGAGATGACGAAGACACCGGGCGCGACGACGTCCGGTTTGAACCGGCCGAATTCGCCTTCGACATCGACGCCGACGTTGCCGCGGGACGAAAAGACGGCGACCTGGTTGTCGGAGTCGGTGAGGTTGGCCCAGGGCTGGTTGGTGGTGCCGTCGAGTCGGGTGACGTCGTTGGTGATGCCGCGTTTCTGTTCGAGGGCGCCGACCGTGATGATGTTCTTGGCGGTGGCGGGCGAGAGGATGCTGCCTTCCGAGCCGCCGGTGCCGTCGTCCGAGCCGGTGCCGTTGTTGCCGCCGGCGAACACGAACAGGACCGGTTGCGAACCCGTGTTGTCCGGTAACGCGTCACGCACGGCCGCGTCATAGCTGGCGGCGTCGATGTCGTAATCGGACGATGCATACGTCCAGCTGTTATTCGAGATGCGCGCGTTGGTCCGGGCCGCGTTCTGTTGCATTTCGTAATCGGTGAAATAGCTGACGATCGAGCCGAAGAGCATGGGCTGGACGAAGAGGGAGGCGCCGTAGGCCATGCCGCGGAACTGGTTGGTGCCGGCGGTCTGCGGGGGCACCTGGGATCCGGGGGCGTTGGTGACGGACGAGGACACGGCGCCGCTGCCGATGATGGTTCCGCCGACATGAGTGCCGTGGCCGTCAGTGTCCTGCAATCCGGCCGCGAGGGCGCTGAACACGCGATTGATGAGGTCGGGATGAGTGGCGTCGACGCCGGAATCGCTGATGGCGACCAGCACGTTGGATCCGGTCAGGTCGAGGTAATTGGTGGTGGCGAAATTATCGGCGGCGACTCCCTGGAACTGGCGGCTGAGATCGTTGGCGGGTTTGCGCGGGGTGGCTTCGCCGAGCCAGAGCGAGCCGGACAATTGAGCGAGGGCGGGCAGCGCGTCGGATTTGGGGCTGACGGTCAAGAGCGTGCCGAAGGGCGACTGGCTTTGCGCGAGCACTTTTGCGCCCATGGCGTCGAGTTGTTTCCGGACGGACGGGAGTGAGGACGGGGTGACGACGAGGTTGACGGCGGCGTCATCGGCGAGCGGACGGCCTTCGACGGCGTATTGGAGCAGGCCGGGGCTGAGTTTGTAATAGGGTTCGAAGGGAATGACGGCCTGGGCGGGCCCGGCGGCGAGGGCCTGGGCCTGGGACGCGGTCGCGCGAACGAGGTAGGCATTGTTCGGGATGTAGGAGAGGATGCCCGCGCCGGTGGAACCGATGGCGGATCGGAACGCGGCATCCACCCTGCCCCGGGCCTGGACGATGTAAAGTTCGGGGTCGCCGTGCGACCGGAGATTCTCGGGAATGGAGAAATCGACAGGGCGCGAGCTGTCGATGAGGGCGTTTTCGAGCAGGATGGCGTGGTCGCTTGCGAGGAGTTGTTTGAGCGGAGTGTCGGTGTTATGGACGCGGTAGCGGGTGAGCGGGTTGGTGTGTTTGGGGGTGGAATTGGTTTCGGGCTGGCTGAGGAGCGCGATGGGCCCCGAGACAGAGGCGGGGGTGACGCGGGCGTGCACGGCGGGTTTGGCGGGTGCCGGGGCATTCGACGCGGCGCTGGCTGCGGCGCGGGCGCGGTGTTGTTCTTCGGACCAGCGGTCGCCGAGGCGCCAGAAGTAAGCCGCGGCGAGAAAACACGCCAGCGAAACCAGGATCCAGGCTATGGGTCGCCACTTTTTCATAAATCAATTGCTCCACGGCCGTCTCTAGCCGCGATTGTCAAATCGCCGGGCTCTGGCCGGAACCGGGCCCGCAATCTCACGGTTGCGGCTGCTGCCGGGGTTTGTTCCTCCAAAAACTCGGTCATACCGCTAATCCGCAGGCAATACATTGAACTGTTCCACGATCACGCGTGGATTCGACGGTGCGCCTTCCACGCGGACCACAGCGCGGGTGGCGGCTTCGGCCGTCACCTGGTAATTGGTGCACAACTGGAAGAAGGGTCCTGACACGGTGTAAATGGACCGTTCCGCCGGGTGCAGCGCCTGGCCGTAAGAGTATATCACAAATCTTGGAGCATGGCTCAAGCCCAGGAGCGACATCGCCTGCTGCGGGATGCGCTCGATGATTTCGTCGTTCAACCCGCCGGCGCCGTAGGAGTCGAGCGATCCGCCAACGGTGGACAGGTAGGGCGACTCGCCCGGGTAGGCCGTAAAGGAGGGCGGGACGAGGTTCGTCGCGGACATGGTGAATTGCGGGGTGGCAAGAATGTCTCCGAGCCGGTGGAACGATCCGCCGGGGAACGTGGCGCGGGTGGCGTTGATCCCGTTGACGATTGCGACCAGCGGCGAATTGAAGTCGGATCCCGCGGGCTGGATGTTGGTCCAGGAGCCGGCGACGGAATTGCTGAGGACGGGGATGCCGGACAGCACGGCGGACCAGGCAGCGAAGTTGGTTTGGTTGATGGACAGCCGGCCGCGGGAGGCGTTGTCGTTGATGGCGGTCGTGAAGATGTCGAACAGGAGCCGGTCGCTGCCGGGCCGGCCGAGGTAGTAGGCGTCAAAGAGGTTTGTATCTCCCGCCCAGAGCGCATAACCCTGGTCGAGGGTGTTCGTGTAATCGGGCGATTTCAAGTAAACGGTCTGCCATGGGCTGCCGCGGTGGACCCGGCCGAGCCAGCCGATGTTGGGGAATTTGTTCGTCGGAAAATTCCACGCATCGGAATAAACCATGCCCGGATCCTTCACAGCCGGGTCGAACAGGGTCTTGATGTAGCTGGTTTCGGACGGGTTGTCCGGGTTGCCCCCCCACGGGCGGTAATGGTCGGCCATGGGATTCCCCTGCCCCGCGCCGCTCAGCCGGGCGATGGGGTCGTGGACGGTGGAATCCCATTCCAACACGTTGGTGGCGCCCAGCCGGTCGGTCAGGTCGGGAATGGTGTAATGGACCAGCGGATCGTTGGCTTCCCAGGTGGTGTATTGGTGGATGGTGCGGGTGGGATTGAACGGCGCGCTGAAATCCCTCAGGGCGATCCCGTCCTTGAGCTGGCTGGGGGTGGGCCGAAGGTTCTGGCCGAAGTTCGCGATGCCGTTTTGCTTGTCCTCGGTGGTGGCGTTGAACGAGCGCCAGATCGAGTCGGAAACATTGATGCCGCCTTTCATGGGCCCGAGGCAGACGGCGATCTGGGCCTGGATGCCGACGGTCGGAATGAGCGGGCTGCCGGTGAGCGTGGTGCCGTTGGCGAGGTGGCGGTTCGTGCACCAGAAATCGCCCGGCACCGGTCCGGAGTCGGGGAACGAGAGCGTGTCGCAGTTGACCGCGTCGTACTGCATGGCGTCGAGCACGTTCAGGGCGGGATCGGCGGAGGTGAGGTTGACGTAATCGAGAATGCGCTGCGCCGCGGTGTCATAGAGCACGTAGCGGACTTTCGCGCGGTGGAAGAACCACCATTCGGGCGTGGGGAAATAGCCGCCGGCCTCGTTTGTGGCGAACGGATAGAACCGGTTCGCGCCGTAGAGATAGGCGCTGTTGGTCAGGAAAACGGTGTTCGTGACGAACGAAAGGAACGAGGTCCTGCGGTCGGGGTGATTCGCGATGTCGAGGAACCCGCGCCAGTCGGCCAGGTTGGTGGCGAAGGTGAAGTAGATGGTGCGGTTGAGCAGCGCGTTGTCGCTGCTGCGCGAGATGGCGGAGCCGGCCCAGTTCGTGGCGAGCGTCAGGGTGACTTCGCCGGCGGCGATGATGCGGATGTTGCGCAGGAAATCGTTCGAATATGAATTCCAGGCCTGGACGCCGAACCAGTTGGTGATGCCAAGCAGGTAATCCTCGTTGGTGGTGTAGGAGGCGGGATAAGTGGTGTCGGCGGTGTTGCGATGGAACCCGAGCTTGCGGGTGGCGGTGAGCGAGGTGTGCATCGCAAACTTGTTGAACGAGGGGAACCCGCGCTTGGCGCCGATGATGAGCGGGATGCCGTAGGCCATGGGCTCGGGAGCGGCGGCTTCGGTGCCCGGGTAGGCGACCCAGGGCGTTCCGATCAGGGGGATCGACTGCCGATCGTTGACATTTTCCAGATCCTTCCAGAGCACCGTGCCGCCGTTCGTCTGGAAAGTCAGGCCGTTGATCAACGGGGCGCCCGCGACGGGAATTTCGCGGTAACCGACGATCAGCACCATGTCGCGGGATTGGTCGTAGCGGAGTATGGGGCGCCAGACGGTGGGCGCCTGGAGTGTGTTCGTGCCGCTGAACAGAGCGAACCGGTTGGTGGTGGCGTCGTAAAGGTTGGCCGTGAGCTGGAGCAGGCGCTGCACGCCGTCGGTGTAGCCCCAGAGGACGTTGGTTGCCCGTCCAGTCGGATGATAGGCGTCCACGTTGGTGTTATACCAGTAGTAGCTGTAGACGGGAATTCCCATGATGGCCGGGGTGCCGTTGCCGTTCGTGGCGCTGGAGGGATTGGCCAGACCGAAATTGGTGCGGACCCCGAAGGTCAGGTAGAAGATATTCGAAGCCGTGGGGCCGGCGGTGATCCAGTCCAGGGTATTGGTGCGCAGCAAACGGTCCGCGGCGATGTTGAAGAAGGCGGTGGCGCTCCAGGGTTCCAGGTTGGTCTGGCCGCCGGGCAAGTAGGCGGAGTTTATGTTGTAGGCGTCCCAGTTGTAATTGACGTAATTGACGTTGATTTTGTCCTCTTCGGGCATGGAGTCGGTGCCGAGCTGGGCCATGAGGCGGTAGAAAGTGTAGCGGTCGTAGGAACTCCGGTTCGTGCCGGTGATGGCGAGCTGGGTGACGAAGCCGGGGCCGACCTTTTCCGGGTCGAAGAAATCCTGGTGGGTGTAGAAATGGTAAGGGTTGTCGGCGCCGGGCCAGGGCATGGCGACGTTGTCGGCCGCGACGCCGGGGGCGGTTTCCGACATGAGCGTTCCCGTCATGAGCGGGCCGTCGGAGTATTCGTCGACCTGGTCGGATCGGAATGTGAGGGCGCCGTTGGGAAAGAGGTTCTGGGCGCTGCCGAGGAAATAAGCGTAGCTGGTTCCCGGCCCGTTGAGGCGGTAGCGGTAGATGCTTTCGGCGTTGGTGAACGAGGTGCCGCCTTCGAAGACCCGGACCGGGTATTGGGACACGTCGTAGAGGTAGGTCGGGCCCCAGGCGTAATAGTTGGTGTTGAGGTCGTAGAGGAATGCGGCGAGATTGATTTCCCACGAGCCCGCGCCTTCGTTGCGGAAATATTCCTGGCCGAAATTATCCATGACAAGCTTGGTGGGCGCCTGGGCCTGGTTATGAATGTAATTCACGTCGAGCGTTTTACCGACGGGAACGATGACGTAGGCGAACCGGGCGAGGAACCGGTTGTCGGGGGCGTGGGGATGGTCGGAACGTTCGAGGACGCCGATCCATTCGGGATCGCCGACGAAGGAATTGCTGAGAGTGACGCCCGCGAGCGGGGAGGCCATGAGGTTGCCGTTGTTGGCATTGATGAACGGCAGCGCCGCGTTGGGGCTGATCACGGGCAGGAAGCCGTTCGTGTCGTAGAGCCCATTCCGGTTCAGGTCGAGGTAATAGCGGAATTCCAACCGGCCGGTCAGCCGGTTCGTCACGAACACGGGCGGGCGCGGATTGTAGAGGAGGTTGGTGAGATTGCTGAGGCGGATGCGGGTGTTGACGGGATCGGCGAGGCCTGAGATGAGCGAATGGCTGAGGAGATACTCGTAATTGACGTTCGTGAAGACATCGCCGGTTGGGTTGATGTAAAAGCCGGCGCGGTTGATGAAGTTGGTGGAGACGGCGAAATCGTAGGCCTGGTCGTTCTCGAGCGCCATCATGCGGGCGACGGCCTCGGCGGTGGCGCGTTCGAGAGCGGTCTGCGCCGCCAGGCGCGCGGTGGTGAGGTCCGTGGTGGTGCTCACCGAGGCGCGTTCGCGGTGGCTGAGCACGAGGAAAGTGACCGCCATGAAGGTGATCACCGCGAGCATGATGAGCGTCACCACCAGCGCGACGCCGCGTCGGCCGGCAACACAGCGGTCGGCCGGGACGGAATTTCCCGGTTGGGTCAAATCAGTTCGGGTCGGGCGCGGGTTCATTGATAGACGGAAAGATCGACGTTGCGGATGGGGATACGCTGGCGAAAGACGTGGACGTGGGCGGCCTGTTGGGACAGGAAATCGGTCTGGGCGGTTGGAATCGGGAACGCCTTGTAGCGCTCGACGAACGGGGATTCGAGGATGCCGAGTTCCAGTTCGATGGACGCCGGGACGGCGTTGCTGAAGAACCAGTAGCGGCCCATTTCACCGGACACAGGAAAAGTGTTGAACACCTGGATGGTTCCATTGGTGATGGACTCCGGGCGGCCCAGGAAAGCTCCCGAGACCGGGTTGCGGTCGGTGAACCACGCCGGGTTGCTGACGAGCGGCCAGCCGGAGGGATCGTATTGGCGGGAGTGGAAATGGACGACGCCGTTCAGGACTTTGCTGATGCCGTAGTTGGTGAGGTCGCCGTTCCGGGCGAGGAGGAATCCGGCGAACAACCCTTCGGGATTCACGGCGAACCGGGCGGCGCTCATGTTGGTTTCGAAGCGGTAGAGCGTGCCGAGCGGGCCGGCGCCGAAGGCAGGGAACTGCGGGTCGTCCACTCGGTTGGTCCGGACGAAATAACCGATGCCGGTCCAGGTCTGGTTCTGGCGGGTGACGAAGAACAGGTCGGTGAGGATGTTGGTGCGGTAAACGCCGGTGGCGCCGGGGAGGGCCTGCTGGAAGACGTTGACGGTTTCGGTGAAGACGTTCGGGGCGTAATCGGAGATGCCCCCGATGGACGCGCTCCCGACATTGGTGCGGTTCATGTAGGACGGCGTGACCTGCTCCAGTTCGCGCGCGGTGAGGTCGCTGACCATGCGGCCGGATTCCAGGATGTCGGTCTGGGACATGCCGAGGCGGAAGGCGCGCTGGGTCTGATTGAACATGGCCATGAGGCCGAGCACGATCACGGAGAGGAGCGACATGACGATCAGCACCTCGATGAGCGAGAAGGCGGATCGGCGGTGGGCAGAAACGGTCCTGGAAAATGTGGCCATCATTGCGGCTGCACGAAGGTCAAGGGTTGATTGAAATAGAGCTGAAGCGATGCGACGCCGACCTCGTTGGTGCTCCTGAGCAGGTTGCCCGCGAAGCTGGCGCGGAAGGACAGACGACCGTTTCCAGGCGCGCCCGTCGGGAGGAGAGGCCAGCGAAAGGTCAAGCGCACATCGTGAAGATTGGCCTTTAGGCTGGCGCCACCTGCCAGCAGGGCGTGCCGGACCTCATTGGTCACATCATTGGGCCACGTTACATAGTTTGAATAAAGGCCGGAAAGGCTGAGGGATGGCGCATAATCGAGGTTATCCACCACCATGCGGTAGCTGAAGGCGCTGTCCTGGACGGTGGTGTTTTGCTGCGGGTATTTGTCGGCGGCGGAACCGCTGAAGGCGCGCACGTTGGCAATGATGTAATTGCTGCGGAACGTGCTGTCGCTGCTCCACTCGATGGTGGGGCGGCTGAGAAGCCCGACGATGTGCAGGCCGTTCGTGAGCCACAGGGCGCCCGGGGAGGAGATGGGCGATCCGAGCGGGCCGCCGTTCATCGTGGAATAATTCCGGCCGAAGGAAAGCACGGCGGGGTTCGGGTTGGGCGATGAGGCGATCCTTGGCGCGTTGGTGCCAATGACTTCGTAGAAGTAGACGAAGTTCGTGATGGATTCGACGTAATTGGTGAGGTCGTTGTAGCCCTGGGCGCCGCCACGGATGGCGCTGGCCCACATGTTGGCGTCCTGGTTGATGATGGTTTCCTCGCGGTTGTCGCGCTGGACATTGAGGCCGGTGGGAAGAACGCCGATGATCGCCACCAGAGCGAACCCGATGATCGCGAGGCAGAGGGCGATTTCGATCATGGTGAATCCCCCCTGCCCTGCGGCGCGGCGGCGGGGATGGGCGGGGATCGGATGCGGGGCCGGGATCATTGGATCTCCTGACGTTCGTGCCGGGCGCGGCCGGTGAGCCAGTCAACGTGCACCAGGTTGTAAGTGTTCGTGTAATTGCCCGCGGGCGTCTCGTTGGGCAATGCGGAAATCTGCGGGAACGGAATCAGCAGGGGCACCTTGTTGTCATCCCGTGCCACGGACACCCCGCCGTGCGCAAGCGGGATGAATTCATCCTGGCCCGACACCACCCGGCCCATGTAGTCGAACGCGATGTAAGGAAGCGCCGGATAATGCCGGTTCGGATCCGGCCCCGCCGAGTATGCCAGGGTCTCGGCGCGCGGGAACGGGAGGTTGGTGCTGTAATCAAACCCCCAGGCCGTGAGCCCGCTCCGGGCCAGGAGATTGGTCAGGTACTGGCCGCGACTGATCGCGAACTTGTCCGCGGCGAAAATCGAGCCGTCCGGCAGCGTTTGCCATTCCCCGAGATACTTGGGAATCCCCTGCCCCGGCTGGTCGCCCACACTGCGGAGCGCGAGATAATTGTACCCGGTCAACTGCAGCGCGGCCAGGTTCGTCGCCGCGATCCGGTCCGCCAGCGTCAACTGGCTGTTGCCCGTGAAAGCCGTGTCCTGCCAGAATTGCGGCGGCACAAACACCAGGTAAACCGTCGTGCGCTGGCTCGTCGCCAGTTGCCGCGCCCGCGTGATCGCATCAATCATCTGGCTCGACGCCGCGGCCATCACGTCGCCCTTGCGCAGGTTTTTGACGCTGGGCGCCACCAGGCCAGCCAGGATCCCCAGGATGGTGATCACCATCAGCAGTTCGATGAGCGTAAAGCCCGATGTGCGTCGCGCGCTCATGAAACTCATTTCCAACTCAGGATGTTGTCCTTGTTCGCCCCGTTCTTTGCGTTGTCGGTGTAGCTGATCGCCCGGTCCGGCCCGGCCGACCACACCATTACGCCGCTGTTCAACTTGAAGTCGTTCAGGTTCACACCCAGGTTCGTGTTCGAAAGCCCATTGTAACCGACCGGCGATCCTGACGCCGTCTGGGACACCGGTTGCATGCGGTAAAACGCATCCGCACAACGGTCGTCATACCGCAGGTTGATGGAAATGATGTAGGGATTGCCCCAGGGATCGCGGTAAACGCCGTCGGGTCCGACGCCCGGCATCGTCGTGTCGCCGGCCTGGCGCGCGGTTAGGAATTTTTGCTGCTGCGGATTTTTGACATGGTTCGCGTTGGCCGTGGCATTGCCGTTGGGCCAGGCAACCTGGTCCATCAGGATGGCCATGACCTCGCTATTGTTGGTGTTGTAGGTCTGGACCGGGTTGTTGGGGAGATTGAACGAGGCATTGGCGGCGCCGGTGGTGCCGAAGGTGAAATCCTCATGGATGGCGGTGGCGGAAGCCTGGGCATCGTTCGACACCGGGTAGCGGCTGTAGGTGGAATAATACTGGTTGATGGCCATGACGATCTGGGCCGCCTCGAGTTCAGATTTGCGGATGCGGGCCTTGGTGCCCGCGGCGCTGATGGCGGGCAGCAGCAGCGCGGCGAGGATCGCGATGATGCTGATGACCACGAGCAGTTCGACAATGGTGAAGGCGCGCGCGGAGCCGCCGGGGGGACGGCACAAACGCGGATTCCGCCGCACCCGGACGGGCGCGCCGGCCGAAACGCACGATTGGGAGGATCGATTCATAAACTGGGAATGAAGGTTGACCGAAGGAACGAAAGGGATGCCGGGGTGGCGAGTCGATTCGACGCGGACGGGAACCGTCCAGGCGGAATTCCGCCATTGGAACGGCAGGTTCCGGCCGCGGGGCGAATGGGAAACATTCAACTTGATCACGGCGATTGCTACTTGTTGTTCCAGTTGCTCACCCGGTAAACGGTGTCCTTGACCTTCACGTCCACCCACAGGTCATAGGAATTCGGGTTGTTCGTGGGACTGCTGGAAACATAATTCCACGGATTCAGAATCGGCGGCGGCTGGGGCCTTGACGGCGGCGGAGACGGGTTCCACACGGGCGGGTTCATGCCGTCCGGCCATTCCATCGAACACACCAGGAGCCGGGCATACTCCGTGCCGGAGGAGTTCACCAGGATGCCCACCTGCTTCGGACGAAGGTGGGGCAGGAAATTCACCGGGCCCGGTTTTTCATCGGTGCCGGCCGCGGACGTGGACGTGTTGATGAAGCCCGCGCCGAAAAGATTCAGCGCGTCCGACTCCGGGATGCTCGCCGTCCCGTCCAGCGTGGTGTAGATGTGCGTGGCCGGGTTGAACACCGTCCCCTTCAGTTCGAAAAACAGCTGGTTGGTCACAATCCGACCCACGACTCCCGGCTGGGAATGGTCCGGCGGATAAAACCCCAGCTTGGCCTTGTAGGCTTCGATCGCGGTCTGGACTTGCTTCAACTCGGCCCGCGTGGCGGCCAACACCTGGTTTTTCTTCACGATCCCCGACACCGGGAACAGCAGCCCCATCAGGACGCCGATCACCGCGATCACAACCAGCAATTCGAACAATGTAAATCCTGCGGTGGGGCGAGACTCCGTCGAGCCCCGGCGTGTCCAAGCAAGAATTGAGAATGCAGAATGTAGAACCGGCGCCGGCCGGCCGTCCCCTGTGGCCGCGACGGCCGGATCGCCATGCAGCAGGGCGGAAGGGATTTTCTGCATTCTGCATTCTGCATTCTGACTTTTCATAGAATTGCCTAACGTTCTCTGACTTCCTGCTCCATCCGCTCGCTCAGCCACTGCTTGATCATGCTCTGGTAATTCAAGTAGCGCGACCGGGCCAGGCGCTTGATCCGGGCCAGCATCCGGGGATCAATCCGCAGCGTGATGGTCACCGACTCCGCCGACTCCCCCGATCCCGCCAGGGCGGATTCCATCAGCCGCAGGTCCGGCCGGTTCTCCGACCAGAACTCCGCCTCGGCCTCTTCGCTGTCGAAGAGAGGCACATCGTCCCAAGTGGCGATACTGTGCATGCGCTGCTGTTCGGTAGGGCTGCGCTCCGCGCAGCCTGGCGCCGCGGAGCGGCGCCCTACCCTTATTGCGACAACGTCTGATCCATCTTCCGCTGGTAAAAATAGCGTTCCTCGGCCTCGAATTGCCGGGCGTAGATGATGCGAACCAGCTTGCCGTTCGTGCGATAGACGCTGAAGACGCCGATGCCGCCGGCGGACATTCCGAGGTTGAAATAACGGGCCTGGGCCGAAAACCGCCGCGAATCCGGCAACAACCTCAAGGCAAACGGATCCTCAAACTACTCTTCTATCTCTCTTTGCGTCAAAGAACTATCGAGATTGAAAGGCGAATTGTTCCAATCAAACTCCATACCCGAGTTTTCTGTAAATCAAACGCCCATGCAATGTCGTTACAATGTATTTACACATTACGTTATCGGTTGTCAACAGGATGTTGTAAGGAAAATCGTCTGGCGAGCAAAAAAGAGTGGGATTATTGGATTGTTGGATGGGTGGATTTGTGGAACCTCCGCGCCTGCGTTTCGTGCTCGTCCTCGTCCTCGTCCTCGGGTCTTCCCTCCAAGGGATTGCGGATAAAGGGGATTTTGGATAAATGCAGAAATCAACGCGCGGAGTCCTGATCCATTAATCCATTAATCCATTAATCCATTAATCCATTAATCCATCAATCCCCGTCCCCCGGATCGAGGACGAACCGCCCCGACGCGGAGTGCCGGATTCCGCACTCCGCACTCCGCACTGGAACTACTCGCCTTTCTTGCCGCCGCCGCCGCTCGGGCCGGAGTCGCCGCCGAGGTTGTTCATGAGATCGATGAGGGGGAGGAACATGGCGATGACGATGCTGCCGACGACGACGGCGAGGCAGCAGATCATGATGGGTTCGAGCAGCGACGTCATGGCGGCGACGGCGTTGTCGACTTCCTCATCGTAGTTGTCGGCGATCTTGAGGAGCATTTCAGGCAGGGCGCCGGTTTGTTCGCCGACGTCGACCATGCTGATGACCATGGGGGGAAACACATTGGACGCTTCGAGCGGGGCGGTGATGGTTTCGCCTTCCTTGACGCTGTCGTGGACGGCGGTGACGGCGTTGCTGATGACGACGTTGCCGGAGGTTTCCCGGACGATCGTGAGGGCCTGGAGGATGGGCACGCCGGAACTGACGAGGGTGCCGAGGGTGCGGGTGAACCGCGAGATGGCGACCTTGGTGACCACGGGACCGAACACGGGCACCTTGAGTTTCAGGGTATCGATGACGCGGTGTCCGAATTTGGTTCGTTTGAAAAACATGAAGGCGGCGACGAAGGCGGCGATGCCGATGCAGGTATAAACGAAATGATCCTTGATGGTTTCCGAAATGCCGAGCACGAGGGTGGTGAACGCGGGCAGCGGGCGTCCGTCGCCGAGGCCGGCGAACACTTCCTTGAATTTCGGGATCACGACGATCATCAGCACGCCCATGATGGCGGTGGCGACGATGAGCACCGCGACGGGGTAGAACATGGCGGCGACGACCTTGCCCTTGATTTTCTGGGCTTTTTCCATGAACTCGGCGAGGCGGGTGAGCACGACTTCGAGCACGCCGCCCAGTTCGCCGGCCTTGACCATGTTGACGTAGAGCCGGTTGAAAACCTTGGGATGCTGGGCGAGGCCTTCCGAGAACGTGCTGCCGCCTTCGATCGCGAGGGCGAGGTCGCCGAGAATGCTCTTGAGGGTGGGATTGCGCTCCTGTTTCTCCAGCACGCGCAGGCCGCGCAGCAGCGGCAGGCCGGCGTCGACCAGCGTCGCCAACTGCCGCGTGAACGCCGTCAGCACCTTCGATTTCACACGGCCGCCGAGGCCGGGAATCTTGATGTTGATGTTGACGCCCTTCTTCTTGCCGCCCGCCGCCTTCGGCGCCGGCTTGGACTTGCCCTTCTTGTCCGGCTTCTCCTTGACCTTGTCCACCTCGACGATCTTCGTCGGGAAGAGATTCATCTCCTTGATCCGGCTGATCGCCTCGTTTTGAGTGGCGACTTCCAGGGTGCCCTTGCTCTCCTTCCCCGCCTTGTCCATGGCGACGTAATTGTACTTCGGCATAACCTCTCCTTTGCTCAGGTGTATTTGACTACTTCTTCAATCGTCGTTGCCCCTTCAAAGATGCTGCGCAAACCGTCCTCGCGCAACGTCACCATGCCCAGCTCCACGGCCTTCTGCCGGAGCACAATCGTCGGCGCACGCTCGTTGATGAGCCCGCGAATCGCGTCGCTCACCACCAGCAGCTCGAAAATGCCCTTCCGCCCCTTGTACCCCGTGTCGTTGCACGTCGAACAGCCGCGCCCGTAATAAAACACCTTGTCCCCCAGGTCGTGCGGCGACAGGTTCAACAGCGCGAGCTGCGTCTCCGTCGGCTCGAACGGCGTCCGGCAATTCTTGCAAATCGTCCGCACCAGCCGCTGCCCCAGCACGCCCATCAGCGTCGAGCTGATCAAAAACGGCTCCACCCCCATGTCCACCAGGCGCGTCACCGCGCCGGGGGCGTCGTTCGTGTGCAGCGTGCTCAACACCAGGTGACCGGTCAGCGATGCCTGGATCGCAATCTGCGCCGTCTCAAGGTCGCGCATTTCACCGACCATGATGATGTCCGGGTCCTGGCGCAAAAACGACCGAAGCGCCTTGCCGAACGTGAGCCCCACCCCTTCGTTGATCGCCACCTGCATGATGCCCTCGATGTCGTATTCGACCGGGTCCTCCGCGGTGAGCAGCTTGGAATCAATCGAATTCACCCGGCGCAGGCAGGAATAGAGCGTCGTGGTCTTGCCGCAGCCGGTCGGGCCGGTTACGACGAAAATGCCGTTGGGCCGCAGGATGGCTTCGCTGACGTAATCGTGGACGTATTTCGGGAACCCGAGACTTTCGATCTCGAGGTTGACGGCCGAGCGGTCGAGCACGCGGAGCACGACCGATTCGCCGAACTGGGTCGGGAGAGTGGACACGCGAAGGTCGATCGCGCGGTTCCCGATATTCATAGCGATGCGGCCGTCCTGCGGGAGGCGGCGCTCGGAGATGTTCAAATTTGACATGACCTTGATGCGCGACACCACGGGCAGCGCCAGGTGCTTGGGCGGCGGCGACATCTCATACAGCGCGCCGTCCACACGGTAGCGGATCCGGAATTCGTCCTCGAACGGTTCGAAATGAATGTCGCTCGCCCGGTCCTGCACCGCCTGGAACAGCACCAGGTTCACAAAGCGCACGATTGGCGCCGCGTCCGCGAGCCCCGCCATCGCCTCCGCGTCGTCCGCCGCCCCCGCCTCCTGCACCTCGCGCGCAATGTCGGTGTCCGCGCCGAGCTGCTTCAGGATCTCCGACACGCTCTCGCTCGCGTCTTCCTGCCCGTAATACTTGTCGATCAGCTTGGAGACATCGGCCGGGTTGGCGACCACGGGCCGGATATCGCGTTTGACGATGAAATTGAGTTCGTCGACCCGGGCCGGGTTGAGCGGATACTCCTCGAACGCCACGTCGAGCCCGGTGCCAACCGCCTGCACCGGCAGGCAGCGATACATGCGCGCCGTGTTCGCCGGGATCGTGTTGATCAGGTCCTGCGGAAATTCCTTGCCGTCGAGCGACACCACCTCCGCGCCCATGTAATTCGCCACCACCTGCAGAATGGTGTCGAGGTCCATCATCCCGAAATCCTGCAGGATCTGGATCACGGGGGTCCCGCTGCGCTTCTGCTCCGCGGCCACCTCCTCGAATTGCAGGTCGTCGATGAGACCCTGCTCTTTGATGAGGGCCAGCAACGGGTTTGAAGTTTCTTCCGCCATAGAAAATGCGTTACGCGCCCGGGGCGCCGCCCACGCCGACCGCCTGGGCCAGTTCAAGTTCCTGCAGCTTCGACTGCACCGTCGTCGGGTCCTGCGCCTTCGTGATCACTTCCTCGCGCGCAATCATGCCCGCCAGGTATTTCTCAATCAAAAACCCGTCCAGCGTCACCATGCCGTACTTCGCGCCGGTCTGGATGTCCGACTGCAGCCGGAACGTCTTGTTGTCGCGGATCAGCGCCGCCACGGACGGGGTGTTGATCATGATCTCGAACACCGCCACGCGACCGGGCTTGTCGATGCGCGGAATCAACAGCTGCGAAATCACCGCCTGCAGCACCGTCGACAACTGGATGCGGATCTGCTCCTGCTGGTTCGTCGGGAACGCGTTGATCAGACGGTCGATCGTCTTCGCCGCGCCGGTCGTGTGCAGCGTGCCAAACACCAAGTGGCCCGTCTCGGCCGCCGTGATCGCCGCGTCGATCGTTTCAAGGTCGCGCATTTCACCCACCAGGATCACGTCCGGGTCCTGCCGCAGCGCGCGGCGCAGCGCCTCGGCGAAATTCGGGACGTCCACCCCGATCTCGCGCTGCGTGATCAGCGCCTTCTTGTGCTTGTGATAATATTCAATCGGGTCCTCGATCGTGATGATGTGCGCCTCGTCGCGCTCCTCGTTGATGATGTTGATCATCGACGCCAGGGTCGTCGTCTTGCCGGACCCGGTCGGCCCCGTCACGAGCACCAGTCCGCGGGGTTTGTAAAGCAGTTCCTTGCTCGACGGCGGAATGCCGATCTGCTCCATCGTGAGCAGCTTGCTCGGAATCTGCCGCAGGACCAGGCCGAAATTGCCCTTCTCCTTGAACACGCTCACGCGGAACCGCGCCGCCTCCCCGAACGCAAACCCGAAGTCCGCCCCGCCCCGCTCGCGCACATGCTGGATGTGATCCTCCGACGTGATGCTCCGCATCAATTCTTCCGAGTCGTCCGGCGTCAGCGACGGACCCTCCACGCGATGCAAAATGCCGTGCACGCGGATCGTCGGCGGCGTGCCCACCCGGATGTGGAGATCGGAGGCCCCCTCCGACACCACCAACTGCAACAGATCGGACATCGAGTATGACATGCGGTAATCTCTATCTATCTCAATTTCATGTTTGGACCATTCAACCCCGCCGGGCGCACGCGGAAAAGTCCACTATTTTGTCGACAGCCCGTCAATCCACGTCGCCCACCGTCGCCCGGATCACTTCCTCCGGCGTCGTCAGCCCGGACACGACCTTGCGAATGCCGTCCTCGCGCAAGGTGCGCATCCCCATCTCGCGCGCCCGAGCCCGCAAGACCGACGACGGCACCTTCTCGTAAATCAGCTTCCGCGCCTCGTCGTCGATCACAAAAATCTCGAAAATCCCCATGCGGCCCCGGAACCCCGTCGACGAACAATCCGCACAGCCCTTCCCCATCTGGAAATTCGAGTTCGGCATGTCCGCCGTCAATCCCAGCGCCCGCAATTCGGCGTCGGTCGGACGCGACGGCGCCCCGCACTTGCGGCAGACCTTGCGCACCAGACGCTGCGCCATCAGCGCGCGCGTCGAGGACGCCACGAGGAACGGCTTAACCCCGATGTCAATAAGGCGCGTCACGGCGCTCGGCGCGTCGTTCGTGTGCAGCGTCGAAAACACCAGGTGACCGGTCAGCGACGCGTTGATCGCGATGCTCGCGGTTTCAAGGTCGCGGATTTCCCCGATCATGATCACGTTCGGCGCCTGGCGCAGGATGGACCGCAGCGCGGCCGAGAACGACAGCCCCACCGCTTCCGCCACCTGCACCTGGTTGATGCCCGCCAGGATGTATTCCACCGGGTCCTCCACCGTGATGATCTTGCGGTCCGGACGATTGATGAAATGCAAACAGGAATAAAGCGTCGTCGTCTTGCCCGAACCCGTCGGTCCCGTCACCAGCAAAATCCCGTCCGGCAACCCGATCAACTTCTCGAACGTCTGCTGGTCGTCCGTCAAAAATCCCAGCTCCGCCAAACCCAGCCGCAACCCTTCCTTGTCCAGAATACGCATGACGATGCTCTCGCCATGGCTCGTCGGCAGACACGACACGCGCAAATCAATCAGCTTGCTCCCCACCGAGGATTGAATGCGGCCGTCCTGCGGAATCCGGTGCTCCGCGATCGACATGTTCGACTGGATCTTCAAGCGAGCGATGATCGACGCCTGCAGCCGTTTCGGCGGCGCCTTCATCTCGTGCATCACGCCGTCAATCCGGTAACGCAGCCGGAACGTCTTCGCCAGCGGCTCCAGGTGAATGTCCGACGCCCGCATCTTGAAAGCGTCCACAATGATCTGGTTCACCAGTTTGATCAAAGGCGCATCCGCCTCCACCGCCCCCCCGTCATCCGCCCCCGGCAGCACCGCCTCCACATGCTCGCGCGTCAACTCCTCAACGACATCCTTGAACTGGCTGTTCTCCGCCAGCGATTTTTTGTCCGCCCCGTAATACTTGTTCAGCGCCTGCTCAATGTCCTGCTCCGACGCCACCCGCAATTCAATCTGCGCCCGCAGCAAATGCCCCAGGCTGTCCACCGTGTCCAGGTCCGAAGGATCGGCCAGGGCGACGGTGAGTGTGCCCTCGCCTTTGAACACGGGGACCACGCGGTATTTCTTTGCGATGTGACGCGGGATCGCGGAGATCACATCGTCCTCGATGCGGAGGTCGCCCAGGTTCACCACCTCGGCGCCGAAATGCGCCGCCTTCGCCTGCGTCACATCCGCCGGGCGAATCACCTTGTTCGCCACCATCAAATCCACGAGCCCCACACCTGCCGATGCCGCCTCGGTCCGAAGCGACGCCACCTGCTGGGCGGTCACAAAACCAAGGTCCACCAGCATGTCCACCAAATAATCGTCTTTCTCTGACACGATATGCTCTGCTCTACACGTTGATCGTGGAAAGGTGGAAACAGAGTACCGCCCGCAAACCTAATGTCAATGCGCCTCCACAGGGGAAATTCCCCGGACACGCCGGGAACCAACAGTTTGCGTCTTCCTCACGCGGGAAGCGTGAATTTAGTGCGGAGCCGACGCATCGGAATCGCAGGTAGGGACGGCGCGCTGCGCCGTCCGCGCCGCGTCCAGCGGCGCAACGTTGCCGAGGGCATGCCAGGCGCCGTTCCGCTTTCCGCCCGCTGATCCGCGGGCGGGGACGCCGCAGCGCGGCGTCCCAACCGTCTGAATTCCACCATCGCTCGCCTCATTCCACATTAGAGGCGTCGGCCGTGGCAAAGGACGTGTATCCGCGATTGTAAAATCGCGGAAAGCTGAATCTTATAAAAGGATCCGCAATGTGACGATTGCGGCTACGGGGGTGGCGGGCGGCTCAGGACAGGGAGGTCCAGGCCGCTGTGGACGGGCGGGCGTAGGAAGTCCGGACCTGGCGCAGGGTGCGGCCGGCTTGTTCGAGGTGGTCAAGTCGTGCGCGGGCGGCGTGCCGGGCGGAGTTGAGGAGGGAATTGTTGTGGGATTCGATGGCGACGAGTTCCGACACGGTGGCGCGGAGGGATTGTTCGCGCGATTCGCGGTCGGCGCCGGTGCGGGACCATTCCTCCTGGGCGGCCTGGGCGTGCTGGATGATTTGGGGCTGGAGTTTCTGGAGGGCGTCCTGGCAATCGCGGACGAGGTTCCAGTTGCGGGTGCGGATGCCTTCGCCTTCGGCTTCGGCGAGTCGGCGCCATTCGCGGTAGGCTTCCTGGAGATGCGCTTCGGCGTTCATCCGGGCTCAGGCGGTGGCCAGGGCGAGGAAAGGATTCCGCACGGGAGCGGGAGCGGCTGCGGTTTCTTCCTTGCGCAGCATGGTGGCCCAGGCATCGCGCAGGACGGAGAGATGGCGAATGACTTCCTCGATGCCCTGGCGGCTCTTTCGGGTATTGCTTTCGGCGAGGCGGCGGTCGAAATAGTCATACAGGCGGCGCAGAGTGGCGGCGCATTCGCCCCCCTTTTCGAGGTTCAACGCGTAATTCAGTTCGCGGATGATGTCCTGGGCGCGCTGAATATTATTATGGATCAGCATGTTGGCCTGGGCGGGATCCTCCTGGTCAAAGCCGGTGAGGGAACGATCCAGGAAACGAAGCGCCCCGTCGTAGAGCATCAGGACGATCTGTCCGGGCGGGGCGGTGAGGGTGGAAACTTGGCGATAGGAATTCCAGGGGTTCGGGACGTGCATGGGTTTGGTAAGGCGCGGCGGTTTATTGAGTCAGGTGCAAAGCCAAAAGGACGGCGATCCGGTCCAGCAGGTCATCGGGCGGATAATGCGCATGCGAAACCATCGCCTGGGCGGAGGCGACCTTGTCGGATCGCACCAGGGGAAGTTCGCTGACTCTGTCTGTCAGGGAAGTGGCCGTCGAAAATGACGCTGCATCCGACGCCGCCGGGGTCGAGCTCGTCCGTGTCAACGGCTGGCTCAAATCCGCCCGTGCGATTCGGCTTGGGTTGAAGTCAATTTCCATACGATCCAACTACGCTCTCAATCTGCCCCTCGGTTGTCTCTCTCCCACTCTGATTGGCACATCGGTGGCTGTGCGCGAAACTTTAGGTGTATTTCAACGGCTCGGCAGTGTGGCAAGCAACTGCGCGGCTGAATATTGGGCGAACTGGCGCGGCGAATTCAGCACGGCCCAGTTTTCAGGCTTCGCATCGGGCAGCCGCAGGTCGACCGACTGATATTCGGTGGCGCCATGAATGACGCTGCGGGCGCCGGCATCGAAGACTTCGTCCGTGGCCCACAAGGTCTGGCGCGTGCGGGCGTCGACGAGTCGCAGCCGCCAGCCGACGGCGAGCGGCGCGTAGGGACGGAACGTGGTGAGCTGGCAAAACAGGATCGCATCGCAGCCGTAGAGCTGGCGCAGCGATTCGAACAGTTCCGGCGGCAGCATTTCCGCGCCGGTCCAGGTGGGCCGGCCGGTGCGGTCGCGGAGCAGGTCGCGGCTGACCGTGACGATTTCGAACTTCTTGGTCTTGATCAGCTCGCTTTGGAGCACGGTGCTGAGGCTTTCGCAGCCGTCCACCAGGTCGATGCGTTTATCCTCGCAGGCGAGGGGCAGGACGGCGACGCGTTTGACGTCGGGGGCGAGGCCCGGCACGTAGAGGAAGACGTTGTTTGGTTTGTAGGGCGGCGTGAACGCGACGTCCTGGAAGACCGGGGTGGAACAGCCGGTGATCCAGGCCAGCGCGAACAAGGCCGGCACAGTTTGAAGCAAGGCTCCGATCCGGGGCAGCGTATTGCGCCGGTCGCCTTTGTTTTCGCAGGGGGTCATGTTGGGTGTGGGTGGGTTCGGGTTTAACCGCTGGAACTGCCCCAGTTCACTTTCGAGAGGTAGGCGAGCTGCTGATTAATCTGCGCCTGGACGGTTTCCATCGCCTGGAATTCCTTGGTCCAGGTGGCAATGTCCGCCTTGACCGACTTCTCGAGGTTCGCGATCTGGGTGTCGATGCTGGAAATCTGTTTTTGGAGTGTGGACTGGTGATTGGTGAGCGTGCCGCTGTCGCCGGCGGTGTTGGTGATGTAGGTATCAATCTTCGCCGCCAACCCGTTGGTGGCGTCGGTGAAGAAGGCCTGCACGTCGGTGAGATTGTTGCTGAGCAGACCGTCGAGCTTTGAGGAATCCGACAGGGCGATGGTGTTATCCTTGCCGTTGGTTTGGATGCCGAGGTCGGCGAGCTGTTTGACGACGCCGGTCAGGCCGCTGAGCTGGCCGTAGACCATGCTTCGCAGGTTGGTCGCCACGCCGTTCGCATCGGCGTCCGCCGTGAGCAGTCCCGCTGTCACGGCGCCGCTGGAATCGGTGCTGACCGCCATTTGGCTGCTGATGTAGTTCTGGACGGTGTTGTAGGCGCTGATGAAGCTTTGGATGGTGGACTTGACGTTCGAGGTGTCGGCGGAGGTTGTGATCGTGAAGCTGCCTGCCTTCAGTGCAGTGATCGACAGGCCGGTGATGCCGGAGCTCGAGCTGGTGATGTTATTCGAGGTGCTCGTGAGCTGGGCGCCGCCGTTCACCGAGTAAAGCAGGTTCTGGCCGCGGGTGAGCGCGGTGCCGGCCAGGCCGGTGGCCTGGAGAAAATTGCCCGTGACGTCCGCCACCGAGATCCCGAGGTCGCCGGTGACCTTGTTGGTCAGGACGAAGCGGTTGTTGAGGGCGTCGTAAGTGGCGTTGACGCCGGCGGACGATCCGTTGATTCGTCCGATTACGTCGCTGACGGTGTCGGTGCTGGCGTTGTAGGAAATGGAGACTCCGTTGACGGTGAAGGCGCCCTGGCCGCTGCCGCCGTCGGTGATGGCGGTTTTGAGGTTGGCGCTGGAAAGGGTGGAGGAGAGCTGCACATGGCCCAGGGCGCCGGCGCTCGAGACGGTGGCGGTGCCGTTGTTGTAGAGCTGGGCGACCTGGAGAAAATTGCTGGTGTCATTGGCGCTGCCCAGCACGACGGAACCGCTGGTGCTCGTCAGCGTGATCCGGTCCGTCGTGGAATCGTAAGCGGCGGTGACCTGGTTGCTGGTGGCGGTGGCGATATTGTTGAACACCTGCTGGAGGGAATCGGTGCTGGCGATGGTGATTTGTTTGCCGTTGACGGTGAAGGTGCCGGCGGTGACGGGCGATGCGAAATTGGCGGTGCCGATGGTGACGCCGCTGACGTCGTTGGTGGCGCTGAGAGGGCCGGTGAGATTGGCGGTGCCGTTGATTTTGGCTGCGGTGGCGAGCTGGGTGACCTGGAAGGCGAAGGTGCCGAGCAGGGCCCCGGCGCCGGCTGTGACGGTGGCGAGGGTGGTATCGGAAGAGGACGCCGTGCGGCCCTGGTAAAGGCTGGAATCTTTCAGGGTGTCAATCTGGGTCTGGAGTGTGGTGAGGTTGGACTTGATGGTGCCGAAGGCGGAGCTTTTGTTGCTGAGCTTGGCCTGGTTGGTTTGCCACGCGGTTTCGGGGCTGCGCTCGGCGGCGGCGAGCTTCGAAATGACGGTTTGCCAGTCCAGGCCTGAAGCCAGGCCGGACAGCGAGAGGTCGACGCCACTGGAACTTGCCATAATCGATACTCCGTTCTAATTCAACAGGCTTACATCGGCGGGGCGGGGGGGTGACTTAACCCGGAAAAGCAAAAAAGACCCGGGCGGCGCGGGAGCGCCACCCGGGTGATGTTACTGATTCGGCAGGGCCGGCGCTTTAGCCAAGCAGCTTGAGCGCGGTCTGCGGAAGGGCATTCGCCTGGGCCAACATCGCCGTGCCGGTTTGGACGAGGATGTTGTACTTGGCGTATTGCGTACTCTCCTGGGCCACGTCCACATCCATGATGCGGCTATTGGCGGCGGAGAGGTTGTTTTTCAGCGTGCCGAGCTGGTCGTTGTAGTACGTCAGGCTCTCAATGTTCGCACCGATCGAAGCGCGGTCGGCGGCGAGTTGAGTGATGGCAGCCTTGATCGACGTCAGCGCCGCGGTGGCGTGCGCCGTGGTGTCGATCGTCGCGGCGGTGGCCGTCGTGTAGGTGGTGGCACCCAGGTTGACGGTGTTCATCGCGAACGTATTCGCATCGCTGTCGGTCGTGACGTTCAGCGGGTTGGTGCTTCCGGCGAACAGGCTGACTCCGTTGAAGTCCTTGTGGGTCACGTCCGTAATGTACGTGGCCAGCGTGTGGAACTCCTGGTTGTACAGCGCGCGGTCGCCCGAGCTCTTCGTCGCGTCCATGGCCAGGACGGACAGTTCGCTCATGCGATTCAACGCATCCGACACCTTCTGCAGGTAACCGTCCTGCGTCTGGCTGAAGGAAATGGCGTTTCCGACGTTGTTCGACGCCGCATCGATGCGGGACATCTGCGCGTTCAACTTCATCGAGACAGCCAGACCCGCGCTATCATCCGCCGGCGAAGTAATCTTCGAACCGGAGGACAGTCTCGCGAGAGACTTGCTCAACAGTGAACTCGAGGCGCCCAGCAAACCTGCGCTCGTTTGTGCTGATATGTTTGTATTGATGACCATACTGACTCCTTCCATGAGTCACCCCTTGCGGGGATTTGATGTTACACGGCATCCCTGCCGTGAGGTGGGCCATTACCCAGGCGCCCACCTGTGTTTCCTTCCGGCTGTTTGCGGCCGCCAGGCGCCGTTTTCCGACAACCCTGTATCGACCAATGAAGGTGATACTTGAGTGGTGAAAAAGTGTATAAATCGCTGACTACCAGGGCTTTTCTGATTGAAAACATCAATTCCGTCCGAAGTCCTGGTTTGGGTTTCGCCGGGGTATCGTTAACCCGGCGGCGCGCCGGCCGAGGCCTGCTTCCGCAGCCGTGAGCCGGGTGCGCCTGCGGTTTTCCGCAGGCATGCTGGCCTGGGTTGGGAGGCGTTCGGTCGGGACCGAAGCTGGAGTTGCGGGCTTTCATAGGACGAGGAGATTCAACGTGACGGAATCTTCGACGCGTGGGCGAGTCGTGTCGGGAGGGGCCCGGGCCGGCCGAAAGGGAGGGCCCGGACCCGCTCCGCGACTAAACTGCGCTCTAGCCGAGCAGCTTGAGGACGGTTTGCGGGATGGAATTCGCCTGCGCGAGCATCGCGGTGCCGGTCTGGACCAGGATGTTGTAGCGGGCGTATTGCGTGCTCTCCTGGGCAACGTCCACATCCATGATGCGGCTGTTGGCGGCGGAGAGATTGTTTTTCAGGGTGCTGAGCTGATCGTTGTAATAGGTCAGGCTCTCGATGTTCGCTCCCAGCGTGGCGCGGTCCGCGGCCAGTTCCGAGATGGCGGCCTTGACGGCCGTGAGCGCGGTGCCGGCGTGGGCGGTGGTGTCGATCGTCGCCGCCGTGGCGGTGGTGATCGTCGCGTTGCCCAGGTTGATGCCGGTCATGGCGAACGTGTTGGCATCGCTGTCGGTCGTCACATTCAGCGTGGTGCCGCCGAAGAGGCTGACCCCGTTGAAATCCTTGGTGTGAACGTCGTTGATATAGAGCGCCAGGGTGTGGAATTCCTGGTTGTAGAGGGCCCGGTCGCCGTTGGACTTGGTGGCGTCCATCGACAGCACGGCGAGTTCGCTCATGCGGTTGAGGGCGTCGGACACCTTCTGCAGGTAGCCGTCCTGGGTTTGGTTGAACGAGATGGCGTTGCCGACGTTGTTGGTGGCCGCATCGATGCGCGACATCTGCGCGGTCAACTTCATTGACACCGCCAGCCCGGCGCTGTCATCTGCCGGCGAATTGATTTTCGAGCCGGAGGACAGGCGGGCGAGGGATTTGCTGAGGAGGTTTGAGGACTGCATGAGCAGACTTGCGCTGCTCTGCGCCGATAGGTTTGTATTGATGACCATACTGACTCCTTCCATGAGTCACCCCTTGCGGGGAGGTTGCACGGCATCCGTGCCGTGTTGCCGGACTGGTTGCGGGCACCGGTCGTTGATTCCCGCCGGCTGTTTGCGGCCGCCAGGCGCCGTTCTCCCACAGGCCCTCAGGCATCCGGGATCCGGCTGCCAGGCCTGTGAAATCGTTGAATCTCCGCGCACGGCGGGGGTGCCGGGGTTGGAATCCGGCAGGCGCGAGCCTCGAGCCCCGGCGCGCCGTCGGGCGGCGCGGCGCGACAGTGGAACGCCGTCCGGGGCGTGAGCCCGTCGGGGAGGCGTCGGTCGTCGCGAATCTGGGCGAGGCGGTCATGTGCGCGTGGAGATCAGGTTGTAGGGGAGAGAGTTTTATCCGGGGAGCGGATCCGGGTGAACGGCCCGGGCACCGGCGAAGGCGCCCGGGCCTGCCCACCTGCGGAGACGAATTCTAGCCTAACAGCTTCAGAACAGTCTGCGGCAGCGAGTTGGCCTGGGCCAGCATGGCGGTGCCGGTCTGGACCAGGATGTTGTACTTCGCGTACTGCGTGCTCTCCTGGGCGACGTCGACATCCATGATGCGGCTGTTGGCGGCGGAGAGGTTGTTTTTCAGCGTGCCGAGCTGGTCGTTGTAATAGGTGAGGCTCTCGATGTTGGAGCCGATGGCCGCGCGGTCGGCGGCGAGCTGCGAGATCGCGGACTTGATCGTGGCCAGCGACGTGGTCGCCAGGGTGGTCGACGTGATGGTGCTGGCCAGGATGCTGGTGTAGGTGGCGCTGGTGAGGTTGATTCCCGTCATCGCGAACGTGTTCGCGTCGCTGTCCACCGTGACGTTCAGGTTGGTGCCGTTGAACAGGCTCACCCCGTTGAAGTCCTTGGTGGAGACGTCGGTGATGTAGACGGCCAGCGTGTGGAACTCCTGGTTGTAGAGAGTGCGGTCGCTGTTGGACTTGGTGACGTCCATCGCGAGCACGGCGAGTTCGCTCATGCGATCCAGGGCGTCCGACACCTTTTGCAGGTAGCCGTCCTGGGTCTGGTTGAACGAGATCGAGTTGCCGACGTTGTTCGTGGCACCTGCGATGCGCGCCATCTGGGCGCTGAGTTTCATCGACACGGCAAGTCCTGCGCTGTCATCGGCCGGCGAAGTGATTTTCGAACCGGAAGACAAACGGGCGAGGGATTTGCTGAGCAGATCGGAGGATTGCATGAGCAGGCGGGCGCTGCTCTCGGCCGACAGATTTGTATTGATGACCATAACTCTTTCCGTGAGTCGCCCCAGGGCCGGGGCCTTGATTTTGCGCGGCGTCCTTGCCGCGGGTAATCCATTTCAAGGGCGGTTCACCGTATCCCTGTCAGCTCTTTCTGGCTGCTGACCGCCTGTCTTGCGACGCCTCCTCTATCGGTGAATGCCGTTTCGACTTTAGAGCGGTTTCAGAAATACTGTATCCGTTGGCTTGTCCGCAGATTTCGCAGAGGGACGCTGAATCCGTGAAATCTGCGGAGGAAGCGCCTGGAAAATCAGGTCCGGAAATCAGGGCTTGCAATTTCCAGGAATCTCCGTAGCTTTTGCCTTCCGATTAGGAAGCGAGCGTAGCTCAGTCTGGTAGAGCGTCACCTTGCCAAGGTGAATGTCGAGGGTTCGAATCCCTTCGCTCGCTCCATTTTTCTCCCTCTATCCACAGCCCTTTCCAGGGTCTTGATGGTTGTATACACCCACTGCATGACAAAAACATGACGGTGCTTGGCGCTTTGTGAACTCCACACCAGGGCAGGAGGATATCGTGAACGGCCATGCCGGCCGGGGCTTCGTCCATCAACCGCGCTGATTGTGCCGGGCTGATTCGCAGTTTGCCAAACACCCCGCGATCTGGCACACGAACGGGGACGGACCTGAACCTGGGGCGGGCGGGTGCGATGGAATTTGGAATGGCGGGAGGGCGCGCGAAACAAAAGTCGCCGGCCGGTGTCCAATTGACTGGAGAAAACG
>JAXMHQ010000019.1:0-102301 GCA_046346665.1 Verrucomicrobiota bacterium
CTGAAGGAGATCCATCACCGCGTGAAGAACAACATGCAGCTCATTTCCAGCCTGCTCAACCTCCAGGGCGAATGCATCCAGGACCCGGAAGCGCGGCAGGCATTCGAGCAGGCGCAGCACCGGATCCGGTCCATGGCGCTCATCCACGAGCGGTTTTACCGGAGCAGCAGCCTGGCGCAGATCGAGTTCAGCGAGTATCTCCGCTCCCTGGTGGACATGCTGGTATCCACTTACCGGGCCGCCCAGGATCGCATCGAAGTCCGGCTGGAGACCGCGCCGGTTTCGCTGAACGTGGAACTGGCCGTTCCGCTGGGCCTCTTCGTCAACGAACTGGTTTCCAACAGCCTCAAACACGCCTTCCGGGACGGGCGCGCCGGCAGGCTTGAAATTCTCCTCCGCCAGCCGGGACCCGAGTCGCTGCAGCTCGGCGTCCGGGACAATGGCCGCGGATTTCCGGCGGGGTTCGATCTGAAGAACTCCTCGTCGCTCGGGCTGAAGCTCGTGAACATCCTCGCGCACCAGTTGAAAGGAAACCTGGAATTCCGGACCGGCGCCGGCAGCGAATTCGATCTGCACATTCCGCTGCCGAAAAAGCCGCCGGGCCCGCCCGAGCCGGACACCGCCGGCCTTTGATTAAAGTGCTGTTCGCCTGCGTCTTGCGGTATTCCTCACTTCATAAGAGTAATCTAATTATTTATTTAAGTAGCTTGAATTTTTACCGATAGCGCGGTTGACGCCGGTCCGAGCTCTCTGGGGGAGCTTTGAGGAACGGCGGTGTGGGTTGGGAAAGGCGTTGGGGCAGCAGCGCGCCGGAGGCTGGATGGATTCGGACGCGTTGGGGCGGGTTGAGTGAATATGGGCAGCGTCTCCAAGCATCGGTTGTTGGAAAGTTCCAGGGGATCGAAGGGCCATTTGTATCCGGCTCCGGGGCATCCGCCCGCTTCATTTACTGCAAAGCTTGTCACGGAGGGTGTTGGCGTCCAGACATTGCGCACGGGGACGGCGGCGGTGTCGGTTCCCGTGGCGCGGATCCTGGTGGTGGAGGACGAGGGTGTGGTGGCGCTGGATTTTCAGCATCGTTTGCAGCGGCTGGGCTACGCGGTGGCGGGGTTGGCGCAGGATGGGGACGAGGCGGTGCGGCTGGCGGGGGAGTCGAATCCGGACCTGGTCTTGATGGATATCCAGCTGGGGGACGGCATGGGGGGGATTGATGCGGCGCGGGCGATTTGCCGCGGGCGCGAGGTGCCGATTGTGTATGTGACGGCGAATGCGGATGACGACACGGTGAAGGAGGCGGTGCGTTCGAGTCCTTCGGGTTACATTCTCAAGCCGTTTGAGGATCGCGAGCTGGACACGGCGATCCGGATCGGGCTGGCGCGGCACGAGATGGACCTCCGGCTGAAGGAGAGCGAGCGCTGGTTCCAGGCGACGCTGCGGAGCATTGCGGACGGTTTGATCGCGACCGATGCGCGCGGCTTGATCCAGTTTTTCAATCCATCGGCCTCGAAGATCACGGGCTGGGAGCCGGGGGAGGCGCTGGGCCGGGCGCTGGGGGACATTTTTCCGCTGGCGAACGACGGGACGCACGGGGAGGACACGGATTTTTTCACGGCGTTTCGGAAGCCGGGGTCGTTGCCGGGGAATTCGCGCACGGCGGTATTGACGCGCCGGGATGGGGAACGGATGCCGGTGGAATACCGGGCGGCGCACATTCATGACGACCGGGACCGTCCGGCGGGCTTGGTGGTGAGTTTCACGGACATCCGGGATCGCCGGCGTGCGGAGGACCGGATCCGGAGCGGGCAGGAGCGGCTGGCGCGCGCGCACGAAAAGCTGGTGCACAAGCACGAGGAGCTGCAGGGATTTTATCACACGGTATCGCACGAGCTGAAGACGCCGCTGACCTCCGCGCGGGAGTTTGTGGCGCTGGTATTGGAGGGGCTTGCGGGGGCGGTGACGGGGACTCAGCGGGAGTATCTGGGCATTGCGCTGGAGAGCTGCGACCAGATGCGGACGTGCATCAACGACATGCTGGATGTGACGCGGCTGGAGACGGGCAAGATGAGCCTGGAACTCAGGCGCGGCAACCCGGTGGAGCTGGTTCAACGTCTGGCGACCCGGCTGCGGCCGGCCGCGGAGCGCAAGGGGGTGGAGCTGTTGTGCCGCGCGGGTTTGAGCGCGCCGGAGATCCTGATGGATGAGACCCGGATCGCGCAGGTGGTTTCGAACCTGTTGAACAACGCGTTGAAGTTCACGCCTGCGGGCGGGAGGATCGAGGTTGGGATTCAGCCGGACGCAGTCGGGGACGGGGTGTTGATTGTGGTTCGGGACACGGGCTGCGGGATTCCGGCGTCGCACCAGGGGCGGATTTTTGACCGGTTGTACCAGGTCGGCCGGGAGGAGGAGGGCGGCTGCACGGGGCTGGGTCTGGGGTTGTTTATTTGCCAGGAGCTGGTGCGGCTGCACCGGGGAAGCATCCGGGTGGAGAGTGTTCCGGGCCGGGGGAGCACTTTCACGGTGCATTTGCCCGCATCCCCGGCCGGCGCGAATGCCCGGCCCCCGGGCGAGAGCCGGCTGCCGCGATTACCTTTTGAATCCTCAACCACAGACTAACCCTCAACCACGGATCCTGCGGACTGTAGTTATGAAAAAAATACTGATTGCGGATGACGACCCTAAAATCCTGGCTGCGTTGACGCGCCGGCTGGAGGCGAACCAGTACGAGGTGCTTGCGGCGGGCAACGGTTTTGAGGCCATGAAGCTGATCCTGGAGGAGAAGCCGGATCTGTTGCTGCTGGACATCTGGATGCCGGTGGGGCTTGGATTTTCGGTGGCGGAGCGCCTGCGGGAATGTCGATTGAACATCCCGGTCATTTTCCTGACGGCGAGCCGGGCGCCGGGCTTGACGGATGTGGCGCGCAATGTGGGGGCGGCGGCGTTTGTGGAGAAGCCGTACGATCCCGAGCACCTGTTGCGACTGATTGACAAGGTTCTTCAACCGGGCAACCCGGCCATGGCCGAATCCTGCCCCGACCCCCAGCCCGCATGAAAAAAATCCTGATTGTGGAGGACGACGAGAGAATTGCGCGGGCGCTCGAGGTGCGGATTCGGAACGCAGGCTATGAGACGGCCGTGGCGGTGGACGGCTATACCGGGGTGTCCGTGGCGATCAAGACGCGGCCCGACCTGGTGTTGCTGGACATTCACATGCCGGCCGGGGATGGCTTCAAGGTGGCGGAACGGCTGCGGGCGAACGGCGGGTCGCGCCCACCGATCATCTTCATCACCGCCTCGCGGAAGCCGGAGTTGTTCGACCGCGCACTGGCGATGGGGGCTTCCGGTTTCATCGAGAAACCCTACGATCCGGCGCGGGTCCTGGCACTGGTGGAGAACGTATTGAAGCTGCGGGATTCAATGGCTCCAAGATCACCCGGCGCGCCGCTTGCGGCGGGGTGATGCCGTATCCATAAACAGGGGGGCAGAAGGGCGCTGTCCTGATTTCACGCGCGGGGAAGCCGGTTAGGGCAAGGGCTGCACTCCGTGCAGCCGGCGCCGCGGAGTGGCGCCCTACCGATGGCGACGCCCTGCCGGCAGGGGGGTGCGAATTACGGCGAGCGTCAGGAGCGCGGCTGTGTCCGCCAGGACCAGCCGCAGAAACGTTCGATATTCCAACGCTTCCTGTCTTTTCCAACGCCTTCGCATCTGCCACGTCCCTGCGGCTGATCCTTCGGATACAGCCGCGCTCCGGAAATGGACCCTCGTCTCAAATCGTATCCCGGCAGGAGGCGGGATTTGATTCCGGCACGGAATGTGGCATTCTTGCGCCGGTCCCATGAACAAAGCCGGCGGCGCGAGTCGCGGCGCGGCTTTGGGGGGATCGATTCCGCATGACGGACCAATTGATACAAGACATCGGGCACATCACGGGGCGCCTGGATGCGATCATCCGGGAGCAAGCCGGCGCGATGGTGTTCCGGCACCTGGAGGAGATCCGCCGCCTGGCGCGGCAGCATCGGCACAACGGCGACCTCGCGTCGCTGCAGGCGAAGCGTTCGCTGATCCAGCGGCTGACCGTGGGCGAGGCGTACCAGATTGCGCACGCGTTCAGCCTGTATTTTCAACTGACCAACATCTGCGAGGAGCGGGCGCGGATCCGGCATTTGCGGGGGCACCCGGCGCCGGCGATGTCGCTGAAGAGTTTGTTCCGCGAATTGCGCGAGGCGGGCGTGACGCCGCGGCGATTGCAGCGCTGCCTGGACGACCTTCAAATCCAGCCGGTGCTGACGGCGCATCCGACCGAGGCGAAGCGCCGCGCGGTGCTGTCGCAGATCGGGCGTCTTGCCGAGAACTGGGACGATCCCGACGAGGTGCTGGAAGCGTTGTGGCAGACCGAGGAAGTGCGCGAGCGGCGGGTGTTGCCGCTGCACGAGGTTCAGAAGGTGTTGTTTTATTTCAACCGGACGATCTTCGAGACCGCGGCGAATTTTTACCGGGAATTCGACACCGAACTGGCGGCGGAATATCCGGGCGTGAAGCGGAGCCGTCATTTCCTGACCTTTGCGAGCTGGGTGGGCGGGGACCGGGATGGCAACCCGCTGGTGACTCCGGAGGTGAGCGCGAGCGCGATGCAATGGCACCGGTGCTCGGCGTTTGATTTTTACGAGCGCGAATGCGCGAAGCTTGTCCAGGAAATCACGCACGCGAGCGAGCCTCCGCCCCAGGAGCCGGCGCAGTCGGGCGCGGACGACGGCACGCCGTTCCAGCCTTACGAAGTGTTGAGAAAGCGGCTGGCGGCGCTGCGGATCCGGTTGCGCCGGGGCGAGGCGGAGATCGGCGAACTGACGGGAGTGCTGGAGGAGGTGCAGGAGCGGTTGAGCCGGCAGGGCGCGCGCCGCGCGGCGCAGGGCCGTGTGCTCCGGCTGCTCACCCAGGCGCGCACATTCGGATTTCACCTGGCGGAACTGGATTTCCGGGATCACAGCGGGAATCTGGATTCCGCGCCGGCCGAGTTGCTGGCCGAATTCCGGGCGATCCGCCGCTTGCAGAAGCTGCACGGCGCACAATCGGCGAGCCGCTACATCCTGAGCATGACGCGGAGCGCGTCGGACATTCTGGCGCTGGTGCGGCTGGCGGGCCGGGCGGGGGTTCGCGACCTGGATTTTGTTCCGTTATTCGAGACGATTCACGACCTGGAGAGCGCGCCGAAGATCCTGGCCGAGCTCTGGTCGAACCGGCGCTATCGCCGGCACCTGGAGCGGCGCGGGCGGGTGCAGGAGGTGATGGTCGGGTATTCGGATTCCAACAAGGACGGCGGTTACCTGGCCGCGAACTGGTATTTGTACCGGGCACAGAAGGAAATTTCGGCGCTGGCGGACGAGTGGGGGCTGGGCCTGCGGTTTTTCCATGGGAAAGGCGGCACGGTGGACCGCGGGGGCGGTTCGAGTTACCGGAGCCTGCGCGCCCAGCCGCACGCCGCGCACGGCGGCCGGCTCCGCATCACGGAACAGGGCGAGGTGATCTCGCTGAAATATTCAAGCCCCGAAATCGCCCAGCGCAACCTCGAGCAGCTCGCGTCGGCCGTCATCGGGTCGCAGTGCCTGCCCGAGCCGGAATCCGCCGCCCGCCTGCCCGGCTGGGAGGCCGCGACGGAGCGTCTCGCCCGGATGTCGTTCGACGCCTATCAACAACTCGTCTACAAAACCCCGGCGTTCACGGAGTATTTCTGGCAGGCGACACCGATCGACTTGATCGAGCATCTGCGGCTGGGATCGCGGCCGACGCGGCGGCAGGCCACGACGGACATCCGGGAACTGCGGGCGATTCCGTGGGTGTTCGCCTGGACGCAGTCGCGGCACCTGCTGTCGGCCTGGTACGGGGTCGGGCGGGCGCTGGAGCAGTTCGCGTCGGAACGAACGGACGGGCTGGAATTGCTGCAGGACATGTATGCGCACTGGCCGTTTTTCCGGGTGCTGCTGGACAACGCGGAGGTGTCGCTGGCGAAGGCCGACCTCGGGATCGCGCGGCAATACGCGGCGATGGTGAAGTCCGAGGAAACACGGGAGACGATTTTCGGGGAGATTCAATCGGAGTACCGGCGCGCGGTGCGGATGGTGTTGCGGGTGAGCGGGCGGGGGCGGTTGCTGGAGACGCAGCCGGTGCTGGCGCATTCGATTCACCGGCGGAACCCGTCGGTGGACCCGTTGAATTTTCTGCAGATCCGGTTTTTGACGCAATGGCGCTCGGGCGGCGCGCGGGAGCGCACGGAGCAATTGCGGCGGCTGCTGGCGCTCACGGTGAACGGCATCGCGCACGGCATGAAGAGCACGGGGTAGGGAGGGCCGGCCCGAATATTTTCGGGGACGGCGAGGACGCCGTCCCTCCCGGTTGAAGCCATCCGGCGGTTGATGACATCATTTTGACGAATTGCCTGGCGGGGTGATTGATGTCAGGATGAGGCGAATGAGAGCGTGTATTTGTTCGCTGGGAATTTTGTTCGCACTGGCTTTTCCGGGGTCTGCGCCGGGGGGTGATTCGGCTGCCCCTGTGGATTCCTCCGCGTCGCTTCTGGTGAACGGCGATTTCAGCCGGGACACACGGAACTGGGTGTTGGAGGAGGCGGGGGCGACGGGCTGGATGGAATGTGTCCCGAAAGGACCCGAGGATCGGCCCGCGCTGAAGGTGACCGTGTCGACGGTGGGCGACAAAGCCTGGCGGCTGCAACTCTACCAGGCGGGCGTTCACATCGAGAAGGGGCGGCATTACGTGCTGACCTTCCGGGCCAAGGCGAGCCGGCCGGAGACCATCATGGTGAACTGCATGCAGGACCACGAGCCTTGGGATCACCACACCCAGATGCAGGTGTCGATCTCGACCGAATGGAAACGGCAGCAGGTGACTTTTGAAGGCCCGTGGACGGATGACAAGTCGAGGATTTCGTTTACGAACCTGGGCACGACGCCTGGCCAGGTGTGGTGGTTTGCGGATTGTTCCCTGGTGGCCAAATAGAGGCGTGAGGGACGGCGTCCCGCCGTCCCCAACCGATCTGTTCCGCTCCTGGTCCGATCGGTCTGCCGTATCCAACGCATGTTTGGGCCGGCGAGGACGCCGGCGCTCCCAGGCCGCATGTCGCCTTCCGTCTTTTCTATTTGCGCCGCGGGCTCTAAATTTCACGCCATGAATCGATTGTTCCCTTTCCTCGTTTTTATACTGGCAGCCGCTTCGCTCGGGGCGGAGCCGGTGGCGGTTCCCGACTGGGCGTTGCCCGGGTCGGCGACGCATCAGCAGGTGCCGCCACCCGCGGGGTTTCATCGGCCGACCGTGACCTTCGATGCGCCGCTCGGGATTTTTACAGGCCAATCCGACATCGGCGGCCCGCTGTTGCCGGGCAGCGCGAGCTTCGATCCGGCGACGGGCCGCTACACGCTGAACTCGGCCAGTTACAACATCTGGTATTTCCGCGACGAATTTCGCTACGCCTGGAAGCGAATGTCCGGCGACGTGTCGCTCGCGGCGGATGTGACGTTTCCGAATCCGCAGGGTTACGACGACCGCAAAGCGGTCCTGGTGATCCGGCAGGACCTGGATGACGATTCGAAGGAAGTCATGGTGGCGCTGCACGGGGCGGGGTTGATTCACCTGGCGTACCGGCCGGAGAAGGGCGCGGACATCCGGGAAGCGTGCAAATTGAAGGTGGACTCCAAGCCGGTGCGGATTGGGATCGAGAAGCGGGGCGATGTGTTTCGACTGCTGGTGAGCACGAACGGCGGGCCGATGCAGGCGTTCGGGCAATCCGCGACGCTGCCGTTGAAGGCACCGTTTTACGCCGGGATCGGGTTTTGTTCGCATGTGCCGGACAAGAGCGATACGGCGGTGTTGTCGAACGTGGTGCTGGAGAACACGGCGGGGAAGGTGAAGTGATGACGGGGCAGGCGATGATCCGGCTGGTTTTATTCGACATTGACGGGACGCTGGTGCACACGGGCGGCGCCGGCGTGAAGGCGTTTGCGGAGGTGTTCCGGACGGAGTTCGGGACGGTGGACGGATTTGAGCGGCTGAAATTTGCGGGCCGGACCGACTACAGCCTGATGCGGGAATTTTTCAGTTTTCACAACATCCCCGCGAGCCCGGAGAACTGCCGGCGGTTTGTGGACCGGTATGTGTTTTTCCTGGACCACATCCTGGCCACGAGCCGGACGGAGGCGTGTCCGGGCGTGTGGGAATTCCTGGGGGAACTGCGGGCGCTGCGGCCGCCGCCGATGATCGGGTTGTTAACAGGCAATTTAAGGTTAGGCGCGGAGATCAAGCTGCGGCATTTCGATTTGTGGAAGGAATTCGAGATGGGGGCGTTTGCGGACGATCACGAAGACCGGGACCGGATCGCGGCGGCGGCGCGGGATCGCGGGAGCCGGATTTTGGGGGGCGGGCTGCGCGGGGAGGAGGTCCTGGTGATCGGGGACACGCCATATGACATTCGCTGCGGCCGGGCGATTGGGGCGAAGGTGCTGGCGGTGGCGACGGGCGGGGCGAGTTACGAGGAGTTGTTAAAGCACGACGCGGACTGGACGGTGAGGGATTTGACGGAAATCAGGGCGGCTGAAGTCTGCGGGCACGGCAGGGCCAGGGCCGTAGGACAATCGCTATAATGGGGACGCCGGGGACGGCGTCCCTCCCGGGGAAATCAGTGGCGGTGAGGTCCGCCGCCGCAGCAGCCGCCGCAACCGCCGCCGCCGCTTTCGCAGGCCGGGCCGTCGTTGCCGGCGGTGGACGAGGCGAACACCGACAGCTTCTTCGTCAGCTTCGTGGAGCCGCAGTGCGGGCACTCGGTCCCCTTCCAGTCGCTCGAGCGCACCAGGATTTCACTGTCCTTTTCGCATTTCCCGCAATGAAATTCGTAGATCGGCATGGGTTCACCATACGAAAAAGCGGCGGCAATTTCAAGGGAAGGGAACCAGCCGGACGCCGCTGCAATCGGGGCACGTGCCGTCTTTCCGGATGTATTGGGCGCGGCATCGCGGGCAATAGGATCGGCTGGACGGATCGGACCGGGTCGGGGGTTTGAGAAATTCCGTCGGGTTGATGCCGTGCCGGCGGAGAAACTTATCCAGCACCGCGCGTGTTGATGCGTCGGCTCCCGGTGTGGTTGCGACGGGGAAACAGGCATCGATCCACCATTGTTCCGCGTGCCGGTGGAAATCCTGTTCATTGCAGAATGCCTGGACCAGCGCGAGCGGGTGGAATGCGTCGAGGACGCCGCGGGACAGAAGGTCGTGGGCGCGGACGGCGGAGGCGGGGGACAGGGCGATGGTCAGACCGTGCATAAACCGCTCCTCGTCCGCGGAGGGTTCCGGGTAAAGGGCGCGGTGAGCCTTGCGGAAACGCCAGGTGATGCCGGCGGCGAGAATGATCCAGGCCGCGAGAATCCAGGGCCAGGTGCGTCCGAGCCCGAAGAGATGGACGGCGAGGGGGCCGGCGGCGAACAGGAGGAGGAAGAGGGCGTTGCACCAGGCGCGGAGTGCGGGGCCGAATTCGAGGAAGCGCTGCCAGCGTGCGCCGAGTTCTTGCTCATCAAAACCGGTGCGGAGGGTGGCGGATTGGAACGCGTCGCGTTCGGCGGGGCTGAGTTCCCGGAGTCGGCGGAGGTTGCGGACGGCGCGGCGGGCGGCGGCGGGCGAGGCGGCCTTGAACCGTTTCTTGCCGGCGATGGAGACGGTCCGGCCGGAGGCGGACAGAGAATCGGTTTCGGTCCAGGAGACGCGGACTGGCGGAGGCGCGTTGCGGGTGCCGGGAGGCGCGTGGAACTGGAGAACGGCGCCGTCCGTGGAGGTGAAGATGGAGAAGGGGGAACATTGCGCCAGCCATCCGAGCGGCGGCAGGGGCGGCGCGAGGACGAGGCCGCCGTTGGAATTTCCGGCGAGGCTGTTGGGCATGCGCGGGCGCCAGCGTTGTCCGAACCAGGTGGTGGCCGCGAAGGCGGCGGACGGGAGCCAGCATACGCATTCCCAGGCGTAGACGCCGGCGAGAACGAGGTACAAAACTTCCAGCTCCGTCATGGCCGCAGGGGGGATCGGTCAGGTGGTGCGATCGTCCGTGCTCCGGCCGGTGAGGCGCGCGAAGATTTTCCGGAAGAACGACGCGACGGCCACGATGGCGACGACGACGAGTTTCCAGGCTTTCTTGAGAAGGATGGCGAGCGACGCGAACAGGCCGAGCTTGGCCGCGCCGAGCGCCGCGCCGCCGACAACGAGGGCTGTCAGGCCGTAGGCGGCGATTTTGTCGCCCGGCTTGAACTCGGCGTAGGACTGGCCCGACTGGAAGGAATAATGCGCGAGGATCTTTTTGTAATCGGGCAGGGTGGCGGCGAGTTTGTCGGGCTCGACGATCAGGACGAGTTCCATGACGCCTTTGCGGCCGAGCAGGCGGGTGTTGTAATTCAGGATGGGATGCCCGTCGCTGGTGGCGCGGACGGCCCATTCGAGGTTGTGCGTTTCGGGGTTGTAAGTGGGCGGCTGTTCCCAGCCGACGACGAGGATGGGCGGGATGCCGTTCTTGGCGCGTTCCTTGTTGGCCTCCTCGGTGCCGGCCTTGATGGCGGCGAGCATTTTGCCGGCGTCCAGCTTGTCCTTCTCGTCATCCTTGACGTAGCCGACGTCGTCGAACTCGAACATGACGGTCCATTCGTCGTTGGTGGGCGAGAGCATGCCCAGTTCGCCGCCGCTGACGGGTTCGCCGGACATTTTGAGGAGTTTGCGGGTGCTGTCGCCGTCGAGAAACACGTAGCCGGCCGGGACATCGAGCCGGGCGATGTTCTTCAAGGTGGCTTTGGCGGGCCCCTGCAGGACGTTGAGGGGCGAGTTGGTGGAGGCGGCGGGGGCGGTGCCGGCGGACAACGAGGCCGCGAGGAGGAGAACGCCGAGTGTTTTGGGGATCATATGGGTGGATGGGATCAGACGTGGAACCGGAACAGGAGGACATCGCCGTCGTGCACGACGTAATCGCGCCCCTCGATCCGGTAATGGCCGGTTTCGCGGGCGCGGCCGACCGAGCCGCAGCGGAGCAGGTCGTCGCAATGAACGGTTTCGGCCTTGATGAAGCCGCGTTCGAAATCGGTGTGGATGGTGCCCGCGGCGCGGGAGGCGGTCTGGCCGCCGGGCAGGGTCCAGGCGCGGACCTCGTTTTCGTTGAACGTAAAGAAGGTGCGCAAGCCTAGAACATGATAGGCTGACCGGATCAGCGCGCCGGCGCCGGAACCTTCGATGCCGAGCTCTTTCAGCCAGGCGGCGCCCTCCTCGGGGGAGAGGTCGGCGAGGTCGCTTTCGAGTTGGGCGCAGACGACCACGGTTTCGCAACCCTGGTGGGTGCGGGCGTATTCCTGAACACGCAGCACGTGCGGGTTGGCGGCGGCGCCGGGGAGATCGGATTCGCGGAGGTTGGCGGCGAAGATGACGGGCTTGGCGGTGAGCAGGCCGGCCTGGTGCAACAGTTGCTTTTCGTCGGGCGACAGGGGCAGCCCGTGGGTGATCACGGGTTTGCCGGAATCCAGGTGGGCCCGCATTTTTTCCAGGAGCTGCGATTCCAGCAGGGCTTGCTTGTCGCCGCGCTTGACGTCCTTGGAAATTTTCTCGAGCCGCTTCGCGACCGATTCGAGGTCGGCCAGCACCAGTTCGGTCAGGACGATTTCGATGTCGCGGACGGGGTCGATGGTGCCTGCGACGTGGACGATGTCGGGGTCTTCGAAGCAGCGGACGACGTGGATGAGGGCGTCGACTTCGCGGATGTGGCTGAGGAACTTGTTGCCGAGTCCCTCGCCCCGGGAGGCGCCTTTGACGAGGCCGGCGATGTCGACGAACTCGATGGTGGCGGGGATGGTTTTCGGGCTGCGGACGATTTGGGCGATGCGGTCGAGGCGCGGGTCGGGGACGGTGACGACGCCGAGGTTGGGTTCGATGGTGCAGAACGGGTAATTTTCCGCGGCGGCCTTGTGGGAGCGCGTGACGGCGTTGAACAGGGTGGATTTGCCCACGTTCGGCAGACCGACGATGCCAGCCCTCAGCATGGGGTTGTTATAGCGGCAATCGGTCTGGAAGCCCACCAGGAAATGGCGGGCCCGGCCGCGGGGCCCGCCGCACGCCGAAACGGCGTTGTGAATAACTTTCAACCCATTTCCGTTGACAGATTTAGAGTATTGATGAATAACATTAACATCCCTAACGGCAATGCCGGGCACTGGTTTGAGGTGCCTGGCCGGGCTGCTTTTTGTCGCGGGGTCAAGCGGGCGCTAATCGGACCGGAAATTTGTATGAAGGAGATTGTACGCGAGGCGCCCGGGTGTTTCCGGGCCGGAATGTTTGGGGTTGTCTGCTGGCTGGCGGCGTGGCTGGCGGTTGAGGCAGGGGCGGCGGTCATACAGCCTGGCGAGACGCTTGAAGGCAGCGTCGCGGTGGCGGGGGAGGTGGACGCCTGGACATTCAGCGCGGGGGTGGGCGATGCGATCGTGGTGCGGGTGGGGGATGAATCCACGGGCGTGTTTACACCGAAGATCCAGTTGTTGAGTCCTTCGAGCGTTCTTCTGGCGTCCGGTTCCGGCGCGGTGGCGGCGGAGGTGGCGGTGACAGCGACGAACGCGGGGACATTCACGGTGCGGATCAGCGATGGCACGGGGGCGACGAATCAGACCGGGCCCTACCGGTTGTCGCTGGCGAAGACGGGCGGGTCGATCGTGGTGGATGCGGGGGACCAGGGCGGGCCGATGACGAACGGGGTGATGCACGCGGGAACGATTCTGGCAGGAGAACTGGATTGCTGGACGGTGACCGCGAACGCGGGGGACGCGCTGGTGGTCCGGATGGGGGAGGTGACCGATACAAACACGTTTTGGCCGTGGGTCCGGCTGTATGGGCCCGATGGGAAGCTGCTGGATTCCGCCTACAACTCGGCGGTTGCCGAAGTGGCTGTGAACGCGACCAACAGCGGAGCGTTTTTGGTGGTGGTGGGTGATGGCAACGGCGGATTGTCGGGATCGGGCGACTACCGCCTGACGCTGGCGAAGACGGGCGATCCGGTGGTGGTGTCGGCCGGGGACAATGGCGGTCCGATGACCAACGGCGTGATGCATCTCGGGACGATTCAGACGGGCGATCTGGATTTGTGGACGTTCAGCGCCAACGCCGGCGACGCGTTGTTGGTGCGCATGGGGGAGATTACCGATACGAATACTTTTTTTTCCTGGGTTCGCCTGTATGGCCCGAACGGCAGGCTGCTGGCATCGGCTTACAACACCGCGTCGGCCGAGGTCGCAGTCAGCGCCACGAACAGCGGGACCTTCCTGGTGGTGGTGGGCGATGGCAACGGCGGCTTGTATGGATCGGGCGATTACCGCCTGACGCTGGCAAAGACGGGCGATCCGGTGGTGGTGTCGGCCGGGGACAATGGCGGTCCGCTGACCAACGGGGCGATGCACCTCGGTACGATTCAGACGGGCGATTTGGATTTGTGGACCTTCAGCGCAACCGCGGGTGAGGGGTTGCTGGTGCGGATGGGTGAGATCACGGACACGAACCTCTTTTATCCTTATGTGCGGATTTATGGTCCCAACGGTAAACTGCTGGATTCAAGCTATGGCGCGTCGGCGGCCGAGGTGGGCGTCTCGGCGACCAACACGGGAACCTTCCTGGTGGTGGTGGGTGACGGGAACGGCGGGTTGTATGGGGCGGGTGATTATCGCCTGACACTGGCGAAGACGGGTGACGCGGTGGTGGTGTCGGCTGGGGATGACGGCGGGCCGATGACGAACGGGTGGACGCACCTGGGGACGGTGGTGACGGGCGACCTGGATTTGTGGACGTTCACGGCGAGTCCGCGCCAGGCGGTTGTTGTGAGGGTGGGCGCCATGACCAGCACGAATCTTTTTTATCCGTGGATCCGGCTCTACAGCCCGGCGGGCGCGTTGCTCGGGTCGAGTTACAACGCGTCTTCGGCGGAGATCGCGGTGACAGCGACCAACTCCGGGATGTTCCTGCTGGTCGCGGGTGACGGGAACGGCGGGCTGTACGGTTCGGGCGACTACCGGTTGACGCTGGCGAAGGCGGGCGATCCGCTGGCCATTTCGCCGGGGGACGAAGGCGGCTCGCTGACGGCGGGCCTGGACCCGGTCGGCACGATCGGCGCCGGCGACCTGGACACGTATCAATTCACCACCTGCCGGGGGGAATCCTTCACGCTGCAGGTGAATGAACTCGTCGACGGCGGCACGTTTTATCCCCAGTTGCGCATTTACGGTCCCGGCGGGGCGCTGCTGGGTTCCTCGTTTGGTCCGGCGACGGCGCAGTTGACATTGACCGCGACGAACAGCGGCGCGTTCCTGGCCGTGGTGAGCGACGGCAACGGCTCGCTGAGCGGGCTGGGAACCTATCAATTGATAGGCACCGGGGCGTCGGACGAACTGCGCCTGTGCGTTCCGGTGATCTCGGGAACCAACGAAACGCTGACCGGGATCGGCGGGGTGACCAACGCGGTGTATGTGCTGCTGACGTCGACGAATGCCGCCACACCGGCTGCGTCCTGGACGCCGGTCACGACCAACCTGTTCGATGCGCTGGGCCTTGTGAATTACACGAACGTCTATGTTGCGTCCGAGTCCCAGCGGTTTTTCCGGCTGCGAACGCCCTGACCGCGGAGAGTTTTTGACCGCGGCTGTCCCGGATTTCAGGGATGGATTCCAATGGAGGGGCGAGATTCCGTCGAGCCCTCACTGACATTGGAGTGCTGGAGTGGTGGAGTTCTGGAGTATTGAAAAAACCTTGCGCGACTGTCTCTTCAGCACTCCACAACTCCATGACTCCAGCATCCCGCTGGATGTCAGGGCTCGACAGAGTCTCGCCCCACACGCTGAAGGATCCGCGCAATCCGCTTGATCCGCGGTTGAGAGTTTCACCGATCCGCGGCTTCGACGGCTTTGCGGATGGCGGTTTTGAATTCGTCGACGCCGTCGTCGAAGGCGGCGGAGATGGGGAGGACGGGGGTCTTCTTGATGTGCCGCTTGAATTTTTTGAGGTTCTCCGCGGCGGCGGGCTCGTCCATTTTGTTGGCCACCACCAGGCGCGGTTTCCGGACCAGCGCCGGGTTGTACAGCTCCAGTTCCTTCAGCAGGTTGTTGTAATCATCCCAGGGCGCGCGGTCGTCCGTGCCGGCCATGTCGAGGAGCAGGACGAGGATGCGGCAGCGCTGGATGTGGCGGAGGAAGGCGTGTCCCAGGCCCACGTTAAGGTGGGCGCCATCGATCAGGCCCGGGACGTCGCAAACGGTCAGCCGGTGAAAATCCGGGTATTCGAGGATGCCGATTTGCGGGTGGAGCGTGGTGAACGGGTAGGGGGCGATTTTGGGCCGGGCGTGGGAGATGGCGGTGAGCAGGGTGGATTTGCCGGCGTTGGGGTAGCCGACGAGTCCGACTTCGGCGAGGATGCGGAGTTCGAGACGGAATTCGCCTTCGAGTCCGGGTTCGCCGGGTTGGGCGAAGCGCGGGGCCTGGCGGACGGCGGTGGCGAAGTTGCGATTGCCGAGTCCGCCGCGGCCGCCTTTGCACAGAACGAAGCGCTGTCCGTGCTGCGTGAGATCGACGACGAGCTCGCCGGCGGCCGGTTCGGGGCCGCGGCCGGGTTCGGGGAGTTCACGGGATAAATCGATTTCGACCGCGGACGCGGAGCGGGCGTGTCGGATGAGAGGGCGGCGGGCGGTGGAAGCGGGGATCAGGGCCGGCCGTTCGGGTTCACTTTCCGGGGTTTCGGTGCCTGCGGGATCGGAGGGAGTCCGCCAGACGAGGGTGCCGCAGGGGACTTTGACGATGAGATCCTTGCCCGCGGCGCCGTCCATGCCTTTGCCGAGTCCGGCCTGGCCGTCCTGGGCGAGCAGGCGGGGTTGATAGAACTGGGCGATGAGGTTGTTGAGGTCGTGGTCGGCTTCGAGGATGACGTCGCCGCCGCGGCCGCCGTTGCCGCCGCTGGGGCCGCCTTTGGGCCGGTATTTCTCGCGGGAGAACGCGACGCAACCTTTCCCGCCGTGACCGGCGCGGGCGTAGACCTTGATTTCGTCGACAAACATGCGGGGACCGGGGTATTGGAGTGATGGAGTATGGGAGTGGTGGGTTACAGGGCGCCAGCCTCAATACTCCTGCATTCCACTACTCCAACACTCCATTTCCAAAAAAGCAGGGCGAGGCACGAGACCTCGCCCTTCGGGTAAATCGGGAAGCGACCTAGTTCTTGGCGGCTTCGGCGACGATATTGATGCGCTTGCCGTCTTTGTCGAACAGGACTTTGCCGTCGACGAGGGCGAACAGGGTCCAATCGCGTCCGGTGCCGACGTTTTCGCCGGCGACGAACTTGGTGCCGCGCTGGCGGACGAGGATGCTGCCGGCTGTGACGAACTGGCCGCCGTAACGTTTCACGCCGAGCCGTTTGCTGACGCTGTCGCGCCCGTTCCGGACGCTGCCTTGACCTTTCTTATGTGCCATACCAGGTAAAAATTAAGCTTTGATTTCCTTGATTTTGACCACCGTCAGTTCCTGGCGGTGACCGATCGATTTATGATAGCCTTTGCGGCGTTTCATTTTGAAGGTTAGAACCTTTTCGCCGCGGATATGTTCAACCACGTCGGCTTCCACGGTGGCTTTGGCCACGGTGGGCGTGCCCACGGTGAGTTTGCCGTCGTTGTTGACCAGCAGGACGCGATCAAAAGTAACGGGTTTGCCGGCCTCAACGGCCAGGCGTTCGATTTCCAGCGTATCGCCCGCGCTGACGCGATACTGTTTGCTTCCGGTTTCTAATACGGCGTACATAAATTCTTCCCATCAAAGGGACGGAGATAAGACCAGAATCCCGCAGGGGTGTCAACGACTCTTTGGAAGGTTTTTTGAGGGATTTCTGGCATGGCGGCGTAATGAGTCCGGACGACAAAGCGATTCGGGATTGCCTGGCCCCTGAAATCAGGCATGTTGCGGAAAACGGGTTCCCGGCGGCGCAGCGTGGTCCGGGCAAGTTATGAGCATTCAACAGGATCCGGGTGACGAGGCCCTCAAACAGGCGCTTGGCGAATGGAAGATTTCATCCACTTTGCCGCCGCGTTTTGCCGACGGCGTGTGGAATCGGATCGCCGCCGGGGAAAGCTGCAAATCGGCCCGGCGACCCGGTTGGGCGGGCGTGTTTTCGGCGCTGCTGGCCGGCTGGTTTTCGCGTCCGGCTTTGGCCGTGGTTTACCTGGCGGCGCTGGTCGCCAGCGGCTCACTGATCGGGTTCTGGCAGGGTAACGCCCGATCGGCGCGCGTTTCCCTCGAGATGGGGACGAAATATGTGCAGATGGTGGATCCTTACCAGATGCCGCATCATTGAACCATGAAACGGGCCGCCTGGATTCTGATCGCGGGGCTTGCGGGGGCGTTGTTGTCCTACGGCATTTGTTTCTCGCTCGGTTCGGCGCGTTATCGTTGCCTGATGGACAGTCCGACGCCGGAACTGGCGTGGCTGCAGACCGAGTTCCGGCTTTCCGACGCGGAGTTTCAGCGGATCACAAATTTGCACGCGGCGTATGCGCAGGGATGCGCCGAGCGCTGCCGGGAGATCGATGCAAAGAACGCCGAGCTGGCGTCGCTGCTGGCGGCGACGAATACGGTGACGCCGGAAATCGAGCGTGTGTTGCAGGAGACGGCGCGGCTGCGGGCGGCCTGCCAGGCGGCGATGTTGCAGCATTTCTACGAAGTCAGCCGCACCATGCCCCCGGAGCAGGGGCGCCGCTACCTGGCCTGGGTGACTTCGAAGACTTTCGGCTCCGAACATGAAAGGATGACCGCCGCACCCGCCGCTCATGAGCATCACCACGAGTGAAACTCAGGATCGCGCGGACATGCAGCGACTGGCGGCCGGGCACGGACCGGCGCTGAATGACCTGATGTCGCGTCATGCCGAACGGTTGTTTCATTATTTGATCCGCGTGCTGCGGGACGAATCGGAAGCCGAGGACCTGGCCCAGGAAACCTTCGTCCGCGTCTTTCAGCACAGCTCTAAATACGATCCCTCACACAAGTTCACGACCTGGCTTTATTCGATCGCGACCAACCTCGCGCGGGACCGGCTGCGGCGCCTGTCGCGGCATCCGCAGGTGCCGCTCGACGGCGGGCCGGGCCACGACGAAGGCGCATGGGAGCAGGTGATCCCGGCGTCCGACCCGGGTCCGCTGGAGCAACTGGCAGGGCTGGAGCGGGCCGAGGCGGTCCGGCGCGCGGTGGCGGAACTGCCGGAAGAGCTGCGGGTCCCGCTGGTGCTCGCCGAATACGAGGAGCAATCGCACGCCGAAATCGCCGCCGTGCTGGGGTGCTCGTCGAAGGCAGTCGAAATGCGGGTTTACCGCGCGCGCCAGTTTCTTCGGAAACGGCTGGGCGGGCTGGTCACCGGGCTTTCCTGAAAGTCCGGACGGTTTCCCGAGGGATATTTCTCCGGGCGGCGTATTACCTTGAACGGCGGAACGCCGGTTGAAAAAAGATTGAGACAGAATGTCGGTTAAGTCCAAATTGAATCACGAATCAATATGAAAACGTTGTTGAAACTGCCGGCTGTATTTGTTGGCGCCTTGTTGTTGCTTGCCCCGCTGGCGGGCCTGGCGGCGGATCCCGCGCCGAAGCCGAAGCCGGACAAGCTCGAGACCTGCCCGGTGTCGGGCGACAAGCTGGGGGAAATGGGAAAGCCGTTTGTGTTCACCTACAAGGACCGCGAGGTGAAGTTGTGCTGCAAGCATTGCAAGAAGGATTTCGACAAGGACCCGGCGAAATACATCAAACTGATCGAGGCAGCCGACAAGGCGCCCGCCCAGAAACCCGCCGACGCCAAATAATGGCGGGTTCAAATCGGCTTGTTTCCAGCGCGGGCCTGTCCCATGCTGATTCGCCAACGTATGGCTGAATCTGCAACCGTCGCGAGACCGCTTCAATTGTTGTCGGTGGTCATTCCGGCCCGGGACGAGGAAGGCTGTATTGTGTCCACCGTGCGGTCCTTGCACGAGGAGCTTCAACAAAACGGGATCCGGCACGAGATTGTCGTGGTGGACGACGGCAGCACGGATAACACCTGGGGCCTGCTGTCCGAGCTGAAGCCCACTTTGCGGGAACTGGCGCCGGTCAAGAACGAGGGGTTGCACGGGTTTGGCCGCGCCATTATTTGTGGATTGGATCGCATGACGGGCGACGCGGTGGTGATCATGATGGCGGACGAATCGGACGATCCGAAGGACGTGGTTCGATACTGGCAGAAGCTGAATGGAGGGGTCGACTGCGTCTTCGGCAGCCGGTTCGTCAAAGGGGGGCGGGTGATCGAATATCCCCGCGTGAAGCTGTTGCTGAACCGCCTCGCCAACCTTTTCATCCGGGTGCTGTTTCGAATCAAACTCAACGACACCACCAACGCGTTCAAAGCCTATCGCCGCTCGGTCATCGATGGATGCCGGCCCCTCATCTCGCCCCATTTCAATCTCACGGTGGAACTGCCCTTGAAGGCCATCGTGCGCGGCTACACCTGGACGGTGATGCCGATCACGTGGCGCAACCGGCGGACGGGCGTGCCCAAGCTGAAGATCAAGGAAATGGGCAGCCGCTATCTCTTTATCTGCCTCTACGTCTGGCTCGAGAAATACTTCAGCCGCGGGGATTACCGGAAATCGAGCGATTAACCCCTCCGCCGCAATTACGGCGAGGGCATTCCATCCGTGGCGTAGATTTCAAAACCGGGTTCCGTTCCGACGCGATGAAAGCCGTTCGCGGCAAGCCAGTTTGTCGAGGCCGGGGCGACGTTTTCCTGGCCGCGCAGCCGGCGGAACCGGCCCAGCAAGCCTGAAGGGGGCGGATTCGGGAGCGTGACCACCGCGATGCCGGATCGTTCGAGAGCTGATTTTCGGTTAGGTTCCGACAGTGCTTTCGTCCAGATGAACACCGGCCGGCCGGAGTAATAGGCGGGCACGGCGTTGTAGGGATAATCCATCATGTCGACGCGATGATTGAACTGGCAGATCACGGGGCGGCCGGCGGGGACGTGGTCGCGGATCCAGGTGGAGGCGGCGAGAATCTGTCGATCCTGTTGGAACAGGTAGACGATGCCGGGGGCTGAGAAGGCGGCGAGCAGGGTGGCGAAGGCGGCGAAGGCGGCGCGGGGCCAGCGGCTGGCCCAGGGGCGGCGCAGAAGATCGGCGGCGCCGAGTCCGAACAGGCCAGCGAGCGGGCCGGCGGCGACGAGGTTGTAGTAGCTTTGTTTCGGCGCCGTGTTGCCGAACCAGATCAGGAAGAAAAGGACAAGCGACGCGAGCCAGAGCAGGAGCCATCGGGCGGCAGGAGGTCGCACGGCGACGCGCAGTCCCCAGGCACCGGCCAGCGCGGCGGGCCCGGGCAGGACGAAGGCAGTGAGATAAAAGACGACCATCATCCAGGATTTCGGCCGGAGCCGGTCCTGGACGCTGCCGATGAACTCGCGGAGGGCGTTGTGCGGGGTCCAGCGAGGGACATTCGCGCTGTTGACGGAATCGACGTAGCGGCTCCAGGCGGCGAGCGCGCACAGGGCGATTGCCAGGGCGATCCAATAGCGGAGTTTTCGGAATGCGCTTAAGCCTTCGCGTTGGGCGATGAGGAAGGCGAGGATGAAGAACAGGTGGGAGACTTCCGGGGTTTTGACGAGCAACCCGAGCAGGCCGGTTCCGGCGCAGACGATCCAGCGTGGCAGCGTGGGATTTTCGGAATAGCGCATCGTGGCGAGCAGAAAACCGAATCCGAGGACCTGGACGAGCATTTCGGGCATGAACGCCTGGCCGAAGAAGACTTCCAGCGGTCCGAGCACGAAGACGAGGTTGGCCCAAAAGACGGCGGCCTGGGGCAGGCAGCGGCGCCAGAGTCCCTGGAGCAGGATGAATCCGAATGCCCAGAAGGCGACCGACACAATTTTGCCGCTGGGATCGAGTTTGCCGGTCAGGGGAAACAGGCCCATGGCCAGGTAATTGTAGATGGGCAATTCCTGGAGGTAACGGGTGTCGAGGTCGCCGAGCCACGGGACATTGGCGGTCAGAGGCACGCCGCCCTGTTGCATCATGTTCTGGGTGGCGGCGGCGGTCTGGGTTTGGCGCAGCAGGTGGGCGTCCACGATGGGCTGGTTCAGGGCCACGCATCGGAGGAGGATTCCGAGGGCGAGCAGCCAGGGGGCGCTGTGTTTCAATGAGATCATGAAATGCGTCGGGCGGCCCCGGGGAGCCGCCCGTGCATTCTGGTCAAATCGGGCTTTTTGTGAAGCAATTAAGTTGGAACAGGGGGCGGGGTTTGGCGCTCAAACCCTGGGAATTGCCTGGGCGGAAGAAATGAATTGCGAACGCAACTGGCTTCCATTTAAGTTAGACTGCTCAATGGCAAAAGCAGAGAAATTATGACTGGCTCTCCCACGGCTGTTCGCGCCATTGCTATTTACGCGGTTTGTCTTCCGCTCGCGTTGATCCTGGGTTACCTGCTGGCCAGTCCGCTCGAATGGTCGTCGTTCGGGACGGTGGGATTTGTCCTGGTTCTCCTGATCTCCCCTTTGTTGCTCCGGTTCCATCATGCGATGCTGGTGCTGGGATGGAACCTGACGATGATCGTGTTCTTCATTCCCAGCGCCCCGCGTGTCTGGCTGCCGCTCGCATTCATCAGCTTCGGAATCTCCATCGTGCGCCGGGCGATTGACCAGCGGTTCCGGTTCATTTCGGTTCCGGAACTGACCTGGCCGTTGTTGTACATCGCGTTTGTGGTGCTGGTGACGGCGGAGGCGACGGGCGGGATCAAGATGCGCAGCATGGGTGGCGAGGTGTATGGCGGGAAGCGCTACATCCTGCTGCTGGGAGCCATTGTGGGCTACTTTGCGATGACGGCGCAGCGTATTCCGAAGGAGAAGGCGGCGTTGTTCATGGGCATGTTCCTCCTCAGCGGCATGACCAGCCTGATCGGGGACGTGCTGTACATCCAAAGCAAGGCCCTGGCCTGGATTTTCTGGTTCTTTCCGCCGAACAATACCGTGGAAAACAGCGCGGGCATGGTGCGCTTTGCCGGGATCAACCTGTCCTGTTACGCGATCTGCTTTTATCTCATGGCGCGGCACGGAGTGCGCGGGTTGTTTTCCCTGCACCACCCCTGGCGGTGCGCGGTGTTTGTCTGCTTTGCAATGACCGGCCTGCTTGGCGGGTTCCGGTCCAATTTCATCCTGCTGGGGCTCATATTTGTATTCCAGTTTGCTTTTGAGGGGCTGCATCGGACACGGCTGCTGCCGGTCCTCCTGGTGGCGATGACTCTTGCCGGCGTTGTCACGCTCCCGTTTGTCCGCAAGCTTCCCTACAGCATGCAGCGCACCCTCTCGATCCTGCCGCTGGATGTCGACCCGGTGGCGCGGGCGGACGCCGATTCCACGTCCGACTGGCGTCTGGAGATTTGGAAAGCGGTGCTCCCACAGGTGCCCGAGTACCTGATCCTGGGCAAGGGGCTGGCCTTGACGGCGCGGGACTTTGATTTCTCGTTGAGCAGCATTACGGGCACGGTGCACGAAACGTCGGCGGGAGACAGTTGGGCCGCGCTGGCGGGTGACTATCATAACGGGCCGCTCTCAGTGATGATTCCGTTCGGCATCTGGGGGGCGATTGGATTTCTCTGGTTCATGGTGGCCGGCATCGGGGTGCTTTACCGAAACATGAAGTACGGGGACCCGGATTTGCGGATTTGCAACGCGTTCCTGCTGTCGGCGTTTTGCGGGCGCATGGTGCTTTTCTTCGTCGTTTACGGCGGATTTTACACGGACATCCAGTACTTTGTCGGTTACCTGGCGATGGGCGTCTGCCTGAACGGGCGCGTGTTGAAGCCGGTGAAAACGCTGGCGGACGAGACCACCCGCCCGGTGACCATTCCGAGTCCCATGCCGCGTCCGCGCTCGGCGTTCAGCCGGGGATAGACGGCGGTCGGTGGACAGGGAGGCGGGATCCGGGGCCGGGCCCGGACCGCGGATCGATCGATAACTGTTTTGAAACCTAACCTGCTAGTCGTGGAACTCTGGGGTGTGGGCGATCTGGTGATGGCCACGCCCTTCCTCCGTGCTGCCAGCGAAAGGTTCTCCGTCACTCTCCTCGCGAAACCCTTCGCCCGCGACCTGCAGAAACGATTCTGGCCCGACGTCGAAGTCGTCCCGTTCGTGGCTCCCTGGACCGCTTTCGAACACAAATACCGCGTCACCTCGTGGCCGTGGTCCGACATGACCGGCCTTTGGTGGCGGAATCGCAAACGCCATTTCGAGGTCGGGCTGTCGGCGCGGTGGGATCCCCGCGATCACCTGCTGCTCGCGCTGGCCGGCGCCCGCCGCCGCATCGGGTTCGCCCGCGTGGGCAGCGGCATCCTTCTCAACGAAGCCGTCCGCCGCCCCCCGGCCGGCACGCATCGATACGAACACTGGCGCATTCTCGGCGACGCGCTCGGGTTGTCCATTCCCCGGCGGGATTCCATCCCGGTGCCCGGCACCCGGCGCGGCAACGTCCTGATCCACACCGGCGCCGCCCAGCACGTCCGGGTCTGGCCCCTGGAACGATTTCGCCGCCTCGCCGACGCCCTCCGGTCCGAGGGTTACTCGGTCCAGATCGCCTGCGACATCAACCAGCGCGACTGGTGGCTGGCCACGGGCGAATCCGGCGTCTCCACTCCGCAAACCGTGACGGAGTTGCTGGATCATATCGACCAGGCCGCGGTGTTCATTGGAAACGATTCCGGCCCTGGGCATGTCGCCGCTTTCAACGGCGTGCCGACGTTCACCTTGTTCGGGCCGCAGTTGCCCGAGTTGTTCGCCCCGTTGCATCCGGGATCGGAATGGGTGGAGGGCAAGCCGTGCGTTTACCGGCCGTGTTCGGATTATTGCCGGTTCCCGACGCCGCACTGCATGTGGGGCCAGGAATTCGCCGAGACCTGGCCGCGCGTGGAGGCTTTCGTTCAAAAGCACGCCAGCCGGCTCGAACGGGTGCCGGTCGCGCCGGATTCAATCCATCCCGTTTCCCGCCCCCGCCCGGTCGGGCCCGCAGCGACACCTGCCGGCCGGCCCATGACGGTTCTGCACATCAACAACAGCGCGGACATTTACGGCGCGAGCCGGATGCTGCTGCGTTATGTGAAAACGGTGGACCGGCGGCGGTTCCACCCGGTGGTGATCCTGCCGGAGGCCGGCCTGTTGAAGGATTGCCTGGAGGCGGAGGGTGTGGAGGTGGCGTTGCATCCGCGGTTGAGCGTGGTGACACGGCCGATTTTCCAGTCGTGGCGGATGGTGTTGTTTTTCCTCAATTATCCGGTTTCGGTGTTTTTCCTGTGGCGCTTCGTGCGGAGCCGGCGGGTGGACCTGGTGCACACCAACACCGGCGTCATGGTGTCGCCCGCGCTGGCCGCATGGTTCGGCCGGGTGCCCCACATCTGGCATATCCGCGACTGGTTCCAGGAGTTTCACAAAATCTGGCCGATGTTTTCGTGGTATGTGAAGAGGATGTCGCGCCAGATCGTGGCGGTGTCAAACGCGGTGGCGGACCAGTTCGAGCCCAAGGGCACGGCGATGGTGATCCACGACGGTTTTTCGATCGAGGAATTCCAGGTGCCGACCGCGAAGTTGCGGGAAGCGTTCCGGGCGCAGTACGGGCTTCTAGATGGATTCGTGGTGGGCTGCGTGGGCCGGATCAAGTATGTGCGCAAAGGCCAGGAAATCCTCGTGCAGGCGACGGCGCTCCTGCGGCAGCGGGGCCGGCCGATCAAGGCGTTGATCGTCGGGGCGCCATTCCCCGGAAACGAAGAGCACCTCACCCAGTTGCAGTCGTTGATCCGGGAACTGGGCGTGGGGGACGACGTGGTCCTGACGGGCGAACTGCCGGATGCGCGGCCGGCTTATGCGGCGATGGATGTGATGGCGCTGACCTCGGCGCAACCCGAACCTTTCGGGGGCGTGGTGATGGAGGCGATGGCGATGGGGGTGCCGGTGGTGGCGACCAATATCGGCGGTTCGCTCGACCAGGTGGAAGTGGGAGTGACGGGGTTGCTGGTGCCGCCGGCGGATCCCGCCGCGCTGGCGGATGCCATCGAGGAACTGAGGGCCGACCCCGGGCGCCGCGCGCGCATGGGCGCAGCCGGCATGGCGCGCATCGCCGAACGCTTCACGCTGGAGGGAATGACCGAGGCGATGGAACAGCTCTTCGAGGCGACGATCCGGTCGGGAAACAGGCGGCCGGATTAATGGATATTTGGATGGGTGGATAAATGGGAAGAGCGTCGCGCGGAGCCATCCAACAATCCAGAAATCCAATAATCCAGCAATCCCTCAAATCCCGGGCTCGACGGAGTCTCCCGCCATCCGGAGTCTACTTGGGCCGGACCTTGCTCTTTTCCTTGTCGTAATCGTAGAACGGTTCGCGGAAAAGATAGAGAAGCCAGTGGGCAAAGCCTGCCAGCGGAGACCGATAACCCAGCCAGGCGAGAAACGCGTTGTTGAAACAGATCAGGCCCGGGAGATCCGTCCACTTGCGCTTGAGATAGAATTTTTCCTTCCGGAATTTCTCCCAGTCGGGCCGCACCCGGATCGCCGAAGCGTCGCTCCACCAGCCGCGCTTCCGGAAATGCTGCAGGTGGCCGATGCTGTTTTCGTCGATCTGCATCAGCCGGCAGCAAATGCGGTCCGCCGCCACGAGATCGTTCGACACCAGCAGCCAGTTCAGGTCCACCGGGTCGCCCAACATCGGGCCGCTGCGGTTCAACCCGATCCTGCCGTCGATGATGGAATGCGCGAGGGGCAGCTTTGAATTGAGTTCGTACATCACCTCGGCGAAATAGGGATGCAGCTTGAGGCGCTCGGACGGTTCCTGGATGCAGCCCCACTGGTTCTTGATGGACATCGACACGCGGGTGTTGAGGTGCACCTTGGGGACGGGCAGGGTGATGAACGCGCCGATTTCGCGGAGCAGCAGTTTGGGCACCGGAACGCGGAGCCGGCGGAATCCGGCGCGCACTTCCATCCATTCCGGCTCGCAGAAGCTGAGATTGACGATTCGAGAGCCGGTTTCCTGGGCGAGTTTGTCGATGCCCATGCCCTTGAACACCTCGTCGATGGAAAACCGGTTGTAGCCGCCGCTGTCGGCTTCACCGATGATGACCTTGTAGCCTTTGCCGGCGAGCAGGGTGGTGACGGCCTTGAGACATTCGTAGGACGTCATCACGCCCGGACGGTAGATGGGGAACGTGAGATTCGGCTTCAGGAACACGGAAGCCCCGGCGGGGACGCGTTCGAAAAAGCCGACTTCTTTCAGGCCGGCCTCGATCGTTTTCGGATACCCGTCGTGCAGATCTTGGAGCGAGACTGCAGGAGCTACAGACACTGCTATCTTCTAAAAAGAATCGGATGGATTGTCAAATCAGAACGGGGGCAGGGAACCCCGTTGAACCGTCCCATCCCTGGTCACAGCCGGTTCCACCAGACCGCGGTCGGTTTGGGAACCTCGAACACGGCCCGCTTGTCGGGGCTGTTCAGGGTGTAAATGGAATAGGAGGTGGCTTTGAGATTGAAATGTCCCGCGGCGAGCCGCCGAAGCCGGTGATGCAGGACCCAGGCCGGTTTGAGCAGGCGGACCCAGGCGGGCGCCATGGCCGCCGTCTCCGCTTTCTCGCGAATCGCATTCGGCTTCAGATTCATGTTCTCTCCCGTGTCGGCGAACGTCGACGTGAACTCCTCGCAGACTCCCATCGGCACTCCCTCCGATAGCAATCGCAATATCCAGTGGAAATCCCCCAGGTCCCGCCACCGCGTGTCGAAATAGATCCCGCGCTCCTTCACCACCCGGCTGCGCAAAAACACCGAGCTCGTCAGCACCGGAAATCGGTACCACACATGGCTCAGCCGCGGCACCATCGAGTGCCGGTGACACATGTAATGCCCGTTCCCATCCACCACGATCGTCCCCGCCAGCGCCACGTCGATGTGCGGGTTTCGATCGAAATACGCCTGCACCGCTTTGAGCGCGCCCGGGAGATATTCCTCGTCGCAGTTCAGGTAGGCCAGGATGTCGCCCTGCGCGCGGCGATAACCGCGGTTTACCGCGTCATACATCCCTCCGTCCTTCTCGACAAACGCCTTGACCCGCTTGTCCTGCGGCAGCCAGTCCAGGGTGCCGTCATCGGAACCCGCATCCTGCACGATGTGTTCCAGCGTGACCCCTTCCTGGTCGGCGACGGAGGCGATGCACAGCTTCAACCACTTTGAATTCCGGAAACTCGGGGTAACGATGGAAAATTGCATCGATTTGGGTGGTGTCGATTGGCCGGGAGAATGGACAAAACCTGACACGAAAGCAAATCCATTCGGGGCCGCGCCCCTCCGATTTCCACGGAGCGGCCCCATCGGAGCTCAAGGGCTCATTTTGCTTGTAGAATCCTGGCCGGGCCCCTATTTAGGCGGGACCATGACCAACGAAGGCCCGGCTGTGCCGCGCGTGAATGTCCTCGGCGTCGGGTTGAGCATCCTGAACCTCAACACGGCGCTGGAGCAGATCTCCCGGGCTGTGGAGTCTCGCCGGAAAGGCTACATTTGCGTCACCGGGGTGCACGGCGTGATGGAGGCGCAGTCGGACCCGGCGCTGAAAAAGATCCTGAACGGCGCGTTCCTGAACACGCCGGACGGCATGCCAATGGTGTGGGTGGGGCGATTCCGGGGGCACCGGGAAATGAGCCGGGTGTATGGGCCGGACCTGATGCACTTGGTCTGTGATTTCAGCCGGACGCGGGGTTACCGGCACTTCCTGTATGGCGGCGGCGAGGGTGTGGCGCCGGAATTGAAACGGCGGTTGGAGGAGAAATTTCCGGGATTAAACATCGTGGGCACCTACACGCCCCCGTTCCGGCCACTGAATGCGGAGGAACGGCGGGAGCTTGTCGAGCGTGTCGCGGCATTGAAGCCGGACATGATCTGGGTGGGATTGAGCACGCCGAAACAGGAGCGGTTCATGTCCGAATACTGGCGCGAGCTGGACGCGACGTTGCTGTTCGGGGTGGGGGCGGCGTTTGATTTTCATGCCGGCCGGGTGCGGCAGGCGCCGCGCTGGATGCAGCGCAGCGGGCTGGAATGGCTCTTCCGCCTCGGTTGCGAGCCGCGCCGGCTCTGGAAACGCTATTTCCGGAACAACCCGCTGTTCCTGTTCCGTATTTTTTGCCAGTTCACCGGTCTGAAAAAGTACGAACTTGAATAGCCGCAGGGTCTTGCCGACAATTTTGAGCGGATCACCCTGATTCGGAGTCCAATGAATCTGACCGATTCGCCAAAAACCATGCAGACAGCCAACGCGTCAACAGTGGGTGTGCTGGATGAATTCCAGACCGAGATCGTGTCCGCCTGGCGGCAGGTGCCGAACAAGGGGCTGTTCCTCGTCCTGCTGGCCGCCTGGTGCCTGATGTTCCAATTCCTCGGCAACTCGCTCCTGGGCTACATCCATTCGCCGTCCCTGTTCGCCTGGATGAACGAAGCCTACAACAGCCCGAACAAGGAGGCGGCCGATGACAGCATCGGCAACTTCATCCCCATCCTTGTCCTGGGAATCCTGTGGTGGAAACGAAAGGAACTGCTCGCGCAGCGAATGCGGATCTGGCTGCCGGCCTTCGGCGTGGTGATCCTCGGCCTGCTGCTGCACATGACCGGTTACTTCGTCCAGGAACCCCGGCTGTCCATCCTCGGATTTTTCGCCGGGGTCTATGGGTTTGTCGGGCTGGTGTGGGGGCCGGGCATGATGGCCGCCACCTTCTTTCCGTTCTTCCTGTTCGTCTTCTCCGTGCCGCTGGGCAATCACTCCGACAAGATCACGTTCGGCCTGCGGCTCATGGTCACGCAGATCGTCGAGTTCATCGCGCATACATTGTTAGGCATCGACGTGCTCCGGCAGGGGACGGGGCTTTACAGCCCGGGCGGGGGATTCCAGTATGACGTCGCGGCGGCCTGCAGCGGGATCCGCAGCCTGTTCGCCATTCTCCTGATCTCGACCATCTACGGGTTTTTGTCGTTCAAACCGCTCTGGAAGCGGCTGCTGATGGTGGCGATGGCGCTGCCGTTCGCGGTGATCGGGAATGTGCTGCGGCTGCTGTGCATCGTGGTCGCCGCGGAAATCGGGGGCCAGAAGGCGGGCGATTATGTGCACGAAGGCGGGCCCATGGGACTCATCAGCCTGCTGCCGTATGTGCCGGCCATCCTGGGCGTGCTGATGCTGGGCCGCTGGCTGGAGGACCCGGCACCGGCGCCTTCGAAAGTGGAGGAACCCCGCTCATGACAGGCAAGCAACGCTGGATCATCGTCATCGCCCTGGCGCTCATGGCGGGCGCCTGCGGCTCTTTGCTCTGGCTCAAACATCATCAGCGGCTCGGACAGCCCGGCATCAAGGCCCAGGCCATCCCCGGAACCAGCGTCATGCAGATCGACCTGCCTGAACAGGTGCTGGACTACACCTCCACCAATGTTCCCGAGGACCAGATTGTCCTGGGCTACCTCCCCAAGGACACCAGTTATGCCCAGCGCCGATACACGGCGCCGGACGGCTTCTGGGTGCTGGCCAATATTATCCTGATGGGCGCGGACCGGACGAGCATTCATAAACCCGACTATTGCCTGGCCGGGCAGGGGTGCGGCAAGCCCGAGAAAGCCGTGGTCAATATCCCGGTGGACGCCCAGCCGCCCTATATGCTTCCCGTGTCGAAATGGGTTGCCAGCAAACAAGTTAAGCAGCAGGACGGGAAGATGTTGGACATCCGGACCGTTTATGTTTTCTGGTTTGTAGCCGACAATGAACTGACCACGGACAATACGCAGCGCATTTTGTGGGGCTTTCGGGACCAGTTGAAAACCGGGGTCCTGCAGCGGTGGGCTTATATCAGTTACCAGGCCTATTGCATGCCTGGAATGGAAGATGCCGTGTTCGACCGGATGAAAAAGCTGATCGCGGCCTCGGTTCCCGAGTTTCAACTGCCGCAGCCGGGCCTGATCGCTGCCGCGACGGCTCCCAAATGACGGGTTTTTTACGGAAGCGGTCTCCCGTCGAATTGGCCGCCCGCAAAATTGCGCCAAACCGCGTTTTTTGCCATGATGCCCGTCCTTAACACGATTTGAACTGAAACATGCTCCGCCGCGACCGCCAGATGAAGATGCAGATCCAACAGTTGTTGGACGCGTGCATCTTTGCGATCAGCTTCTGGCTCGCCTACCGGCTGCGCACCAATCCGGAGATCATCAACGCGTTCGGCCTCAAACCCTTCGATGTCGCCTTCCAGAACTTCGTCTGGCTCTACGTCCTGCTGATCCCCGCCGCGCCCCTGGTCCTCGAATCCCAGGGCTTCTACTCGCGCCCCGTCAACAGCACCCGCTGGAGCTCCGCCTGGCTGCTGTTCAAAGGCTGCGCCACCATCAGCCTCGGCCTCATCATCGTCCTGTTCTCTTTCAACATGATCTTCGCACGCTGGATCGTCATCTGGTTCGGCGTCACCAGCTTCATCCTCGTCGCGCTCAAAGAGGAACTCATCCGTGTCCTGTCCCGCTCCGAACTGGCCAAGTCCCAATACAAACGCCGCTTCCTCCTCGTCGGCACCATCGAGGAAACCGCCCGCATGCGCCAGGAATTGCTCGCCCATAACCCCGACGGATTCGAAATCGAAGCGGAACTCGACCTGAACAAAACCTCCATCGAACAGCTCGTCCACATCATCCACGAACACTCGGTCAACGGCGTCCTGCTCAGCGCCCAACGCTCCTTCTTCGAACAAATCGAAGCCGCCATCCGCGTCTGCGAACTCGAAGGCGTCGAGGCCTGGCTCGTCGCCGATTTTTTCAAGACCCAGATTTCCCGCGCGACCTTCGACGATTTTTACGGCAGGCCGCTCCTCGTGTTCCGCTCCGCCCCGGAAGCCTCGTGGCAGGGCGTCCTGAAGCAGATCATCGATGTCGCCGGCGCCCTCGTGCTCGTCGTCCTCCTCTCGCCCCTGCTCATCGCCATCGCCCTCCTCATCCGATTCACCTCGCCCGGCCCCATCCTGTTCCGCCAGCAACGATCCGGGCTCAACGGCCGGCCCTTCACCATCTACAAATTCCGCACCATGGTCACCGACGCGGAACAGCGCAAACACGAACTCGCCGCCATGAACGAAATGAGCGGACCCGTGTTCAAACTCACCGCCGATCCCAGGATCACCCCGCTCGGACGCTGGCTGCGAAAGTTCAGCCTCGACGAGTTCCCCCAGCTCTTCAACGTCATCCGCGGCGAAATGAGCCTCGTCGGACCCCGCCCGCTCCCCGTCGACGAAACCCGTCGATTCAACGACCTCGCCCACCGCCGCCGCCTCAGCGTCAAACCCGGCCTCACCTGCCTCTGGCAAATCAGCGGACGCAATAACGTCAAGGATTTCAAGGACTGGGTCCGGCTCGACCTCGAATACATAGACAACTGGTCCATCTGGCTCGATTTCAAAATTCTTTGGCGGACCGTGCCGGTTGTATTCATGGGAACCGGGGCAAAATAACCGCATGATCCCGGACGAATTTTCTCCACCATCGCCTCTAACCCCGGGTCGACGGACCCATCACCTGACCGACTGCAACCCATGAAATACATGAGCCCCCGCAAGCCGGCCTCCCGCCGCCCGGCCAAATCCTCCCAGCCCGTCTCCGTCGTCACCGGCGCCGCCGGATTCCTCGGATCGCACCTCACCGACCTCCTCCTCTCCCGCGGCCACCGCGTCATCGGCATCGACAACTTCGTCACCGGCTCGGTCGATAACATCGTCCACCTCGGCGGAAATCCGTCGTTCAAATTCATCCAGCAGGACGTCACCGAATTCATCTTCCTCGACACCCCCGTCCATTACGTCTGGCATTTCGCCTCGCCCGCCAGCCCCATCGATTACCTCGAATTGCCCATCCAGACGCTGAAAGTCGGGTCGCTCGGAACCCACAAAGCCCTCGGCCTCGCCAAAAATAAAGGCGCCCGATTCCTCATCGCCTCCACTTCCGAAATCTACGGCGACCCCCTCGTCCACCCACAGGTCGAGGAATACTGGGGCAACGTCAATACCATCGGACCCCGCGGCTGCTACGACGAGGCCAAGCGATTCGCCGAAGCCATGACCATGGCCTACCAGCGCGAACACGGCGTCCAGACCCGCATCGTCCGCATCTTCAACACCTACGGCCCCCGCATGCGCATCAACGACGGCCGCGTCGTCCCCGCCTTCGTCAGCCAGGCCCTCAAAAACAAACCCATCACCGTGTTCGGCGACGGACGCCAGACCCGCAGCTTCTGCTATTGCTCCGACCTCATCGAAGGCATCTACCGCCTCATGATGAGCGATTACGCCCTGCCCGTGAACATCGGGAACCCCACCGAACTCACCATGCTCGAGTTCGCCGAACAAATCATCAAGGCCACCGGCTCCCGCAGCCGCATCAGCTTCAAACCGCTGCCCCAGGACGACCCCAAACAACGCCGTCCCGATATTTCCAAAGCCCGCAAACTCCTCAAGTGGGAACCCCGCATCCCCCTCTCCCAGGGATTGGTCAAGACCATCGAATACTTCCGAACAAAAGTCCGAGCCTGAGCGGTGGGGCGAGACTCCGTCGAGCCCTGACAATCAATCGGATTGATGGATTATTGGATTGATGGATTATTGGAGGGACTCCGCGCGGAAGTTTTCCCATTAATCCAGGAATCCAGAAATCCATTAATCCGTTTTCGAGGGCTCGACGGAGTCTCGCCCCACCGTTCAAGGAACAATTAGCGAGAATTCGCCTCGATTCGCGTCAAAACCCTTTTCAATTGGATCCGTGTTCATCCGTGTCCATCCGTGGTTAAGACTCTTGGCTCTGCATCGCGGCCCAACACCCAAACTCGAAAATTCCGTCCCTGGGATTTTCCTGGTCCCACAAAATTTTTTCAAAAATTTTGCCGCGCGCGCCGGATGCGTGAGGCGCGCGCCTCCCTCTCGCCACGCCCCTCCGCGCGAAACCGGCGCCCCAACAAACCGCCCCTCCTGCTCAGCGTTTTCCCGCGTCGCCTTCCGCTCCGGATATCGCTCCCCCGCGCGCCGATTTCACGCCTAATGCGGCGGCTTGGCGCATGGGCCGAGATGAAAAGCGCAAACGACGCCGCGTCGTCAGAATTAATTTCTTTTCTGTTTGACCGGTCCCGTGATTTCCGATAACCAGCACGAGCGTGCCACGATCTCGCTGGATTTGACTGGCGAAGGTTGCTGTGGTGGCGACAGGCAATGCTGAAATCCAAATCATTTCTGGCCGTGGACTTTGGGGCGGGCAGTCTCAAGCTCGCCGAGTTCGAGGTCAGCGAGGCCGGCGGACTGAGGCTGAAGCAGTATGCGCTTAGACCGTTAGGTGCCGAGGGAGCCCAGGAGTCGGCCCGCGAGGCCACGATCCTGAAGGCCCTCCAGGAAACCCTCGCCGAAAAAGGCCTCACCGCCCGCGAGGTCAATGTTTGCGCGCCCGGCTTCCACGTTTTCTCCAAGTTCGTCAAACTCCCGCCCGTCGACGCCGGCAAGGTCACCCAGATCATCCAGTACGAAGCCCAGCAAAACGTGCCCTTCCCCCTCCAGGAAGTCGTCTGGGATTACCAGATCATGGGCTCCACCGCGGGCGGCGAACTCGAAGTCCTGCTCGTCGCCATCAAGTCCGATATCGTCGAAGGCCTCTTCCGGGTCACCGACGCCGCCAAGCTCCGGCTCAACCTGGCCGATGTCTCCCCCGCCGCCCTCTGCAACGCGTTTCGCTATAATTACGGCGACCTCGAGGATTGCACCATGCTCCTCGACATCGGGGCCAAGACCAGCAACCTCCTCTTCTTCGAAAAAGGAAAGGTCTACTCCCGCAGCATCAATCTCGGCGCCAATTCCATCACCCAGGACTTCGCCAACGAAGCCAAGCTCCGCTTCGATGCCGCCGAAAAAATCAAGATGGCCGAGGGATTCGTCAGCCTCGGCGGCGCCTACGAGGAGCCCGAAAACCCACACCAGGCCGCCATCTCCAAGATCGCGCGCCAGTTCATGACCCGCCTGCATATCCAGGTCAACCAGACCATGCAGTTCTACCGCGGCACCCAGGGCGGGTCCGCTCCGCAACGCCTCTTCCTCTCCGGGGGCGCCTCCATCATGCCCTATACCGCCCAGTTCTTCGCGGAAAAACTCGGCGTGCCGGTCGAATATTTCAACCCCTTCCGCAACGTCCAAATCGACCCCGCCGTCAACCTCGAGGAACTCGCCCGCGTCGCCCATTCCCTCGGCGAAGTCGTCGGGCTCGGACTCCGCAACCTCGCCCATTGCCCGGTCGAACTGAACCTCATCCCCGAAACCACCCGGCGCTGGCAGAATTTCAACGAGAAAAAACCCTACCTGCTGTCCACCATCTTCAGCCTCGTCGCCGTCGTCGGCGCCATGGGCTGGCTCTTCCAGCAGCTCGCCGACGTCAAACGCAAGGAACTGGAAGATCACGTCAAACCCGCCCTCGCCCCCCTCCAGCAGCTCGCCTCCGAATACAACAAGGCCAACAACGCCCTCAAAAGCAGCCAGCAGGAACTCCAGCAGCTCACGTCCTGGATCGAAGACCGCCGCTACTGGAGCGACGTCATGTCCGAACTCCGCCGCGTCTTCCTCCACACCGAAAAGCTCAGCCAGGATAAACTCAAGACCGAGACCGGCCTTTGGATCGACTATTTCCTGACCATGACGCAACGCGCGCCCACCACGGGCGCCCCCGGCGACCCCGGCGCCGCCCCCGGCGCCTCCGCCTCCAGCAGCTCCGTTCCGTCGGAAATCTCCTTTATCCGCCTCGTCTGCCGCGCCGTGAACCTGCAAAACGTCGTCGCCGACGCCAATACCACCATCGTCTATTCCATGGAAAACGAGCTCAAGGCCTCCCCCCTGGTCGATCCCAAAGGCACCCAGCTCGAACCCCAGATCAACATCGACGAAGCCACGGGCACCTTCACCTTCGGCGTGGTCATCCAGCTCAAGCAACCGCTGAAACTCTAGTATGTCCTGGGTCAAACGAAATCTCTACTTCCTCATCGGCAGCATCGTCGCCGTGCTGCTGCTCGGCGTGGCGGGGTACTATTTCTGGACCAATTACGAACTCAACGAGGCCAACCTCGAGGAGCTCAACAAGGGCTACTCCGAACTCAGCCAGCTCACCACCAGCAAACCCAAAAGCGATACGGTCGATAACATCGAACGGGCCACCGAACAGGCCAAACTCGTCCGAGCCGCCATCGACAAGGAACACAAGTTTTTTCAACCCATCCTGCCGGTCCCGAACCCCACCAACGGCATCGTCACCAAAGACGAGTTCGCCTCCGGCCTCCGTCGCTCCATTGACGAATTAACCCGCTCCGCCGCCACCGCCAGCGTCCTGCTCCCGCCCAAATACGGCTTCTCCTTCGACGCCGAACGCGGCCTCACCGTCTTCGCCGAAGGCAGCCTCCCCGCCCTCGCCCAGCAACTCGGCGAAATCAAGGCCCTCTGCAACGTCCTGTTCCAGGCCAAAATCAATTCGCTCGACGCCCTCCGCCGCGCCCGCGTCTCCGCCGACGACGCCAAAGGCCCCGTGTCCGATTTCACCGACGGCGTCTCCACCACGAACGCCCTCGCCGTCATCACCCCGTACGAAATCGTCTTCCACAGCTTTACCCCGGAACTCGCCGCCGTGCTGTCCGGATTCGCCAACGACCCGCATTGCATGATCGTCCGAGCCCTCAATATCGAGCCCGGCGCCATGGACTCCTCCCCAGCTACCTCGCCCGATTTAAGCGCCGGCTCCGGCTTCGGCGCCGCACCCATCCCCGGCGGGCCCCCCGGCGGATTCGCCCCGGCCGCACCCGCCGCGCCCGCGGCCTCCAAAGGCGGAATGACCACCGTGCTGGATGAGAAACAACTCAAAGTCACCATGGTCATCGACATAGTGAAACTCATTCAGAAACCCTAGCGCGCGATGCAGTTCCTGAAGAAAAATTACGAGAAGATCCTGCTGGGCGTGGTCCTGTTCGGCCTGGTCGCCGGCGTCGCCTTCCTGCCTTTCCAGATCGACTCCGAAAAAACCCAGCTCGCCGAAAAGCGCACCTCCATCATCAATACCCAGGTCAAACCCATCCCCGACCTCGACCTCAGCCGCTCCAAGGCCGCACTCCAGCAGGGCGAAACCCCGGTCAGCCTCGACCTCGCCTCCAGCAATAAATTGTTCAACCCCGTCCGATGGCAGAAAACCTCCGCCACCGGCCAGATTTTCAAAAATCCCCAGGGCAGCGAACTGGAACGACTCCAGATCACCGGCATCACACCCCTCCACCTCGTCATCAGCCTCGAAACCGTCAACGCCTCCGACTCCGGCGTCCGCTACGGCATCTCCGTCGAAGCCCAGGCCGCCGCCAAGAAGGCCCAGCAGATGAAGAAAACTTTCTACGTCACGGTTAACGAAAAGAAAGACGCCTTCGCCCTCCGCGAAGTCAAAGGGCAGCCGGATAACCCGTCTTCCCTCACCATCGAACTGGCCGATTCCGGAGAGCAGGCATCCATCACCCGCGAAAAACCGTTCAAGCGGGTCGATGGCTACATGGCCGATCTCAAATATCTCCCCGACGGGCGCACCTACATGAACCGGCGCGTGGGAGACAAGGTTGTCGTTGGTGGAGAGCCGTACAATATCGTTGCCATCACTCAGAACGAGGTTGTATTCTCAGCACCCAACGGTAAGAAGTACTCCAGACCATACAACGCCGTACCCTGAACGTGCCGCTTTTTTAGTGCATGCCACTCACATGAGCAAAGCAGTTATCACCCCACTCGGAATCCTCCTCCTCCTCCTCACCGCCTCCCTGGTGTCGGCTCAAACGAACCCCTCCGACGCCGCGACTCAGGAGGCCGTCCGGCGCCAGGCGGATCGCATCACGCTGCGGCAAAAGCTCGCGCAGGCGCATGAGGCGGAGATGCGGCAGGAACCCGCCACCGCCGCGAAACTCTACGACGATGCCTGGGTCCTCGTCCAGGGCATCGGCCAGGGCGTCGACGCAGAGGCGCGCCAAACGGTGATTGGATTGACCACCGTCCGCATGGAACTCGCCCGCGCCGCCCAAAACCGCGGCGACCTGCTGGACGCCAAACGCCAGGTCGACGACGTGCTCCGCGTCAACCCCCACGACCCCGTCGCCCTCGAGTTCGCCGCCGAGAATTCCAAGATGATCGAAGCCCAGCGCGGGATGGTCCCCAGCCAGGCCGTCCAGGACCAGTTGCCTATCATCCAAAACCAAAAACTCCAGGCCGCCACCCTCGTCCAGGATGCCCGCGTCCTGTTCGAAGCCGGCAGCCTCGATGCCGCCGCCGCCAAACTCAAGGAAGCCAATAAAATCGACCCTTCCAACCCCGCCATCGCCTATTACGCCAGCCTCGTCGAACAGGCCCGCACCAAACTCGCCCTCGACCGCCGAACCGTCGAGGACAACAAAAAACTCATCCAGGTCGAAAGCGCCTGGGAAGATTCCGTCAAACGCGAATTGCTCCCCGTCCCCAACCCCGTCACCCGCACCAACCTCGTCTGGACCGGCCGCGGCCGCCAGGCCATCCTCAGCAAACTCGACCGCATCCGCCTCGACTCCGTCTTCTATGACGGCCTCCCGCTCAGCGAAGTCATCCGCAACCTGAGCGACGAAATCAAGAAACGCGATCCCGAAAAGCGCGGCATCAATATCCTCGTCAATCCCAACCAGGAAACCATCGCCAAAACCGCCGTCGCAGCAGTCGCCACCGGCGGCGGCATCCCCGGCGCCCCTCCCGGAGTCGGCGGCGGCTTCATCGGCGCTCCCCCCATCCCCGGCGCGGCCAACCTCGACGCCAACGGCCTACCCATCGCCAGCACCCCGCCCCCCGAACCAAAGGATATCAACGCGGTCAGCATTCGTATCAACCCGGCCCTACTCGACGTGCGCCTCGCCGATGTGCTCGATGCCATCGTGCTCGTGGCCGATACGCCCATCAAGTATTCGATCCTCGATTATGCCATCGTGTTTTCCTTGAAAGGCCCCGAAACTCCGGAATTGCACTTCCGCACGTTCAAAGTGGACCCGAACACATTCCTGCAAGGTCTTGAAAACGTGACCGGCCTCGACTTCAGCAGCTTCACCTCGTCCAGCAGCAGCGGCGGCAGCGGCAGCACCGGCGGCGGCGGCAGCAGCGGCGGCAGCAGCGGCGGCCAGGGCGGCCAGAACGGCCAGAATGGCGGCGCCTTCACCGTGCCCCGCGTCCAGGTCAGCGGCGGCATCACCGGCGGCGGCGGCGGTGGTGGCGGCGGCGGCGGCGGCGGCGGCGGCGGAGCCGGCGGCACTGGTGGCGGCGGACTGGCCAGCGTCACCCGCACCAATGCCATGGATTCCGTCCAAAACGCCGTCATCCAGTTCTTCCGCACCGTCGGCGTCGAACTCGGACCCCAGAGCGGCAAAAACGTGTTCTGGAACGACCGCGAAGGCACCCTCCTGGTTCGCGCCACCACGCTCGAACTGGACATCATCGAGGCCGCCATCCAGACCCTCAACATCGCGCCTCCGCAGGTCAACATCAAAGCCAAGTTCGTCGAAGTGTCGCAAAGCGACGCCAAGGCCCTCGGCTTCGATTGGTACCTGGGCAATTTCCTGATGGGCAACGGCGCCATCGGCATGCAGGGCGGCACCGCACCCAGCTACCAGGGCAACTCCACCGCGGCCAACCCGGCCGGCACCTTCCCCGGCGTGCCCGGCTCCGCAGGCACCGCCACCACCCCGGCCTATAGCTCCACGTTGATCTCCCCCTCCACCACGGACGGCCTCATCGGCGCAGGTCTCGGCGGCGCCAACGCCCTCCGCAACAACGGCGTGAACAATATCCCCGGCATCCCCACCGTCATGACCCTCTCCGGCATCCTCACCGACCCGCAATTCCGTGTCGTGATCCATGCCCTCGAACAACGCGACGGCGCCGACCTCCTCAACGAAGGCCAGGTCACCACCCTCAGCGGGCGCCAGGCCCAAATCCAGGTCATCGATCTCCAATACATCGTCACCGGCAATAACGCCCAGCAAAACTCCGGCGGCGGCGGCGTCACCGCCGGCGGCGGCACCAGCGTCAACCAGATCGGCTCCACCATCCAACCCACCACCACCCCCGTCCCGCTCGGCCCCACGCTCGACGTCATCCCATACGTGTCGGCGGATGGTTTCACGATCCAGATGACCATCATCCCGACCATCGTGGAATTCCTGGGTTACGACCAAAGCACGTTCAACGTGCAGGCGCAGGCGGGCGCGGGCCCGACCCTCACCGGCCAGACGCCCCTGCCGCACTTCCGCATCCGCCAGGTCACCACCAGCGCCATCGTCTGGGACGGACAAACCATCGTGCTCGGCGGCCTGATCTCCGAAGGCGTCGGACGTTACAAGGACAAGATCCCGATCCTGGGCGACCTGCCCTGGATCGGCCGCCTGTTCCGCAGCGAGGCGAATGTCTCGCAGAAGAAGAACCTCGTGATCTTCGTCACCCCGACCATCATTGACCCCGCGGGCAACCGGGCTCACACCGATGAGGAATTGCCCTTCACCCAAACCAGCGTCCCCTCCCAGAAGCCGGCTCGTGAGAATCAGTAAGTCGAATCGGGATTCGCGGCCGCAGAGCCGGGAGGACAGGGGTTCGTCGGATTACGGCGCGCCGGGACAGATCTCCCGGTCGCGCAGCGCGAGCGGAGAATTTGGATGCGGAACTTGTTCCACGGAAAATTTTGGAAGTTGAGCAAGGAAGGCATGGACAAATTTTAGCGGCCATTTAATATTGTAAAATCGGATTATGCCATTTTCATCCTACCCATTTGCCCCCGCCGATTGCGCCAGTCGCAGGCGGTTGTTCCCGGCAATGTCCTCCCGGCGCGTTCAGTGGCTCGCCTTCGCGGGCGCCGCCCTCATGGCGACAGCCGCCGCGCGCGCGCAAGTCGGCCCCCAGGGCGGTGAATACTCCATCGCCGGCGCCCTCCCCGGCGACCAGGTTCACCCCGCCGCCTCACTCCAATCCGGCGGCGGCTGGCTCGTCTGGCAGGATAACAGCATCACCCCCATCGGCTCCCGCATCCTCGCCACCCGCCTCAATCCCGCCCTCCAACAGGCACAGCCCGGATCCAATATCGTCGTCAGCGCCGCCTGGAAATCCAAGGCCACTCTCGACCAGGAAAATCCTGACGTCGCCGCGCTCCCCGACGGCAGCGCCATCGTGGTCTGGCAGGGCGGCAAGGTCGGCGCCCAGCGCATCTACCTCCGCGCCATCTCCAGCACCGGAAAGCCTCTCGGCGGCGACTTCCCGGTCAGCGCCAAATCGAAATTCAGCCAGTCCAATCCCAAAATCGCCACCCTGCCCGACGGCAATGTGATCGTGGTATGGCAGAGCTCGGACCAGGACGGCAGCATGCTCGGCGTCTTCGCCCGCCGATTCTCCCCGGCCGGCAAAGCCATCGGCTCCGAATTCCAGGTGAACCAATTCACTCAGAATAACCAGCGCAGCCCCGCCGTCGCCGCCCGCTCCTCCGGATTCGTCGTCACCTGGATCTCCGAACTGCAGCGCACCCCCGCCGGTGTCGACGTTTACGCGCGGCTCTTCGATACGACCGGCACCGCGCTCACGCCGGAGATTGTCGTGAACAGCACCACCAACGTCATCTGCGCGAATCCCTCCGTCGCGTGCAACGCCGATGGCTCCTTCGCCGTCGCTTGGAGCCAGTACAACGCAACCGTGTCCACCGCCTGGACCAGCGGCGATTCTCCGGATAATTACACGCTGAGCCGCTCCGATTTTCATCAGAGTTCCGTGAACGGCTGGGATGTCCACGGTCGCGTCTTCAACGCCTCTGGTGCCCCCCTCAAGGATGACCCCGATTTCGTCCTCAATCGTTACCTGCTCGGCGATCAATTCGGACCCCGCATCAGCGCCGCCGGAACGAATTACTTCGTCGTCTGGACAAGCCTCAGCCAGCCGGTCTCCAGCGGCAGTTCCACTCTCGATCCGTGGGAAGGCGTCTTTGGACAGGTCCTCGCCGCCGACGGAACCCCGGCTTCGGATTCCGACCTGCATATCAACACCACCATCGTCAGCCGCCAGATCCAGCCTGCGGTGGCGTCCGATGGCCTGCGGTTCCTTGTCGTTTGGACCTCGTTTACCGCAGGCACAAGCTTCGATCTCCGGGCACAAGTGTATCGGTAATGCCGTCAATGATTTTCGTTATGCTGCGATCCCTACAGAAAATTTTCCTGGCGCTGGCGGCTGCCGGCGCCGTTTCGACCACGTCCGCCTTCTCCTTGATGGGCCCGCCCACGCCGTGGCAAACGCCCGATATCGGCTACATGGACCCCGGCGGCCTCGCGCTCGATGACGTCGGCGGTGTCATGAACCTCTTCGAAGCCTACCGCTGGGATATCAAGGTCATCATCTACGGATTCGATCCCTCTTTCATCAACTACTTCGGAACTCGCGGCGTGGACGAAGTGAACAAGGCAGTCGCCATCCTGAACAACCTGCCGCCAATGTCCAAGACCAGCCGCAACCTGACCGAGTACCCGCTCGATACCCGCCGTGTCAATTACCAGGCCCAGTCCCTTTCCCTCATCGACCTCAAATCCACAGCGCTTTCCGCCCTGCTCTCCCAGGTCGGCCTCACCAGCCCCGAACGCTACGTCGCCTGCCTCCGGTCGCGTGTCGTCGTCGCTGGCGTTACCACCAACTACACTGTCCTGCGCCGAAATTTCGACCCCGTCACGCTGCTCCCAACCGCTTACGTGAACGGCCAGCTTTATACCTACGAAATCGACGAGTTCCCCATCCTCGGCGGGGGCGGCGGCTCCGGTTTTGTCGATGCCGCCGAAATCCCCACCGACCCCGCCCACGCCTTCAATAGCGTCGTCTCCGGCGTCAACGCCTTCATCGCCCGCTCCGCCGTCAACGGCCCAGTGGTGTTCAATAATCTGAACCCCGGCGTCTTCTACACCGGCCTGACCCGCGACGACGTCGGCGGGCTCCGGTTCCTCTACACCAAGAACCGCTGGGCCACCGAAACCCTCATGAACGACGTCGTGCTCGGCCAGCCGTCCGGTGGATGGGCACCCGCTGGCAGCGGCAATGCCGGGGGCGCCCCCGTCGGCGCCGGCCTGCGCCCGGGCATCGACAAGATCTATTTCAAACTCATGAAGAACGCCAACGGCTTCGGACCGTTCCTCGCCTTCACAAATTCCTGGAACGACACCGTCATCGTGACCACAAACGGAGCCACTCAAAAAACCAACCAGCGCCTCGCTCAACCCATGGTGCTCCCCCACATTGTCTTCGTGGCCGGGGATCTCGGCCTCACCGCCGAAGGCACGCCCCTGGCCTTCGGTCAGTCCGACAGCAGCTCCTGGCAGGACAACGCCCAACTGCAGGGCGTACAGGTCGGCGGCCCCATCTGGTATGGACCGGGCAACATCCAGGTTCCCCCATCCAGCGGCGCCCAGCAAAACGGCATCGGAATCTTCTTCAGCAATATCGGCTACTGGAACGCAAACTCCTATCCCCCGACAACCGTGAACGAAGAGAATGCCGTCATCGGTTGGAGATGGGCTTCTTTCGACGGATCCACCAACGCTCCGTATATTTATCCAAACGGCGGCGACGTTCTCCAGATGCAGCAGCAATTGACCGGGGGAGGCAACTAGCCCGGCGCCGGTCCGTTTTCCAAGACTGATTATGAACCGATTCCTACTTTCCGCGCTGATGAGCCTGGCTCTGGCGGCAGGCGCACACGCCCAGGGCTCCTTCACGAACAACAGCCCCACCGGCGGATGGACCAATAACGGGGTTATCGCCAATCCGCAAATCGACGCCGTCACCTTCGTTAACAACGGCGATTTCACCGTCGATACCAGCCTTAGCGGAGTGCCCTTCAAAACCCTCGATACCCTCAACTACATCAACAACGGCGACCTCCACGGATCGCTCGGCGTCGATTTCGCTAATTACCCCTCCGGCTCCGGCCCCGCCGCCCCCGCCGCCCGAATCTATAACGGTGTCAACGGCATCCTCCAGGCCGAGGACACCTCCGCCGTCACGTTCCTCGTCGGCATCCCCAACGTCTCCCTCGTCACCCCGTCCCAAATCTCCCTCTGGGCCATCGGCATCACCAACCGCGGACAAATGATCGTCGGCACCTACGGCTACATGGATATCGCCGGACTCAACGTCGACCTCTCCCGCAGCTCCCTCCAGGTCCTCTCCGCCTTCGACGAAGCCCAGGGAACCGTACAGCCGGTCGAAACGAATTACTTTCTCCCCGACCTCGCCATCGTCGACCTCTACTGGGGCCAGACAAACTACGCCGCCCTCCCAGCCGGCCCGGCCCTTGGCATCCGCAGCATCTGGAACGGCACGAACGTGATCGCTCCAGGCTACGGCTCCGACTCCGTCCTCCCTTCCGGTTCAGTTCCCATCGCGTTCTCAACCAATGCCCCCGGGTTCAAAGCCGGCTGGTACATCAACCCGCTCGATGTCGCTTCCATCACCTATACCAATCGCCAGCAGGCGCAAAATACCGTGGACGTCGTCCCCAACCTCAACAAGGGCGCCGTTTTCGTGAACGCCAACCCGGTGTTCCTCACCCAGATCAGCTTCACGCCCGGGTTCAGCAATTTTAACGACATGTTCGTGCTCATGAGCACGCCGACCACCAACTCCGCCACCGGCCGCGTCACCACCAACTACATCTCCTTCGTCGACACCCTCGCCAGCGGCATCGGCTCCGGCACCCTCCGCAATCTTCTCAGCTACACCACCTCGCGACCCACCAACTACATGATGAGCCGCAGCCCGGAAACCGGCATCATCCGCGCCACCAACGGCCTCCCCGACGCCCGGTTCTTCATCAGCTCCGGCGATATGCTCACCGCCACCAACGTCATCGGCGTCGATGTCGTCACCAATTTCATCATCCAAACCGGACAGTTCTCCGCCTACTCCGCAACCCTCGACAACATCGTCAACCGCCCGCAGATCACCCCCAATACCTCCTTCCAGGATCTGCCAGGCAATATCAAGATCGACGCCGTCAACCTCAACCTCGACCAGGCCCGGTTCCGCTCCGAAGGCGTCCTCGACCTGCACGCCCTTCACCTCCAGTCGAGCACCAACGCCGTCATCGATTGCGAAAATCTCAGCCTCGACCTCGGCTCCACCAACGGACTGCTCGTCCTGCGCAATATCGCCCCGTCCAGCGTCAACCGCATCCGCGGCACCATCTACGCCTGGAGCGCCACCTGGAGCAACGTCGTGGACGTCGTCATCACAAACAACTGGTACTTCTCCAACGACACCTCCAACCCGACCAATCCACCCGGCATCTTCTGGACACCCCTCACCAACGAATTCGGCGCCGGCTTCTCCGTGCTCGTGCTCGACGCCAGCGGCCTCACCACGACCCTCGGCGTTCAGGTCCGCGACCTCAAGGCCCATGCCCGCAACATCATCCTCCAAGATGATATGTCCGTCGTCGACTCCCTCCTGTTCGACGGCACCGGTGTCACTCTCGACGCAGACCTGCTCCTGACCGGGGCCAGCGTCATCGACTGGCGCTATTCCAACGCGCCCACCGTCGCGTTCTTCACCAACAGGTCCGAACTCCTCGTCCCCAACGAAGCCCACTTCGGCGATGATCGCCCGCTCCCCTACGAGTGGTTCGTCAACTCCTCCAACGGAATCGTCTTTGCCGGCGGGCTCCAGTTGAGCACCCTCAACCTGTTCAACAGCGGCATCCTCTATGCCTTTAGCGGCGCCGTCGAGATCCAGGCCCAAAACGCAACCGTCAACCAGGGATTCATCTACTCCTCCGGCCCGACCAGCCTCGCCGGGAAAAGCCTTGCATTTAATGGCGCAACGATTAACTCCGGTGATTTCCTCCAGTTCAACGAGACCGACTCGCTGAGCGACGGCGGTGTCGCCAGCAAGTTCACCATGCAAAATGGGTTCCGCCAGCAGGTCAAGGCCGCCAATGGCGATTTCCTCGCCAGCACCTTCTTCAGCGTCACCACCACCAACGTCCCCAGCCCGACCGCCGAACACACCTGGGCCGGCCAGGATCGCGGCGCCAACCCCGCCGGCTTCACCAATAACGGCGCCATCGGCACCCTCGTCCTGTCCAATATGACGGTCATCATCACCAACCGCAGCATCTCCGGCGGCGTGACCAATATCACCGTCACCACCAATTCCTCGCCCGATCCCCGGTTCGTCTTTCAACCCTCCCTCCCAGGCGTGACCAACGCCCTCTATGTCGACCTGCTCGACCTGACCCAGCTCGGCCAGAAGGGCGTCGCTGCCATCGAAATCGACCCGAACTTCATCCTCTACTACGCTGCGGTCAAAGTGCCGACCAATATGTACCTTGGCACCGGCGCCATGGGCAACCCGCTCTCCGCCGCCGAATACCTCAACGGCAACACCAGCTACCACCTCAACGGCAACCTCCGCTGGGTCAGCAGCTACGCCGGCGCCAACAGCAGCACCGTCGTCTTCGAAAACAGCCAGCTCTACCACGTCAACGCCGCCCTCCGCTCCAGCATGAATATCGACTCCAGCGGCACCGGCATCCCCAACGGCAGCAATTCCGCCCCCTTCATCTTCATCAACGCCTCCGTCTCCATCAACGGCTCCGGTGACGTCCAGCCCAACCTCAACGGCCAGTCGCTCATCGCCGGACAGCAATACTCCATGATCGCCCAGCCTAAGAACGGCTCCGCCTTCCTCGGCTGGTCGGGCGATTTCACCGGCACGGCGCCCCAAGTTGTCTTCACCGCCCCCACGAATAATGTCGCCCTCACGGCCTCGTTCAACTTCGCCCCCACAAACGCCGCCTATAGCGGCCTCTTCTACGAAACCAACGGCGTCGTGTTCGGCCACTCCGGCTTCATCAGCATCAATACCTCCAAGAACGGCAAGTTCAGCGGCTCTCTCCAGATCGGATCGAGCAAGTTCTCCTTCAACGGACAGTTCGATTCCGGCGGATACAGCACCGTCACCGTGCCGAAGAGTTCCATCACCTTGGCGCTCATCGCCGGTTCCGACCAGATCACCGGCTTCGTCGACGGTTCCGGATGGCAAGCCGTTCTCGTGGCCAATCAGGCCGTTTACAGCAGCAAAAACCCGGCGCCCTTCGCCGGCAAATACACCCTCATCCTGCCGGGTTCGGGCAATGCCGCCATTACCACCCAGCCCTACGGCGACAGTTACGCCACCATCAACGTCGATTCCAGCGGCAAAGCCAGCCTCAACGCCTCCCTCGCCGACGGCGTCACGGTCTCCGAAAACACCAGCGCCGCCGGCTCCGGCCTGTGGCCGCTCTACCTGCCCGAACCCAAAAACCAGGGACAGGTCCTCGGCTGGCTCTCTTTCCAATCCACCGGCGCCCAGGACGTCGGCGGCAACTTCAGCTGGATCCGCGTCGAAAATGTTACGGCTAAATTCTACCCCGACGGATTCGAACTCAACTCGGCCGCGATCGGCTCGAAATACAATTCGAAACTCGCCCCGGTCACCGGCACCACCAACACCGGCATCGTCCTCGGCGGCGGCAATCTGTCCGCACCGATCGCCTTCGATGTGATGGTCAAATCCAATAACACCGCCATCACTCCCCAGGGCAGCAAACTGTCCATCAACGCCGGCAACGGCACGTTCTCCGGCAGCACCCAGGACCCCGCCACCCATAAACAAGTCCAGTTCAAAGGCGCCATCCTCCAGCTCCAGGGCTTCGGCTCCGGCTTCAGCCTCGGCACCAACCAGAGCGCCCGCGTCGTCCTCGGACCCTGATCCCTGTCCGTCCGCGTTTATCCGTGGCTCATCCCCACGGAGAAACCCGGATCCGCCATGGAAGGCATGAAACTCTTCGGCCTCACCGGCGGCATCGGCATGGGCAAATCCACCGCCGGACTCTACCTCGCCGGCCGCGGACTCCCCGTCATCGACACCGACCAGCTCGCCCGCCAGGTCGTCGCCCCAGGCCAGCCCGCCCTCGCCGAAATCGCCCGCGCCTTCGGCCCCCAAATCATCGGCCCCTCCGGCCACCTCCAGCGCGCCGAACTCGCACGCCGCGTCTTCAGCAGCCCGGCCGACCGCCACATCCTCGAATCCATCACCCACCCCCGCATCCGCACCCTCTGGCGCCAACACGCCGATTCCTGGCGCCGGCAGGGCGCCCCCATCGGCATCGTCATCATCCCGCTCTTGTTCGAAACCGGCGCCGAAAAGGAACTCAACGCCACCGTCTGCGTCGCCTGCTCCGAAGCCACCCAGCACGCCCGGCTCGCCCCACGCGGCTGGTCCCCCGACCAGGCCGCCGCCCGCATCGCCGCCCAGTGGCCCGTCGAACGCAAAATGGCCCGCGCCGACTTCCTCGCCTGGTCCGAAGGCCCACCCTTCATCCTCCACGCCCAACTCGACCGAATCTTTCGTTAGTCGATACGCGCGGGAAGGACGCCGTCCCCGGCGTCCCCCATCCGGTAAGGTAGGGTCGGCGCGCTGCGCCGACCTCGGACACCGCAGCGCGGCCTTCCTGCCAAAGGCGATAGTTTTTCCAAAAAGGCTATTGAACCCATCTCATAAATAGGCAAGGGGTGCGTTGCCAGAGGTTTTGACCTGATGCAAGGCGCGAGGAAGGAGACTGCAGTGGGCGCCAGCGCACGATTCCATTTGGGGCAACTCGCTTGCAGGGCTTGGGAAGCCCATATCCGAGTGGATCTTCGACTGACGAGCAACGCAGCAGCAGGTCAAAAGATCGGCAACCCTGCGGGCTGGAGGCTATTGGGCGTCTGGCGGCGTTGCTCCTCAGTCACAGAGCCGTGAAGGCTATGCTCCTTCGTCGCGCCTTGCCAGACGCCCAATAGCCTCCAGCACACCCCTTGCCTATTTATGAGATGGGTTCTAGCAGATTTCGCATGCCGTGTGCGGGTTTCCCTGTTACCATGATCTCACCATGTTGCTCACCCAGGATGAAGTTCGAAGCTTGGTCAACGTTCAGCACCGCTCACCTCACGAATTGCTGGGCATGCACCTGCTCGGAGACGGCTCGGGCATCGTCGCCCGCGCCCTCATCCCCGGCGCCCGCAGCGTCCAGATCCAGCCCGTCCACGAGAAAAATCGTCCCTCCTTCGAACTGAAATCCATCGACCCCGCCGGGTTGTTCGAAGGCGTTTCCCGCGACGCCGACCGCATCTACGCCTACGACCTCGTCGTCAAATACAGCGGCTCTCAATCCTTCCGCACCCGCGATCCCTATTCCTTCCTCCCCACACTCGGCGAATCGGATCTCTACCTCTTCGGCAAAGGCGACGAACACCGCATCTACGACAAGCTCGGCGCCCACCTCCGCACCATCGACGGCGTTCACGGCACCAGCTTCGCCGTCTGGGCCCCCAACGCCCAGCGCGTCAGCGTCGTCGGCGACTTCAACGCCTGGGACGGACGCCGCCACGCTATGCGATCCCTCGGGCCGTCCGGTGTCTGGGAAATCTTCATCCCCGGCATTCCCCAGGGCGCCCATTACAAGTTCGAAATCCGCAATATCCACGGCCAGATCACCCTCAAAACCGATCCCTACGGCACCTTCTTCGAAAGCGCCCCCAAAAACGCGTCCATCGTCTGGGACCCCGCCGCGTTCCAATGGACCGATGATGCCTGGATGCGCCAGCGCCGCGACCGCCAGCCGCTCCGCTCGCCCCTCTCCATCTACGAAGTCCACCTCGGCTCGTGGCAGAAAAAATCCGAGGGCGAATCCCACAGCTACCGCGAACTCGCCGCACCGCTCATCGAATACGTGAAACGAATGGGTTTCACCCACGTCGAATTCCTCCCCGTCGCCGAACACGCCTTCTACCCGTCCTGGGGCTACCAGGTCACCGGCTTCTACGCCCCCACCAGCCGCTACGGCACACCCGCCGACTTCCAGTTCCTCGTCAACGCCCTCCACGAAGCCGGCATCGGCATCATCATCGACTGGGTCCCCGCACACTTCCCCCGCGACGACTGGGCGCTCGCCCGCTTCGACGGAACCGCCCTCTACGAACACGAGGATCCCCGCAAAGGCGCCCACCAGGACTGGGGCACCCTTATCTTCAATTACGGCCGGCACGAGGTCAGCAACTTCCTAACGGCTAATGCGTTGTTCTGGTGCGAACGCTACCACATCGACGGACTCCGCGTCGACGCCGTCGCCTCCATGCTCTACCTCGATTATTCCCGCAAGGAAGGCGAATGGATCCCCAACCAGTACGGTGGACGCGAAAACCTCGAGGCCATCGATTTCCTCAGGAAATTCAACCACCTCACCCACGTCCAGTTCCCCGGCGTCACCACCATCGCCGAGGAATCCACCGCCTGGCCCCTCGTCACCCGCCCGCCTTACCTCGGCGGACTCGGGTTCTCCTTCAAATGGAACATGGGCTGGATGCACGATACCCTCGGCTACTTCGGCCGCGACCCCATCCACCGCAAATTCCACCAGAACGACCTCACGTTCGCCATGCTCTATCATCACCACGAAAATTTCATCCTGCCCCTCTCGCACGATGAAGTGGTGCACGGCAAACGATCCCTGCTCGGACGCATGCCGGGCGATGACTGGCAGCGATTCGCCAACCTCCGCACCCTCGCCGCCTACCAGTGGCTCTTCCCCGGAAAAAAACTCCTCTTCATGGGCGGCGAATTCGGCCAGAGCGCCGAGTGGAACGCCAACGGACAGCTCGATTGGTGGCTCCTCGGCGCCGGCCCCTACCACCGCGGCATGCAACAATGCCTCGAAGACCTCAACCGCCTCTACACCGCCTCGCCCGCTCTCTGGGAAAGTGACTTCGATCCCGAAGGATTCTCCTGGATCGATTGCTCCGATACCGAAAACAGCGTCCTGTCCTTCGTCCGACGCAGCCGCTCCGGCGGCGGGGAAATCGTCGCCGTCTTCAACCTCACCCCGGTCCCGCGCCAGGGTTACCGCCTCGGACTCCCCGGCCCGGGCCGCTGGAAGGAAGTCATGAACACCGACGCCGCCGTCTATGGCGGCGCCAATGTGGGCAACCTCGGCGGCATCGTCGCCGACCAGCCCCCCTGCCACGGCCAACCCTTCTCCGCTCAACTCACCCTGCCACCCCTCGGCGCCGTCGCCCTCCAACGCGAAACCTGACCCATCCCCGGGAGGGACGGCGCCTGCCGGGGCGGAGTCCGTCTCGCTTGACGAAGCCCGGTCCCCGCCGTCCCATTCATGCTGATCCATTTCGGGAATGCCAAAACGGCACCCCTCCAGGCTTTGTTCAGGTACAAAAAACCGGCGGCCCGCTTTCGCGAGCCGCCGGGAACCAAACCCAATACAGAAGAACGCCTGCTTATCGCAAGGCGCGTGCCAGCGGATTAAGGTGGGACTTTTGCGCCCCCTCCAAGCGGGAGGAAGCGGAATGGAGCTCGGAATTATGTTGCCATAATCCCATGTAGCTCAATGTTTGCATGCCCCAACCCAAGCAGAGCACATACCAACAAACCACCCCAGCCAGGCCCCGGAAATCCCAGAATGATAACGATCCAGCATGCCCTCCCTGTCACATTCTTGGGCTTCAAGGTGTCTTGTTTCTGGACAGAGTCTTGCTCTGGCAGGATTCGCTTCGCCTGCTTCTGCATTCGACATTCTGCCTTCTGCCTTTTCTAATCTTCCCCGTGAAAATCGTATCCTGGAATGTCAACGGCCTCCGATCCATCCTCCGCAAAACTTTCCATTCCTTCCTGGATGAAGAACGACCCGACATCCTCTGCCTCCAGGAAACCCGCTGCCATCCGGATCAGATCGAACAACTCTGGCCGGTCGAATACAAAACCTTCTGGAACATGGCCCAGAAACCAGGCTATTCCGGCACCGCCATCTTCACCCGCATCCCGCCAATCAACGTCAAGCCGGATATCGGCGTGTCACTCCACGATCGCGAGGGCCGCGTGCTGACGGCCGAGTTCCAGGACTTCTTCCTCGTGAACGTCTACGTCCCAAATTCACAGCGCGAATTGACCCGGCTCGCCTACCGCCAGCGTTGGGATTTCGATTTCCTCAAATTCCTTAAGAAACTCGAGAAACGGAAACCGGTGATCTTCTGCGGCGACCTGAATGTCGCCCATACGGAGCTGGACCTCGCGAACCCGAAATCAAACCGGCGCAACCACGGCTTCACCGACGAGGAACGCGCCGGGTTCAGCGCCTTCATCCAGGCCGGGTTCCTGGATACCTTCCGCCAGTTCGAACAGGGTGGGGGACATTACACCTGGTGGAGCCCCATGTCCGGCGCACGCGCCCGCAACGTCGGCTGGCGCATCGACTACTTCCTCATCAGCAACTCCCTCCGCCCCCGCCTCGCCAAGAGCTTCATCCGCCCCGGCGTGCTCGGATCCGATCACTGCCCGGTCGGCATCGAACTGTCCTGAGTCTCCAGCACCTTCTCCATCACAAAATCGTCCATCACGTAGCCCCCGCCAATGTCCGCCACCACTTCACGCGCAATCTTGTACCCATTGCGCTGATAGGCGGCAATCGCCCGGGCATTGCCTTTGTTAACATTCAACATCAGGCGCCGCCCGCCCAGCCTCCGCGCTTCCGCCTCACAGTGCCGCAACAGCAGGCTCCCCAGCCCGCGCCCCTGCAATTCCGGCCGGAGATAAATCTTGTGCAACTTGAACAACCCCGGCGCGCTCTCCGGCCCGTACGACGCAAACCCGCCCGCAACACCGCCTTCAAACAACAGGTCGTAACGAATGCCCCGCCCCTGCATCTCCTCCCGCATCGCGTCCAGCGAATACATCCGCGCCAGCATGTAATCAATCTGGCCCGGCGCCAGGATCGCGGCGTAACACACCCGCCAGATCTCCGCCGCCAGACGCGCAATCAACTCCAGGTCGGCCTCCGTGGCCGGCTGCACCCGGACTGAACCCGGCGGTTGCGCGCCCGTGGACATCGATGCGAGCCGGTTACAAACCAACCTTCTTGAACCGCGACTGGACTTCCTTGAGATGAAAATCCACCGAGCAAAGCGCTTCCAGCTCGCCGGCCTTGAAATGCTTCGCCACCTCCGGATCGGACTTGAGCTGCTCCACGAAATTCGCGTCGTCGCGCCCCGCGTGCTTCACCTCCCACGTCTTCATCGCGTTGCGCTGCACCAGGTCATACGCCTGCTCCCGCGTCAGCCCCTTGCGAATCAGTGCCAGCAGCACCGTCTGCGAATTCCACATCCCCAGGCTCAACCCGAGATTGCGCTTCATGTTCTCCGGGTACACCGCCAGCCCCTCCATCAGCCGCGCCAGCAATCCTAACATGTAATCCAGTAGTGTGCAGGAATCCGGGAAGATAATCCGCTCCACCGAGCTGTGGCTGATGTCCCGCTCGTGCCACAACGCCACATTCTCCATCGCCGCCAGAGCATTGCCCCGCAGCACCCGCGCCAGCCCCGTCAGACGCTCCCACGTGATCGGGTTCCGCTTGTGCGGCATCGCGCTGCTTCCCTTCTGCCCCTTCGTGAACGCCTCCTCCGCCTCCAGCACCTCCGTGCGCTGCAGATGCCGGAACTCCACCGCCCAGCGCTCAATGCTCGCCCCCACCAGCGCCAGCGCCGACATGTATTCGGCGTGTATGTCCCGCTGCACCACCTGCGTCGCCATCGGCGCCGGACGCAGCCCCAGGTGCTTGCAGACCGCCTCCTCCACCGACGGAGGCAAATGCGCGCTCGTCCCCACCGCGCCGCTCAGCTTCCCCACCGCCGCCACCTCCCGCGCCCGCTCCAGCCGCTCCAGCGCCCGCCCGAATTCATCATACATCAACGCCAGCTTCAGCCCGAACGTCGTCGGCTCCGCGTGAATCCCGTGGCTCCGCCCGATGCACGGCGTCAACATGTGCTCCCGCGCCCGCTTCGCTATCGCCTTCCGCACCGCCTGCACGTCCGCGATCAAAATGCTCACGCTCTGAACCAGCTGCACCGCAAACGCCGTGTCCACCACGTCGCTGCTCGTCAGGCCGAAATGAAACCAGCGGCTCGCCTCGTCGTTGATCTTCTCCGCCACCGCCGTCGTGAACCCGATCACGTCGTGATTCAACGTCTTCTCCAGCTCCCGCTGTCGCTCCACCAGCCCCTTCAAATCCGCAAACCACGCATCCGCCCCCGCCTTCATCTTCACGTAATCCCCCTCCGGCACAATGCCCTCCTTCACCAGCGCCTTGCTCGCCAGCAACTCAATCAACAGCCAGATCCGCAGCTTGTTCTCGTCCGTCCAAATGTCCCGCATCTCCTGCCGGGAATAACGTTGAATCATGAACCCAGATTAAAAAACCCGCCCCCCCGAGTCGAGCCCCCGCCGCATCGAAAACAAGAATCGCCAAAATTCACAATTATAGGACTGACCCCTTCGCAAAAGGGGTCGGTCCTATAATTGTGAATTTGTGGGATCGATCCTAGCGTTTGGCCATCCGGTTGCGCGCTCTTTCCAGGATGTTGCGCTCGCGCTCGGTCAGGCTTTGAATGCCGTGCTTCGAAATTTTGTCGAGGATTGGATCGACCTCCCGGCTGATGAATTCTTCACGGCCGGTTTCGGCAAGTTCGTCTTCCGGCACCCCCGGCCAGCCGGCTGAATCGCCGGATTCCGGTCGGCGCCGCCGCGCCGCCGCGCCGCTGCGCGCACGCCGCCACCCGCGCATCCAGTTTTCCCACGGCAGCGGCACATCATCGTTCTGCCAGCCCATCCGCACCCAGAGCAGCCCCGTCGCCAGCCCGCCCAGGTGCGCCGCATGCGCCATCCCGCCGCCCCCGGACGGCACCAGCGTGAAAAACAACGACACCGCCGCCGTAATCCACAACAGCACGTCCGCCCGGATCGGCAGCACGAAACTCATGAGAATCGTCGCGTTCGACTGGAGCCGGGCGAAGATGGCAAAAATCCCCATGGCCCCGGCCGACGCGCCCACGACCAACATCCCGAAATGGCGTGGAAACAGGACCATCAGCACGCATTGCAGCAGCCCGCCCGCCGCGCCGGACCCGAAATACGCCAGCAGAAACCGCTTCGGCCCCATGACTTGCTCGACAAAATTTCCAAAAAACCACAGTGCCAGCAGGTTGCCCAGCAGGTGCATCAGGCTCGCATGCAGGAATTGAAACGTGAAGAACTGCCAGACGTATCCCGACTCCAGCGCCGCCGGGGTCAGTGCAAACCGGTCCAGGATATAAGTGTGGAAGTAAACGGCGTCGATTTGTTGAAAAGCAAAAACGGCCACCAGGACGGCCATCAACGCCGCCGTGGCCGTCCAGCGGAATCCCCGGCCAAAGCCGCCGCCCCCGGGCCGCATATAATCACGGTTCTCTAGCATACGCCTGCAACCTAGCTGCGCATCTCCGGATTATCAACGGGGTTCATGAACCCAGCGGATCCCCCGGCCGGCCCGACCTGCGCCGCACCTGCCTTTCCCACCACCGCACGCAGGCCAGGCCGGTCAGGATCCCGCCCATGTGCGCCGCGTGCGCCACGTTTCCAAACACCGATTCCACCAGGCGCGAATCCGGAAACGCGATTCCAATGGTGGAAATGACAATGCTCACCCAGAGCAGCGTGATCGTCTGCATCCGGATCGGGACCACGAAGAACAGCAGCATCACGAGAGGCCGTCTCGGGTTTAGCAGCGCGAATGCCGAAACCACTCCAAACACACCGGCCGACGCGCCCACGACGCCCGACCCGAAATGGCCCGGCCAGGCGAGGGCCGCGAGTTCCTGGAACAATCCGCCCACGACCCCGCTCGCGAAATAGAGGACCAGGAATCGCCGCGTTCCAAGCGCATACTCGACCTCCCGCCCGAACAGGTAGAGCGCCCAGCAGTTGAGCAGCAGGTGCAACAGTCCTGCGTGCAGGAACTGGTAGGACAGAAGCTGCCAGTAATATCCCTGGCGCAGCCCGTCCAGGCTCAGGCACAGATACCGGTCGACCCAGGCCGGCGGCAACACCAGCACCTGGATGGCAAAAGCGACAATGATCGCCGCCACCAGAATCACGGTCGCCGGCCACAGCCGCGAGCCGGGCAGGGGACGAAGAAAGCCCGATTTTTCAAACATACCCGCCCACCTTAATTGCCACTCCCGCCATTTTCAACGGCGAGTTCGCGCCCGCGGGTGCGATTTACGGCGAGGGTCAGGAGCGCGGCTGTGTCCGCCAGGACCAGCCGCAGAAATGTTCGATATACCAACGCTCCCTGTCTTCTCAAACGCCTTCGCATCTGCCACGTCCCTGCAGCTGATCCTTCGGATACAGCCGCGCTCCGGGAATTGCCCCTCATTTCGAATCGCACCCCGCGGCCGCCCGTCTCTTGACAGGAGGCCCGGCGCCTGTTCACTCTGGGCGCGCCAGCCGGGTGCTTCATTGCATGCCACTGGTTCGCAGCCATGAAACTCCGGGAATTTATCGCCTCGGGCGACGACTACAATCGCCGTGCCCACGCGCGCGGCGGCCAGGACGGTTACTTTCGCCAGCACGCTTCGCGCCTGCACCACGCCTGTGAAGCGTTTCGCCTGTTTGACGCACGCCTGGGCGAGGTTCTCGAAATCGGCCCGTTCTACGGCTGCACCCCGTTCCTGCTGCGCCCGCGGTCTTCCAGTTACACGGTCCTGGAAGGACCCGATCCCGCCGTGCAGCCGCTGGAATCCCTCTACTCGGAAACCGGCATCCGGATGTTGTACGCCGATTTCTTCGAGGTTTTCGGGCCCACGCGGACGGCTCTGCACCGGCTGGATTTTCCCGACGCGCAGTTCGACACGGTGCTGTGCTGGGAAACGATGGAGCATTTCAATTTCAACCCGGTGAAATTCGTCCGTGAACTCCGGCGCGTGCTCAAACCCGGCGGCCGCGCCTGCATCACCGTTCCCAACAAGGCGTCCTTTCAGAGCCTTGCAGGACTGCTCAGCGGACGAGGGGAAGACCAGCTCATCCGGAATTATTTCCAGTTCGAAGACTACGTCAGCGACGGAAAAACGGCGTTTTACGGTTTCCACTGGCGGGAATATTCGCCGCGCGAACTCGGGGCGCTGTTCGCCGGGGCCGGCTTTCACGTCGAGGAATGCCGCAGCTTCACCGCGTTCCAGGATCATGGCCGCACCGGCCTCGTCCGGCGCCTCGCGCGCGCCGGCAATCGCATTGCCGTCCGGCTGTTCCCGCGCCACGGCACGCACGTGATGCTCAGCGCCCGCAAAACCAGCCAGTAATCCGGGACGGCCCGCCTCACTTCAGCCGCACCCGGAATTCGCTGGCCTCGGCAATCCGCTTCAGGCCGCCCTTGTAGAATTCATCACGGTAAGCCTCGGTCTCCAACAGGTGCTGGTGCACTTCCTTGCGCTCGCGCTGCAGGATATATTTCAGTTCGTCGAGATCGGCCGACCAGCGGAACCCGTTGAAAAATTCCGCCCCGTGAAACTGCGTCTTGTAAAGCGCGTTGGTCGAATAGCACGTGCCGAGGTAAATCTGGGCGAACCCGCGTTCCGCGAACCAGCCCACCGCCGAGGTCATCATGAACATCCCCAGGTTGCGCGCGTAATAATTCAAATCGTAAAACGCGTAATAATAATACGCCAATTCCTTCGCCTCGATGTAAAGCGTCGCCACCCCGACCTCGCTCCCGGTCGCCTCATCGGTGAACACCAGCAGGTGCGACACGATGGGCGACTCGAACAACAGGTCCAGCCGCTCGTAACTCATGATATCCCGGCCGAACTTGATGTCGGCATACGTCTTGAAAAACCGGCGCCGCTCCGGCGTGTAATCGAACTGCGCCCGCGGCACCAGTTTCACCCCGATCCCGCCGCCTTTTCGAAGAATCCGGCGGTTCTCCGACGACGCCTTGAACCGCCCCAGCGCCACCCGCACCTGGCGGCACAGGTAAAACCGGTCCAGGTCCCTCGACGACGGAAGAAAACCCGCGTTGAAAATCGCCGCCGGCGTCTCCCCCGGCTCCGGTATCGCCCACACCGCGTACGGAAACTGGTAATGGTCGTAATCGGATTTCTGTTCTGAAAACAACAACTTCATCGCGGCCCGATTTAACAGCGGAACCCGGCTCAAGGGAAGGCAGAAGGCAGATGTGACGGTCGAGCGTCCAGGGTCGGGAGTCCAGGGCCTCGCCTTCCCGCGATTTGCCCTCGACTCTCGACGCTCGACCCTCGACAGTGGCTTGAGCGTGTTTATGACATCTCCCATTTCCCGCATTCTGCTTGGTGTTGCCGCGATCATCGGAGGTTGTAGTGCCTCCGGTTTCGACGCGTCTACCCTGGCGCCCGTCGGCCTGGGCCTCGGCAGCAATCCCTATTGGAACCGTCCCGCCTTCGCCAATGCCCTGTGGGCCGGGGAAGGCTGGCTGGAATTCACCAACGGCCAGTGGGGTTCCCCGGTTTATTTCGAGAACAATCCCCAGTTCGACACCAACGGTTTTCCGCGCTACCTCCATCCCGGCGCCAAACTTCGCGCGGTCCTGTTCGCCCTGAACGCAAACCCTTACCCGCGCCCGTCCACCTGGCCCGACCGCACCGCGCTCGCATGCGGCAAGGTCGTCGTCACCTGGAAAGGTGATGCCGACATCCGCGCCGGCGGCGGGACTTACCTCGCCGCGGAATCCTCCGGCGGCGACACCGGCTGCCTGGTCAACGGCCGCCGGGTCTACCGCTTCTCCGGCTCTTCCCGGTTCAACGGGATCACCGTCGAAGACATCCACACCAACAACCCCGTCACCGACATTAAAGTGTGGCTGCCGGACCCGGCCGACCCGGACAATCGGGCGCTTGAAAACCAGCTATTCCACCCCGCCTTCCTCGCGCGGCTCGGGGATGCGCCGTGGGCTTTTCTCCGATGCATGGATTGGAACGACAGCAACGCGAGTCCGCAGCGCGACTGGGCGGATCGCCGCCTGCCGTCGCATGCGTTTCAGGACGGCGTCCTCAACCGGCGTTCGCCCGCCACCGGTTTTTCCGGCGATCGGGGCACCGGCATCGCCTTCGAATACATGGTCGCCGCCGCCAATGCCTCCGGACACGATCTCTGGATCACCGTGCCGCACCTCGCCTCGGACGATTTCATCACCAAGCTTGCCCAGTTGATCCGCTACGGCAGCGACGGTGTGAATCCCTACACCAACACGGTGTCGAATCCCGTGTATGCTCCGCTGAATTCAAACCGGCGCGTGTTCGTGGAATATTCCAACGAAATCTGGTCCAACGGCGACGCGTTTTGCCAGGGCAACTGGGCCCAGGCCCAGGCCGACACCCTCGGCATCACCAAACCCCAATTCAACGCCCGCCGCTTCTGCCAGGCTTGGCGGCTCTTTCAAATCGTCTTCGCCGGCGACACCTCCCGCGTCGTCCGCGCCGCGGCCGTCTTCACGGGCTTCCAGGGTTACACCGACCCGTTCCTCTCGGAAATCGCGGCCTACGGCCCGACACTCAGCCCGCCCCAAACCGCCGATGTCATCGCCCCGACGACCTACTTCGGCAACGGCATCCAGGACTGGGCCTATGCAAAGGCCCGGCAGCAGGCCGCCACTTCCGATCCCTGGTTCCTAACAACAAACACGTTCACCGACGGCGCCGCCCCCAAACCCGTGTCCGTGCCCGCGGCCGATCCCTACTGGACCGGGACGAATGTGTCCCGGCATCTCGCCGAAACCTTCGCCGAATGGAAGCGGCGCCTGCTGTCCGGCGCCACCCAGACCGGCGGCGGTCCCGATGCCACCGGCGTCGGCGGCGGTTTCGATGCCTGGCTTCGGACCTCGATCAGCAATGCTTTCGGAGGCATCAAGCCCATCGTCGCTTATGAAGGCGGGCCCTCCCTCTACACCGATTACCTCGACGGCGGCGACGTGCGCGACGACGCCATCACCACCTTCCTCGAATTGTTGAACCGCCAGCCGCAGATGGCCGAGGTCTACCGAATTCACTTGAACCTGGCGCTCGCCAAGGGCCTGCGCACCCATAGCGCCTTCGTCGACGTCAGCAGCTGGGGCAAATACGGCCAATGGGGCCACCTCGAATACGCCGGCCAGGATCCCAACGCGGCGGTGAAATGGCGGTTCATCCGGGATTGGCCCGCTGAAATCAACGGCCTGCGCTCCATCGACGATCCCGCCGGTTCCGTTCCCCGGTTCGTCACCTCCGCGAAATTGCCTATCGCAGTCTTCCGCCAGCCGTATTCCCAGGACATCCTCGTCACGAACGGCGACGGCGTCCTCAAAGTCGATCTCATCGATTGCCTGCTGTCGGACGGTCTCGCCGTCACGCACCCGGACGGCAACCCCGCGCGGTTGCGCATCAGCGGAACGCCTTTGGCCGCGGGCGACAGTTTTGTTTACGTGCGCGCCGTGGACGCCGACGGCGACCCGGCGTGGCGAACTTTTTATTTCAATACCGCCGGCGGACCCGGAACGATTCTCGAATGCAACCTGGAAGGTTCCAACCCGGCGTTGAATCTCCCCTGGAAACCGGTTTACGTGCTCCAATCCGGCGCCGTGTTCTCGGGTTGGACCGCGGGCGCCGGCATCGCCGCGGCCTCCGGCAACGACGCGTTGACCTGGTCGCAAAACATGCCGGCTGAGGAGGCATCTTCCACGCTCGCCGCAGCGCTCGCCGCCAGGAGCACGTGGTCGTTCACCCTGGCGCCGCCGCCTGGAAAACCACTGGATTTGCGCAACGCCGAAGTCCGCTTCACCCTGCGCCGCATCGATTATCATGCCCCGCGCGATTACGCCGTGTTCACCAGCATCGGCGGCATCACCAACGGCGCGCAGGTGTTTGACACCGGCCGGTTCACGGACGACACCGACCGCGAATTCGCCTTCCAGCTCCCAGGCGCAGGCGCGTATTCCAACATCACTTCCGCCGTCACTTTCCAGGTGGCGGGTTACGCCGGCCAGTATGCCGGTCACAAAACCAGCTTGCGCGGTTTCAAGCTGACCGTGGACACGGCCGCGCTCGCGCCGTTTGCCCGCTGGAAAGCCGGGTTCGGCATCGCCGACGACGCGGCGGCGTCTTCGGACGACGACCACGACGGCCTGCCGCTTCTTCTGGAATATGCGCTGAGCCTGGATCCGACGAAACCGGATGCCGCCGGACTCCCCGCGGGCGCTGTCGAGAACGGGTTTCTCACCTTGAGTTACAACCAGTCCAGGGCTGCCACGGACATCGTGTGCCTCGCCGAAGTCGCCGGCTCGCCCGCCGGCTCCTGGAGTTCAGCTGCGGCGGACGTGGACCAGGCCTGGAGTGTTGCCGAAGAGGGAGGCACCGAAACCATCGTGGCGCGCGACCGAACTCCTGTCTCCGCCGCCATCCGGCGGTTCATGCGCCTGAAAGTCAGCGGGCCTTGACCTGCGAAATGCGACTGGTGCCCGCTTCCTGCGATAGATCAGGAACGTCTGGTCGTATTCCAGGTAAGGCCGGCCGGGCAGCCAGCGGATTGACCGGATTCGCTCCGAGGCGTCAAAGGTTTCCACCAACTCGTAATCGCGCTGCAAGCTGGCGGGATCGATGAATTTCCGGGAACGGATTTCCGCCGGGCGCAGCACCAGCCAGTCGGGCTTGAGTTCCAGGGCGACTTCGCTTTGGCGCGCCGGGCCGAGCCGCTTCAGCGTCTCCACCATCACGCGCGAACTGAGCCCCGGATAATCCAGCGTGCGCAACCCGGAGTAATAACCGATATACCCCAGCGGCTCGAGCATGACCGTGTCGGCCGGCGTGCGCGCATGCTCGCGCAGCCACAGGCCGATCGGCCGGCGCAGTCCATCCTCGATCAACGCCTGCTGCAATTGCATCTGCCGGGCGACGCACAGGGTCAGCACCGCCTGTCCCGCCACCAGCGCAGCGGCAGCGATCCGCACATACCGCAACGCGGGCCCGACGGCGGCCAGCTCGTCCAGGATCAGTCCGATGGTCAGGCAGCCCAGCATCGCCACCGGCGGCAGGTACCAGGGATAATACGATTTCAAAAGGACGGTGAGGTAGGCGTTCCCCAGCAGGAACGCGAACGAAATCATCCGTGTTTGCGGCCGCAGCCGGGGAACAAGCCACGCAAACGCCGCCGGCAACCCCAGCGCGCGCGTGATCCATAGAACCGGCGCCGCCCACCCGCCGTGCACCGCGTACGCCGGCAGGAAAACATACTGCAAACTCGTCCCGGCCGACCCAAGGAGGTTCACCGGGAACCACAGCATTCCAATCAGCAGGTCGGCCGGGTGTTGCGGCGGCGTGGTGACACCCTTCGCCACGATGGTATGCGGCACGGGGGAACCGTAATAGTTCCACGCCCAGAGAAACCACGGCAGATAAAGCGCGGTGCAAATCAGCCCCGCGATCACCACCGGCCGGCCCCATTTTTTTAACCGCGCGCTTTTGCCCTTCGACGCCGGGAACAACAGCGCCGCCATCGCCAGGATCCCGATGTAAATGCACCCGTCCGGCCGCGTCCACATCAGTCCACCCCAGCCACACCCCAGCCGCCACGCCCGGCTCGGCCCGTCCACCAGCCATCCGTGAAGCGTCAGCGCCAGGAAAAACAGCAGGAACCCCGTCTCCATCCCGTTGATGCTGAAATCCACGCTCTTGGCATCGAGCGCCACGAGCGCCACCGCCGTCCAGCGGGCGAACGGCCGCACCTGGAGGAATACCAGCACGCGGTAGAGCAGGGCGGCGGCCGCCCCCAGCGCGGCGACGCTCAGGACGCGGAACAGCCAGAGCGCGAGAAGGTCGGATGAATTCCCGGTCAGCCGGCTCAGGGCGGCGGGGATCAAAACGCCTAACGGAGAAGTAAACGTATGCAACCGTTCGCCCGGCGTGAACACCAGGCCCTGGCCCGTCGCCAGGTTGCGGCTCGCCCGGAACGTGATCCAGTAATCCTCCCACGCATGGCCCGTGTACGCCGCGAACCCGAGCCCTGCCAGCATCACGCCCAGCAGAATCCAGCCTTCAGGCCGGGTCCAAACCCGGCCCGCCGGACCGGCTGTGGCTGGAATGCTCAAGCGTCGGGAGGGCAAAACCGCTTCACGGCTTGCTCAACGGGCGGATCTTGATGTTCCGGAACGACACCGCGCTGCCGTGTTCCTGCAGCAAAGGTGCCCCTCCGTCCATTGCGGAAAGCCGGGGATGTTCCGGAATTTGCTGTGCTCGAGCATCGCGAAATTCCGGCGAGGTACGGTCGTATTCCAGCACCTTTTCGCCGTTCAACCAGTGCTCGCCGTGGTTACCCCGGATCACGATGCGCGCCGTGTTCCATTCGCCGATCGGCTTGGGATGCTTCGATGCCGCGGCCGGCAGCAGGTCGTACAGCGAAGCCACCGTCCGGTTCCCGTTCCGGCCCAGCTTCGCGTCCGGATGCCGCGCGTCGTCCAGCACCTGGTATTCATACCGATGGCCGAACCCGTCGCCGCCTTCGCTCGTGCCGGTCACCGGGTCGAGATTCGGATGAACGAAATACTTGATCCCGCTGTTGCAGCCCGGGTTTCCCGGAAATCCACGACCAGCTCGAAATTCGAAAAGGTGTCCGCCGTGATGATGTCGCCGCCCGCCGCGGATTCGCCGTTGCCGCTCGACACGACGCTCAGCACGCCGTCCTGGATTTTCCAACTGTTGGTCGGAAACGAATCCAGCCGCGCCCCGCGCCAGCCTTCCGTCGTTTTTCCGTCCCACAACAGCCGCCAGCCTTCCCGCCGTTCCGCATCCGACAGGGTGTTTGCCGGGGCCGGATCCGCCGCAAAGAGAACCCGGGCCGGCAACAGGCAGGCCGCGAGGAGAAACCATGAAATAGTGCGCATGGAAAAATCATTCAATCTTTTCCCGCCCGCGCAAGATAAATTGACCGTAACGCAGGCCGCCGGCCTGCCGTGTCGCCGACCGCTGGTCGGCGCTTTCCATGAAGGCGCAGGCTGGGCAGCCTGCGCTACGGCAGGCCGGCCTGCGCTACCAGACAAACTCCCGCTTTCATGTTCCCGCGGCCGCATGATACGAATTGCCGCCTTATGAAAAAACATCTGGGAGCGGCGGGCCTGGCGGTGGGAATGACGATCCTCGCCCCTGCGGCGAATGCGCAAGCCCCGGCGGTGCTCGCCCCGGGCGCCACGCTGCAGAAACTGGCGGATGGATTTGCCTTCACCGAGGGCCCCACGGCCGATGTGCAGGGAAACGTCTACTTCACCGACCAGCCGAACAACCGGATTCTCAAATGGAGCGTGGACGGCAAGCTCACCACCTTTCTCCAGCCGGCCGGGCGCGCCAACGGCATGTATTTCGACGCGCGCGGCGATCTGCTCGCCTGCGCCGATGAAAAGACCGCGCTCTGGTCCATCCGCCCCGACGGCTCCAACACGGTGCTCGTCGCCGAATACAACGGCAAACCGCTGAACGGCCCAAACGACGTCTGGGAGCGGCCCCAGGGCGGATTCTACCTGACCGACCCGTTCTATAAAAGGCCCTGGTGGAATTACGACAAGCGCCCCCAGGACGGCGAGCATGTATACTTCCTGTCCGCCGACCGCAAGACCTTCCAGCGCGTCACCACGGACCTCGTCCAGCCCAACGGCATCACGGGCACGCCGGACGGAAAAACGCTCTACGTGGCCGACATTGGCGCCGACAAAACCTATGCCTACAACATCGAGCCCGACGGATCGCTCTCCCACAAGCGGCTCTTCTGCGCAAAAGGTTCGGACGGCATGACGATCGATTCCGCCGGCAACCTCTATCTCACCGGCCACGGCGTGACCGTGTTCAATCGCGACGGAAAACAGGTCGCCCAAATTGACGTGCCGGAAAACTGGACTGCCAACGTGTCTTTCGGCGGCAAGGACCGCAAAACCCTGTTCATCACCGCCAGCAAGGGGCTTTACGCGGTCGAACTCGCCAACAAGGCGGCGAACCCCGGGAAATAAGCGCACCCGAACCCATGCAAGACCTGATCGCCAAGGCCGCAACGCTCCTTGAAGCGCTGCCCTTCATCCAGAAATTCAGCGGGGCCACGTTCGTCGTCAAATACGGCGGATCCTTCATGGACTCACCCGATGCCGCCGTCCGCAACGGCGTCGCCCGCGACATCGTTTTTCTCGAAGCCGTCGAGATCAACCCCGTCGTCGTCCACGGCGGCGGCAAAGCCATCACGCGCGCGATGGAAAAAGCCGGGCTCAAGGCCAGCTTCATCCAGGGCCAGCGCGTCACCGACGACGCCACCGTCGGCATCGTCGACCACGTCCTGTCGCGCGAAATCAACCCCGAGATCGTGAAAACCATCCAGTCGCTCGGCGGCAAGGCGCGCGGGTTTTCGGGCGCCGACATTTTCAAATGCCGCCGGCTGCTGCTCGACGACAAGGAAAAGCCCGGCAACAAACTCGACATCGGCTACGTCGGCGAAGTCATCGAGGTCAACACCGACCCGCTGCGCCAGTGCATCCGGCACGGCATCACCCCCGTCATCAGCCCCGTGGCGCTCGGCCCCGACGGGCACATCTACAACTGCAACGCCGACATCGCCGCCGCCCAGGCCGCCATCGCACTCAAGGCCAAACGGCTTGTGTTCATGAGCGATGTCCCGGGGCTGCTCCGCGATCCGAACGACCCCGATTCCGTCATCCCGCACGTGCGGACCGGCGAAGTCGACGGGTTGAAAAAAACCGGGGTGGTGGACAAGGGAATGATTCCGAAGGTCGACAGCGCCGTCGCCGCCATCCAGGCCGGCGTCGAAAAAGTGTCGTTCGTCGACGGCCGCGTTCCCCATTCCGTGCTCCTGGAAATCTTCACCGACGAGGGCGTGGGAACGGAAGTGGTGCTTTAATTAAGGATTGTTAAATTGTCAAAATGTTGAATTGTTGAATCGTTCGAACAGCAATTGAACACATTAACCGTTTAACATTTTAACGCCTCGACAAGACCGTGAAAGAAATCGTTCCCGCGCCGCCGCCGATCGTTCGCAACGACGTCGCCGCCGTGCAGGCGCTGTTTGACAAATACGTCGTGCCGACCTACGCGCGGTTTCCCGTCGTGCTCAGCCACGGCGCCGGAAGCGCGGTCTACGACATCGCGGGCCGCCGCTACCTCGACATGGGCGGCGGCATCGCCGTCAGCGCCCTCGGCCACGCGCACCCCGCCATCACCGAGGCGCTCGTCGAACAGTCGCGCAAGCTCATCCATGTCTCCAATCTCTATTACCACGAACCCCAGGGCCGGCTTGCCGAGGCCCTCTGCCGCCTGATCGCCCCCGGCAAGGTCTTTTTCTGCAACAGCGGCGCCGAGGCCAACGAAGGCCTCTTCAAGCTCGCCCGCAAATTCGGCCACGACGAGGGCCGGTACGAAATCATTGCCGCCCTGAATTCCTTCCACGGCCGCACGCTCGCCGGCATCGCCGCCACGGGCCAGGACAAGGTCAAAAAGGGATTCGAACCCATGACCCCCGGCTTCCGGCATGTGCCGTACAACGACCTGGCCGCCGTCCGCGCCGCGCTCACGCCGTCCACCGCCGCCATCCTCATCGAGGGCGTCCAGGGCGAAAGCGGCGTCCTGCCCGCCTCGCCGGAATATCTCCTCGGCCTCCGGCAGTTGTGCGACGAGAAAAAACTCCTGCTCCTCTTCGACGCGGTGCAGTGCGGCCATTTCCGCACCGGCCGGTTCCAGAGTTTTCAGCGCATTCTCGAAAACACCCCCGGCGCCGCCTCGTTCCTGCCCGACGGCATCGCGATGGCGAAATCGCTCGGGGGCGGGTTCCCCATGGGCGCGTTCTGGGTGCGCGCGCCTTACGCCGACCTTCTCGGCGCGGGCAGCCACGGCACCACGTTCGGCGGAACGCCCCTCGGCTGCGCCGTCGCCCTCAAAATCCTCGAGGTCATCGACCGGGAACACCTGGCCGATAACGTCCGCAAAGTCGGCGACTGGATGAAAGCCGAGCTGCTCGAAATCGCCCGGCGTTTCCCGGGCGTCGTGAAGGATGTCCGCGGCCTCGGCTTCATGATCGGCATCGAACTGGCCCCGTCGCTCGCCCGGCTGCCGGGCGACCCGGCCAAGCCGCAGTCGGCCCGTTTTGTCGGCGCCCTGCACGAAGCCGGCCTGCTCAGCATTCCCGCCGGATTGAATGTCATCCGGCTGCTGCCCGCGCTGAATCTCACCCCGCGCGAAGCCGCCGAGGCCGTCCAGATCATCGGGTCCGCCGTCGAGAAATTGGCTGGTTAATCCCGCGGGCGTCGATTAGGATGCGCGTTTTCTCGACATGAAAAACCTGTTGAGCATTGAGAAGCTGTCCCGGGCCGAGATCGACGGCATCCTGTCCGCCGCGACCGGCATGAAGGCCGAGCGCGGCCGCCACGACCGGCAGCCGCTCCAGGGCCGCACCTGGGCGCTGATCTTTTCCAAGTCCTCCACCCGCACCCGCGTCTCGTTCGAAGTCGGCATCCGCGAACTCGGCGGGCAGGTCATGTTTTTAAGCGCGAACGACATTCAGCTCGGCCGCGGCGAGCCCATCCAGGACACCGCCCGCGTCCTCGGCCGAATGATCCACGGCGCCGTCATCCGCACCTACGCGCAGACCGACGTCGAGGAGTTCGCCCGCTTCTCCGGCATCCCCACCATCAACGCCCTGACCGACGAGGAACATCCCTGCCAGATCCTCACGGATATTTTCACCTACCAGGAAAAACGCGGATCCATCCAGGGCCGCGTGGTCGCGTTCATCGGCGACGGCGCCTGCAACGTGCCCGTCTCCTGGATGTTCGCCGCGGCCAAACTCGGATTCGAACTTCGCATCGCCGCCCCCAAAGAATTCCAGCCTTCGCCCGATCTCGTGCGCCGCGCGGCGGGAAAGATCGTGGTGACCGACGACATCCGCGCGGCCGCGTCCGGCGCCGACCTGCTTTACACCGACGTCTGGGTTTCGATGGGCAAGGAATCCGAAATGGCCGAGCGGCTCAAGGCGCTCGCGGGTTACCAGATCAACCAGGGCCTCGTCGCCCTCGCGAAACGGGACGCGCTGGTCATGCATTGCCTCCCGGCGTATCGCGGCAAGGAAATCGACGCCCAGACCTTCGAAGCCCACGCCGACACGATCTTCGACGAAGCCGAAAACCGCCTGCACGTCCAGAAATCCATCCTCCAATGGGCGGTGAGTTGAGCCCGTAGCCGCGATCGTGAGATCGCGGATGGCCGGGAAAATCCGCAACCTGACGATTGCGGCTATAACATAAACCGTAGCCGCAGGTAGGGACGCCGCGCTGCGGCGTCCGCGGTCGGCGCAGCGCGCCGACCCTACCTTTTGCGGCTGCGGTGTCCGGCTACACGCCGCCTTCTGCCTTTCCCTGGTAGCGCCTGAGGTATTTCAACGCCACTTCGAAATCCTTGGGCATAGGCGATTCCACCTCGACGCGCGCGCCGGTCTGCGGGTGGTCGAATGCAATCTTCACGGCGTGCAGCGCCGGGCTGGACAACAGCGGCCGCTCGGTCTTGCCGGGCTTCAGCCGGTAACCCGGTTTCAGGCGCGACAGGAGCAGGGGACGGCCGCCGTACAGCGCGTCGCCCACGACCGGCAGGCGCGAGTGGCGCAAATGCACACGCAACTGGTGTTGCCGGTCCGTGAGCATCCGGCACCGGAACAGCGCCCAGTTCGAAAATTGTTCCACCAGCTCCACCTGCGTGCGCGAGCGCTTGCCGCGCGCGGAATCGATCTTCACCAGCGCGGGATTGGACGGGTTGGGCGCGAGTTTCAGGTCCACTTCAAACCGCGGCTCGATCGGGGCGCCGTGCGACAGCGCCACGTATTCCCGGACCGGCTGCTCCATGCTGAAGAGATTGTTCATGCGGACGAACATGTCCTTCGACCGGGCGAACAGCAGGACGCCGCCGGCCTCGGTGTCGAGGCGGTGGATGTTCATCAGGTAGCTGAGGCCGCGTTCCCTGGCCCAGGGTTTTCCCGCCGCGATCCCGCCATGCAGCATCGGGAGCAGGGCGGGGAGGTCGGGCGCGGCGGGATCCGGCAGCACCGGCAGCCCCGGGGGCTTGTCGAGGGCGATGAGAAATTCGTCCTCGAACAGCACCGGGATTTCCCGGAACGGCTGGCCGGCTTCGGCTGGAAATTTAAGTGTGGCGCTCAAATCAGTTAGGCAGGGTCCGTTCGAGCGCCGGCGGCGGATTGGGTCGGCCGTGGTTAGCGGGAGGGAACGCCGGGCCGTCCGGGCGCGCGCGTTGCGGCCTGGGCCAGGGGCGTTTCCCGGAGCGAGGTGCCGATCTGCTGCGCCATCCAGGCGTTCAACGCCTCGTTCTGGCGCGTGCGCATCAGCGCATTCAAAAAGGCCGGCATGTCGGCTTTCATCTTTGCCTCATCGATCGGCAGCCGTTGCACCACGTAAAGCGCCAGGCCGCCGTCGCGGGTCGACGTGAACGGGCTGAGTTTTCCGGGCGGGGTGGTGAAGGCGAGTTCCTTGAGCTGATAGATGCCCACGCGATCCCCGGTTTCCGGGACCTCGCGGGTGCTGAGCGAGAACGGGGGCAGGGTCACCGGTTTGACCTTGGCCTCGGCGCAGACCGCGTCGAATTTTTTCCCGTGCGCCAGCCCGTTCGTGGCCGCCTGGTAAAACGCGTCGCCCGCCGCGCGCGCCTGCTGCAGCGCCTGCGTGAATTTGAAATCGGCCGTCACCTTGTCCCGCACGTCCGCCAGCGGCGGCACCTGGCTCGGGATCTGGCGATTGTACGCCATCACGTAAACCACACCGTCCCCGACAATCGGTTCCGCAAACGGATTCGCCGGCGTCAACCCAAACGCCACCTTGGCAAAATTCGGTCCGCCGTCGAATTCCCGCGGCCCGAACTCCTCGTCAAACGGCGCCGAAACCTGCGCCTTCAACCCGTTCGTCTTCGCATACAGCTCCAGGTTCTCCGGCGCCACCGGGTTCATGTCGAACACCGCGCTCGCAAACGCATTCGCATCCCGCCGCGCATCCAGCTCCGCCTGCTGCCGGATCCGTTCGTCCCGCAGCCGCGCCTTCACCTCTTCCGGCGTCTTGCCGAATCGCAGGTAATTCGTCCCCAGGTTCGCCAGGTCCGCCTCCACCACCTGGTCCAGGTTCGTCCGCTCTTGCGCGGCGCGCGCGAAATAATTCGTGATGTTGAACGCCACGTAACTCACCTGCACCCGGTCGGGCAGGCGGTAGGCCGCCATTTCATTGGTATAATATTGCCCCAGCGCCGCCGGCGTCGGCGCCGGCACCGACGCGAGATAGTTGGACGCCGAGAAAAATACCGCTTCGGTCGCGAGTTCCTGGTGTTCCCGGATGTAATAACCGCGGGCCTCGTCCGGTCCCACCAGCCGGCCGCTCAGGCCCAGCATCGACGCCATCTGCTGGATCCCCAGGTTGTGGCGCAGGAATCGCTGAAAATCGCCGCCGTAAGGATCGAACGGCACGCGGCCGTTGAAGTTCGACAAAATCCGGCGCGCCTCCTGAGCCACCGACGCGCTGTCCACCTGGATCCCGAAAGCCTCCAGTTCCCGCAGGTAAAACAGCCACTGGTAGGTCTCGCGGTTTATGTCGAATCCCACCTTCCGCGGGTCGGCATCGGGCCCGTATTGAAGGATAAACCGCAGGTTCACCTCGCGCTGCGCTTGGGTGAACTCATCCATCGTGATCGGCCGCCCGTCAATCGCGCCCAGGTTGACGCGGCCGCCGCGACCGTTCCCGCCCCGGCCGGCTCCGCCCCAGTAAACGAACGTCACGATCACCGCCGCGATGATCACGATCCAAAGCCAGGTGGAATGTTTTCGAATGGTGCCAATCATAGGTCAAAACAGGACGGGCAAGCTAACCGCCTTTGCCAACCCCGGTCAAACGCAAAAAGCAGGCCGGGACCGTGTTTTGGACAGAATGAACCGAATAAACTGAATGGGCAGAAACGGCATACCCCTGCCTGTTGCCGTGGCACGGGCACTGCACCCGCCACCGGCCGCCTCCGACGCCGTCCCAAGCGGCATTCGGTCCATTCTGTTCATTCTGTCAAAAAAGGTCTTGGTCTCGCCGCGGTGAATAAATCCAACTTTACATCCCGAACCCGCTTTGTCAGGCTCACCCCGTATGTTGAAGAAAATTTCGCCACTCCTGCTTGTGCCCCTCCTGATGGGAGGTTGCGCGGCCACTTTCACGAACCTTACCCCCACTCAGCAGCTGCGCACGACCAATAACGTTTACACCGTCGAAGTTGCCCTGAGCACGCGGCAGCAAACGCTCAAATGGGAGTCCATCAAGCCCCAGATCGTCGTGGGCGCCAATACCTATCCCATGCACATGACCCCGCTCATGACCAACCGCTGGGAAGGCAACATCCCCGTCCCCGCCGACGCCTCCGTCGTGCATTACCGTTACAAATTCGATTACCTCGAAAATGTCTTCGGCGGCCCGCCCCAGGCCGGCAGCGCTTCCTCACGCGAATATACGCTCAAGATCCTCGGCGAATAAGCAGGGTCGGGGATTTGCGATTGACGATTGACGATTGACGGTTTTCCCGTGCCGTGCAACCCGTCCTCGTCCTCGTCCTCGGCAGTTAAATCGTTAAATGGGTTGAATGGTTAAATCGTCGCACGGCTTGTCGCTGTCGCCCGTTTAACGGTTTAACGGTTTAACGATTCAACCGGTGTCCAAGGTCACGCCGCCGGCGGCGCTTTCTTCGCCAGGATGGCTTCCACAATCTTCGCCGCGAGTTCCGGCTTCTCCGCCAGCGCCTTCTGCGCCGCGTCCTTGCCCTGGCCGATCAGTTCGCCGTTGAATTGCAGCCACGCGCCCTTCTTCTCCACCGCGCCGCAATCGATGCCCACGTCCAGGATGCTGCCTTCCTTGTTGATGCCGTGATTGTAAATGATGTCGAACTCGGCTTCCGCAAACGGCGGCGCCACCTTGTTCTTCACGATCTTCACCTTCACATGATTGCCCACCGCGTTGCCGGCCGCGTCCTTGAGGGTGTCGCGGCGGCGGATGTCGATGCGCACGGAGGCGTAGAACTTCAGCGCCTTGCCGCCGGGCGTGGTTTCGGGATTCCCGAACATGACGCCGACTTTCTCGCGCATCTGGTTCGTGAACACGCAGGTGGTCTTGGCCTTCGCCAGGATCGCCGTGAGCTTGCGCAGCGCCTGGCTCATCAGCCGCGCCTGCATGCCCATCGTCGCCATCCCCATCTCGCCCTCCAGCTCCGCCTTCGGAACCAGCGCCGCGACCGAATCCACCACGATCACATCCAGCGCGTTCGACCGCGCCAGCGTCTCGCAAATCGTCAGCGCCTCTTCACCGCTGTCCGGCTGCGACACCAGCAAATCATCCAGGTTCACGCCCAGCTTCTTCGCATACGCCGGATCCAGCGCGTGTTCGGCGTCGATGAATGCCGCCAGGCCGCCCGATTTCTGGGCGTTGGCGATCACGTGCAACATCAGCGTGGTTTTGCCCGACGATTCCGGCCCGAATATCTCAATCACCCGGCCCCGCGGCACCCCGCCCACGCCCAGCGCCAGGTCCATCGCCAGCGCGCCCGTCGGGATCACTTCAATCTTCCTCAGCGAACGCGCGTCGCCGAGGCGCATGATGCTCCCGTCGCCGAAGGTCTTCGTGATGGTGGAAATCGCGGCGTCCAGGTCGCGCTGGCGCGCGGCGGCCAGCTTGGCGGCTTCGGCGTTCTTGCTGTCCGCGACAGCGGCCTTTTCAACGGTCTTCTCAACGGATTTAGGAGGCATAATTTTGTTCCATGGTTACGACACCCGGGTTGAACGAAAAGACAAAACTAGTCGGGAAGGTCCCAGGTTGCAAGTTGCAGGTTGAAGGTGTGTTCAAGCCGGTGGGGCGAGACTCCGTCGAGCCCTGTCTCGAGCGGCGAGGATTGTTGGATCAATGGATCTATGGATTGCCGGATGGCTCCGCGCGCAGGTCTTCCCATTTATCCATGAATCCAATAATCCAACAATCCAGTCTTCCCCGCCCCCGTTCCGCGCCTGTCAATGCCGCCTCTTTTTTTTCGATTCACCCCTGCGCCCGATCCCGGCTATCGTGGCCGCGGATTCAGCCTTGGATATGAAAACCAACGACTCGTCCGCGCCCGCCGCCCCGCTCCGGGGATTCTGGAGCCTGTTCGTCACCCAGTTCCAGGGCGCATTCAGCGATAACGTCCTGAAATGGCTCGTCATCTCGCTGATCGCGGGCATGGGATTGCCCAATGACGAACGGGACAAACTGGTCGGGGTGGTCGGCGCGCTGTTCTCGCTCCCGTTCATCCTCTTCTCCATGTTCGGCGGCTACCTCGCCGACCGCTACAGCAAACGCTCCGTCACCATCGGCGTGAAATGTTTCGAGATCGGCATCATGTCGCTCGCCCTCGCCGGACTGGCCTTCGGGAACCTCTATCTCACGCTCGGCTGCGTCTTCCTCATGGCCGTCCACAGCGCGATTTTCGGTCCGTCCAAATACGGCCTGCTCCCCGAACTCCTCCCCGAGCGGCTCCTGTCCTGGGGCAACGGCGTGCTCGAACTGGGCACGTTCGTCTCCATCATCGGCGGAACCGTCGCCGGCAGCATCCTGTGCAAATGGTTCGCCGGACAACAGGGCTGGTCGGGCGCGATTCTCATTGCCCTCGCCGGGCTCGGCTTGCTCACGAGCCTCACCATCACCCGGGTCCCCGCCGCCAACCCCGCCAAGAAATTACAGCTCAATTTCCTCGCCGATCTCTGGTCCCAGTTGAAAATAATCCGGAAAGACCGCGTCCTCTGGCTCGCCACGCTGGGCAACACCTACTTCTTCGCCTTCGCCGCCCTGGTCCAGTTCCTCATCGTCATCTATGCCAAGGACGTCCTCAACATCGACGATCCCCAGCGCAGCAGCTACCTGCAGGCCGCCACCGCCATCGGCATCGGCATCGGCAGCTTCGCCGCGGGCTATCTCTCCGGCGGAAAGATCGAATACGGCCTCATCCCGCTCGGCTCCGTCGGCATGACCGTGTGCGGCGCGCTGCTGGGCCGACACGGCGTCTCGTTCTGGGGTGTCGCGGCCGAATTGTCTCTGCTCGGATTTTTCGGCGGCTTTTTCATCGTGCCCATCGCCGCCCTCCTGCAGCACCGGCCCGATCCCAAAAACAAGGGCGCCGTCCTCGCCGCCGCGAACCTGCTGTCGTTTGTCGGCATCTTCAGCGCCTCCGGCGTGTATTACCTCGTCACCGTTGCCGCCCACCTGAATCCGCCCACCGTCTTCCTGCTCGCCGCCGCCGCCACCTTCGCGGCCACCGTCTACCTGCTCGTCCTGCTCCCCGATGCCCTCTTGCGCTTCGTGCTCTGGCTCCTCACCCGCACCGTCTACCGCATGCGCGTCCTGGGCCGCGACAATATCCCCACCAAGGGCGGCGCCCTGTTCGTCTGCAACCATGTCTCCCTCGCCGACGCCGTCCTGCTCCTCGCGTCCACCGATCGACAGGTCCGATTCCTGATGTACAAGGGCCACTACGAATTGCCTTACATCAAACCGTTCGCTAAAATCCTCGGGGTCATCCCCATCTCGTCCGAACAGCGCCCGCGCGAGATGCTCCAGTCGCTCCAGGCCGCCGGCGACGCCATCCGCGCCGGCGAGGTGGTCTGCATTTTCGCCGAGGGCCAAATCACCCGCATCGGGCACCTGCTCCCGTTCCGCCGCGGGTTCGAGCGGATCATGAAAGGCCTCGACGCCCCGATCATCCCCGTCGCGCTCGACGGCGTCTGGGGCAGCCTGTTCAGCTATCGCAACGGGCGGTTTCTCTGGAAATGGCCGCGCCACCTGCCGTATCCCATCACCGTCAATTACGGCAAACCGCTCACGGCGCAGGCCACCCCCTTCGAAGTGCGCCAGGCCGTCCAGGAACTGCTCGCGCAGGCCTGGCACGCGCGCAAAGCCCGGATGGAACCCCTGCAACGCGGGTTCCTGCGCACCGCGCGGCGGCACCCGTTCCAGTTCGCCATGGCCGACGCCCGCACGCCCCGCGTCCGGTTCGGCGGCGCGCTGGTCCGAACCCTCATCCTGGCCCGCCGCCTCCGGAAACCCTGGGCCGGACAGGACAAGGTCGGCCTGCTGCTCCCGCCGTCCATCCCCGGCGCACTCGCCAATTTCGCCGCGCTCCTCTCCGGCAAAGTCCCGGTCAACCTCAACTACACCCTCTCCGAATCCGGCATCGCCTCCTGCATCCGCCAGTGCGAAATCCAAACCGTCCTCACCTCGCGCGCGTTCCTCGACAAACTCAAGCTGAAGGTTCCGGGCAAGATGCTCTATCTCGAAGACCTGTTCGAACGTCCGCCGTCCGCCTTCGAAAAACTCACCGCGCTGATCCTCGCCTGCCTGTTCCCGGCGGGCGCCCTGGAACGCGCCCTCGGCCGGCGCCACAAGGCCGGCCTGGACGACCTCGCCACCGTCATCTTCTCCAGCGGCAGCACCGGCGATCCCAAGGGCGTCATGCTCAGCCATTACAACATCGGGTCGAACCTCGAGCAGCTCGACCAGGTGTTCGGATTGTACCGGCGCGACAAAGTCCTCGGGGTGCTCCCGTTCTTTCATTCGTTCGGGTTTACCGCCACCCTCTGCCTGCCCGCCGTGCTCGGCACCGGCGTCGTGTACCACCCGAACCCGCTCGACACCCGCGCCATCGGCCCGCTCGCGCGCGAACACAGCGTCACGTTCGTCCTCGCCACACCCACGTTCCTCCAGCTCTACCTGCGCGGCTGCGCGCCCGAGGATTTCGGCGGCGTCCGGCTCGTCATGACCGGCGCCGAAAAACTGCCCGAACGGCTGTCCGCCGCCTTCGAGGAACGATTTGGCATCCGCCCGCTGGAAGGCTACGGCTGCACCGAGTGCGCACCCGCGGTGGCCGTCAACACCTACGATTTCCGGTCGCCCGGATTTCGCCAGGTCGGCGGCAAACGCGGCCGCATCGGGCACCCGCTCCCCGGCGTCTCCGTCCGCATCGTCGATCCCGCCACCGCCGCCCCGCTCCCGCCCGGCCAGGCCGGGCTGATGTGGGTGCGCGGACCTAACGTGATGCTGGGATATCTCGGTCAGCCGGAAAAAAGCGGCGAAGTGCTCGTGCCCGCCGGCGCCGGCGATTACTGGTACGTCACCGGCGACATCGCGTCGATGGACGAGGACGGCTTCCTGCAAATCACCGACCGCCTGAGCCGGTTCAGCAAGATCGGCGGCGAAATGGTCCCGCACATCAAAGTCGAGGACCGCCTCCATGAACTGGCCGGGGCGACGGAACAGACGTTCGTGGTTGCCGGTGTGCCCGACGAGAAAAAAGGCGAGCGCCTGGTCGTGTTCCACAAGCTGTCCGCCGCCCAGCTCGCCCCGGTCCTGGAAAAGTTCGGCCAAACCGACCTGCCCAACCTCTGGAAACCCCGCGCCGACCAGTTCTTTTTCCTGGAATCCTTCCCGCTGCTGGGCACCGGAAAACTGGATCTCAAACGCATCAAAGAGCTCGCGGCGGCGAGCTCTTTGAATAGCCAATAGCCAATAGCCGAAAGCAAAGGTCGGGAGCGGTTTAAGAAATGTCGCATCCGAAAAGGTAGGGTCGGTGCGCTGCGCCGACCCCGGACGCCGCAGCGCGGCGTCCCTACCCCGCCCGTAGCCGCAATCGTGAGGTTGCGGTTTTCCCCCTCAAAGCGGCAAAAACTTTTCCTGCAGTTTCCCGTCCTTCCATTCCAGCAGGGCCACGCTGCGCTCCAGCTTGAACCGCGGTTTTCCGGCGTAGCCCGGATTGAAAAACAGGATGCCGTTATGCACTTCGGAAAACGGCTTGTGCGTGTGGCCGAAGACGATCACATCCGGCTTCTCCCGCGTCACGCGGCGCTGCAGCGATTCCCCCAGCTCCAGCGGATGCTTCACGATGTGGTGCACCAGGAATTTCCGACCGCCCACCACCTGTACCTCGGTTTCCTTGAAGGGCAGGGGAGGATCCGTGTTGCCCAGCACCGCCGTCACCGGGGCGATTTCAGACAGCTCGAATGGAATCATCGACGTCCCGATGTCGCCCGCGTGGAAGATGTGTTCCACACCCCGGAACAGTTCCAGGACCTTGGGATCCAGGTAACCGTGCGTGTCCGAAATGACGCCAACCTTCATCAAAGGCAGAATGAAGAATGAAGAATGCAGAAGACAGGAAAAACAACCGGGAGCGACGAACTGCTGCGAGTCCGCAGCCCCAGGGTAGGAGTCGACGTAAGGAGACTCTGACAGATGTTTAACCACGGAACACACGAAACACACGAAAGGAACCACGGAAAAAAGCATTTGCCCGCAGATCACAGAAAAGACTGAAACCTGTGTTCTCTCTTTGTCCTCTATGCGTTCTTTTGCGGCTATAGCGGTTTAACATAAACCGTAGCCGCGGAAGCCAAGACGCCGCGCTGCGGCGTCCGCGGTCGGCGACCCTACCTTTGGCTACGACATTTCTTGAGCCGCTCTAAGCCGTCTCTAGGCAGTTGGTTTTTCCTGGGGATAAACGCAGAGGCGCGGAGGGCGCAGAGATTCGCAGAGAGAACTGGCGGCTTTTTCGGGGTTACCGATTAGAACCCATTCATAAATAGGCAAGGGGTGCGCTGGAGGCTATTGGGCGTCTGGCAAGGCGCGACGAAGGAGCAGAGCCTTCACGGCTCTGTGACTGAGCAACGCCGCCAGACGCCTAATATCCAGCCCGCAGGGTTGCCGATCTTTTGACCTGCTGCTGCGTTGCTCGTCAGTCGAAGATCCATTCGGATATTCTCCTTCCTCGCGCCTTGCATCAGGTCAAAACCTCTGGCAACGCACCCCTTGCCTATTTATGAGATGGGTTCTAGTGAGCGATTTGCCTGACCCATTTCTCTGCGGCCCTCCGCGTCCTCTGCGTCTCTGCGTGAGTCTGAGTTTTTTTGAACTGCATAGAGACGGCTAAGATTCAACCAGGCTGTTTTCTTATTGCCGTTCATTCCCCTTCCTAAATTCCGTCCCTCTTTTCGTGTGATTCAGTGTGTTCCGTGGTTAAGATCTTTTACTTCGTTCCCTTCCTTGCCTTCTGCAAGAACTTCCCCTGTTTTTTCCCTCTGCTGCCTCTGCTTCCTCCTGTGAGAATGTACCCCTTCCGTGCCCCATTTCGTGTGCTCCGTGTGTTCCGTGGTTGAAGAAGTTGTTGCCTTCACTTCGTGATTCCGGGTCGTGGTCCGCCATTCCGGAATTGAATCCCCTCGATCCTGCGCTATTGTGGCCGGGTGAAAGGTCGCTGGCCGACATTGATTCTGTTCGCCGTGGTGTTTGCGCTGTCGCGGATCCCGGGGATGTTATCCTCGGATTTCGCGAATTTCAGCGCGGCCTACGCGCTGGCGTTTTGCGCCGGCGTCTACTTTCCCGGCCGATCCGGCTGGGCCCTGCCGCTGGTGCTCATGATCGCCACCGATGCCGCTTTGAATTCCTATTATTCCATGCGCGGCTGGGACGTCTGGACCTGGCCCGCGCTGCGGTACCAGGTGTTCAATTACGTCGCCTACGCCGCCATTTTCGGTCTCGGCCGCCGATTCAAACCGCAATCGTCCTTCCTCGGCCTGCTGGGCGGCGGCCTGCTGGGGGCGCTGCTCTTTTATTTCATCACCAACACCGCGTCGTGGCTGTTCAATCCGTTCCAGAACCCCGAATACACGAAGAACTTCCTCGGCTGGCTGACGGCCCTGATCCGCGGCACGCACGGCTGGCCGGATACGTGGCAATTCTTCCGCAACACCATGCTCAGCGGCGGCCTCTTCACCGCCCTCTTCGCCGGCGCCATGAAATGGAGCGCGTCCGAATCCCCCGCCGACAAAACCGCTGGCGCCCCCGCCGAACCCGCCGACCCCGAGCCCGCCGAAGAAGCCGCGTGAAGGAAGTGCGGAGTGCGGAATGCGGAGTGCGGAGTCAAAATCCGAAATCGTCATTCGTCATTCGTCATTCGTCATTCCCTGAGCTTCAATTGATCCAGGTATTGCCGCGCGGTTGTGTTCGACGGATTGATCCGCAACGTTTCCTGGAATTGCGCGGCGGCTTCGTTCCACTTCTGGAGTTGCGCCAGCGTCAGGCCGTAATTGAAGTGCGCCGCTTCGTTTCCCGGCTCTGTTCCGACGATTTCCTTGAACTGTCCCGCCGCTTCCTCCAGCCGGCCCTGCTGCGCCAGCAACGTCGCCAGGTCGTTCCGGGCCGACACCAGCTTCGGATCGAGCGACAGCACGCGCCTGTATTCCGCGATCGCCTCGTCCGGGCTGCCGAATCGGGCGAGGGCCGACGCCAATTGAGCCGCCCGCGCCGGGTTGTTCGGATCCAGCCGCGCCGCTTCGCGCCATTCCTGCAGCGCCTCCGACGTCGACCCGCGCCTGGCGAGCGCCAGCGCCAGGTTCGAATGCGATTGCGGGGCGCCGGGTTTTAATCGAACCGCCTCCCGGAATTCCCCGATCGCCGGGTCGTCGCGGCGGCCCTGCGACAACGCCGCCCCGAGGTTGTTGTGATAATCCGGGTTGCCCGGCTCGATCGCCACCGCCCTGCGATAATGCTCGATCGCCTCGTCCAGCCGCCCCGCGCGCAGCAGCGCGTTGGCGTCATCCACCTGGATCGCGGCCGATCCCGGATCGATCGCGACCGCCGTCTCAAACCGCGGGAGCGCGTCGTTGATGCGGCCGGCGCTGACGAGCCAGTTGCCCAGCGCATCGTTGAAGCGGCTGTTTTCCGTCACCGACACCACCCGCCCGAACAGCGTCTCGGTGTCGCGCCACCAGCCGATTGCTTCCCGCGTCACCGCGACGAGGGTGATCGCCGCCGCCAGCGCCGCGGCCAGCGCCATCGCCCGCGGGCGTCCGCCCGCCGCCAGCGCGGCCGCGCCCCACGCGACCACGATCGCCAGGCCGATGAACGGCACGTAGGTGTAGCGATCCGCCATGGATTGTTCCCCGACGGCGACGAGGCCCAGCACCGGCGTGAGCGCGGCCAGGTACCAGGACCAGCCTGTGAAAAACCACGGCGCCGCACGCCGCGTGAGCCATGCCGCGGCGGAAATCAGCCCCAGCAAAATCACCGCGTAAACCACCACGCCCGGCGCCCAGTGCTCCACCACCGGGTAATTGGCCGAAAGCCCCGACGGCCACACGCTTTTCAGCAGATACCGCACATACGAAACCGCCGCGTTTTCCCATCGGGCGGCGGCCGACACGCGCGCCATCGACGTCATCGCGCCGCCGGACCGCTGCGCCAGCCAGGTCACCACGCAGGATCCTAACGCCAGCAGCGCGAACGGAAGTTTCTCGAGGACCAATCGCGGCAGCCGGCTTCGGGCAAATCTCCCCAGCGGCCAGAAATCCAGCAGCAACAGCAGCAACGGCAGCGTGACAAGCATGGGTTTGCTCATCAAACTCAATGTGTAGAGGAAGGCCGAAAGGCAGATGAATTTGAGATTTGAGATTTGAGATTTGAGATTTCCGGCCGCATACGCCCAAATCGCCAGCAGGCCGAAAAACGTGCTCAACACATCTTTGCGCTCGGAAATCCAGGCGACGGATTCGACGCGGAGCGGGTGGATGGCGAACAGCGCGGCCGCGATCCACGCGCGCCAGGTGGTTCCCGTGATCCGGCGCAGCAGCAGGAAGAGCAGGGCGGCATTGACCGCGTGAAGGAGGATGCTGGTGAAATGATGCCCGCGGGGGTCGAGTCCGAACCATTGGCAATCCGCCATGTGCGACAGCCAGGTGACCGGGTGCCAGTTCGCCGCGGTGAACGTGCGAAAAGCCCAGGCCGCGCCGGAGACGGTTAATCCGCCCTGGACGACCGGGTTTTCGGTCACGTAACGCGGATCGTCATACGCAACAAACCCGTTCCGCGTGGCGGGCCAGAACAATCCCAGCACCAGCGCGAACAGGGCGGCCGCCAGGAGCGCGGCGCGGCGGCCCCCGGTGTCTTTCGCAGACACGCCTTCTGCCGCGCACTCTGGCCGGGAGGAAATCACGCGCAGCCAGAATCCAGAATCCAGAATCCAGAATCCAGTGAGAAGTGCGCCAGGGCGCGAGGCGCAGGGCGCGAGGCGCAAGGCGCATAGCCGATAGCCGATAGCCAATAGTCAATTGGTCCCGCGTTCGAATCGCGGCATCGGCCATCGACTATCGGCCATCGGCCATCGGCTATTGGCTATTGGCCACTAGTGTCCGGTTAAATTTTTGCTGACCACTGTTTTCTCCTTTAATGACAGAATCATCCTAAGGGTCGACCAATTTTTCGATTTCATTTTCGAAGGGCTATTTCACAGGTTTTGGAGCCGTATGACAAACGGCCAACCAACCTATGAACGAAGGCCGGACGTTTCTCAGCTTCTAGATCACCTTCCAAATACGAGTTCGACAAGTGCGTGGAGCGTTATCAAGAGCAACTTCCATGTCCGCACGCTTCCCACGTACGAACAGTTCCTCGTCATGGCTTTTGCCCAACTGACCTGGCGGGGAGAGCCTGCGAGATATCGAGACCTGCTTGCGGGCTTTGGGATCCAGACTCTATCACAGCGGCATCCGCAAAGCTCCCGCTCGCAGCACGCTCGCCGATGCGAACGAAGCGGGATTCGGCATTTTCGCTGATTTTGCCCATGTGCTGATCGGTCAGACTGCCGACCTCTACGTCGGCGAAGCTTTTCGGTGCCGGTGCTGGTAGCACTTATGCACTGGACTCACCAACGATCAATTTGTCCTTATCGATTTTCCCTTGGGCCAAGTATCAACCCTACTCGGCCGGGGTCAAATTGCATACCTTGTTGGCCCTTCGCGGCAACTACCCAACCGTTGTCATTATTACTCCAAGTCGCGTCCACGATGTGAACATGGATTGGTTGGCTTACGAACCCGGTTCCTTTACATCTTTGATCGCGGCTATTGGGACTGCCCGATGGCACCGAATCCATCAAAGTGGCGCCTTCTTCGTCACACGTGCTCGTGCCAGTTTTCGCGCTCGACGACTCTACTCCCGCCCTGTCGACAAAGCCCTCGGGCTACGTTTCGATCAGACCGTGGTGATGACTGAGTTTTACCCAAAAAGGACTATCCAGAGCCCTTGCGACGCATTGGCTTCGTTGATCCAGTGACCGGAAAAGCTCTCATCTTCTTAACCAACAACTTTACTCTGACGGCCCTGACTTCATCGCACAGCTTTATCGCTGTCGATGGCAAGTCGAAGCTGTTCTTCAAATGGTTGAAGCAACACCTGCGCCCAAAACTTTTACGGGACCTCAGATAATGCTGTGCGTACTCAGATCTGGATTGCCATCTCCATCTATCTCCTTGTGGCCATCCTCAAAAGCGCCCTTCGCTTGGATACAGCCCCTACACTTTGTACAGATTATGAGCCTGACGCTTTTCGAGAAAATGCCCATTTTACAGGCGCTTTCTCAAACATCGCAGCTAAATGAATCTACCCACCTTCAAAATCAGCAATGTTTGCCAGGCTTTTTAACCGGACACTAGTGGCTATTGGCTATTGGCTATTCCCTATCGCCCGGCTCCGCCGGGCCCTACGGCTTGGAGGTTGGACCGCGCGGAATCGTTATTCGGATTCAACCGCACGGCTTCCTGGAATCGCGCCACGGCTTCGTTGGTTCGACCCAGCATGTTCAGCGCGATGCCGAGATTGTTCTGGAGCGAGTCGTCCGCCGGATCCAGTTTCGCGGCGGCTTCGAATTGCGCGACGGCTTCCCCGGGCTTGCCGGCGCCGGCGAGCGCCATTCCGTACGCATTGCGCGGGGCGGTGGATTCGGGGTCGGATTGAACCGCCTTCGCGTAGGTTTGAAACGCGATCTCCGGCCGGCCCGAGCGGAGCTGCAGTTCGGCCAGGATCAGCAGCGCCTCGGTGTCCATCGGGTTCAGCCGGATCCCGTTCTCCAGCACAACCTCGGCGTCGGCGGCATTTCCCTTCGCGGCCAGCAGCCGCGCGAGGTCTTTGTAGGCCATCGGGAAATCCGGATACAATTTCAACGCCAGCCGGTATTCGCGGATGGCTTCGTCGGGGTTGCCCAGTTTCTCGAGGGCGCGGCCCCGATTGAAATGCGCCTGGCTGTAATTGGGATCGAGTTCCAGGGCGCGGTCGAATTCCTGCAGCGCTTCCTGGAGCCGGCCCTGTGTGCCGAGCGCCGCGCCGAAGTTGCTGTGGGTGTCCGCCGCGCCCGGCCGCAGCCGGAGCGATTCCTTGAACTCGACGATCGCTTCATCGATGCGCCCCTGCGTGACAAGCAGATTGCCGAGATTGGCGTGCGCCGCGTAATTGTCCCGCGTGACTGCCGTGACGTGACGGAACAGCGTTTCGCTGTCCACCCAGCAGGCCAGGTAATTTCGTGTGGTGATTGCGAGCAACGCCAGCACGGGCACCAGCAGCACACCCGACCCCGCGCCCGCCGCCAGCCGGCTGCGCGCAACATCCGCCGCCGCCCACACCACCAGCACCAGCACGCCGATGCAGGGGAAATACGTGTAGCGATCCGCCATGGATTGTCCGCCGACCGCAACGATCCCGATCACGGGCACCAGCGTGCCGAGATACCAGAACCAGCCGACCGGCAGGTATCGTCGCCTCCAGAAAACCACGCAGAGCGCGGTGACAATCGCCAGGAACAACGCCGCCAGCCCCGCCGCCAGCGGCCGCGCCACATCCGTCTCCGGATAAAACACCGCGAGCGGATCCGGCCAGAACAGCTTGCCCAGGTAACCCACGTACGACAGCGCCGCGTTTTCAAATCGCAACCCGAGCGGCCGCGCGGGCAGCGACACCAGGGCGTTGCCTTCGCGCTGGGCCCACAGCGTGATCACGGAGGACGCGACCGCCAGCGCAAAAAACGGAATCTTCTCCAGGATCAACCGGCGCAATCGCGTTCCCGGCCAGCGTTCCAGCGGCCAGAAATCCAGCAGCAACAGCAGGAACGGCAGCGTGACGAGCATGGGTTTGCTCATCAGGCTCAAGGTGTAGAGGAAGGCCGAAAGGCCGATGAATTTTAGATTTGAGATTTGAGATTTGAGATTTCCAGCCGCATACGCCCAGATGGCCAGCAGCCCGAAAAACGTGCTCAACACATCCTTGCGTTCCGAGATCCAAGCGACGGATTCGACGCGGAGCGGGTGGATGCCGAACAGCACGGCGACGGCCCAGCTTCGCCAGGTGGCGCCGGTCAATCGGCGCAGCACGAGAAACAGCAGGCCGGTGTTGGCCGCGTGAAACAGGAGGCTGGTGAGGTGATGCCCCCCCGCGCGCGGGCCGTAGAGCTCGCAATCGAGCATGTGCGACAGCCAGGTGAGGGGATGCCAGTTGGCGATGGTGGTGGTGGTGAACGCCCAGGCGACGTTCGGCCAGGTCAACCCGCCGTGCACCTGCGGGTTCTCGGTCACGTAATACGGGTCGTCGTAATTGATGAACCCGTTGTCCAGCGCCGGCCAGAACACCGCCAGCACCAGGAAAAACAGCGCCAGCGCCGCAAGAAACGCAGGAGGCCGGCCGCACCATCGCCGGATCACCCCCGGCAAACCGGCGCTGTGTTCTTCGTCAACCATGACCGCCGACAGAATAGCCACCCGCCCGCTGATGACAAGGAACACCGGGTTGACGGGTGATCAGTCAGCGGTGGCAAGGGGCAAGTGGCTAGTGGCTAGTGGCTAGTGGCAAGTGACTAGTGAGCACGGTTCACAGGATACCGGCCACTTGCCACTTGCCACTGGTCACTGAATACTCCCCCGTGCTCTCGATCGTCCATGAAGACGCCGACCTGCTGGTGATCAACAAACCCGCCGGACTCGTGTGCCACCCGACCAAGGGCGACGCCCTGTCCAGCCTGATCGGACGCGTCAGACTGCATCTCGGTTCCGACGCCCGGCCGCACCTGGTCAACCGGCTCGACCGCGAAACCAGCGGGCTGGTCGTGGTGGCGAAGCGGGATGAGGCCGCGCGCGAACTGCGCAAACACTGGGAATCGCGCGAAGTGGCCAAGGAATACCTCGCCATCTGCCACGGCCACATCGGTCCCGACACCGGCCGCATCGAGGCGCCCCTCGGCAAGGACGACCGCAGCCGGGTGGCGATCAAGGATTGTGTGCGCCCCGACGGGCTGCCGTCGGAGACGCGGTTCGAGGTGGTGGGCCGATTCCGGAGGGGGGAAGGCGAGTTCACCCTGTTGCGGGTCCGCCCGTTGACGGGCCGGAAACATCAGATCCGGATCCACCTCGCGCACCTGGGCCATCCGATCGTGGGCGACAAGATCTACGGCGGCGACGAGGATTGCTACCTGGCGCTGGTCGAGAACCGCATGACCGACGCGCACCGGTCGCGATTGATCCTGCCGTTCCAGGCGTTGCACGCCGAGACGCTCCGATTTCAGTTGCGCGGAGAAGGGGTCGAATTCCGCTGCGCCCCCGAGCCGTGGTTCACCGGGTATTACGGCGAACAGGATTTGAACCACGGATGAACACGGATCCACACGGATAAAAGGCCGGAACGGGCAATTTCCCGCAGATCACGCAGATCACACAGAAAGCTGGAAAAAGAGGCTTTAAATTCCGCGTGATCTGCGTGATCTGCGGGAAAAATTCCCTTTCCCGCTTCCGGATCGGCGGGCCACGCCTCACTGCCCCGCCGGCGCCACGGACGTGGACCATAACCCTAACGGGAACCAGGGCGATTCCAGCCAGTCGACGAGCACGGCCAGTTCGAGCGCCGAAAACCCGGTGGGACTCGTCCGCTCCAGCGTGAGCTGCGCCGGGCCGGTCTGGCGGAGAATCGTCGTGCAGCTCCCCGAGCGCGAGGTGATCGCCTTCAGCCAGTCCACCGACCGGCTTTCCATGGGGATCGGCGTGCCGCGGAACGCCGCGCGGAACGCCTGGGCGAGCAGGAACGCCGATTCCACCCGCGGCTCGGTGGCTTCCCAATGATAAAAGAACACATTGGTCATGGCCTGCAGCCGGGCGGAAAGCTCCGACACGCCGGGCAGCGGGTAGAGGGCCACCGGCAGGTTCGTGACGATGTCCGCATTGGCAAGCGTGCCGCCCATCAGCCAGTCGCGTCCGCCGGACTGGATGATCTTGAAAAACGGCGCGGCGCCCGGCACGCCGTTCCAGATCGCGCCGTCCGGATTGGACATCACGGCCAGTTCACCCGCGGCGTGCGAGGCCAGTAGCGCACCCGCCAGGCCGGCCAGGTTGGTCACCACCAATCCGCCCGGGAGGCCCGGCGGCAGCGGGGTCGCCCAGCACCATTGCCCGGGCATGCTCGTCGGCGCCCACGAGAAAACCTGTCCCGGCAACGCAGGCGCCGCGGGCGAAAGTCCAAGCAGATTGTCCACGTCGCGCAACGCGCTGAATTCCACGACCGATTCCGACAAAATATCCGTCGGCACAGTCCACGCCGTCGTCGGCGGCTGGATGCTGCTTGAAAAATCCAGGAACGCGCGCGCGACGACATCGGCGCCGTCGCCGGTGAGGGTGAAGGAAACCCGGGGCAGCGCGGGGGCCGTGTTGCCGGACAGCGCTGCGAACCGCGCCGCATTCACATCCAGCTCCAGCCACAGGTGCGGTCGTTCGGTGCGGACCGGTGTGCCGGTTTTATTGATCCGGCCGATCCACTCCTGCACCAGCACATTGTCCCCGCCGGAAAGGCCGAGCAATGTCCAGTTCCCGGCCCGCGTCAGTTCCACCCGGCCCGGCGATCCGGCGCGCGACAGGATCCAGCCGCGGCCGCCCTGCTGCGTGGGCCACTGGCCGAACAAGGATTGCACCGCGAGCGCGAGGTTGGTTTCCCACTGGCCCGAATGACGCGGATCGAGCCGGATGGCGAAGGCGCAATCGGGCGACGTGTTGGTTCGATCGCGGATTTCGAAATAAGTCTCTTCTTGGACCACGTCATTGAGCAGGGGGCGGAGGGCGAGTGTGTAGATATTGGTGACCTGGGCCGGCCCGAGCAGCAGGCGCCAGGGCGCGCTGGCCAGGCGGTCGAGCGATTGATTCTGGACCTTGACCGACGCGTCCAGCGTCCAGATCCGCATCAGCGAATAAGCGCCCGCCTCGATCCCGAGCTGCTTCTTGCCCATCCAATGAAGCCGCAGGATCCCGTCCGCGCCGAGATCCGCAGTGCGGTTCGTGACGACAGGCGCCAGGGAGACGGCTTCGGCGGCTTTGGTGGGAATCGCAGCCAGGGCCAGAAACGCCGCAGCCAGGAGACATCGGATATGCATGGCGCCGGGTTGAATGCCAGAAACCGTCGAGGCGCACAAGCTTAACCACGGACCACACGGAACGTGGTAAACCACAGAGAACACACGAAAGGGGCACGAAAACAGCCGGCAAAAGCTGTATACCCGCAGATCACGCAGACCACGCAGAATTTAAAAGGCCAAATTCTTTTTTTCCTTTCTGCGTGATCTGCGTGATCTGCGGGGAAAAATCGGCTTTTGTTTCGTACGGGTGATTTGCGGTTAAATGTTCTTTCCGTGGTTCTTTTTCGTGTGTTTCGTGGGTTCCGCGGTTAAAAACTCCTGGTCCCCTTGTTCTCGCGGTTATCACCTGCGTGCGTTCCAGCGTTGACTTCTAGAAGCAACTCTGATCCACTCAAATCGCCCGCTATCATGATATTATCCGGAGGTCCACAATGAAAAAACAACTGCTCGCCGGTCTGGTTGGTTTTCTTACGCTTGGTTCCTGCGCATTCGGCCAGGGAACTGTCATTTTTGACAATTACAACAATCGAAATACGGGTTTCGGGGGTAACTCGAGTGGTTACGGTGCGCCGGTCTTTTTCTCCTCGATCCCGCAATTCGTTCCACCCGGCCAGGCGGGAAAGCCGGTGAACGCCAGCTTTGGCATTGTTTTCCACCTCTACTACGCTCTGGGAACGGTGTCGAACCCCAGTCTGATCACCAGCGTCCCGGTTTCCGGCGCCACCACAACGATCACCCCTGCCATGCCCGGCTTCTTTATTTCCGTCGCCGCAACGATCCCGAACTACAGCAGTGGGCCTATTACATTCCTGGTCACCGGCACAGGTTCTTACAACGGGGCTCCGCTGTACGCGCAGTCGAGTCCGTTTACCCTCCCTTCCATCGCGACAGGAACGACGCTTCCCGGCCCTTTGGACGGAATGCAGTCGTTCGTCTTCGGAATGCCCGAGCCCACCACCGCCAGCCTTTCGCTCCTCGGCGCGGCGGCCTGGGCCCTCTCCAAACGCAGACAGGCAAACCGGGTTTAACCACGGAACACACGGAACACACGAAAGGGACACGAAAACAGCCGGCAAAAGCTGTATGCCCGCAGATCACGCAGACCACGCAGAATTTAAAAGGCCAAATTCTTTGTTTTCCTTTCTGCGTGATCTGCGTGATCTGCGGGGAAAATCCGGCTTTTGTTTCGTACGGGTGATTTGCGGTTAAATGTTTTTTCCGTGGTTCCCTTCCGTGTATTCCGTGTGTTCCGTGGTTAAGAATGTTAGCTTTCTTGTTCTGCTGGTTATCACTTGCTCGGTTTCTGATATTGACTTTCAGAAGTAACTCTGATTCACTCCAATCGCCCGCTGTCATGATATTATCCGGAGGTCCACTATGAAAAAACAACTGCTCGCAGGTCTGCTCGGTTTCCTCGCCCTTGGCCCGTCGGCGTTCGCACAGGGAGAACTCTTCTTCGACAATTACAACAATCACAATCCGGGTTGGGGCGCCGACAACGAGGGCTACGGCTCGCCCGTGATGTGGATGGCGCAGATGCCCATCGGCGGACAGCGGGTCGATGCTTCCTACGGCTTCACCTTCCACATTTTTTACGCGCTGGGAACCGTGACGGATCCATCCTTGATCACGAAGGTGCCCGCCAGCGGCGGGACCACCACCATCGAACCCTGGGCGCCGGGATTCTTCTATCCCACCACGATCATTCTTTCGGATTATGTCAGCGGACCGGTGAGCTTCGTTGTCACCGCAACCGGCACTCCGGAATTGCCTCTCTTCGGAATCTCCATGCCGTGGACGATGTCTTCGATAGCGACTGGGATCACGCTTCCGGGCCCGCTGGATGGGATGCAATCCTTCGAGGTGGGCTGGGTCCCCGAGCCCACCACCGCCAGCCTGTCGCTCCTCGGCGCGGCGGCCTGGGCCGTCTCCAAACGCAGACAGGCAAACCGGGTTTAACCACGGAACACACAGAACACACGAAAGGGGCACGAAAACAGCCGGTAAGAGCTGTATGCCCGCAGATCACGCAGATCACACAGAATAAAGACCAAATTCAATTTTTGTTTTCTGCGTGGTCTGCGTGATCTGCAGGAAGAATGTCCCTTTCCCTCTGTGGTCTTTCATCTCCACCGGTTAGAACCCGCGGATCAAAAGGCAGGACAAAAGCAGGTGTGCCCGCAGATCACGCAGACCACGCAGAATTTAAAAGGCCAAATTCTTTTTTTCCTTTCTGCGTGATCTGCGTGATCTGCGGGGAAAAACCAGTCTTCGTTCAATCCGTGTGATCCTCGGGTGGCCGGGGTTCTCCGTGTTCTTCGTGGTTGAATTCCACCTTCGGCCGCGTTTAACCTGTCACCATGCATCGTAATCACCGCGGCTGGATGGTTCTTGCCCTGTTTTTCTGTTCCGGCGCCACCGCCCTCGTCTACGAAGTGGTCTGGTCCAAGTTCCTGTCCCAGATGTTCGGCAGCACCATCTACGCCCAGACCGTGGTGATGGCGGTGTTCATGGGCGGATTGGCCATCGGCAACCGGCTGTTCGGCCGCTGGGCCGACCGTTCCCGCCAGCCGGTCGCCATCTACGGCGTGCTGGAAATTCTCATCGGCGTCTACGCCCTCGTGTTCTATTCCGTCGACCGCCTGGCCGACCGTCTCTTCATCACGCTGGGCACGCACCTGGTGGATCATTCGGGCGCGTTGCTGGTTTTGAAAGGCGTGTTGAGCGCGGGGTTGCTGCTCGGTCCGACGATCCTGATGGGCGGCACTCTGCCGCTGCTCGCCGCGTGGCTGCAGAAATTCTCGCAGGACGCCGGGCGCCGTTCGGCCCGGTTTTACTCGATCAACAGCCTCGGCGCCGTCGCCGGGGCGTTCGTCGCCGGCTTCTGGCTCGTCCAGCAATACGGCCTGCTCATCACCCTCCAGGTCACCGCCGTCGCCAACATCTGCATCGGCAGCTTCGCCGTGTTCATCAGCAAACAAGGCTGGGTCGAACGCGAACAAGCCGCCCCCTCCACCGCCGCCGCCGCGGGACCCGCCCCCGATCCCGCCGTGCTCCGCTGGGCCGGCGTCACCGTCGCCCTCACCGGCGCCGTGTCGATGGGACTCGAAGTGCTCTCGTCCCGGTCGCTCGCCCTCATCTTCGGCTCGTCGCTCCAGACCTTCTCCGTCGTCCTCATGGCCTTCATCCTCGGCATCGGACTCGGCAGCGCCTGGATCGCGTCGCCCAAACGCAGCGCCTCCGCCGGGTCCATGGTCGTCGTCCTGCTCACGCTCGCCTCCGCCTGGGTCGCCATCCTGGTGTTTAACATCGAACGCTGGGTGGACTTCTACCGGATCGCCCACACCGGCCTGGGCCGGACGCCGATGGGCTATGTGTTCCATCAATTGCTGGCCACTTCGATGTCGCTCGTCATCCTCGGCCTGCCCGCGGCGTTCATCGGGGCGGTCCTGCCGCTGATGATCCGGGCGGTGTCGCAGGAAGGCGCGCCGCTGGGCGCGAAGGTGGGCGTCCTGCTCACCTGGAACACGCTCGGCGCCGTGTTCGGCACGCTGTTCACCGGGTTCGTCCTCATGCCCCACGCCGGCCTGCGCAACGCCTTCGCCATCCTCGCCACCGTGCTCGCCCTCGCCGCCCTGGCCGTCGCCCTCCGCCGCGGCTGGGCCGCCGGATCCGTCGGTGCCGGCGCCGCCGCCGCGCTCTGCCTCGCCCTGTTCGTCTTCGGCGACGAAGGCTGGCGCTACGTCATGAGCTCCGGCGTGTTCCGCATCCGCGAAACCGAGTTCGACTCCCGCCTCATGGCCACCCGCAAAGAACACATGAAAATCCTCTTCTACGAGGACGCCGCCGACGCCACCGTGTCGGTCGAAAAAGTCGACGGCATCATCGGCCAGGCCAGCCTCGGGCTGCGCATCAACGGCAAGCCCGACGCCGGCACGCTCGCCGACATGGGCACCCAGCTCATGGTGTCCCACCTGCCCATGCTCGCGAAGCCCGATGCCAAGGACGTCTTCGTGCTCGGGCTCGGATCCGGCATCTCGGCCGGCGCGCTGCTGGCCTACCCGGGCGTGGAACGCATCGACGTGGCGGAAAACTGCGAGCCCGTCATCCGCGCGGCCCGGCTGTTCGGCGAATGGAATTATCACATGCACGACAATCCCCGCGTCCACATGTGGACCGAGGACGCCCGCACCGTGCTCAAGCTGCGCCCGCAGAAATACGACGTCATCATCACCGTCCCGTCGAACCCCTGGACCGCCGGCATCGGCAGCGTGTTCAGCCGCCAATACTACGAGCTCGCCGCCAGCCGCCTCAAACCCGGCGGCATCATCGCCCAATGGTTCCAGATCTACGAAACCCAGGACGACATCGTCCGCCTCGTGCTCCGCACCTTCAGCTCCGTGTTCCCCTACGTCGAAATCTGGGAAAGCGGCGGCGACATCATGATGCTCGGATCCCAGACGCCCTGGGCGACGGGGCCGGAGGTGTTCCGGAAAGGATTCGACAACGAACGCGTGCGGGCGGACATGTGGATGGTCGACCTGCACTCCCCGCAGGCGCTCCAGGGCAAACAGCTCGCCTCCCAGCGCACCGCGTTCTCCATCGCCGGACCCGGCCCGATCCAGACCGACATGAACCCGATCCTGGAATACGCCGCGCCGAAGGCGTTCTACATCGGGAACGGCACCCGGATGCTGGACAGGTTCGACGAACGGACCTGGCAGCAGTTGCTCTCGCCCATGGACAAGCGGGTGGCGCTGGCGTCGCTGCCGCTGGACGATGCGCGGGTGATTTTCAGCACCTACTCCACCATCAACGGGCAATTGTGGGGCTGCCTGTTTAACACCCCGATGGGCGAGAATGTGCCGTGCGCCTTCCAGACGTCGCCCCAGGCGCCGCCGCCGGCGAGTTCGGGGTCGTTGTTCGACCTGGCATCGACGGCGTATGCGATGGGGGACCTGGACCAGGCGTTGCAACTGGCGCAATACGCGGCCCAGCAGGCGCCGGCCGATTTCATGCCGGGCTACCTGCTGCGCGTTATCGAACGCGCCCGCTCCCGGCCCGCCGCCCCGCCGATGCAGGCGGCGAGGTGAGAAACTCGGGTCGCGCGATGGACGCGAAGGGGGCTGTGTGCCCGCAGATCACGCAGATCACACAGAATAAAGACCAAATTCAATTTTTGTTTTCTGCGTGATCTGCGTGATCTGCGGGAAGAATGTCCCTTTCCCTCTGTGGTCTTTCATCTCCACCGGTTAGAACCCACGGATCAAAAGGCAGGACAAAAGCAGGTGTGCCCGCAGATCACGCAGATCACACAGAATTTAAGACCTAAATTCCTTGGTTCCTTTCTGCGTGATCTGCGTGATCTGCGGGGAAAAACCCCGTCTTTGTTTTGCCCGGTGATCTGCGGGAACATCAATTCTTCATCGACGCCGGCTGGGTCTGCTCGTCCTGCGGCTTCGACAGCAGGCTGTTCAATCCCACCGGGAACCGCGGCGATTCCAGCCAGTCCGCCAGGAACTGCAGCTCAATCGCCGTCAGGCCAATGTTCGACTTGCGGTTGAACGACAACTGGTCCGGCGCGGATAGCGCCACCTGCGTCACCGACGTCCCCAGCTTCGGCGCCACCGCCTTCAGCCATTCCATGCTCACCGACTTGTCCGGAATCTGCGCGTGCTTCGACACAAACCGCATGAACTGCGCGATGTAAATCCATTGCTCACACCGCACGCTGGTCGATTCCCAGCCGTGATACACCAGGTTGGTCTGGCTGAGCAGCTCCTTGAGCGTCGCGAGCGGAAGTTCCTCGCCCGGGAAATGGGGCAGCAACCCGCCGAAAATGTAGTTTCCATTCGTCGTGTCGAGCGACTGCAGGAACGGCGACAGGTAAGGCAGCCCTTTCCACTCCAGCCCGTTGTAAGTGCTGGATCGTTGGAACTCCACAAGGTCGCTGCCGTTGGCGAGGAGGGCATTGTTGTTAATCACCCAGTCGCTCAGGGTGGACACCGCGTTGCTCGCGTCGGCCGACGGTACGGTGAAATAGGTTTGCATAGGCAAACCCTGCAGCGACCAGAAGCAGGCCTGGTTCGGGGCCGCGCCGGCGTGAAAATTCTTCCAGGCCGCCGAAGCCTCAAGCCACGCACCGAACCCGCGCAGCGCCGTGAAACTGATCAGGTGCGGATCGATCAGGCTGGCCGGGATGTTCCACGGCTCGAGTTGCGCGTTCAACGGATGCTGAAACGTCAGGGCGCCGTAGGTCCAGACTTTCTTGCCGTCGCCCACCGCGTCGAAGGAGATGCGGGGCAGGGTGGCGGGCAGATTGGAGGCGTAGCGGGTGACGTCGCGGAGCCGGCCGAGGTCGGCCGCGACGGTCAGCCAGCACTTGCTGAAATCGGGCGCCAGCGGCGAGCCGGCTGCATGAATGCGCGCCGCCATGCGGAGCAGGAGATCGTTGGTGTCGGCCGCGGCCCCGAAGATGTTCCAGTCGTTCACCCGCACCAGCTCCAGGTGTTTCGGCTCGTGATGCTTGGTCAGCGCCAGTTCCCCCGGCGTCTCCGTGCCGCGCACCGTCGCCAGGCCCGACACAGCCTCCACCACCGACGCCAGGTTGCTCTGCCACGCCCCGGCATGGGCGTCGTCAATGCGGATGGCAAACGCAATCTGCGCGGGCTCGTTGGTCGCCTGGCGAATTTCGAGGTAGACCTCGGATTGCACCATCTCGGCGAGCAGCGACCGCAGTTCGGCGCTGGCATCGCGGTTGCCGGAATTTTTCAGGGTCAACAGCCAGGGCGCATGGGACAGCTTGTCCAGCGTCTGATTCTGCAACGCCACGCTCTCCGGCTGGTTCCAGATCGACATCAGCCCGGCGCTGTTGGTGTCGGCCTCGATCTGCCGTTTGCCGAGCCAATGAACGATGGCGATCATTTCGGCGTCGGGGATGGGTTTGAGCTGGACGGCCGGGGCGGCGGGCGCGGCGGGGTGGTCGGACTTGCAACCGCAGAGCGCGGCCGCGCCGCACGCCAGGGCGATGAAAAGGGGTCGGATGTTCATGCGCGAACAGGAATGCCACAAACCAGCCCGCCCGGCAACCCACAATGGAGCAGGGGGACTTCTTAGCCGCGAATGGACGCCAATGGACGCAAATGAACACCCACGGGAGGGACGAGCTACGCGAGTCCCCAAACAAACAAAAAGGCTCTTCCAACCACGGAACACACGGAACACACGGAAGGGGGGCACGGAATAAACGGCAGGGGGACAAAAAACTTTGGCCCGCAGATCACGCAGATCACGCAGAAGGGCTGAAGGAAAGAGCTTTTAAATTCTGCGTGGTCTGCGTGATCTGCGGGGAAAAAGCTTTTTCCGTGGTTCCTTTCCGTGTGGTCCGTGTATTCCGTGGTCAAAAGTCTTGACCCTCCCTCAATGCGGTCCTCCGCGCCTCTGCGTTTCGTCCGATGCCCAGCCCTAATCCCATTCAGTAAATTCTGTCCATTCTGTCGGACAGTGTCCCAATCGGCCCAGCCGGGGACCCGGCTGGCCTGGTATATTGGATGGTATTTGCCGGCCCAGGAGAGCGTTGGGATCTGCGGGATCTATCGATTGATCCGGGCTGGGGACAAACCACTAGCCCTTGTGTCACCAGTCTGTCCCCAGTTCTGGGGACAAAATGAGGGTGGATTTCGTCCCCAGTTGGCATCCGTACTTCTCACAATTCGATGCCATTTAGGGGGTAAAGGAAACGGCAACAAATTGTTTGGCAACAACTTGTGACAATGACGCCGGAAGTGTAAAAGTGTTCAATTATTGTGCAAAAACCTATTGACATAAACCCTTGGTTTTGAGATAGTGGCGCTACACACGGCAACAAAAAGTCACAAAATATGAGAACAAAAACCCTCCTTATCGCAGCTGCGACGATCGCGGCAGGTATCGCCTCCTCCATGGCGCAGAGCACCGTCTACTCGGTGAACCTGGTCGGTTACATCAACACCCCCATCGTTGGTGCTTCTAAGTACACCCTGATCGCCAATCCGTTTGACAACGGTGCGGGTAACACGCTGACGAGCTTGGTTGACTCCACTGGCGCGCTGCCCAACAAGTCCCAAGTCCTTCTGTGGACTGGCAGTGGTTACTCCGGCTATAGCAAGTCTGGTGGTACTTGGAGCGGCAATCCCGCGATTCCTCAGAGCACCGGCTTTTTCGTGAAGAATGGTATCGCTACCAGCCCGAATCTGACGAACCTTTTCGTTGGTACCTGCCCCAGCTCGAACAGCGTTGCCCTTCCCGCTGGTTACACCCTCTCCGGTGGCTTGATTCCGTTCTCTGGCGACCTGACAACCGACACGAACATCAACCTCGGCACGACCCTCCCGAACAAGAGCCAGTTGCTTACTTGGAGCACTGCTTCTCAGAGCTTCACTGGTGTTTCCAAGTCCGGCGGTTCTTGGGGTGGCACGCTCCCCGTCGTTGCTGGTCAGGGCTTCTTCATCAATGCGAAGAGCGCCACGACCTGGACCCAGAAAGTCTACTAAACCTTTTGACGCTTAACCAACAGCTCAAAAACCAAACCTAAAAACCAACAGACAGACCAAATGAAAAAAACATTAGTCGCAGCAATCATCGGCCTGGCCTCCGCGGCGTCCGTCATGGCGCAGGGATCCGTCTGGTTCGATAACTACAGCAATCCTAACTCCGGCCCTGGCAGCGTCAGCGGTTACGGATCTCCCGTTACTTGGACCACCGACGCGGCTCATGCTCCGGCTGGTCAAGCTGGTGCCTTGGTGGCCTCGAGCTACAACCTCACGGCTCATCTGTTCTACGCGCTCGGCACCGTCACTGATGCGTCGGCGATCACCAGCGTTCCTACTGCTGGCGCGACGACCGTCTTCAAGGCATCGACCCCTGGTTTCCTTACGCCTGTCGTTTCCACGACTGCTGCGAATTACACCAGCGGTGCGATTACCTTCTTGGTGACCGTTGATGGAACCTATAACGGCGCTGCCGTTTTTGGTCAGTCCCTGCCGCTCACCCTCTCTGGTGGTATTGCGACCGGCACGACCCTGCCTGGTTTCCTCAATAACCTCGGCAGCTTCACGGTCGCCGTCGTTCCGGAACCCACGACCGCCGCTCTGGCTGGTCTCGGTGCCGCTGCGATGCTGATCTTCCGCCGCCGCAGCTAATCTAAGTCCGTTTTTCACAACCCCGCTCGCAAGAGCGGGGTTTTTTTGTGTGTGCGCCAGGGAGGGATGAGGGGGTGGTAGGGCGCCACTCCGTGGCGCCAGGCCGCGCGGAGCGCAGCCCTACCGAGGGCGTGGAGGACGGCAGAAGGTGATTTGGTAGGGTGCCACTCCGTGGCGCCGGTGGAATTTGGTAGGGTGCCACTCCGTGGCGCCGGGGGCCGCACGGAGTGCAGCCCTACCCAAGCGGCCGCAGCAGGTGGATGCGACCGCTCAATCGATCGAAGTCTGAATCCATCACCAGGAGTTTGTCGCCGCGGGCCATCACCGAGGCCGCAATTCCGGCGTCGAAGAACTTCATCTGTTGTCCCTTGGATCTCAATTCCGAGATTAACGCCGCCAGTTGCGCGGCATCCGCCTCCGTAAAGCTCGAAACCAGGGCCCGGTAGCGGCTTTGGTAGAGCTGCGAAGCCCGCTGGCGAAGGTCCGGCCGCACCGGAGGTTGGGTTCCCACCTGGAACTCCGCAGCCGCAAACGAAGGAATGTAGTAGGGACCCTCTTCACCCTCCGGAAGCAGTGCTTCAAAATCGCCTTGCTTTTCGGCCGAAATCAGAACGCTGGTGTCAATCGCCACCGGCATAACCCAGAACTTCCGACGCTTCGTCCATGGCCTTTTGCAACTGCCGGCTGTCCGCCTGGCTGAATCCCCGCCCGCGCATGAGACGGACCAGCTCCGACCGCGTGACGCCGACCCGGGGATGAATCACGGCCACGGTCTTGCCATGGCGCTGCACTTCCACCACCTCGCCACCCTGGATGACCCGATCCAGAATGCTCTTCCCCTCATTCGCCATTTCTGTCGCGGTGACAATCATGATTCAAAAATACCCATTTTAGGGAATTTTGGAAGATCCATCAGGGCCGGTCGGATTTGGTAGGGCGCCACTCCGTGGCGCCGAGGCTGCACGGAGTGCAGCCCTGCCAACCGAAGGACATTATTCGTATCCGAACGCCTTCACAAACGGCTCCAGGACCGACAGGTGCGGTTCCAGGTATTTCTGGTAATTCTTCCAACGCCCCACCGCACGCTTCGTGACCGGCTTGGCCACCTCGGCGAACGTAGGTGAGCGCACCAGCCGGTTTTTCATTCCATCGGAATTGAACCCAACGACGCGGTCGTCCCAAGGCAGGTCGAAGAATTCCAGCGCCTGTCGCGCAATGCGCGGCAGATCGTCCACAAGGTCCTCGTATTTGACCTCCATCCATGGATTCTCCAGGATCGGCCCAAGCTTTTGCCAGAGGCTCATCTCAAACGCGTATTGCTCGACGGTGTCGCCGAGCGAGAGGTATTCGCATTGCGGGAGGCCGAGCGGCCGGAAATGCTGGGTGAAGCAGCTCATGCAAACGTCGCGCGGGTCGCGCAACGCGACCAGGAACCGGGCCTCGGGAAAGATCCGGACGAAGGCGGGAATCAGGAAATTGTAGGCGGGATTTTTGTCCAGCAACATCCGATCGCCGACGGCCTGGCCGAGGAAGATCTCGATCTGACGAAAATATTCCGCTCGGGAGGCCCTCAACTGCGCCGGGGTGGCCGCGTCCAATGAAGGAAGCATGAGCGTCTCCGGCGGCAAATGTTTCCGAAGCGGAACATATGCGTGGGCGCGAAAAACGTCGGTTTCCTCGGCTGAAATAAGTCCCGGATGGGCATCCAGAACTTTCTCCAGCAGCGTGGTGCCGGATCGAGCGTGTCCGCAAAGCAGGGCCACCTTTCGGGAAGGCGCCAATTCCGGGGCCAACGCACGCCAATGAGCGAGTTGCTCTCTGGTGATCGAGTCCCGCATGATCATTATTCGGCTGCGATCCCGGCGAAGCGCCTGCTTGAGTGGCGTTGCATCGATCGCCTGGAGGGCCTTGCCTTCCAGGAACGCTGCCATCGCCTCGTCGAAGCGGCCGTCCCGATCCAGCAGTCCGCCCAGTTCATAATGAGCGCGGATGCGGGTCTCCCGGGCGGCCTTTTGCGAGACAGACTTCAAGGCCTTCTCCGCCGACTGGGTTTGGCCGGCCTGGCGGTCCAATCTTGCCTTGGCGAGTGCGGCCTCCTGATTTTCGGGCTCTATGGACCGGGCCCTAGCGACCAGGGCCGAAACTTCCTCTGAGAGGTGCAGGCGTTCGTAAAGTTCCGCCAGCAGTACGCAGGCTTCCGCAGTGACGTCCGATTGGGCGGCTGCTCGTTCGAGGTAGCGCTGGGCGAGGGCTGAGTTCGCGAAATCGAGCGATTGTTTTCCGGCGCGGATGAGGGTTTCTGTTTTGTTCGAGGCAAATCGGACCGCCTGCTCATAGTAGCGCTCAGCTTCGGCATAATTGGCCGCAAACCCCTGGAGCCGGCCCAACTGAAGCAGAATGGGAATGTTCGCCGGCGCCATTCGCTGCGCGCGCTGCAGGATGGCGATTGATTCCTGCAGCTGGCCCTGGCGCCACGCCGCCTCGGCGGATTGCATGAGGCGATCCAATGATCCTTGCGAAACGAGGCTTTTGGGCTTCATGTCCTGGTTTGGGCGTTAGCGGGTCCGGCTGCGATGGGAATGGGTCGGCTCAGTCCTCGTAACCCAGCGCCTTGATCAGCGGGCGCAGCCGGTCGAGGTGTGGCTGGAGATATTTCTCGTACTTCCGCCAGCGCCCGACTGCGCGATTCGACACCGGCTTCGCCACGTCAGCGAAGGTCGGCGAGCGGACAATTTTTCCTTTGAGGCCCCGCCGGAAGTCCATCACGCGCTCTTCCCAGGGCAGGCCAAGGGTCTTGAGTGCTTGCCTTGCCGAGTTCTCCAGGTTTTCGACCATTTCTTCGTATCGGACTTCGAGGTAATGACCTTCCAACAGCGGCTTGATGCGGAGCCAAAGCGACATTACAGCACAATACTCGTCGATTGTATCTTCCAGCCGCACGTATGCCGAGTTTCGGATTCCGAGGGGCACGAACACCTGCATGAAGCAGCTCAAACAAACGTCCCGGGGATCCCGAAGGGCGACCAGGAATTTTGCGTTTGGTAAAATGCGGACGAACGCCGGGATGAGGAAATTCAACGCAGGATTTTTATCCAGCAACAATCTTTCTCCGATCGGTTTTCCAAGAAATTTGGCAGCGGCGTCGAGGTACCTGGACCTGGCTTCGCGCAGGGAATCCGGGGTCGCGGACATAAGCACGTTCAGCATCGTCGCATCCGGGGGTGAGGCGGTCCGGAGGGGCACATAGGCACGCGTCCTGAACAAGGGGGTTTCCTCGAGAGATACAACGCCCGGGTGCGCGTCCAATACCTGCTCCAGCAAGGTGGTTCCGGATCGCGGATGACCGCAAAGCAAAGCATAACGGCATGGACCGTTTTGGTCGGCGCCCTCCCGGTACCAGCGCTGGATCAGGTCGCCGGTGAGGCTCTGGAACGTTTTTTCGTGGGCGAGGCGATCCCGCTTGAGCTGTTCCTGGAGGGGCCGCGCTTCGGCAAGTTGCAGCGATTTTCCCTCCAGGAAAACCGACATCGCCTCGTCATACCGGCCTTCCCGATCCAGCAGGGCGCCGAGCTCGTTACAGGCCCTGATCCGAGTTTCACGGGCGCTGGTTTGAAGGATTGACTTGAGCAGTTCCTCCGCTTTCGCGCTCTGACCCGCCTGGCGGTCCAACCGGGCCCGTGCCAGGATGGCGTCCGGGTTTTGAGGCTCAATGGCCCGCGCTTTGTCGACGAGGGCAGAAGCTTCGTCACCGAGGTGCAGGCGCTCATACAATCCGGCGAGTAGCACGCAGGGTTCCGCGGTCGCGTCTGTCCGGGCTACCGCGCGTTCCAGGTATTGCCGGGCGATCGAGGGATCGGCGAAATCAAGAGATTGTTTGCCGGCGCGGGCCAGGGTCTCGGTTTTGTTGGGGGAGATTTTGAGAGCCTGCTCGTAGCACCGTTCCGCCTCCGGATATTCATAGGCGAACCCGTGCAGCCGTCCCAGCTGCAGCAATATCTGCAGGTTGCCGGGCGCGAGCTTTTGGGCGCGCTGGAGGGTGGCGATGGATTCCTGCAATTGACCCTGGCGCCAGGCCTGTTCGGCGGCCTGCATGAGGCGGTCGACCGAGCCGGCGGGGACCAGTTGCGGACGTTTCATCGGGGAAAGTGTGAAGTGAGAAGGCCGAAGTGTGAAGGTCAAAAAATGTGCCCGCGGAAGAACTGCAGGAAGCCGGAAGGGACCTTTTTCCCGCAGATCACGCAGATCACACAGAATTTAAACCCAACTTCCTTTTCCTTTTTCTGCGTGATCTGCGTGATCTGCGGGGGAAGACGCCTTTGTTTTGCCCTGTCTCGGTTTTCTCCGCGTGCTCTGCGGTTTAATCACCAAAACGACTTTCGCCGGGGCGGGGGGTGTGCTAGAAGTTTTGCACAGTTCGGTGTGACCAACCCGCGCCCGCTGTTTTTATGTTTCGCCAATTCATCCCCTGTGTCCTGCTCGCTGTTGCCGGGCTGTTCGAGATTTCTGCCGATGCCTCCCCCAACGCCGCCACACTGCCAGCCGCCCCGGCCCGGCTCCTGTGGGTGTCCGAAACCGGCGACGACGCCACCGCGGTCGCCGGCATGCGGTCGCACCCGTGGAAAACCGTCTACGACATCCGCGACTCCAGCCGCCCCAGCCGCTACGGCGCCGCCGCGGCCGCCCGCCCGGGCGACTGGATCGTTTTTGAAAAGGGAACCTACCGTGTCCCGTCCGTTCCCCTGAATCTTCCCGCCGGCAAAGGGTTGAACCTGCTCGTCCCGGCCGGGGCGACGCTGATCCGGCGCGATTTTTCCAACACCAACGGCTCCCCGCTCCCCGCCAATCTCGGCACCTGCGGACCGCTCATCCTTCCCGGGAACGGTTCGCATGTCCAGGTCGACGGACTCGTGATCGCCACCAATGCGGACACCTACGACGCCGTGGTGGGCTGGGCGGATTACCTGAGCATTTATTATCCGCGCTCGGGGGCGCAATACGGATTCACCAACTGGCCGGCCGACCGGGTGCTGGTAGACGGGCAGGGGACGCTGCAGGGAAAATCGGATGTGATCTACATGACCACTGCCTGGTCGCCGTCGCTGGTCAATGCCACGTTCCGCAACCTGCACCTGCGATCGCGGTGGGACTGCGGGTTTCTGACCGGCAAATGCAAGGTATCCACCGAGGCGCTCGACATCTGTGCGGATGCGACCCTGCAGTTCTTCGGCAGCCACGGCATCGTGGCGTTCAGCGGGGCCCAGTGGACCGACAAGCGGAGCGTGATTGCGGCGACCGGCTGCGACATGCCCGGGGACAGCAACGCGGCGGCGTATGTGTTGGATGCGACCAATCGTTTCGACGGCACGACGTTGATTGCGTATGGGGTGACGAACGTGCTGCCTTACATTTCCCGGGGATCCAGTTCCTCGGGCTGGTATTACGGCTACGGCTCCGGCACCAATCACCTCGGAAAAGTGACGATCAAGTAGGCTGCACCCGCAGAAAGGGGGGACTTTCTCCGCAGATCACGCAGACCACGCAGAAAAGGGGAAAAGGAGAAAAGGAATTTGGTTTTAAATTCTGCGTGATCTGTGTGATCTGTGGGAAAAACTTCTGTCTTCGTTTTTCCCCGTGATCTGCGGGTAATCCGCGTCACTCCTGCGGGTAAACCAGGATGCGGTCGTGGACGAGGACGATGAGGTCGTTGCGGTGGTCGCCGGTGACGTCGGCCACGGCGGCTTCGCGGGGTTCGGGCAGATCGTTCCGCCGGCTGCGGAAGGTCCGCTCTTCAAAAACTTTCCACCGGTTCGCCGGGACCAGCTTGTGGTGCGAATCGAAGATGACCAGGTCCAGGTAGTTCTTCGCCGTCTCCAGAAACACCAGGTCCTTCCGGCCGTCGTTGTTCAAGTCGCCCGACACCACGTCGTTCAAATACCCGTCCTTGATCGGCGTTTCGTAGCCGTCCAGCGCAACGAGGTCCCAGACATCCCCCGCCAGCGGCATCCAGGCGACGGTGTTCTGGCCGAGGAACCCGATGCCGTTGGGCTGGGGTCCGCCGAGGGCGACGGGCTGGAGGCTGTTGAACTGCCAGACGGGCAGTTCGATGTTGCGGATCACCTGCCACACACCGGCCTTGTCGCGTTCGCACAGGGTGATTCCCTTCTGTTCGGCGTCGAGCAGGAACAGGGACGGAACCGCGTTGGTGCCGTTGCGGAGCGTCGCCGCGCCCGCCAGCCGCGAATCCCGCGTGCTCCCGTTGATCTGCTCCTTCACCTTGAAAGTCCACCCCGACCGGTTCGTTGAACTCTGCGAGGCCGGGTCGGGCTCCATCACCACCGCGCGCAGGAAATTCTTCTGCGGCAGCAACAGCTCGGCCTTGCCGTCCCCGTCCACATCCAGGCTGCTCATCCACGGCGCTTCCACCGCGCCGCCCGGCGTTTCCAGGTCGATCTCCTCGAAATCCTTCCCCGCCACCTGCCGCAGCACCTTGATTTTTTCGTAGGGCGTCAGGATCACAAGATCCGCCAGGCCATCCTGGTCGATGTCATGGAACGCCATGCTGGTGGGGGTGGACTTGAAATTCTCGCTGAGTTTTTGCACGTGACTCTTGCCATCCGCCGTCCGCGTCCAGAGCGAGCGGCGTCCGTCGTTGTCGACAATGGCGGCCAGGGTTGCCCTGGCGCCGGGGCGGAGAGGTCCGACCGTCATGACGAGCGGGCGGCCGTCGGTGGAGATGAGCGTGGGGAACGGGAGGC
>JAXMHQ010000002.1:0-192989 GCA_046346665.1 Verrucomicrobiota bacterium
TGGACGGTGGCGTAGGGAATGGAATCGGCGGGTGCGGCCAATGAATGACCCGCGATGAGAACCAGGGCCGCGCGGAGGCTAATGATTGAGCGCATTGAACAGGATTCGTTTTGCGGTGACGGGTTGGAATTTGGCACCGGCGCCTTCAACGAAGGAGTTCATCAAGCCGGGCAGCGCGAGGAGAACGACCTGGCCTTTGCCGCAAGGGATGACTGCGGTCGCGACGCCGAGGTTCGGATCATGGTTTCTGCCGTAGCCCACGACCGTTTCCAGGCCGGGGCCGGACAGCATCAGCCCGTTGCCGGTCGTGACCTGGTAAGGCCAATCGAGAACGCAGTCGGACGGCAATCCGTCCAGCAGCCAGTGTTTGCGTCCGAAAAACCAGAATCCCATCCACGATGGACCGGACGAACCGACGGGGCCTGAGTATTTCACGAGGCCGCGTGAGGCGAGGATGGCCGCCATTTGCTCGGCGTCGCCGGAGCCGGTGGTGAGCAGGACGACCCGCGATCCATCGTTCCGGGCGCGGTCGAGGGCCGCGTCCAGGTCCGGCTTCCAGTGATCGTCGTTCTGCCGTGAAATCGGGGTCCAGACATTACCCGCATGATCGGTGTAGGGTTGATCCCGGAACACGGCGCGGATCGTTTTGCCGGATTCGTCGCTCAATTCGACGGCGGCGATCGACGCGTTGTCGGCGGTGACCCGGGGAATCGATAGCCGGAGCGAACCGTCCGGTGCTTCGACGATATAAGTCTTCACCAGCGCCCGGTTTTTGCCGCCGGCTTCTGCGACGATATCAAGGTCCCTGACCACGACGGTGCCGTTGATGGCAACGTCGAAGAGGCGCTGACGGGGGCCGCCCATGTAGCCGTCGTCGAGGTGAAGCTTCACAGTGACCTTGCCCGGCTTGAGTCCGTACCAGGTATGGATCGAGGTTGCCTGGCCCCAGAGCTGGTTTTTGTAAAGTTCCGGTTCATCGGTGTTCGCGACGGGCGCGTCCATGAAACTCGGCTGCCAGCCCTCCGGTCCGCCGGAACTGGTCGCGAGCAGGATCGCCGGCATCCGGCCCAGGCCCGGCGACAGCGGGACCGCATCGGCGTTGAATTCGCGTCGGATCGCGGCAATCAATTCCGCGCTTTCGCCGGCGCAGGCAACCGGGCCTTTCAACACCACCGGATGCGGGTCGACCACGAGCAGCGGTTCGTCGCGCTGGAAGACGGGTTCCGCGGCCGCCGCGGGACGGAGCTCGGCATGGATGTTGAACAGGCCGGGTTCCTCAGGCTTGAACTGGACGCCTTCCTTCAGCAACTGGCCGAAAGTTTCGCCGCCCGCAAGTTCGACGGGATAATCCGCGTGGAACACCGGCCCCCTGCCCTTCATCGAGGCCGTCACGGAAAGGCGCCAGGCGCCGGAAAGGTTTCGCTCATTGATTTGATGGACGTCCACCACGGAGGTGTCACCTGGCGCGATCACGGAACGCCTGGGTCGAACCACGAGCACCTCCGTCTCGCCCGCCTGCCGGAGCAACGCCGGGTCCGCCTTGAGCCCGCGCAGCGAATCCACCAGCCCGCTGTGATCGTCGATCGTCGTCGATTCCCAGCCGGAGAGAACGATGTAATCCACCGCGTCGCACATCCGCGCGTTCTCAAGCAGTCGCGCGGCGGAGAAATAATGTTTCGCGCCGGCCTGCAGGAAGATCGCCTCCGCGGTGGGGAACGCGGAACGGAACCGGTGTTCATCCAGGAACCGGTTGTAAGCCGCCAGAATCGCCTGGTGCGCCGCCAAATCATAACCGGTGAGATGATTCGTCTCATACCACCTCACCATCGCCGCGTGGTTGTCCGGCGAGGCGCCCGTGGCCATCTCGCCCCAGACGACGACTTCCCCGCGGTTCCCGCTGCGATATTTGAAATCACCTGGCGATTTATACATGGCGTCCACCCAGACCCCCGGCGAATCCATGGCGGTGTGCTGGTCCCACCACCCGGACCGGCCGCTGCCGTCGTCGGTCATCCATGTCTCGCTGTAAGGAAGGCACCAGACCTGGTTGTTGATCCCTTCGCCGGATTTCAGGAGCACCGGCCGCGACGGGTCGGCCTGGCGCATTTGCTCGAGCGCATAGCGCATGCGGGGATTGTTCACTTCAGGGCTGGTTTCATTTTGGAGTGTCCACAGGCTGACGCAGGGATGCGACCGGAACGCATGGATCATGGCCAGTTCCTTGGCGAGCTGGTAGCGGTTCATGAAATCGAGCTCAACGGTCCTGCCGTTCCATTCCACCGACCGCCCGGTTCCGGGAGGCTCCGATTGCGCGGGCTCGAACACCAGCACACCGCATCCGGCCTCGCAATAACGCAGGAACCCGGTCCGATCGAAGGCGTCCAGCACGACTTCCTTGGGCATGTGCCGGTGGTTCTGGAGTGAATTCAGCCCCAGCTCCTTCATGGCCGCAATCTCGCGGCCCGCCGCGGCTGCGTCCGGGAAAATGCCGTTGGGCGCCCAGAACCCCCAGGAGATGGACGAGCGCGGCACCACGCGGCGGCTGTTCAAATAGAGTTTGGCATCCGACCCGAGTCCCTTGACTTCAAACCAGCGAAAGCCGAAATCGGTCGTGCGCCCCGAATGCGGCGCGGCCGGAAGACCCGCGGAAGCGCGGTAAAGATTGGGCTGGTCGATGTCCCAAAGCCGCGCGGCGGGAACAGCGGCGTCGAGCGCCGCGGTGACCGTACCGCCCGGGGGGACATGAACGTTGCGCGATTCTTTGAAGACGACCTGCCCGTCGCGGCCGATGGAAAAATCCACCGGACCCTCGTAGCCGGGGCCCGTCGAGGTGATTTCAGCCAGCAGATGGACCGAGCGCGGATCCGGCGTGTTGAGGACGGCGAGATCGGTGATGTGGACGGGGCTGCGCACCTGCATTTCGACGCCGCCGGCGAGGCCGCCGAAGGCGTGGGTCGCGGGCAGCGTGTAGTGGCCCCAGCGCATCGTCAGGAAATCCATCCAGTCGAGTCGCCCGCCGGGATTCGTGACGCGCACGGCGAGCTGGTTCGTCGCGCCGGGAATGATCGCGTGCGTGGCGTCGGCGGTGAACGGCGCTTCGGAGATGATGGTGTAGCCGGTGAGTTTGCCGTTGACGTAAACCTCACAGCGCAGCCGGCCGGCCGGGAAATGGAAGATCAACCGTTCGCCGGGCTGCAGCGCCGGCGGCACAAAAGGCCGGTACCACCAGGACACGCCCTGGTAGAATCCATCCGCCGCCACGACATCCGCAGGCGTTGAGGAACCCGCGGTGCGGGCGGGCGGGCGGTTGAAGTAGAATTGTTCCACCGTCGCGGGCAGCGACACCTCGATGCCGGCCTGCCCGTTGAGGATTTCCCATCCGCCGGAGGGCGGGTTGACCGGCAGGGAGTTGAGTTTCACCTCGTCGGGAAGAAACAGCACATCGTCGCGCCACGCGGCCTTGGGGTCCAGCCACAGGCGCCAGCCCTGGTCGATGGGCACGGCGCCGGGCACGGCCGCGTGTGCGCCGGGATCGCTGAGGAAGACGGCGGCCAGGGCGAGTATTCGCAGCGTGTTTGTGAAAGGGCTCATCGTGTGGAGTGGGTGACAGGTTCGAGGACCATTCTGGTTTGATCGCGGGAAATTTCCAGTTGCAGGGGGCGGCCCGACAGCGAGGCGGAGTTCCGAAGCAGAGCGGCCGTGTCAGCTATTTCCCGGCCGTTGAGCAGCAGGAGGACGTCATTTTTTCGCAAGCCGGCCTTGTGCAGCGGCGACTCCGCGGAAACGTCCACCACCAGCACCCCGGTCACGCCCGGCAGGCCGAACGCGGACATTTCGCCGTCGCCGGTGATGTTCCGCAGGCTCACGCCGAACCAGGTGACCGGGTCGGCCGGACGCGCGGGGGCGGGTCGCGCGCGGGCCGCTGTCTGCGGCAATTCCGGCGTGCGCGCCAGCGCCCTGAGTTGCGGGCTCAACACTCCGAACCGGTCCATGGGGAAATTCACGAAACCCAGCGCCAGCGCGGGCGATCCGTCCTTCACGCGATAATCGCCGCGCGCCGCGTCGACGAATCGGGCGTCGGCCTCGATTGAATGCGCGTCGCGACCGCTTGCCCCCTGCAAATTCGCGGCGGGCGCGCTGTTCAACTTGCCGGATGTTTGAACAAGGTTGAAATCCATCTCCGCGCCCCAGGGCGGAGCGGGCATGTTGGCCGGCTGATAACCGGTCCAGACAATATTGTGCCGGAAAATGTCGCCGCCCTCGTCATACCAGACGTGGGGATGATAGCCGTTGTCGACCGTGATGTTGTTTTCGACGGCGCGCCGGAAACCTTCGCGATTTTTGATGCCGCCGTGCAGGCAGAGATTGTTGGTGATGATGTAATTCGACGAGCCGTCGTCGAGGTCGATGTCCCAGCCGTGATCGCAGCGCCAGCGGTTGTTCGCGATCACATTGGGTTCCACGGCGTCCAGCAGCGGCAGGCCGGGGGCTTGTTTCACCCACGCGTTGACTTCGCCGATGTTGGGCCGCCAAAAACGATCGCGCCCCCACGAATTGAACGAGCCGTGATCGCCCGTCTCCTTCACGGTGTCGAACACGTCGCAAAACTCGATGACGTGACCGCCCCAGCAGCCGTCGCCGATGTTGATGCCCGCGCGCGGCACCTCGTAGATCGAGCAATGCCGCACGGTGATGTCCCGGGCGAGATCGATCTCGACGCCGGCCGTCTGCTTCTCCACGCGGCCGGTTTGAAAAATAAGGCAATCCTCGACAAGGCAGGCGGCGGGGTAATTGTCCGACTGCGGCCCAGGCTTGCGGTCGATTTTTTCGAGGTCCTGGACCTGGTAATAGTTGAACAGCGGGCTGCGGGCGGCCTGCGGGTCGCCGACAAAACAAATGCCGCTCGCGCCCGCCCGGGCGATCTGTGTGCCGCGGATGGTCACGCGCCGGTTGTAATTGTTGACGAAGACTGCATTGCCGCCGACCTGGTCCAGGACGCTGTCTGCCAGCGTGCAGTCCTCCGCGCCGTTGAAAAAAACCGCGCCGCCCCGGTAGATGGTCCAATCCGAACGCAGGAGAGGCTCGCGGTTCTCCATCACCGTGCGCGCTGCCTGGCGAAATGTCAGCCCGCTCAGCGTCATCCATTTCACAGGCTTCGCCTGGTCCCCCCGGAATTCAACCAGCGTGCGCAGCCGCGTGGCTTCCACCACGGCGTTCTTTAAATCGAGCCCGGCAGGCGGATAGAAAAAAAGCGTGTGCGTTTTTGGATCGAGAAACCATTCGCTCGGCGCGTCCAGTTCCTCGAAGATATTTTCGACGAATCGAATGTCCCGGTGCGCCGCCGCGCCGCGGTTGTTCTGCCAGCCGCCTTCGAGTTGCACCCGGTTGCCGGCGTCCTTCCCCGTGATCCGCCAGGTGAAATCCCCCCACAAGGCCGGGTGCATCGCGTGAAAGTATCCGCCCGCCGGATCCACCCACCGCGCCGCGCGCTCCGGCGAAACCGCATCGGCCGCGAAGCCGTCGAAGTACTGCGCCCTGGGATCCAGGTTCGGGTAACGCGCGAGGACCTGGCGTTCGCCGTTGATGAACAGTTCCTCCGTCTGCAAATCCGCCGGCACTTGCGCCTGAAAAATTCCGTTCGAGCAAGGCTGCCAGTTCAAATGCTCGAGCCGGACGCCGCCGCTCAGGACCGGTTTTTCGCCCGGGTAATTCCGGAAAACCGACGGGCGGTCTTTCGTGCCCGAATCCTGCGCGGTGAAAACGAGCGGCCCCGCGAGATAATAAGTGCCTCCCCTGAGAATCACCTCGCCGCGGACGCTGCGGGCCGCCTGCTGCGCCCGTTGCGGCGTCGCGAAGGGCTTCTCGCGCGTGCCGGGATTCGCGTCGTCGCCCGCCGGCGACACGAAATACGGCTGTGCGAGGCAAACGCAAACGGAGCACGCGGCGACGGCGCCGGCGGCCAGGGAACCGATTCTCACGGCAACGACGGACGCAGTTTGCCCGGCTGCGTTTGGATCGTGGCGGTCGCCGGCTGCAAACCGTCGGCAGTGGCGGTCAGCTTACTTTCGCCGGCGTTGGGCGTGGATTGAACAATGATTTGCGCGAGGCCGTTGAACAGGCTGCGCGACCAGGGCGCGGCCGTGGCGTGGCCGACGATTTGCACGTTTACGTTCGGGTTCAATCCGCCCTGCGCCGCGTTGTTGTAAACTCCCACGGCGATGACGTTGTCCCCGGCGTGAAGATATTTTTTGGCGTCGAAGATCGGCTGCGCCTGCCAGTCGTGCGACTCGCCCACAAACTGGCCGTTCACGAAATACCACCCTTCGTCATCGCAGCCGCTGAAGCAGAGCAGCGCGCCTGCGCCCTGCAGATCCTCGTCCGTCAGCTTCACGTGTGCGCGGTAGATCGCCGAAGTCTCCGGTGTCTCGATGGTCGGACCGCCGCCGCTGCTGGTTTTCCAGCCGGAATCGTCGAAGCCGTCTCCGTATTCCGGCATCGCCTCGCGGCCCTTGGAAATTTTCTTAAGTTCCCAGCGCCAGTTGGACACCGGGATGTTGTGCGACGGCGCGGTCGGCACATAAACATCCGGCTCGTGGCAACTGGGATCCCCGTTGCCCACCCCGATGATGTTGCCCGCGCCTTCCACGGCAAAATGAACGGCGTTCTGCGCCACCGGCACCACACGGCCCTGCGCGTCCACGGCGGAAACGGTAAACACGGAAACATCCTGGCCGTCGGCGCTGATCGTTTTGCGGTCGGGCGCGAGCTGGATGCGGACCGGTTCGCCCGTGGTTTCCACGCGGGTTTCGGCGATGAGCTTTCCAGCCCCATCGAAGCCTTTGGCGCTCAGAACGCCCGGCGCAAAGGCCACCTTCCAGGATAGCTTCGAGTTCGGCTTCATCGGCTGGCGCCCGAGCGACTTGCCGTTCAGGAACAGCTCGACCTCCTTGCAGTTGCTGAAAGCCTGCACGAGAATTTCCCGCCCCTCACTGCCGGTCCAGTTCCAGTGAGGCACCAGGTGCAGCACGGGATTGGTCGTCCACCACGATTGGTAGTAATAGAAGACATCCTTTGGGAAGCCGCAGGTGTCGAGAATGCCGAAATGCGAGTTGATGCACGGCCACCAGTAGGGCGTCGGCTCGCCGCGATAATCGAATCCCGTCCAGACAAACGCGCCCGACAGCCAAGGCCGTTCCGCGAAATAACTCCACCAGCTCTCCGCGGTCGTCGTCCAGCCCCGCCACGGAAGGTCGTAGGCGGCGACGTAGCCGCGGGCGCTGTCGTTCGTGTAGATGCCGCGCGTGCCGACGACGCTGGCCTGTTCGGTGCCGACGTTCGGCTGCTGCGGGTGGGCCGCGTGGTAACGGTCCATTTGAGGGCCGTAATGATAATTCCAGCCGCGCACTTCGATCACCGAGTTGATTCCCCGGAAAACGTCGTCCTCCGGCGAGGCGTACGTGACCGGGCGGGTCGGGTCCAGCGCCTTGGCGCGATCCTGCATGGTGCGCGCGACCGCCGCGGCCTGCGGGGTGTCCTGCACCATGAACTGCTCGTTCGCCACGCACCAGATGGCCACGCTGGGATGATTGCGGTCGCGCCGGATCTGGCCGTCCCATTTCTTCAGGTTCGCCGAATCGCTGCCCATCAGCCGGCTCTCGTCCATCACCAGCATTCCGAGCCGGTCGCACGCGTCGAGCAGTTCGGGCGTGGGCGGATTGTGCGAAGTGCGAATGGCGTTGCAGCCGAATTCCTTTAATCTCTTCACACGGAAATCCTGCAGCGCATCCGGGATCGCGGCGCCCACGCCGGCGTGGTCCTGGTGATTGCAGGTGCCTTGCAGAATGTAAGGCTTCCCGTTGAGCAGAAAACCGCGGACCGGATCAAAGCCGACTGTGCGGAAGCCGAAGGCGGTCTCCTGCCGGTCCACCGGCGCGCCGTTGACGGACACCGTGGTGACGAGCTTGTAGAGTTGCGGCGATTCGGGCGACCAGAGAACCGGGGACGAAAGCCGGGTGTGGAGCAGAACGGTTTCCTCCGATCGGCCGGGCACGGCGGCGGATTTCGTGAAGGTCTTGAGGGATTTGCCGTCGGGCGAAAACAATTCGCACTGGACTTCGGCGGCGGCGGGATTCGGGAGCGAGTTCAGCAGGAGGGCTTCGACCCGCACTTCGGCGGGGCCGGACGGGGTGTTGTGCTCCAACTCCGGCCGAACCCAGACTCCATCCGGGGCCAGGGCCACCGGCCCGGTCTTGTCCAGCCACACGTGCCGGTAAATGCCCGCGCCTTCGTAAAACCAGCCTTCGACTTTCGTGGCGTCCACGCGCACCGAGATCGTGTTCGTGCCGCCGTAGTGCACCACGTCCGTGATGTCCTCGCGGAAGGGATAATAGCCGCCCTCATGATGCCGCACGACCCAGCCGTTGACCAGCACGATGGCGTCGCGAAACACGCCGTCGAACGTCAGCCAGATGCGTTTGCCTTCGTCGCTGGCCGGAAGCTCGAACGCGCGGCGGTACCAGGCGACACTGTTCGTCGGATACTTGGCGCCGATCGTGTGAAAGCCGTGGCTGCCGTCGGCCTGCCAGTCGAAGGGCAGCTCCACCGCCCAATCGTGCGGGACATGGACGGTGCGCCAGAAGGAGTCGGAGAATTTTTCCGAAGCCGGCCCCGAGCCGGTGCCGGAGTTCACGTAACTGATCGCGTCCGGCCAGGCGTCGCCGAGGTGGAATTTCCAGTTGGCATCGAGCGACAAGTGTTCGCGGGTTGGGGCGGCGGCGGCGGGGGAGGCGCCGAGCAGGCTGGCGCAGGCGCCGAACAGTAGAAGCCGTGAGATCATGGAGAGTTTGTTCAAGTGAAACGGGTGGCCGGACACGAGGATTGAATACAGGATCGGAAGATGCCCAGCCAAGTCGTTAGTTTTGGCGATGCAAAAACAGCCGCACGGGTCCGCCGCGAGGGGTAGGGACGGCGCGCTGCGCCGTCCGCGCCGCGTCCAGCGGCGCAACGTTGCAGAGGGCATGCCAGGCGCCGTTCCGCTTTCCGCCCGCTGATGCGCGGGCGGGGACGCCGCAGCAGCGCGGCGTCCCTGCCGTCTGCATTCCACGATCGCGCGCCTCTTTCCACATGAGAGGCGTCGGCCCTGCCGCGAGGGAGCCGCAATCTTGCAATCCGCCGTTGTGAAGAGCAACATGGGGTTTGTGCAGCCCCATTGCCCCGAGCTGACCCGATGCCGCCCGGCACGCGGTTTTTGGAAGAAGCTGGGTTTGCTGTGCGCCGGCTGGCTTGTCGCAGCGCACCCCGCCCCGGCCGCGCCGAATTACATCGTCCGGGCCTGGCATGCCGAGGAAGGATTGCCGCAGAACGCCGTCACCGCCGTCATCCAATCCCGCGACGGCTATCTCTGGCTTGGCACTTACACGGGCCTGGTGCGATTCGATGGCAACCGATTCGTCATTTTCGACGACAACAACACCCCTGCCCTGAAGAACAACCGGATCACCAGCCTCTACGAAGGTTACGACGGCACGATCTGGATCGGGCATGAAACGGGAGACATGACGCGGTTAAAGGACGGGCGGTTCGAACCGGTGACGTTTCGCGCGTCCTGGAAGGAATTGAAAATCCTGGACATCGCGGAGGACGATCTCGGCGAGATCTGGGCGATGAATGCCAGCGGGGTGTTGGCGCGAGTGCGTGACGCCAGAATCCTGGAACCGGACATGGGCCTCATCAGCGGGGTCATCTCCATGGCCCGCCATTCCCCCGGCAAAATCTGGGTGAACCGCTGCGGCACCGTTTCGGAACTCCGCCACGGCGAATTGCATCCGCTCAATTTTGACCCGCCGCGGACCAATTGCTATGCGTTCGGCATCTGTGCCAGCCGCGATGGAGGCCTGTGGGTCGAGGTGGACAACCGGGTGCGCAAGTGGGTCGGAGACGGCTGGGTGGAGGACCGCGGCTATTCGAGCTGGGGCACCACCGCCATCGTGTCATTCATGGAAATGCGCAACGGCTGGCTGGCCGCCGGAACCACCGAGCAGGGGCTTTTCCTCCTTCCTCCCCAGGGCGACCGCCTGGTGTTCAATCGCACCAACGGGCTTTCTCAAAACTGGATCCGGGACCTGTGCGAAGATCGCGAGGGCGATCTCTGGGTCGGCACCGGCGCCGGACTGAACATGCTCCGGCGATCGAGTTGGTCCGTCGTCACCCCGCCCGACAACTGGCAGGCCTGCGCCGTTCTTTCCGTCACCGCAGGCCAGGACGATTCCGTCTGGGTCGGAACCGAAGGATCGGGGGTCTACCGCTGCCGCGATGGCGCCTGGTCCCACTTCGACCAGAAGGACGGTTTGAGAAACCCGTTTGTCTGGTCGGTCGCCGAAGATTACCAGCGCCAGGTCTGGGCCGGAACCTGGGGCGGCGGCATCTTTGTCCGGCGCGACTCCACTTTCGAAGTGCCTGGCCCCGAGCTGAACCAATTCCGGCGATCCGCCACCGCCATCCTGCCGGCGCGGGACGGCGGCATCTGGATCGGAACCGGCTCGGGCCTCATGCATTACACGTCAAACGAGGTGGCCAGCATCGGCCCTGAGCAGGGACTGACATCGCCCGACGTGCGGTCGGTCGCCGAATCCGCGGACGGCAAAGTCTGGTTCGGCATGTATGGCGGGGGGCTGGGCTGCCTCGAAAACGGCCGCGTGCGACAGTTCTTCAAGCGCGACGGCCTGGCCAGCGATTTCGTCCAGTGCCTCAAATTGGAAACCGACGGCACCCTCTGGATCGGCACGTTCGGCGGCGGACTAAGCCGACTGAAGAACGGCACCTTCAAGAACGTCACCACCGACCAGGGACTCCCAAACAATGTCATCTGCCACATCGAAGACGGCGAAAACGGCTTCTTCTGGATCAGCTCCTACAACGGCATCTTCCGGGTGGCGCGGTCGGAACTCGAAGCCTGCGCCGACGGGTCGCTCCCGGAAGTCAACTGCCTCGTTTTCGGCGAAGGCGATTCCCCTCCGAAACTGGAATGCTCGGGTGGATTTCAACCGGCCGGATGCCGGACCCGGGACGGCCGGCTCTGGTTCCCGACCAGCAAGGGGCTGGTCGTGCTCGACCCGTCCAACATCACCACCAACCACCTCCCGCCCGCCGTCGTGATCGAATCCTTCCGTGTGGACGGTCACCCCGTCGCCGTCAACGACCCCGGCGCGCTCCGCATCCGGCCCGGACACCAGCGCTTCGACTTCCAATACACCGCCCTCAGTTTCGTGGCTCCCGAACAGGTCCAGTTCCGATGCCGGCTGGAGGGCGTGGAAATGGGCTGGGTCGACGCCGGCTCGCGGCGGGAGATGAATTACACTTTCCTCGCCCCGGGCAGCTACGTCTTCCGCGTCACCGCCTGCAACAACGACGGCATCTGGAACGAAGAAGGCGTGTCGCTCGCGTTCACCGTCCTGCCGTTTTTCTGGCAGACGGGATGGTTCCGCGCCGCGGCCGCGGCCGGCCTGGCGGTCGGCGCCGGCGGACTCGGCTGGTACGCCACCCGCCGCCGCATGCGCCGCAAACTCGAAAAACTCGAACGCCAGCGCGCCATCGAAAACGAACGCACCCGGATCGCCAAGGACATCCACGACGACCTCGGATCCACCCTCACCCAGATCACCATGCTGAGCGATCCGCAGCGGGGCGCGGTGCGGGAAACTCCCCCGGCCGACAACCTGCACCAGATCCACACCATCGCTCGCGACCTGACGCAGTCCATGGACGAAATCGTCTGGGCCATCAACCCGCAGCACGACTCGCTCGACAGCCTGCTCGCCTACCTGGAATCCTTCGCGCAGGAGTTCCTCGAAACCGCCGGCGTGCGATGCCGCCTGGACGTGCCGCTGCAACTGCCCGCGCTGCCCCTGACCGCCGAGGCGCGCCACAACCTGTTCCTCGCCTTCAAGGAATCGCTCCACAACGTCGTGAAACATTCCGGGGCCAGCGAGGTCCATATCTCCGCCACGCTCACCGACACCCTGTTCACCCTCTCGCTCCGCGACAATGGCAGGGGATTCCAGGTGCCCGATCCCGGTGATTTCCACGGCACCGAGCCCGAAAAGGACGGATTCGGAAACGGGCTCATCAACATGCGGCGGCGCCTGGACAAGATCGGGGGGCACTGCGACATTGAAAGCACCCCCGGGAAAGGGGCAGCGATCACGTTCACCGTCCGCCTTCCCGCCCGGGCGGCGGAGCCGAAGCGCGAATCATAGAGATTACCGACTAGCCCAATTGCCACGAGTGAGTTACCAACAAGACATGACGATCCTGGTTTCCATCGTGGAGGACGACGCCTCCATCCGCCGCATCCTGAGCGGCTGGATCAATCGCGCCGAGGGATTTCGCTGCCACACGGTCCATGGCAGCGCCGAAAGCGCCATCGCCAAGCTCCCGGAGGAAGCCCCGCGGATTGTGCTGGTCGACGTCAACCTGCCCGGCCAGTCGGGCATCGAATGCGTGCGCCGCCTGAAGGTGGCCATGCCGGACACCCAGTTCGTCATGCTCACGGTGTACGAAGACACGGCTCACATTTTCGACGCCCTCAAAGCCGGGGCCTCGGGCTACCTGCTCAAACGCACGCCCTGCGAGGAATTGATCGCAGCGCTCAAACAGGTGAACGAGGGCGGCTCGCCCATGACGAGTTACATCGCCCGGAAGGTGGTTCAATCCTTTTACCAGGCCCCCGCCGACGCCGTCCAGGTCGAGGACCTCTCCCCGCGCGAACGCGAAGTGCTCGAACTGCTCGCCCGCGGCTATTATTACAAGGAAATCACCGAGGTGCTCGGGCTCAGCATGTCCACCGTCAACACCCACGTGCGCCACATCTACGAAAAACTCCACGTCCACTCCCGCGCCCAGGCCGTCGCCAAGTTCACCGACATGTCCGCCGGCGCCTAAAAGGCCGGGGGGAGATCCAAACGCATCCGCAGATTACGCAGATTCCACAGATAATCTGCGTTCATCTCTGAAATCTGCGGTTAGATATCTCCCAAAGAAGAACGGGTGCGCCCCGTCACTGGGGACACACCCGTTTCAAGCGCCTGCGGGCGCGCGGCAACAAAGTCTCCTACGGAAGAGCCGTCGTGTGGTTCTGCAGCCAGATCAGGTCTCTCCCGCCATCGGCGGTTCCCTGGGCATAGCCTGATTTCGTCACGGCGCGGCCTGATATTCCGGGATCGTTCCACTTGTGGATCTCGGCGTGTCCGTCCGCGAACGCGAGGGCGCCGCTCCGGCCGTGGTAACTCGCCGGAATGTCCCCCCACTTGTTCGTGTTGAACATGTTCACCCAGAAAAACCCGTCGTTGAGCGAATCGGCGTGCTCCTCGATCAGCACCCACGCGTCCGTGGGCGTCGGCTGCACAATGTCGGTGATCTTCCTGTAAATCCGGTATAACTGTCCCGGCTTTTGATTCAGATACGTCAGCGATCCTTTCCCGTTCATCATGTTATTCATGGAATAACTTCGAACCCGGAGGCCCAGGTCGCACAGCGTCTTGTCGCCCGGACACTTGTAGATGCCCGCGCTGCCCTTGCTGTAGGGCGCCAGCAGCGCGTATTGAGGCTCGGTCAGGTACAGCTTGTTGGTGTTGTCCGCGTTGCCGAGCGTCCAGCTCATCCACCCGCGGATCCAGGCTGCGGTGGGCGATCCGGCCGTGGTGGAGAAGTTCGGAGGCAGTTCGCCGCGGTTGTCATCCGCATACATCACCCACGCCAGCCCGAGCTGGCGCAGGTTGTTGATGCAGGTGATGGACTCGGCCCGCTGCCGCGCCCGCCCCAACGCGGGCAACAGCAGCGAAGCCAGGATCGCAATGATGGCGATCACCACCAGCAGCTCGATCAGAGTGAACGCGCCGCCGGACAGTGACCGCCTGTCATTTGCAATCATGATTCGATTTCGTGAACGCTCGCGCATGGATCGCCTGGACTTCTACCGGCGGACCCGGAAGTACTGCTGCGTCCCGGTGATCGGTGTGCTGTAGGGCGAGGTGGCGCCCACGACGTTCGTGTAGGTCCCGGCTGCGCCGGGAGCGGCCTGGAGCGTGCCGTAAGGCCAGGTCATCTGGAGCGTGTTGCCCGAGCGGACACCGGTGAGGCTCTGGTTCAGGGCCGACACATAGATCGCCTGGATGTCCGAGTCGGTCAGGGCGCTGTAAAACACCGCCACGTCGCTCATGCCGATGCCCGTGTTTCCCCAGCCGTTGCCGCCGGAACCTTCGGCATAGGGCCAGCCGTTGCGGCCGACATACATCGGCGCATAGACCGCGGTGTTCGTATAGACCGTGTTCGGGAAGTTTGCATCGGTGCCCGATGCCAGGCTGTAGTTGGCCGAGGTCAGCAGGGTGTTGTTCGTTCCCATGTACATCTTGGTCTGGCTGCCGTTGATGACCCAGGCCACAAACGTCCACTGGTTCGAAGGAACATAGAGCCCCGAGTTCGTGTAGGCGTAGCCGGTCCAGAAGGCGCTCGGATTTTCGACCGCGCCGCCCCACTTATAACCCAGCTGATTCTGGTAGTTATAGCTGTTGGTCGTGCCGTCGGCGAAATGCTCCCAGAACCCGATGCCCCACGAGTTGCCGTAACCACCGTAATCGTTCAGATCCCGTTCCATGAGGATCTTGTTACCCTGGCCGCTGATGCCATTTGTGCCGTTCCAGCCGGAACCGGCCGGCCAGCCGTAGGTGTAGATCCAGCAGCAGATCGTCATCCCGTTCGTCCAGACCGGCAGCGTGGTCAGGTTGGCCCGGGCTTCCTGCGCCGCCATGACGGGGTAGATCGAATAATGCGGCGACGCAAACCCGCTGGCATCAAGCCCCGGCAATCCCATCTCCACACCCACCACGGCGACGTTCGTGGTGATGTCCGTGCCGTTGGTGGTGTAGGTGACAATGTAATTGGTCGGATCGAGCACCACGCCACTCAGCCCGGACCAGTAGTCGTTCAGCACCGTCCCGGAGGTTTCGCCCAGGGTCCAGTAGGCATACGGATTCCTCGCCGTGATCGCCGCCGCATAGCTGCCGGCCGGCGGAACAATCACCTGGAGCGTCGCCGTCGCGGAGTTCGTCGACCCCGCCAGGTTGCTGACCGTGGCAAAGTAACCGCCGCCATCGGTCGTCTGCAGATTCGTCAGCACCAGCGTCGTGTTGGTCTGGCCGGTCATGACATTGGTCACCCCATTGTAGACGTGCTTCCACTGGTAAATCAGCGGACGGCCGCCGTCGCCGCCGACCGACATCGTGAAGGACGGACCACCCAGGTAGCGGGATCCGCCGACGGGCTGGGCGGTGATGACCGGGGCAGCGTACGGATTCACCGTCACCACGCGCACCTGGCTGGTGACCGCTTCACCCCAGTAATTGGAGTAAATCAGGCTGTAATTGCCGGAATCCGTCGTGACCGGGTTCGCAATGACATAATTCGTGTCGGTCGCACCCGAAATGGGACCGCCGTTCTTGAGCCATTGATAGGTCGCAGCGGGATCGGCAACGTAGGTTGCCGCGGAGAGGGTCAGCGGCGTGCCTTCGTAAATCGTGTTGGTCGGAGACGCCGTCGGCGGGCCGATGACTTCCACGCCCGCGACTTCGGGCCAGCTGGTGCCCACCCGGATGGCGTCGAGGTAGCAGGGATTGGCGTTGTTGATTCCGCTCGCCCAGACCAGCAGGTAATTCATGGTCACCGTATCCGTGAAACTGTAACTCGCTTCCCAGTCAATAAAGGCTTCGTCAAACGGTATGGTGTCGCCGCTGACGAACGACCGGATCTGGAGCGTGGCGTTGCCGCCCACGGTCGTGGTGAGCTTGCCGACCAGGAAACCGCCGTTCACATAGGCGTAGGTCGAGTCGGGATAACCGCCCAGATAACCCGTGACACTTTGCGGATAACCGATGGCGCGCACGTAGTAAGGGCCGCCGGAGTCGGCGGGATGGTTGGTATAACCCGCCTGGCCAAGCGTGCCCTGCGTGATATAAGCCGTGTCCCCCATGTCCCACGATCCGTCCTCGGCGAGATAGCCGGCGCCGCCGTTCATCGCCACCGTGCGCGTATAACCGGCACCGAAAAAGTGCGAACTGGCGCTGCTGCCGTTGGCAAACCCAATGCCCAGCGCGGCGTCGTCCGGGCCGTAATTATTGGTCGCCACCGGGCTCCCGCCCGTCCACCACAGGGCGCGCTTCACCAGCCGGACCGAGAAGTAATAAACGCCATTGGTGTTCATGTTGATCCGGGCGGGCGTGTCCAGGAACCGGACCGCCCAGGAACCGGATTCAAACCCGTTCGTCGTCTGGGACAACTGCAGGGTGGACGGCACGGTCAGGCGCGAGGGAAGGACGTCATAGCGGCCGATCATCCAGTCGTCGGCATTGTTGTTGGCACTGATTTGCAGTGCGTTCGTGGCTGCCGGGTCAAGGGCGTTCACGGTCCACTTGACGGCGGCACTGGGAAAGAAGCCAAAGGACGTCGACCCGTTCGTCTGCCCTTGCAGGCTTCCGGCGGGTAGGTCGTCCCACAGTTCACGGATGGTCGTCGCTCCGTTGGCTGCCAGCGCACTGGCGGACAACACAGCCATCATTGAGCGGAGGAGATACTTCTTCATAGATCAAACGTATCGCGGTTATGGATGAGTAGGATCGGGTTTTGGATCAGACTGCCGCTCAGGATATCATCCGCTTACTGCATGAAAACTCGGTAAAACTAACGATGCAAACCTCCTCGTTAGTTTATCCGATGGCCAACCCCCTTGAAGGCAGCGGTCCCGCCTGCTAAAAAGATAGCTGTGAAGAAAACCCCTAACACAAACTTCATCTATGAATAAAATCGCAGTAATCACCCTCCTGGCCGGCATCGCCGCCCAGGCGTCGACGCAGGCCGCGACGTCGCTCTACTCGACCGTGGACGACTTCAACGGACCCAACAGCGGCGGCGGCTGGAGCGGCAACACCATCGCCGGTTCCTCGGCGTGGGATTATGACGGCAGCACGATCAACGGCGCCGCCAACTCCGCCCCCGGCGGGGCAGGCAGCATCGGATCCCTCGCGGTCACCCCCACCGGCGCCTCGCTCGGCTGGACGCAGCTCGGTGAATTGTACGTCGGCAACTTCGATTCCGCCCGCGTCGCCCTCGACCCCGGATACGCCGCCGGATTTTTCCCGGCCGCGACGGGCACCCTCACCATGGTTTACACCGTCCCGGACAACGGCGGCGGCGGCGGCGGCACGTATTACCAGCCTATGCTCGGTTTCAACGCGGGATGGGGCTGGAGCATGAACGGGCCCGACAGCACCACCTATTTGGGCACCATCGGCGGCCTCGAAACCTACCAGGGTTCGTGGAATTACAGCATCCCGGATAACAGCCCCTGGGGAGTCAACCTCATGATCGGCGCCAACACGGATTACGCCCCGGTGGAGTCGTTCTACTTTGACGCCATCCAGGTGACGGCGAGCGTGGTTCCGGAACCCGCCACCCTGTCATTGCTGGGGCTCGGCGCGCTGGGCCTGGTGCTCCGCCGCAAACAATCCTGACGGTCCTTTCAAGAGCACGGCCCGGGTCAAGGTCCCGGCCGCGCTCTTCTGGTTCGGTGCGGCTGTTCGCGTGCTAGGTTGCGACCAGCCGCTTTTCTTTTGCGGAAACCCGATCGCCCCGCCGCGAGGCGCCCTCCGTCGGATGGACTGCCGCCGATGCGGATTCGGCCGCCCCCACCAGATCCAGCAGTTCCTGCACGGAATCCTTCATCGCCGCGGCCTGCTCGTTCAGTTGCAAAGCCGCCGCCGCACTCTCCTCCGCCCCTGCCGCGTTGGCCTGGATCACTTGGTCCATCTCACCCACCGCGGAAGTGATCTGCCCGATCCCTTGCGTCTGCTCCCGCGAAGCACCCGCTACCTCCGCCGCCAATGCATCCACCTCGCGCGCCTTGGCCACAATCTCGCTCAACGTGCCCGCCACCTTGCGGCTGATCTCCACGCCCTGCGCTGTGTTGCCGATCGCCGCCTCGATCCGGCCCGCCGTCTCCCGCGCCGCCTCCGCGCTCCGACGCGCCAGCCCGCGAACTTCATCCGCCACCACCGCAAATCCCAAACCCGCCTGCCCCGCCCGCGCCGCCTCCACCGCCGCGTTCAACGCCAGGATGTTCGTCTGAAACGCGATCTCATCAATCGTCCGGATGATCGCCGCAATGTCGCCGCTCGACGCCTTGATCGCCTCCATCGCGGCGTTCATGGATTGCATGTCGCCCGCCCCGCGATCGGCCGCCATGCGCGCTTCGCGCGCCAGGTCGTTCGCACGCTGCGCATTCTCGGCGTTGCGCCGCGTCATGGACGCCATCTCCTCCAGCGAAGCGCTCGTCTGCTCAATCGACGCCGCCTGCCGCCCGGATCCCTCAGACAACGCCTGGCTCGCCGACGAAATCTGCCCCGCCGCGCTGTAAATCCGCTCCGAACCGTCCCGGAGCGAGGACGCAATCCGCACCAGCAGCCGGCGCAGCGTGACAATGATTCCCAATGCCGCCGACACCGACAACAGCGTTCCCACGGTGCCCAGCCCGAGAATGGCCATGTAAGCCCGCACCACGGCCGCATGAATCCCGCTCCCGTTGGCGCCCGCCGTCTCCATGCTGGAAGCGAACAACGCCTGCGTCGCCTCCGCGTATCGCCGGTTGACATCGGATAAATTGGTCCGCGCATACTCGCGCGCCTCCGCAAGCCGGCCCTCCCGCATCAGACCCATCACCCGGTCCCGCGACGACAGGTAGCTCTCCCGCGCCCGCCGTATCTCCGCAACCCGGCTGCGCTCGGCTTCCGCAGACGGAGTTTTTTCATACTCCTCCAGGATGCGGGTGTTGGACGCACGGATGGATTCCAATTCTCGCTGCAGCACGTCGAGATCCGGGGCGGATACGGAGTGCAACTGGTTCATCAGCGCCTGGTGCGCCCGCGACCGTCCCTCGTCAATCCGCGCCGTCCGCATCACGCCGGGCAGCGATTGATCATTCAATTGCCGGACACAGCCGTCGATGCGATAGAAGAGAAACAGGGAAGTGAACGCCAGGCAGGCAGCTGAAAACATCACGACCGCGAATCCCACCATCACCCGCGTGTGCGGAGCCCATTTTTTCATATTAAACTACAACCCATCGGCACTGCGGCCACTCCCGAAAGTCCACTCAGGAATGATGCAGGAATCGGCAGTCGGCGGATCCAATTGAGGCAAATACCCTTCCGGCCCCACATTTTAAGGAAAACTGAAAATCCCGATTCGCTACGCTGCCACCGTGTGGCGCCGGGCTCCGGCGGGGCGCGACGGTGTAACCCGCGGACCGGATTGGACGGGTTCTCTTGCCGTTGTCGTTTGGGCGTGATTCGCGGCTCCGCCCGAGAGCAGGCGGGAGAGCTCCTCGATGGTCTTGCCCAGCGCGTCGGCCTGGCCGTTGAGTTCCACGGCCACCCCGGCGCTTTCCTCGGCGTTGGCCGCGTTGGTCTGGGTGACGGAATCCATTTCGTGCACCGCCTCGTTCAGGTGGCTGATGCCGCGGTCCTGCTCCTGGCTCGCCTTGGCGATGCTCGCGATCAGTCCGTGCAATTGCTGCGCCTTCTGGTTGATCGCTTCGAAGTGCTTTGACACTTCCGCGCTGACATGCGTGCCGTTGCGGGTTTTCCCGACGGAATCCTCGATGATGGCCGCGGTCTCGCGCGCGGCGTCGCTGCTGCGCTTCGCCAGGCTCCGCACTTCCTCGGCGACGACGGCAAATCCCATGCCCGCCTCCCCGGCGCGCGCCGCCTCCACCGCCGCGTTCAACGCAAGAATGTTCGTCTGGAACGCGATCTCCTCGATGGTCTTGATGATCTTGGCAATGTTGTCGCTGGCCGCCTGGATGTCGCTCATCGCCTGGCCCATTTGCGCCATGCCGCGGGCCCCCGTCTCCGCCGCGCTCAACGCCTGCGCCGCCAGCTCATTTGCGCCCCGCGCATGATCGGCGTTGCCCCGGATCGCGACCGACAACTCTTCCAGCGACGCACTGGTCTCCTCGATGGACGCGGCCTGGCGGCTCGCGCCGTCCGCCAGCGACTGGCTGCCGGCACTGAGCTGATCCGAAGTCGAACGCACCTGGTCTGAAATTAAAGTCAGGCCCTCCAGGACCCGCACCAGCGGTGCGATGATCTGCGAATTCATCACGAAGGCGGCCAGGGTTCCAAAGACCAGCACGATCACCAGCGTCGTCCACAGCGCGTTCAACATCTGGCTGTGTTTCATCCGGGCGATGGAACCGCCCCAGCTCGCCTGCGCTTCCTGCAGCGAGTGCGTCGAGAACCGGCCGAGCAGGACGCCGCAAGTCTCGCCGGTTTTCCACGACACATGACACCGCAGGCAATCCGTCCGCACCACCTGGGAGCGGTAAATGTCGAAGGAACCGCTCGAAACCCGCAACACGGGCTGGAGATTGGTCCGCAGCTCCGCCGCAATCTCCGCCGGGAGCCGCCGGCTCAGGTTGGTCCGCGCCGACGAATGCGTGATCACACCCTTGCTGTCGAACAGCGAAAATTCCTCGAGCCCCTGGACCGCGCGCTGCCGCTCCAGGACCGTCACGAACTTGTCCATCTCGCCCCGCTCCAGCGAATCGCTCACCGCATTCTCGGCCGTCGCAAAAAAGTTCCGGGCCTGCTGCTGCTCGCGCGACTGGATCCGGGCGAGGTTGTCGTCCGAAAACAGCCGCATCATGGACGCGTTGTGCCACAGGGCGATTGATTGCGACACGGCGAACATCACCACGATGCCTCCGACGAGCCACAGGATGGGTTTGAGGTGCGATTTCATGACGGGGTGCCCTTTCCGGGCACGTCCTGTGCCGCGCGCGCCTTGGTGATCAGCGGGAATTCCGCCTTCGCCGCGAAGTTTTCGCCGCCGCAGCCGATGCAGGGCGCGCCGGCGCGGATGCAGGAATTGATGCCGCCGTTCCAGCCGCGGATGTTGCAGTCGGTGCGCGTGATCGGCCCCGCGCAACCCAGCCGGAACAGGCAGCCTTCGTCCCCGAACGTCTTTGCAAAATGTTCGCGCTCGTAATCGTTGAACCGGGGACATTGCTCGTGCATCGTCCTCGCGTAATACGCCAGCGGCCGGCCCAGCGCGTCCATCGCCGGCAACCCGACCTTCAACACCTGCGCCACCGTGCCCACCAGCCAGTCGGGATGAATCGGGCAGCCCGGCAGCCGCACCACCGGCACCTCGATCCCGCGGCTCTTCAAGTACGCCGGCACATTGATCGCGCCCGTGGGATTGTGCTCCGCGGCCGGAACTCCCCCAAAACTGGAACAGGTGCCCGCCGTCACCACCGCCTTGGCCTGCCGGGCCGCGCGCGCCAGTTGCTCGCCGAAGGGCTCATCGCCAAACGTGCACGCCTGCGGCATCCCCGCCGGCACCGCCCCTTCCACGATCAACAGGTAACCGCCCCGGCTTACCATCCCGTTCACCACGTCCACCGCCTGCCCGCCCGTCGCCGCGGACAGTGTCTGGTGGAATCCAAGACTGATGTAGCGTGTCAATAACTTGTAAGGCGTCACCGCCTCGGAATCCAGCAGCGACACCGAGCAGCCCGAACAAGACTGCCCCTGCAGCCACAGCACCGGCGCCAGGCCGAGCGACATTTCCTCCAGCGCCTCCGCCAGTCGCGGCACCGCCGCCCCCCCAAGGCCCAGCAGAACCGATAACCGCGCGCCCTGTTTCAAAAACCGTCGTCGGCTGGTCTTTTCCATAATTCGCCCTCAATGCACCGCGCACGCCAGGCACGGATCAAATGATCGAACCACACGCGCCACCTCGATCGGATTCGCGGCGTCCGCCACCGCAAGGCCCGCCAGCGATTGCTCGACAGGCCCGGCCACGCCCCGGTCGTCCCGCGGCGAACAGTTCCACGTTGTCGGCACCACACACTGGTAATTCGCAATTCGCCCTCCGCGAATTTCAATCCAGTGCCCGAGGGCGCCGCGCGCCGCCTCCGTCAGGCCGTAACCGCGCGCCGCGTCGGGGATCGAAAAGTCCTTGAACGCCGCGGCGCCCGGAGTCAATTGATCCAGCCATTCGGAACAACGGTCCGCGAGCGCCTTGCATTCAATCGCCCGCGCCGCATGACGGCCCATCACCGAGCGCAGGCAGTCCGCGGGGCGACCGGTCGACTTGAGAAAACCGTCCACGCCCTTCTGCAACGACGGATTGCCTCCCGGCCGGGCAGCCGCCAGCACCCGCGCCAGCGGGCCGACTTCCATCGGCTCGCCCCGGTAGCGCGGCGCCTTCAACCACGAATACGCGCCCGCCTTGGCCGGCGACGCGACCGTCTCGCCCGCGAACGGGTGCAGGCCGGACGCGGATTCAAATCGCGACTGCCCCACGTCCTCCGTGATCGCCCCCGGATCCACCGGCTGCCATTCACCCCGGATGCACGCACCGCCCGGGAGGAACAACGGCGCGCCGCCCGCGGCCTCGGGAAATCCGCCGTAGGCCAGGAAATTTCCGCAGCCCGGCGCGATCGCAAAATATTCCGGGAACGCCTGCGCGACGGCGATCACGTCCGGGAGATAGCAGCGGTCGATGAATTCCTGGATCTGCTCGAGCAGGGTCCGGTATTGGGAAATGTTCAGGCTGGTCACGGGGACGGTGACCCCGCCGGGCACCAGGGTGGCCGCGTGCGGCAGTTTGCCCGCGAACACCGCGCCCATCCGGTGCGCCAGCGTCCGCACTTCCAACGACTCCAGGTAATGCTTCAACGCGCCGAAATTCGCATCCTTGTCGGCCAGGTATTTCGCGGAGTAACGCGGCAGGAACGGCGCCGCCGGATACACCTGGCGCGAGGCGAGCTGCGACTTCACCCAGGCTTGCAGGTCCAGCAGCGAACGATCGTTGCCCGCATAGTCCACGATCATCGCCACGTCGACGAAATCCAGCGCGGACAGCAGGTAGAAATGCGTGATGTGCGAAGCGATGAAATTCGCGGCCTGCGTGAGGTTTCGCAGTAGCCGGCCGTTGTCGGGCGGCGCGAGTTGATAAGCCATGTCCTGCGCCAGCACCGAGGCGATCCCATGGTCCACCGGGCACACCCCGCAGATCCGTTGGGTCAGATACTGCGCGTCCAGCGGATCCCGCCCGCGCAACAACACTTCGAATCCCCGGAACATTTCGCCGGAAACCTCCGCCCGAACCACATGCCCGGAATCGACTTCCACCCGGATCCCCAGGTGCCCTTCAATCCGGGTCACCGGACTCATCGTGATCGTTTGACTCATAATCCCTCAGAAGAAGGCGTCCGAAGTTCCCGGGGGAGAAACAGGCGCGCAGCAAAACCATCTGCCCCCGGCTCCGCGCATTCAACCTCCTGTTCGGCATCGCCGCAGCAAACTGAAGCGAATTCGGCCCTTCCCCGCGGGGACCGACTCCTAAAGTCTTATCGTCAATCGTCGATACGCAGTTGAACTAGGGTTTATGATACACATCTCGCGCAGGCACGGGACGGTGATGTCCACATTGGCTCGTCTGGTATTCGGATTCATGGTGATTCTCACCGCCGCAGGGCTGGTCGCGTACGCCACACTCTCGCGGCTCAAGGTCAACGGCCCCGTCTATACCGACATCGTCCAGCAAAAAGATCTCCTGGCGGATATCCTCCCGCCACCCCTGTACATCATCGAATCGTATCTCACCGCGCTGCAGATGCTCGGCGAAAAGGATCCCCTGTCGCTCCGCCAGGAACAGGAAAAGCTCGAATCGCTCAAGAAAGATTACCAGGAACGCACCGCGGTGTGGACCGCGAGCCTGCCGGAATCCCCCGCCCGGCACCTGTTGCTGGAGGAATCCTCCAAGCCCGCCCAGGCCTTCTTCGGCGTGCTGGATCACGAATTTCTCCCCGCCATCCAGAAAGGCGACAAGGCGGCGGCGACCGCTATCGCCTATGGCCCCCTTCACCAGGAATACCTCGAACACCGCAAAGCCATCGACAGCCTCGTCACTGAGGCCAACCAGAACAGCAAACAAATCGAGGCCACCGCGGCCGTCGAAATTCGCAATCGCACCCTGACGCTCGTCGGGGTCATCGGCGGGGGCCTGCTGCTGATCGCCGCTTACAGCTATTACGCGGCTCACAAGCTGAACAACGTTCTCAAACTCACCGCCCACCAGTTGTCGCAGGGCGCCGCCCAGATGAAGGACGCCGCCGAGACCGTCGCCGGCTCCAGCCAGTCGCTCGCCCAGGGTTCCAGCGAACAGGCCGCGTCGCTCCAGGAAACCAGCGCGTCGCTCGAGGAATTGTCCAGCATGACCCGCCGGAATTCGGAAAATGCACGGCAGGCCGATGATCTCGCCAAGAAAGCCCGCATCGCCGCCGACCGCGGCCTGGCCGACATGCAATCCATGAGCACGGCCATGGAGGCCATGCAAACCGCAAGCGACGAAGTCCACAAAATCATCAAGACGATCCACGAAATCGCCTTCCAGACGAACATCCTCGCCCTCAACGCCGCCGTCGAAGCCGCCCGCGCCGGCGAAGCGGGCATGGGTTTCGCCGTCGTCGCCGACGAAGTCCGCAACCTCGCCCAGCGCTCGGCCCAGGCCGCCCGCGATACCACCGCCAAGATCGAAGCCGCCCTCACCACCACCGCCCACGGCGTCGAACTCAGCGCCAAAGTCGGCGCCGTACTCACCGAAATCGCGTCGGAAGCGCGCCGGGTCGACGAACTTGCCGCCGAAGTCGCCAATGCCTCCACCGAACAAACCACCGGCATCGGCCAGATCAACACCGCCGTCAGCGAGATGGACAAAGTCACGCAATCCACCGCCGCCAACGCCGAGGAAAGCGCCGCCGCCGCCGAACAACTCCACGCCCAGGCCCTCGCGCTCGAGGAATCCGTCCGCGATCTCCTCCAGCTCGTCGGCGCGGATAACGCCCGTACCGCCGCCCAACCGAAAAGCGGCCCCGCTCTCCCCAATCGCGGACGCACCGTGTCCCGGCCCGCGCGCCAAAGCGCGGTCTCCCAGCACGCCTGACCGCCTGAGATAAATTTCTTCATTCCCCGTGATCCGTTTCACCCGGGGATTTCGCATATCCAGGTAACGGACACTGGATATGAAAAAATACCTGATCGCCCTGACCCTGCTCGGAACCGCGGCCGGAATTGCCTTTTCCCTCACCCGCACTCCCCGAACCCCGTCGGCTCCCGCCCCTGCCCTGGCGCCGGAACCGGCCGCACCGGAAGCCCCGGCAATTCCTCCGCGGGCCCAAACTCCCGCTCCGGAACTGCCGCCGTCACCCCCGGCAACCCCGGTCGCAGCGCGCCCCGCCCGGCCGTCCGCCCCCGCTGTGCCGCAGCCCGACATCGACCTTGCGTTCAATCAAACGGTTGAAACCCTCGTCTCGCCCCGCAGCACCTGGGAACAAAAACAGGCCGCCTTCAAACAACTCAAGGACGCCGGCAAACTCGACCAGGCCATCTCCGAACTGGAACATCGCGCCGCCGCCAGCCCCGAGTCGGCCGAATACCCCGCCGCCCTCGGACAGGCCTACCTGCAAAAATCCTCCACGCTCCACGACGTCCGCGAACAGGGTATCCTGGGCATGAAAGCCGACCTGACCTTCGACGCCGCTTTGAAGACCGACCCCGGCAACTGGGACGCCCGGTTCATGAAAGCCGTCGCGCTGAGCTATTGGCCGGTGGAAATGAATCGCGGCCCCGAAGTCATCGATCATTTCCAAACCTTGATCCACCAGCAGGAAGGCCAGCCTGCGCAATCCCAGTTCGCCCAGCCGTATCTCTGGCTCGGCGATCAATACAAAAAAATGGGCCAGCCCGACGCCGCCCGCGACGCCTGGCAGCGCGGCGCCGCCCTGTTCCCGCAAAACGAACAACTCCAATCCCGGCTCGCGGCCGCGCCCTGAACGTCTGCAACCTTTTTGTTGCAGGTGCAACAGAAAGGTTGCACGACTTGAAATGACAACAATCCGATCACGCCTGTTCAATTCAACCCGGTCTTGATACGATGAAAACCATGCAGGACGATTCCAAGTCCCCGCCTCCCACCCAGCCCCCTGCGCCGGCGACCGGGAATGAGGCCGCCATTTTTGAGGCCGCCGTCGAATTGCCGCCGGAGCGGCGGGCGACCTTCGTCGAGAAAGCCTGCGCCGGGAATGCCAGCTTGCGCGACCGCGTGCAGCGGCTTCTCAAGGCTCACACCGACGCCGGCAACTTCCTCGAGTCGCCCCAGCCCAAACTCGCGGGCCCCACCGGCACCCAGCTCGTGGCGCCGCTCCCGACCGAAAAACCCGGCGACGTCATCGGGCGCTACAAAATCCGGGAAACACTCGGCGAAGGCGGCTGCGGCGTGGTCTACGTCGCCGAACAAACCGAGCCGGTCCGGCGCCGCGTCGCCCTCAAAATCATCAAGCTGGGCATGGACACGCGCAATGTCATCGCCCGGTTCGAAGCCGAACGCCAGGCGCTGGCCCTGATGGATCATCCCAACATCGCCAAGGTCCTCGACGCCGGCGCCACCGCCGCCGGGCGCCCGTTTTTCGTCATGGAACTGGTCCGCGGCATCCGCATCACGGATTATTGCGACCAGAACAAACTGTCCACGCGCGAACGCCTCCAGTTGTTCATCCAGGTCTGCAACGCGATCCAGCACGCCCACCAAAAAGGCATCATCCATCGCGACATCAAACCGTCCAACATCCTCGTCACCCTGCACGACGGCGTGCCGGTGCCGAAGGTGATCGATTTCGGCATCGCCAAGGCGACGGAGGGGCGGCTCACGGACCTGACAATTTACACCGAACTGCACCAGTTCATCGGCACCCCGGCTTACATGAGCCCGGAACAGGCGGAGATGAGCGGGCTCGACATCGACACGCGGAGCGACATCTACAGCCTCGGCGTACTGCTTTACGAACTGCTCACCGGCCGCACGCCGTTCGACGGACGCGAACTGGTCCAGTCCGGGCTCGACCAGATGCGCCGCACCCTTCGCGAATCCGATCCGCCCCGGCCGTCCAACCGGCTGAGCACCATGCAGAACGCCGATCTCACCGACGTGGCGCGGCGGCATGGAGCCGAGGCGCCGAGATTGGTTCATTTCGTGCAAGGCGACTTGGATTGGATCGTGATGCGCGCGCTGGAGAAGGACCGGACGCGCCGTTATGAGACTTCGAATGAACTGGCGCTCGATGTGCGGCGGTTTCTGAACGACGAGCCGGTGGAAGCCTGCCCGCCCAGCAACTGGTATCGCCTGCAAAAACTAGTCCGTCGCAACCGGGGCGTGTTCATCGCAGCAGCCCTGGTCTCCACCTGCCTGATCCTGGGCCTGGTCGCGCTGACCCATCTCTATATCCAGGAAAACAAGGCGTACAAGCGGGCCGTGGCCGCCGAGCAGGAGCAGGCCCGCTTGCGAATTGAGGCCGAGAAAGGCCTGGAAGCGGAGCGCATGCTGCGGTCGCTGGCGCCGCTGCGCGAACAGTTCACCGCGGTCGGAATGCTGCTCAGCAAGGGCCAGGTGGAAAAAGCCGAGGAAGGCATGAGTGGCGCGCCGCTGATCCCTGAGACGGCGCTGATGTACGCCAGCATCGCCCAGGTCTACGCGCGCATGGGCAGGTACCCGGCCGCCATCACCAATTACCACCGAGCCCTCGCCGCCTCGCCCACCAATCCCGCCACGTTCTTCTGCCTCGCGCCGCTCCTGGTCCAGGCCGGCGACAACGACGCGTATTCCGACCTGCGCCGCCGCATGATCGGGCAGTTCGCCGGGACCGCGGACCCGGACCTCGCGGCCGAGCTCGCCGCCGCGAGCCTGTTCACACCGCCTGGAACTAATGAACTCGGCTCCATTCAACAATGGATGGAACGGTTTCCGCAGCCACAAACCGTGAATCAAACCCTCGCTCGCGCCCTGCTGGATGTCCGGCTCGGCCGATTCGCGGAAGCGCAGCGTTTCCTCGAAATCGCACCCTTGGCAAACCCGGTGGCCGAAGTGGCCCGGCTCAGCTTGCTCTCGATGGCGCAGCGGGGTTTGGGCAATGTCGCCGGCGCACAGGCTTCCGCGCAGCAGGCCCAGGCTCTCGCCGCCGCAAAACTGTCGAATACCGCCGATCCGGACTGGAACCTGTTTCTCGCGGCCCGGCTGCTCGCGCGCGAAGCCGAGGCCGGGTTGCACCATCCCGCCGCGCCATGAACGACATCACGCGCCTCCTGGGCGCCATCCAGCAGGGTGAATCGCGCGCCGCGGACGAGTTATTGCCGCTGGTGTACGAGGAACTCCGCGGGCTGGCGGCGGCCCGGATGGCCCGCGAACGACCCGGCCAGACGCTGCAGCCTACCGCCCTGGTGCATGAAGCGTGGCTGCGAGTGGCCGGATCCGGAAATCCGCAATTCGAAGGACGGGGCCATTTCTACGCCGCGGCCGCGGAAGCCATGCGGCGAATCCTGATCGACCGCGCCCGGCGCAAGGCGGCGCAACGCCACGGGGGCGGACAACAACGGGCCGACCTCGACGAAATGGAAATCGGGATGCCGGTGGAGGATCCGCGCCTGCTGGAAATCAACGAGGCGCTGGACCGGTTCGCTGCGATCGACCCGCAGAAGGCGGAGCTGGTGAAGCTGCGGTATTTCGTGGGGCTATCGATCCCCGAAGCCGCCGAGGTGCTGGGCATTTCCGAGCCGACAGCGAAGCGCTGGTGGGCCTACGCTCGCGCGTGGCTGTTCGAGGCGATTGACCACGAAGGGTGATCCCCCCGGGGAGGGACGGCGTCCTCGCCGACCCTAGAATACGCCGTGTGAGGCCACATGGCCTACAGACGCTGTTCGCGATACCTCATCCCTGCAGGCCCGGTGCCCTCACCGGGCGTGGGCGGGAGGGACGCCGTGTGGGGGCACACGGCCTACAGCTGTTCACGCCCACCGGGCGCGTGGCGACGGGGATTCGACCCGTCACACGCGTCATTTGCCGTCCGGCCCGGGGCTCGGCCCTATTGGAGCTGGATATTCAGGCGGAAGAAGGAGTGTTCTCCCGGGATTGAATTGGTGGTCGTGATGTCGTCGCCGGTTCCGGAGATGGCGTCACCCAACGGGAGCCAGGATCCGCCAGACAGGTCCGTCGAGGATTCCACCTGGTAAGACTGGCCCGCAAGCGTGGGGAAGCTCAGGACGTACTGTCCAGGCTCGGGATTGGCGATGCTCAGCAACACCGGATCGCCCACGGTCAGTGTCCCATCGGCGAAGGTGAAGACGTAGTTGGCGGCGGCCAGGCTGCCCGGCGCGGCGGTGATCGGGTAATTGCCCGGCGCGCTGGTCTGCGTCGCCGTGGTGCTCAGGTCCGGCGAACCGCTCAGGACGCCCGAGGTATCGCCGCTGGCAAAACCCGCGTAACTGGCGGTGAACTGCGGATTCGGCAATCCATAGGTGCGCGCTGTGTCAGTCGCACTCACTGTCAGCGTCCGCGGCGCGATCACCCCGGTGGCGACCGTCTCGAAGCTCACCCCGTAATTCGCCCCGCCGTTTCCGTCCACGACTACGCCCGTGGCAGTGAGCGTCTTGCCCGTGCCCGTGTTCTGGTTGTCGAAGTTTTGCACAAACGACGGAGCGTCGCCGCCGGCCAGGCTGCCCAGCACAATCGCCGGCGCCTGCAACGAAACGATGGATCCGTCGTAGATCTTGCTGTCCGCGACGGCGCTTACGGTCAACGGCCGCACGGCGATGTCCGCGGCTGCGGTGGCGATCGGGTTCGCGCTGTAATTGCCCGCGTCATCGCCGCTGAGGCTGATGCCGCTCACGGTCACAGTTTTGCCGATGCCCACGTTCCTGTCTCCGAACAGGGCTGTCGTGTAATTCACGCCCAGCACGTCACTGCTCAAGCGGTCGTCGCTCAGGGTCACCGCGGCATCCAGGGCGCCGTCATAGATCTTGCCCTCTGCCGTGGCGCTCACGATCAAAGGCCGGGCCGTGATGTCCGCCGTGGTGGCGACCGGGTCGCCGGACAGCGCGTAATTGCCCGCGGCCGTCCCGGTGAGGCTCAATCCCGTCACCCCGACCGGCTTGCCCGCGCCGGCGTTCTTGTCCTCAAAACTCGCGATGCCTCCGATCACGCTGACGTCATCGGATCCAAACACCCCGGTTAAACTCTCGCCAGACAACGTCGCGTCGGTGTTCCCGTCGTAGACTTTGTTGGAAACGGTGACGCTTGCCGTCAAGGTTGCGGGGAGGATGGTCGCGGTGGCCGTCGGCTGGGTGAGGCTGTAGTTGGTGGCCGCGTCGCCGCCGAGAACAAATCCATCCACGAGAACCGTCTTGTTCGTTCCCGCGTTCGCATCCGCGAATCCGCCGGTGACGCTGTTGGTGTCGAGGGTCACGTTGTTGGTGTCCATGTCCAGCACGCCGCTCAACACGGCCGCGCTCAGATCCAGGACGGCGTTCGTGGTTCCATCATAGGTCTTCCCGGCTGCCAGGATGCCGGTGACCGACAGCGGTGCCGGCGTGATGCTCGCGGCAAGTCCGGCCGGCTGGGTCAGGGTGTAATTGGCGGCGTCCGCTCCGTCGAGGGCCAGGCCGCTCACCGTCACGGCGAGGTTGGTCCCGGTGTAACTGCTCTCAAACGTGGCGATGACGCTGTTCGTGTTCAACGTCACGCTGTCGGAGCCGATCAGTTCCGGGAAACTTACCCCGTTCGTGGTGTTGAGCGTCGCGGTGTTCGTCCCGTCGTAAGACTTGTCGTTCGCGGTGAGTCCGGCAACGGAGAGGCTGAGGGGCGTGATGGTCACCGAGCCGCTCGCGGTGGACAGGGTGTAATTACCCGAATCATTGTTGCCAAGGACGAGCAGGTCGAAGGACGCGATGACCTGCGACGGTGCGTTCTTGCCCGCCAACCCGGCCGAACCGGAGGCGACCGTCACGGTGTCGCCGCTGACGGCGTTCGCCACGGCCAGAATTTCCGCCGCGGCATCCGCGGTGCCGTCGTAAGGCCGGCTGCCGGTCAACTGCACGGGCAAAGGATTGATGGTTAGCGAGCCCGGATTGTAAGTGATCGCGGTGTAATTAGCCGGGTTGAACGTGCCACCCACCGCGTCACTGGGGACGATCGTGTAGGGCGAACCGGACACGGGGTCCGTGGCAGCCGTGCCGCCACTGGGTGTCAGGGTCACCGAACCGATGGTTTCGCCGTTTTGCAGGCCGGTGGCGATGAAATCCACCGCGCCATCGAGCGTGAGGGCAGATCCGTAGGTCTTGCTTTTGTTGTTGGCGGCGAGGCTCAATGGCGCCTGGTTCACGGTCAATCCCGTGCTCACATCGTTGACGGCAGCGGCCAGGTTGGCGTCGCCGGCGAAGGAATAAGTGATCGTGTAGGGAGAGTCCGCGACGGTGTCGGTGGCCAGGGAGGCATGGTTGTAGAGGATGGTGAAATCACCGGTGCTGTCCGTGAACGTGCCGCTGACGGCGTGGCCATTGATGCTGGCGCTGACCGCGCTGCCGCTGACCGGATACACGGTCCCGGAGTTGGCGGACATGGTGCCGGTCAGGCTTATGCTGGCGGCGCCGTAATTGACGGCCTTGGGACTGACGCTGAAAACGGGAACCGGCAGCTCGCCCACGACCCAATCGCCGAACGAAGTCACGCCGCTCAGCGTGATGCTGGTGGCGGTGCGGCCGGCAACGACGGGCTTCGTCCAGGTGCCGCCGGCATACCTCGCCGCGACATCCGTCGTCGTGCTCATGGAACCCTGGAGGTCGCCCGGGACGAAATTAAGGGTGATGCTGCCCGCGGACTGGGCGAAGCCATTCGCGGCCGTGAGGGTCCAGTCGCGGTTAAGGAATTTGACCTGGCTGAGGCCGGAAGAACTGAAGGCTCCCTGGGAATTATTGTTGGCGATCGTGCTGACCCCCAGGTTGCCGGCGACGCTGACCGTCGCGGAGGAAAGGCTGACGGGAGCGTAGGTGGTGCTGTCGCCCACGGGGAACGACGCCGACTTGCCGCTGCCGGTCGTGAACCCGCGATCGAGCCTGCCGTACACGTAGCTCGATGCGCTTCCGCCGGTGATCGTGCCGGTCGACGTCACGGTCACCATGTTGGCGCCGGTAATCAGTTTTCCGCTAGTGAGGGCGAGCGTGCCTTTCAGGGTGGCGTTGGCGTTGAGCGTGACACCCGCGGCGTTGTTGATCGTGAGATTGTTCAGCACCGTGGCGCTGGCGGGGAGTTCCGATCCCGTGGCGGTGGCGCTGGTGTCGTTGTAGACCAGGTTGACCGAGGTGCTGAAGGTGGGGGTGAGAGACAGGCTTCCGGCGGAGCGGGCGACGGTGGCGCCGCTGGCCAGCGACAAGGCGCCGCCGCTGGTGCCTAACGTTCCGCTCGTCAGTGTGAGAGTGCCGGTGGCGCTGATCGTCGCCGTCCCGGCGGCGATCGAGGCGCCGTTGGCGTCGTTCAACTCGAGATTCTGATACGTGCCGGTGCCGGACAGGGAGTGCGAGGTTGATCCGCCGGACAGGGAAATTCTCCCGGCGCCGCTATGGGTGCCGTTGTTGATCACGGCCGCGTTGGCGGTCAGCGTGTTTCCGGCGTCGGCCAGGGTGGTGCTGGCGGCGATGGTGAGGGTGGCATTGACGATCACGGCGCCGGCGAGCGTCTTGGTGTTGCCGCCGCTCGCGGTCAGATTGTAATAAGTGATCGCCTTCACCGATTGCGCGCCCGTGCCGGTGTAGGCAACAGTGTTCGGGGTGTTGACCGCAGCCGCCAGGGTGGCAATTGTGGAGGTCCCGCCAAGGTTCAGTGTCGTGTTGGCGTTCTGGGTGAGCGTGCCGGCGCCGGTGAGGGCGGTGCCGACCGTCAGGGTGCCCATGTTGGTGACCGATCCGGTCACCGCGAGGTTGGGGATGGTGATCGTGCCGTTGATGGTTTTGCCCGAGCCGCTGAAGGTGTGGACGCCCGTGCCGGCGGTGAACGTGCCGCTGCTGACGGTGAGATTGCCGCCGAAGGTCACGGCATCGTTCTGACCGCTATAATTGCTGAGGAACGTGCCGCCGCTCACGCTGAAATCGCCCGTGAACGTCGCCGAACCGCTGCTTTGGTTGCCAAGCTGCAGCGTGCCGCTGTTGAGGGTCGTCGTTCCCGCCACGTTGATCCCGTATTGGGCATACAGGATGCCGCTGTTGACCGTGACGTTGCCGCCGACGTTGAGGGATGCATTTGCCGTCACCTGCCCGCTTCCGCCGACGACGAGGTTGCCGCTCAGGGTCAGTCCGCTCAGATTTCCAAGATTCCCGGTGCCTGCCACCGTCAGGGTGCCGGCGATGGTGCTGGCGCCGCCCTGCCAATTCTGGGTCCCGCTGGGGTTGAGGGTCAGGTTGTAATACGTGGTCACCTTGATGGTGGCGCCGCTGGCATAACTCACGGTGTTGCCGGACGCGGCCGCGTTCAGGGTGGAGCTGCCGCCAAAAGGTGTCGTGGAGGTGCTGCCCAGCGTCAGCGTGGCGCTCGCGCCCTGGATGACGGCGACGGCGCTGTTGAATTCCTGTTGGGAACCGGAGAACGTCAAGGTGCCGTTGTTCTGGAAGATCGGGGTGGTGCCGCCGGAACCGTTGCCGCCGGTGCAGGTGAATGTTCCGTTGTTGGTGATGGAAGAACCCGTGCCGCCGAACACGTAGGCTCCGCTCGCGGTGCTGGTGCTGCTGAAGGTCGCCCCCGCCGAAATCGTCAGGTTGGCGGCCCCGCTGCTCCCGATCGTGGTCACCCCGGACACGGTGAGCGTGTTGGCGTCCACGAGAAGGCTGCCCGTTCCCTGAAGGGTGAGGGTGGTGCAGGCCTGCGAGGAACCGCCCAGGCCGGTGACGGATTTGCCGGTCGGAATGACGGCGACATCGCTGGCTCCAGGATAGCCGGAGCCGGCGGTATTGTTGCCCGCGTTGCCCCAGGTCGCGCCCAGGTTCCACGCGCCCGCTGAAGCGGCTGTGAAGGTGGCCGCCTCGGCTGCGGTCGCGGCGCTCAGCAGCACTGCGACGGCGGCAAGCAGCCAGCGCTTCCCTGTTCGCATGCGAGCGGCGAGCGGCTGATTGGGTTGAAGGCGGCAAATACGATGATCCTGGCCTGATGATTTCATAGGGTTCATATCCGATTTTCTGAGTTAAATAATCAGCCTGGCCCGGCAGGCTGCCGCTTCAATGACACTTCATGACTGAGATCCGGCGCGCGCTCACGGCTGCCAGATTTGCAGGAGATAAAAGCCCTGCGCCGCATCAGTATTGTTGGTGATGCTCACGAGGCCGCCCGTCCCCGGAATCGGATCACCCACAGGCGTCCAGACCGTGTCCGACAAATTGGTTTTGAGGACCAGTTGATACATCTGGCCCGGCAACGTGGGGAACGTGAGACCTGATCCGCCGGCAACGACGCTCATGCCGAGCTGCGGTTGCGCCACTACCGTCAAGGTTCCGGGAACGTAATTGAAGGTGTAATTCGCCGCCGCCGCGCCTGCGGGTGTGATGGGGTAATCCCCTGCCGAACTGCCGGCATCGGCCGTCGTCGTCAGGAGCGCCGGAGCGGTGAGCACGTTGGTGTCTTCACCGGCGACGAAGCCGTCGTAGGCCGCCGTGAAGGCCGGGTTCGGCAATCCCGCGGTTCTGCTGGCGTTGTCCGCCGTCACGGTGATCGCCGCCGCCGTCACGCTAACCGGCACGCTGGTGGTCATTGCCATGTAGTTGACCAGGTCGGCCGGGGTGAATGCCACCGGGGCGCTGATCGTGCCGGCGCCGGGAGGCGTCGCAGGCGCGGTGAATGCAAAACTTCCGGCCACGTCCGTCCCTGCCAGGTTGGTGATCGCTCCTCCGCTGAGGATCGAGCTGGCCAGCGACTGGCCGTAAGTGATGGAGGAAGCGGCGGGCGCGATGGACAGGAAGACCGGCTGGCGGCTTCCCTGTGAAATGTCGGCGGCGAGGATCAGCGGCGCGATGGCGTAATTCCCGCCTGCGCTGCCGGCCAGTGTCAGGCCGTTCACGGTGACGGTGATATTGCTTCCCGGGCCGGCGCCGGCAAACACCGCCGTGTAACCGTTGGTGGCCAGCAACACGCCGGCGGCGTCTCCGCTCAAAACACCGGACAACGCCGTGTTGACCAGGGTTTCGTACAAACGGACCGTCGCGGCGGTGGTGCCGTCATACGTCTTGTTGTTTGCCGCGATGCCCACGGCGTCGTTCGTCGCGTCCCAACTGTTGCCCGTCCACGAAGCGCCGAACCAGTTGCCCCACACGTTTCCGATCTGTCCGCCGCTGTAACTGTTCCCGCCGCTTCCGGCAGGATTGAACTGGTCGATGACATACCGGTTTGTCGGACCGACGAAAGCCAGGTTGTCCACCCACAAGGTGGACGGGCCAATCAGCGTCGGGGTGTAGGAGGGTCCGTAAATATGGATCAACAGGTCATTAATGCTGGCCAGGTTGGAATCGGCCGCCACGCTGATGGGGATGTCGATGTGAACCCAGCCGGTGTTGGTGGCGGGGATGTCGATTCCGTAATTGGCTCCGCCAAAGTAATCCTGGTTGTAATTATTGCGCGTGCCGAACTGGAGATGACCGAAGATGAGCACGCCGTCGTTGTTCGTCTGCGTTGCGGATCCGGGGGCGAACCGCACGTCGCATTGAAAATTCGTGTAGAGCGCCCCGTTCAAGGCCGGGCTGAACCCGTTCAGACCGTTGTAAACTTCAAACTGGTTGTTCCCGCTGGTGAACGTGTTGCTGATTTTGAGCGATCCCGACCCGGTGGCGAGGGTCACCGGCAAGGGAAGGATATTGGCGCTGAGGACCGGCGGCGGGAGGATGTAATTCGGCGCGGCGGAACCGGAGAGTGTCAGCCCGCTAATCGTGACAGCGATCCCGCTGCCCGCGTTTCGGCTGGCAAAGAGAGCCGTGCTGCCATTCGTGGACAGGACGACGCTGCCGGCATCCCCGGCAGCCACTCCCAGAAGCGACACGCTGTTCGAAGTAAATGCCGCCGTCGCAGTCCCATCGTAATTCTTGCTGACGGCGCCGAGACCGGAGGAGACGGAAATCGTGGCGCGCGCCATGGTTTGTGGGATCGGGCTGGACGTGCTGTTTTGATAATAGCCGTCTCCGCCATACACCGCGGTCATCGCGTACGGCGAACCTGCCGCGGACAAGGCGGTGGCGGCCGTCGTGAAACTCGCCACTCCGTCCTGGAGAACCCCGGTCCCAAGGACGACACCGCTCGCCACAAAGGCGACCGTCTCACCGTTCGTCGGGGCGGGATTCACGGTCGCCGAGAACGTCACCGGCGTTCCATACACCGTCGAGGCGGAGGAGGAACCGATTACAGTCGAAGTCGGCACGATTCCCGCGATGGGATTCACGATCACCTGAAAACTATTCGTCGCGCTTTGGATCGGCGTGCCGTTGTCGCTCACCTGGATGACCACCTGGTTCGTGCTCCCGGCCTGGTCCGGTGCGGGCGTCCAGGAAAATACGGCGCGGGTGGAATCGAGCGGCGTCAACATCGCATTGGTCGGACCGTTCGGCAGGGTGAACGTCAGCACCAGCGGCGGCACATTCGCGTCGGCCACCACGTTCGTCACCAGCAATGTCGCCCCGGGATTAATGGTCTGATCCGGCACAGGCGCCAGGACGGGGACGATGGTGCCGTTGGTGAGCGCGTTTCCTACAAATGTGACGACGCTCATTGCCGGGATGGCATACGAGAAGACGGCATTGGTGACCGGCACGGGCGACTGGACGGCGAGGGACTGGCTGGAGGAGGTGATCCAGGGGGTGACGGTGGTGGCGGTGAAGTTGGCGAGGTTGAAAGACTGGTTTGTGGCGCTGGCGTTGGTGTTGGCGACCACGATGGCGAAGCCGCCGGAGACCGGGTCTTTGTAGGCGGTCACCAGCACGGCGTAAGGGTTGTTGTTGCCTTCATCGATGCGGTACCAGTCCGGCCGGACGAAGCGGCTGTATTGGCCGAGCACGTACATGCGCTTTGCCGGGAGGGCATTGTTGTCGGTGAGCCCCTCGTTGTCCGCGTTGTTTGAGATCAGCCACCAGTAATGCCATGCGTTGACCTGGGCCGTGCTCATGAACAGGTGAATTCTCCCGGCCCAATACATCCCGTCGGAGATGCTGGGATCGAACGCGCCGTTGCCGGCGAGTTTGGAGGTTTCCGTTTCCCACAGCGCGGCGTTCGGATTTGCAAAGCGTGGCAGCGCGGCCGGCACCCCGCTGGGCGGGCTGTTGTCGTAGTTGTGACACGCCACGATGTCGACGTTGGTGGCCACGGCGGCATCGGACAGGGCAGCGCCGTAGTAGTTCGTCTGCCAATGCTCGTCTTCCGCGGCGATGATCCGGGTGCCGCCCCTGTTGGCCGCGACCAGCGCGCTCCTCAGGTAAGGAACGAAATCGTGAATCTGTTGCGCCGTCCAGGTGCAGGATTCGTAGGCGGCCGAAACGCTGGGCTCGTTCTGCACGGACAAGGCGTAAATGTTGACGCCGTACTGGCTCTGCATGTTGACCACGTAGCCGGCGAGCTGCGTCGCATAAGCCTGGTTGTTGGCCGACACGAAAGATCCGCCGTTCCAGTTCGTGGCGGTCTTGTATCGGCCGTCCGGGCTCCACGGCGCGCTCCAGACGCGGGCGCCGCGCGCCTGGGCGTATTGCATGATTGAATTTTCCCAGGTGGTTCCGCCGGGAACGATGCGGCTCCGCAACATCGAGAGGCCGATTCCGACGAAAGGGTAATTGGTCTTGCCGTCCAGGGTGACGCCGGTGCCGCTGTTGGTTGAGAAGAACATGTCCGCCAGCGTCGGGGTCCATGTGCTCCTCCAGGCTGAGGACGCGCCAAAACCGTCGATGCGCTGGTGCAGGTTGGTCCAATCCACGACACAGTTGTAAACCACGGGAGCGGCGCTGGTGTTCACCAGGCTGATGGCGAGATAAAAATCGATGCTCGAACTGCCGTTGATCAGGCTGTTCTGCCGGTAACCCGCGCCGCCGGCGTAAAGATCCGACGCGCCGCTCGACCGGTGCCAATAGGTCTGGCTGCCGGAGGTCAGGGAACCGACGTTCAACAGGTATTCGTGTCCGCCGATGATCGGCACCGCGTCCGCGCCGGAGAACGTGAGCTGCATCACGGACGGGTTGGACTGGTTGGCGATGACGATGGAGAGGTTCGAGGAGAGCAGGTTGCCGCCGACGCCGTTGCTTCCGGGAGTGATGGCGGACGGCTGGGCGGCGGCGTAGCGCATCGACACGCCCATATCGTAGAGATAAAGCACGTTCGTGGTGTTCTTCCCCGTGACGTACATCTGGATGCTTGAAAGAGTTCCCGAGACGGGCGCGGTGAAACTCTGGCCCAGGCTGTAGGGCGCGCTGCTGCCCCAGTTGCCTTCGGGGTTCGAGGAAGGAGTGCCCGCCACGCTGATCGTGGGTGCGCCCACCCAGTTCGCTCCGAGATTTTGCGCCACAGTCACACCTCCCCGCGCCTGAAATCCGAAGAAGACACACGCTGCTGCCGCAACCGCCTGCACAAATCTCATCCCACTGCACTGCCCCCGGTAAAACGTCGTCATAATAAATCTGGTTCTGGTCTCCCCAGACTACAGATTCAAACCCGGCTGACAATGCGTGGAAACACTTACAGGCGCCGGGTGGCGCGGGCGATGGCGGAAACGCCGTGTGAGGGCACACGGCCTACAGGCGCTGTTCGCAATGCCACACCCCCCTGCAGGACCGGTGGCCTCACCGGGTGCATTCGGCTAGAGGTACGCCTTGTGATCGTAGGCGAATTTCAGCAGGACGTGGCTTCCGCGAAGGTTCAGTTTGCCGCAGATATTCAGCCGGTGTTTTTCGACGGTCCGGATGCTGATTTGCAACTGTTCCGCGATTTCCTTGCTGGTCCGATCCTCGGATACCAGCTTGAGAATATGGCGCTCGGCGGAGGTCAGGGTCTCCAGTTGCGGGCTCAGCGGGAGCGGTTGCACGCGATCCTCGCGGCGCGAATGGATTCCTGCCATCGATGCGCTCACGAACGTCTCCCCTTTCAACACTTTCTCCAGGGCGGCCACCACTTCATCGGCGGCGTTTTCCTTGAGAATGTAGCCGTTCACGCCCAAACCCATCGCCGCCCGGAAAACATCCTCCTCGCTGTACATCGTCAGGAACACCACCGTCACGGGCAGCTTCCTCTCCTTCATCGCCCGCACCACCTTGAGACCGTTCAGGCGCGGCATGTCCACATCCACGATCGCAATCTCCGGCTTCAATTCCTCCATCAACCGCAGCGCCTGCTCCCCATCCGCAGCCTCTCCCACGATCCGGAACCGGGAGTTCTCCTCGACGATCTCCCGCAACCCGCGCCGGAACACGGGATGATCGTCCACAATGATCAGTCTGACTTCACGTTGCATGCTGTTTCTCCAAACACGGGATGATGACCATCAAATGCGCCCCTTTGCCGGACTCCGACTCCACGGTGAGCCGCCCGCCGAGGATCCGGCTGCGCTCGCCAATATTGCTCAATCCGAGCCCGCCGGAGTCGTGGAACCCGGTCGAGTTCAGCAGGCGCGCGTCAAAACCGCGCCCGTTGTCCCGGACCGATACGCACACGGACCCGGCCTGCTTCTGCACCAGCACCACCGCGCCTTCGGCGGCCGAATGCTTGACCACGTTGTTGAGACATTCCTGAACGATGCGGTAGACGTGAATCTCGGATTCTGAATCGAACAAACCGTCGATGTCGTCCACCTGGCTCTGAAATTGAATGGTGCTGTTCTCGGTCACGCGCTGAATGACCGCTCGGAGCGCCTGGGTCAACCCCAGCGTGTCGAGTTGATAGGGCCGCAGGTCGCGCGTGATCTGGCGCACTTCCTGGATCGCCTGCGAGGCGACGTCGGAAATCTCGTCCAACCGCCGCTTCGCAACCGCATCCGTGACCGGGTGCATCGCCATCCGCGCCTGGTTTTTGATGATGAGCAGGCTTTGGCCAAGGCTATCGTGCAGGTTGGCCGCGATCCGGTGCCGCTCCCGTTCCTGGCTTTCCAGCACCAGCCGCGAGAATGCGCGCCGGGCCGATTCCTGCCGCTCAAACCGGCGCCGCATCACAAACACCCGCACCAGCACGCTCGCCAGCACCAGGACCAGAAGCCCCGTCAACACCGCCGCCTCCTTCCAGTTCCAAAGCGGCGGCCCGCTTAACACAACCACATCCGCCGGGTCCCGCAATCGAATCTCGAAAGAGGTCGCGCCCGAAGCGTCCCTGCCCGACCGGGTGGAATCCAGGACCGGATCCACCTTGCAGATGCCGGTGACCCGGAGTGTGCTGCCCGATTCGAGGAGCGGCAGGGTGCCGTCGGTGGTCGCCAGCCTGGCCTCGAACACGCGCATGCCGCTTTGAAGTTCCAGCACCGTCGTCCTCTCGCCTTCCCGTTGCGCCAGCAAGGTCGCGCGGCATTCCACCAGGACGCCGTCATAGGCTTCGATCGCCGCCCGGGCCGCCAGGTCCATTGGGCGGGGAGCGCTGGGAGGGCGCGCGTCGGCGGGGCGGAGTATCGATTCCATCAGCGTCAAGGAGCCGTTCCGATGATCCGGAAACCCGGCGACCTCCACCCATTCCCCCCTGGGCATGGCGGTATCGCTCTCCATCTCGACACGGCAACCCCCTGTGGCGTCCTGGATGAAGAGCACGCGTCCGCTCTGGCTGGTCAGTTCGCCGATGATCTTCACCCGGTGCACCCAACCGCCCTGCCCCGCTCCGCCGGCAATGTCCGCAATGGTCCGCGCCGGCAGGAGGAACGGATCCTGGGGCGCTTCCTGTTCCACTTCCAAGAATCCGGCCGACGGCACCAGGAGCCGCGGCGACGTCTGCAAGGTCAGGGACAACACCCCGCGCACCCGCACCGTGCAATCGACGTAGTGTTTCAAGGCCGCGGCGGACATGCGCCCCACCCAGATTGTCAGCGGCCCTTTGGCTCCCATGAGGAGCAGGTTGTTGTTGGTGCCTGTTGCCCGGACGACCCCTTCCACTTCCGTCCATTGCCCGTCCCGGCTCGCCGGCACCGGTTGTTCCACCGGTTCCACGGCGGGTTCCGGCATCGGGCGCGCTCCCAGCACCGTGACCACCATGGGGTGCAGGTTCGGCGCGTAGTGACCCGGCTGCACACCGCCCCCAACCTCCACCCATTGACCCACTTCAAGCTGGTCGCCCAACACACGTTCCTCCTGCGACACGAAAATCCCCGTCATGTCATCCTGGATGAACAGACAATCGCGGCCTTCCACACGATCATTGAACGTCACGACGCCGCGGGCCGAGAGGAATCCACCCCACGCCTGGTTCGTGAATCCCGAGCTGGCAGTGAAATGACGCGGAGACAGAACGACGGTCGAGTGGACGTTGGTGCCGGGTCCTTCGAGGAATTCCACCTGGCGATCCGTGGGAGCCCAGATGAAGCCCGGCATGAGCTGGCCGTTGGCATTGATGGCGCCCTCGCAGACACCCCGCACCCGCACCCGCCAGTGTTGCGCCGGGCGCGGCCACCCGGCACCCGGCCCCGGCGCCTGCACCCGCACCCGCGCCTGGCCCTCCGTCAATTCCAGGGTCGCAAATTCTTCGTCCGTGCCGCGGAAGCTGACCAGGCCTTCCACCTCCACCCAGCGATACCGATCTTCCGGCCGCAAGGGCTGGTCCAGCGCGATCTTCTGCGGATCCGGCCACCCTCTTTTCCCCAGCACCGTCACGCGCCCGCCTTTCACCGCAAGCGCGGAGTTGAAGGATCTCGGGCCGGTCAGGCCGGCAAGATTCCCCGCCGAATAGTTTGTCCAATATTCCCTCAGGATCCCCTTCGACGCCGACAGCGGTGACTGCCTGCCTCCCTCGACCCAGGGCGAGAGATGTCGCCCGTCGATCACCGACTGTTTCATCCCCTCCACCTGCCACGCCACCGCAAGGTTGTCGTCCACCAACAACTGCTCCTGAAATGCCTCGATGTAATAGGTCTGCCGGCCTTCCAGGAAGATCTTCTTCGATTGCTGCGAGGCGTAGCGCGACCACTCGCGGGAGTTTACCCAGTCGCCCTGCCGCAGATAGGCAATCCGCTGCACGTGCGCCGGATCCTCATCCGAGCTGAGCCACAGTTCGGACGAGTTGTCGCTGGCGATCCAGAACGTGTACTCCCCGGTCGCAGGCGGATGCAGAAATCCCCGCATCCGGGTCAGGTGAAAATCACCCCAGTTGGCCGGCGCTTCGAACAACGGGCGCACATCCGATCCGGAGGGGTAGAACGGAAAGTTCGGAAAACTCACGGTGTAGGCCGTGCTGTCCGCAGCCTCCAGCCGGACCACATCGCCCACTCCAAACCCGTGCGCCTCCCGTTTCAGATCGACCGCCACAGCCCCCGTGTCGTCCTGGATCACCACGAGACCGCTGTGGAGGTCCATGTGGGTGACGAGCCCCTCCAGGCGGATCGGTACGCTGCGCAGGAACGCCAGATTGGGCAGGGCCTGGAGCTGCGCCATGTTCGTCACCACGCCTTCCGCGGGCAGGCCCGCGGCGTCGTCCGGCACCGGAGCCGCTTCCAACCCTCGAACAGCCGCCAGCAGCAGGCACGCGCCGAAAAAGTAGCGGGCGAGGATTGCTGCGGGCGGCGTTGGGGCCATACCGTAAGCTGCCTGAGCGCGCGCGGGCAAGTCAACCTCCCTGCTGTTTGAAGTCATCAAACGCGAGGAATGGACTTCACCACGAAGACGCGAAGAACACGAAGAAGGCTTTTTCCCGGAATGGGAATTCACGGGAGGGACGGCGTCCTCGCCGTCCCCAATATCATTCACCGCTTACAAAACGCGGGTCCATGCGTTTGCCTCGAACTACTCCACCGCTGTTTAGCTCGTCCCACCCACTTTCCCGAAGGGGCCTACTGAGCGTGAACCCGGTAATAGCGGGCCGCTGTTCCTGACTGCAAGGGCTCCTTCACTACCGAAGGCGCACCATCGACGACGACATTCGTGGCAACCGGCGACCAATGTGCCAGGTCTGCCGAAGCTTCCGTCACAACCCGCTGGCCGAGGGCGGCGACCACTTCGAAATAGAACTCGTGGCTGGACGTCAGACTGCAATCAGCCACATCGGGAACACCGGTCGATATCTGGAACAAGGATCGTCCCAGGAACGCTTCCCATCGCCCGTCCTGCCAGAAAGGAATCAGCCCGCCGCTGGCATTGTATGCCCCGATGTCATAAGGAGGCCACGTGCCTTTGCTTAGACACAACCGGGAAGTCGGGCTGCTGAATATCACCTGGCCGTTGGGCGCCAGGCCCAGCAGATGGCTGGCTGTTCCCCAATAACTGAGTTGCGTCGCCACACCGTCCGGGGAGCGCCGCCACACCTGCATGACCCCTGCGCTGTTCGCTTCGTACGCGAGCCACCCGTTGCTGATCAGGAAATTGGTCCCGATTTTAGATGCTTCCGCCGCCTTGATGTCCACCGTGCCGGCGCGCAGCATCAACGCCTGGCTGGAGGGGAGCGTCTTGATGTAGCCGATGTTCGTTCCATCGATTTTGGGATAACTCAGCGCGTTGGTGGAATCCGTGATGATTACCTGGCTAACCCCGCCGCGATACCGAAAGATGCTGCCTCCCGGTTGAGGCGCATACACCAGGTCACCGTTCGGCGCTATATCGAAGTGAACTGCGGTGCTTTCCGGGAAGGGTCCGAGATGAATCACGTTCGTGGTTTCCAGGTCAACCCAGTCCAATCCTCCCCACGCCGCATATCTTCCTGCAGCCTTCAGCTCCAGGTGGGCGGGTTGCCAACTTGTAAGGTACGAAAGTTCGGTTCCTACGCCGTCATGCGCCAATTCAATCGCGTAAGCATGGACATCATTATGCCAGTTTGTGCCATGAAGTTGAAACACCGCCCCGGTTGGAGCCAGGAATGCGCTCACGAGGTCCTTGCCAGCATGCCCATACACCAGCGATTCAGTCCCGTCGGTCCGGCTCCTCAGCCGGAGATTCCCCGCATCCTCGAAAAGCAGACGGTCGCTGGAAGCAGCGTAGAGGATCCCCTGGCTTACGTGGTCGATTTCCACAAGGTTGGTGCTCGACTGAACATAAACCTGCCGATATGCCCTGGAACCCAGGTGGATCGAATCGATCGCTTGAAAACCGAGGGTGACTAACTGTGAGTCGTTGGAACTGAGGGACAGATCCCCACTCACAGCATTTGAGCCCGAGAGCAGGGTTGGTCCCACATCCACCAAATTGTCGGGATACCAGGGAACCGTAAATACAGTCAAAGTGCATCCCGCCGGGTCCTCGGTGGCGGTGCTCGCTTCGACATGCACCACCGGCCTGACAACGATTCCATTGGTCCATTCGTTGACGGCGATTTGCGGGGGCCGGGCGACCATCACGCGTTGCTGGACCTGCTGGGCGGTGCCGAACACATCCGTGGCTGTCACGGTTAGAATGTTGGTTCCGCGGGGAATACCGACGAGCGACAGGTCATTGGTCCATCCAGCTATCCACGTGTAGGTTTTGTCACGGTACGCGGCGGTCGTATACACCAGGGATACGGAGCGGTCGGCCAGGGTGGCTTGAATCCCTTGCAGGCTGTAGGTGGAGTAGCCAGTCTCGACCACATGGACGTTGTCGCCCACAATGGCATTGGCACCCGGTTCCATCAAAAACATCGTTATGTCATCCGCCCGGACAGAGCGCAGAGACACCACGGCACCGAGAAGTCCGATGATCAGAGGTTTCATTTAATGAGCGCTGGATTGCATCCTTCCTATAATAATGCCCGAACTGCCAACAAAACCACTTGTAAGTTAGGCTATCCCGTAACAAAGTCAATCTGAGAGACGATGTGATTAGCTGCGTTGATCACCGGGCAAAGAGCCACATATTTCGACTACACCACGCACAGAGCCGAGCCGGCCCGGGGTTCTTTGTGACAATAACTCAGGGGAGAATTCCGCGATAGAACCGGCTGCCGGTGCTCGCAGGCACAGTGTTCGTGTAACTCCAGCGATCTGCGGCCAGAACATTGGTCGCCACTGGCAGCCAGCTCAGCAGGTCGGCCGAAGTCTGAATCACGACGGTTTGACCCGCGAGCCCGGTGACGCCGACGATCGCCTGGGCGGGTGTGGGCATGGCAATGTCCAGGACCGGGGGTTGTCGCGAGGAGAGCACTTGAACCGGCTGGGAAGCGTAAGTGTAACGTGTCTTGCCGTTGGCGGTGATTTTCGCGAAGAACACGTGGCTGCCCGGCGCACTGTTGCTTGCGGCAAGCAGCACGTTCGTCGTGAGAAAGCTGGCATAGGTCGACGCCCCCGTGCCCGCCACGTCGAACTGCGCGACCACGGTTTGGTTGGTGTTGATCGGATTTAAATCGTCGTCCAGGCAAAGCGTGATCGATGCGAACTGCGTGGCCGGCTGCGCCCATTGGAAATAAATCTCCAGCGGGGTGCTCTGCCCCTGGACCACCCCGTTTGTGGCCAGGCGATCCAATCGAATGACGTTCGGCCAATTCCCATTGTCAGCGTCAAGAGCGGTGCGATTGTTGGCCACGCCGGCCCCAAAATCCCACCACTGGTTGTAGCCGTCATGGATGGCCGAGTGGCCGACACCCAGCGGCCGATCCGCGCTCAACCGGTCGCCTCCGCCAATCGAGCTGTAATAAAAACCGGCGACAGAGCCCTGGTCCTCATACCCGTTCCACCAGGTGCTTCGCATCGAAGAATCGACCGAAATGGTATAACCGCCTTCCAGGTAGGAGGCCGGCGTGTTCAAGTCCACCGTGCCAAAATACCAAAGGTGAACATTGGAATGGGCGGGCGCCGAGCTTTCGGACGACGTGTAACCCCCGCTCAGGGACGTCAACTGCCGGACGTAGGCGCCGGCGACAGATTCGCCGTGCACGAGGAAATTCATGTTCTGATAATAATTATCATGGTACAGCACATTTTGATACGTGTGCACCGGCGCATCGACCGCGGAGTATAAGATCCGGTCCAGGTTGAAACCGTCGTTGTTCAACGGGTGTGGATCCAGCGTGGTGAGATGATTGATCCAAAGGCCGTTGGTGCCCAGCAAATGGCTGAGCTCGGAAATCAGGGATCCTCCGCGGCTGTGTCCGATCATATGTATCGGAAGCTCCGCCAGGGCGTGCCCGTTGAGATCTGGAATGAAGTTGGTGCTCAGAAGCGCGGGAGCCACGGCCGCGGCGACCTGGTAGGTGTTGTAGGAATTGCCGTCCGCCAGGAGGCCCCAGTCCAGTTCCACGATGATTTCATCGGAATTCCCGTCCCCCGGCGGATTGCCGCTCAAGCGCTCGGACGCCAGGTAGTAATGGCCATCGGCGGAATTAAAGTAAAAATACATCCGGTAAACCGCGAAGTTTTCGCCCTGGACCCGGTAATAATTCGTGATTTGACCCGCCATGCCGGCGACCCATCCGTCCGCGTTATCATTGAGTCCGTGGGTAATGAGCGTCACCCCGGCCCCGAAACAGTTCGCGGCGCACACCGCGATGGGCAGGAGAAGAGCGACGAACAGGTGTTCCCTCAAACTCCGGCGCGTTGGTCCAAGATTCATAATATGGGAGATCAATCAGGCGTTCCACTGGGACTTGGAATAGCCTATCACACCTCAGCGATGGAGTCTGCATGATCCTGGATCTGAATCCCAACGATCCGGCCCGACCACATCCTGTTAACCGTGAATAGACGCGAACAATTCGGTAATGTCTTAATTTGCAGTTTGGGAGGGGTCTGCCGTGGTAGGGCTGCGCTCCGCGCGGCCGGCGCCGCGGAGCGGCGCCCTACCAAACCGTCTTTCACCTCTTGTTCTGAGATCAGCCCTGGACGGAAATGGACCAAAAACAGGCAGGCGGTATCAGATTGCGGTATCAGATGTGCATTATTGTTGTTTATCCGAGGCATTATTTACATTAGCCTTGCAACGCTGTCAGAAGGGGATTATGACCGTAACAGAGGGTTGGAAGGACAATCATACGGAATTGAATATCTCAAGAGGATGGAACAACTCGGCTGTTTCGAGTTGCTGTCCACAATAACATAGGCAATCGCATAGCACGGCTTGAACAAGCGTTTCGGGCTGACTTGGCCTGGTGGGTAGTGTGAAGAACTGGAAAGTGGGAGAAGCTGGAATTATGACAACAGATCAGCGCGGGTCGATAGGTTGTTTTTGGTGTCATATTGCATTGGCGGGAATCCTACTATTTAGCCCTGCGAATGGACACTCTCAGTCAAACACCGGGGACTACGATGGCGATGGCCTGCGTAATATCGAGGAATATGGATTCGGATCTGATCCAAACACCATTTCGTTCGACGTGAATTTCACAAATCTGTATGTCAACATGGATACAGTCTATGGCACGTTCACAATCTTTGGCGGCGTGCCACGGAACATGGCTGTTTTGGTGGGGACGACAAATTTCCAGGATGCCGTCTGGATGCCATATGCCCCAACAATTCCAGTGAATCTGGGCTCAACAGATGGCACTTGGACGGTTTGGATTGGATTGAAGGGCAGCTCGCCGGATTCCACCGTGGCATGGCAAGGGGTGGATTTGACCCGCGAGGTAAGCGGCCCGGTGATCGTCATCACGAACCCGGCACCCGGCACGCTATCGCAGCCAATGATCCAATTGCAGGGTTACAGCCTGAAGCCTCTGAGGAGCCTCATGTTTGACCTGACAAATCAGTCTGGGAGCTTGAGAGCGGACAACATGGGCGGAGTTGTCGACCAGTGGTTTGACCGAACCCTCTTTGATTTCACGACGAACTGGTTTATGTGCAGCGACATTTCGTTATCAAATGGAGTGAATACGGTAATCCTTCGGGCCACAGATCTGGCGGGAAACACCTCAACGAACGTGTTCACTTACAATCTAGACTACTCCATCGACACCAATCCTCCAGTCATGTCCAAAGTGTGGCCGCCAGATGGGAGCCAGGTCTGCGGCGACACTTTCACCATGGATGGATATCTGGACGACGCCACCGCAAGCCTGTCGGCTTACATAGTGGATGCGGGTGGCGGAACGAATCTCGTTGCCACCTTGGTGCAGTGGACTGGCAGATTCTGGGTGAAGGATATTCCGTTACCGAGCGGAACGAATGTTGTCACATTGATAGCGACCGACGCTGCAGGCAATACCAGCAGCACAAACGTAACTGTTATCAAAGGCACTCTGACGCTATTGATGTCTTCGTATACGGGGGATCTCTGGGATCCAACGGTGACCGTATATGGAACTGTTAGCGATTCGACTTATGCGGTGTGGGTCAATGGGGTGAAGGCGACCGTGCAAACGAGCGGCTCCTGGGTGGCGGTTGGCGTGCCGGTCCCCGACGGTGGAACAGCAACTTTTGAGATGGTGGCGTATGCGCCTGGCGAACCCCAACCATAGACATTTACATAACCCGCAATCAATACGTCTGCTCAATTAGGATTCTGAGACTTTTGGAAGTGACCATTTCCAACAATTACAATATACTGGCTTCAGCGGAGAGATAGAATCTGCGCAAGCCCCTATAGCTCAAATGGATAGAGCAGCGGTTTCCTAAACCGTGGATTCCCGTTCAATTCGGGATGGGGGTACCACTCTGAAAGGCTGAAGGAGGAAGGCAGAAGGTCGAAGTCTGGATGGGACAGCCTTCGGCCACGGTTTTCTGTATTCTACATTCTGCCTTCTGCATTTCCTTCTCGGGCCGTTCCGTGCCATGGTGTGCGCGCACCATGAGTGTGAAGGTCAAAATCTGCGGGCTGACTTCGGTCGATGACGCCCTGGCCGCCGCCGCGGCCGGAGCGGACATGATCGGGCTGATGTTTCATCCAGCTAGCCCGCGCTTCGTCCAGCCACAGACCGCCACTTCGATCGCAGCCGCGCTGCCGCCGTACGTGGCGAAGGTCGGCGTGTTCGTGAATGCGCCCGAGAAATTTGTCCGGGAACGGATCGCGGATTGCGGATTGAACCTGCTCCAGTTTCACGGCGATGAAACGCCGGAATATTGCCTGCGGTTTGGAATCATGACCGTGAAGGCATTCCGGATCCGAAACGCCGCGTCGCTGGAGGCGCTCGACCATTACCCGACCGACGCGTGGTTACTGGACGCCTACACGCCGGGGAAGGAAGGCGGGACCGGGGAGACGTTTGACTGGGAATTGGCAAAGCAAGCGAATCAAAAAGGGCGCCCGATCTTTCTGGCCGGCGGACTGACGCCCGCCAACGTGGCCCGGGCGGTCGCGCAGGTGCAACCGTTCGCCGTCGACGTCTCCAGCGGCGTGGAATCCAGTCCCGGCAAAAAGAATCCGGAACTCGTGGCGGCATTCATTCGAGCGGCGAAGGGGACCGGAGTTTGACGCGAATTGACGTGAATTTTCGCTAATTGTTTCGAACGGTGGGGCGAGACTCCGTCGAGCCCTCGAAAGGACTGGGGTGGAGGAGTGGTGGAGTCGTGGAGTCCTGGAAACTCGTTTGCGGTTGTCCCTTCAGCACTCCACAACTCCATGACTCCAACGCTCCGATGGAAGCCAGGGCTCGACGGAGTCTCGCCCCACCGTCGGGATTTGATGAATTAGCAAAGATTCGCGCCAATTCGCGCCTGCCGGGCGTAGCTTCAGCGAAGACCGGTCAAAACCTTCCATCCGTGTTTATCCGTGTTCATCCGTGGTTACGATGTTCTGTGCCGGCCGCAGGGCTCACGCATTAAAATCTAAGCCCAGGAGATGGAGCAAATATCGGTTGTCCCAGCCAGCGGCCTTCATTCGGCCCTTCAAACTGCGCTTTTTCTTCTGCGTATCGGTTTTGATGAGATTCAGCGCCCAACGGCGCAATGTCGCTAGGTTCTCGGACGCGTAGCCGCTGCGCGCCCGGCTTTGGTCTTCGTTAAAATTGACGTCCAAAACCCAGTGCAACTGGTTCTCGATGCTCCAATGGCTGCGGATGGCACGGGCGAACCGATTCACGTCCAGACTCAAGCTGCTCAGATAATAGCGCCGCTCCACCGCTACGCTGCCCCCAATCTCGCGCACTGCTTCGACCACACCCACGCTCTGTAAACCCTCCCAAGCCTCTCGATCCTCAAACCAATCAAGCCGGCCGCTTTGCCAATAACGCCGCACCTCCAGGCGCCCGTGCCCTTTGTCCACGACTTCCGCGTAAGCCAGTTCCTTGGCCTGGCGGCTGATAGCGTCATCCAAATAGCTTTTGACCTCTTGGTGCGTCTGCCCCTGGTTGCCTTTGAGCGCCAAAACGTAATCGGCATCGGCTTCTTTGATTTCCTTGGCTATCTCTTTTTGGCAGCCCATCGCATCCAGCGTCACAATGCATCCGCTCAGTTCCAAGGCTCGCAACAGCTTGGGCACCGCCCGAATCTCGTTGCTCTTGTCATCGACCGAGTTGACCCAACGCCAGACCGTTGTCTGCCGCCCAAGCACTGATCACCACTTTGGGGCAATCCCCTTGTTGATCGCCCGCCTCAGTGCTTTGCCATCCAGCGCTACGATCTCCTGCGCCACGGCTTCGCTCGCAGACTCTGCGTCCAGCGCATGAAGCACTCCAGAAACTTCTCCGGATCCATCGCCGCAAACACCCGGTTGAACGTATCGTGACTGGGAATGCCGTGGCGCAGCTCCAGAAAGCTCTCGAACCACTCCGACTTTGCTTCCCCAAAAACCTCCATGTCCTCAAAACTATCGGCCCCACACAGCAGCGCGCGTGATGGCAATACTCAGCACGTCAGGTAACGCGTGCAGTTTGCGCCGATCCATTCGCGGGTCCGGCACTTCTTTCAGAATCGTGATCAAACTCAACTTTGGATGCTTTTGCATCCCGCCTCATGTACGCATTGTATTTACAAAGTACAGACAAAAATCGTCCCTCCTTCAAAAATCTTTTAATGCGTGAGCCCTGGTGCCGGCCGCGCCTGGTCTTGCGCGCGGGGCGGCTTTGGGCGAGATTGAGCGCCGCTTATGAGCACCGTCGCCAGCCCGCAGATTCCGGATGCCCAGGGTCATTTTGGACCTTACGGGGGCCGGTTTGTTCCCGAGACCCTCATGCACCCGCTGCGCGAGCTCGAGGAGGAATTTTTCAAGGCCGAAAAGGATCCGGCGTTTCAGAAGGAACTGGCGTATTACCTGGAGGAATTCTGCGGACGTCCGACGCCGCTGTATTTCGCCGAGCGCCTGACGCGCGAACTGGGCGGTGCGAAGATTTATTTGAAGCGGGAAGACCTGCTGCACACCGGCGCGCACAAAATCAACAATTGCATCGGACAGGTGCTGCTCGCGCGGCGCATGGGCAAGACGCGCGTCATTGCCGAAACCGGCGCCGGGCAGCACGGCGTCGCCACGGCAACCGTGGCGGCCATGTTCGGATTGAAATGCGTGGTTTACATGGGCGCGGTGGACTGCGAACGGCAGGCATTGAACGTGTTTCGGATGAAAATGCTGGGCGCCGAGGTGGTGCCTGTGAAAGCCGGGCAGCAAACGCTGAAGGAAGCGGTCAACGAAGCCATGCGCGACTGGGTGACGAATATCCGCAGCACGCATTACATCCTCGGCACCGTCTACGGCGCGCATCCGTATCCGCTTATGGTCCGGAATTTCCAGAGGATCATCGGCGACGAGGCGCGGCGCCAGATCCAGGAAAAAGAAGGGCGCCTGCCCGACCTCCTCCTCGCGTGCGTCGGCGGCGGTTCCAATGCCATGGGATTGTTCTATCCGTTCCTCCAGGATTCCGGCGTGAAAATGGTCGGGGTGGAAGCCGGGGGTGAAGGCATCCAACCGGGGAAACACGCCGCCCGGTTCCAGGGCGGATCGCTCGGGGTTCTCCAGGGAACCCGGTCCTATATCCTCCAGGATCCGCAGGGGCAGATTGAGTTGACCCACAGCGTAAGCGCCGGGTTGGATTACGCGGCGGTCGGACCCGAGCATGCATGGCTCAAGGACCAGGAGCGGGTGGAATACACCTACGCGACCGATGACGCCGCGCTGGCGGCCTTCACGAAACTCGCGAGGCTCGAAGGCATCATTCCCGCCCTCGAATCCTCGCACGCGGTCGCCGAAGTCATCCGCCGCGCGCCCGGCATGGACAAAAACCGCCTGGTGATCGTGAATTTATCAGGGCGCGGGGACAAGGACGTGTCGCAGGTGGCGGCAAAGCTCAAGCTGTAGGACTGAAGCGGAGTGATGGAGTTTTGGAGTGATGCAGTTTTGTCCAGCCCAGCACTCCAACACTCCACGACTCCATCCCCCCAGTCTCTTCTGTCCCTTCTGTGATTGCCTCCGGCTGGGGTTGTTGCATACTTGTGAGGATGAAATCCATGACCGGATATGGGCGCGGTGACTGTGCGCAGGATGGATTCAAGATCACCGTGGAACTCAGCTCGGTGAATCGGAAGCAATCCGAAATCTCCGTCAATTTGCCCCGGGAAATGGAGATGCTGGAGGCGCACATTCGCGATCTGATCAACAACCACATCGCGCGCGGCCGGCTCACGGTGCGGGTGGTGCTGCACAGCGGGGGCGATTCCACGGCGCGCATGCACCTGAACACGGCGCTGGCCAAGGCGTACGCACGCGAACTCAACCGGTTGGCCCGGCAGTTGAAGCTCGACGGCGACGTGACGCTCGATCACCTCGTGCGCGCGCCGGGCGTTTTCCAGACCGACCAGCAGATCGCCGAAGCGGAGGATTTCCGGCCGGCCGTCGAGAAAGCGCTGTTGATCGCGCTGAAAAAACTCGTGGACATGCGCACCCGCGAAGGCGCCCACCTCCGGCGCGACCTCATCGAACGCATCCGGATCATGCGCCGCTCGACCGACACCGTCCGCAAACACGCCCCGCAGGTCGCCGAGCGCTACCGCACCCAACTCATCGAACGCATCAAGAGCGCCGGGCTCGGCGCGCCCGCCACGGACGACGAACGGCTCCTGAAGGAAATTGTTTACTTTGCCGACCGTTCCGACATCACGGAGGAACTGACGCGGCTGCAGAGTCATTACCAGCAATTTGACGATTGTTTGAAATCGAAGGAGCCGGTGGGCCGGATGCTGGATTTTCTCGCCCAGGAAATGAACCGCGAGGTCAACACAATCGGGTCCAAGGCCAATGACAGCCTGATCTCGCGGGAGGTCGTGGTGCTCAAGGCCGAGCTGGAAAAATTCCGCGAACAGGCGCAGAACGTCGAATGAGCCACGCGCGCAGCCACACCGGACTATTGATTGTGATTTCGGCGCCGTCCGGCGGCGGCAAGACGACGTTGTGCCAGCAGCTGCTGGCGGCCCGGCCCGAGGTGACACGCGCCGTCACCTGCACCACGCGCGCGCCGCGCGGCAGCGAGCAAAACGGAATCGATTATCATTTCCTCGACGTTTCCACGTTCGAAGCCCGCGTCCGCGAGGGCGCGTTTCTCGAGCATGCGACCGTGTTTGGCAACCGTTACGGCACGCTCAAGTCCGAAGCCCTGGACCGGCTGGCCCAGGGAAAGGACGTGCTGCTCAACATCGATGTGCAGGGCGCGGCAGAAATCAAGCGGCAGGCTTCCGGCGATCCCGTCCTGCGCCGCGCGCTGGTTTCCGTGTTCCTCACCCCGCCCACGTTCGAAATTCTCGAACAACGCCTGCGCAAGCGCGGCACCGACGCCCCGGAAGTCATCGAACGCCGGCTGGCAGTCGCCCGCCAGGAAATCGCGCAGTGGAACGGCTTCGATTACCTGATCATCAGCGGCAGCATCAGCGAAGATCTGCGCCGGATGCTCGCCATCCTTGAAGTTGAAAAGATGCGCACCGACCGGGCCGCCGCGCCGGTCTTTTGAAATCGGCCGATTCCTGTTATCCTTCGCCGTATGAGCAAGAAAAAGACGGTCATCCTGGGCGTGACGGGGTCGATCGCGGCCCACAAAGCCGTCGACCTGGCCAGCCTGCTGGCCAAGAGCGGTGCGTGCGAGGTGCACGTCGTCATGACGGCGGATGCCCAGCGATTCGTGACGCCGCTGCCGTTCAAGACGCTTTCGCGGCACCCGGTCATCCGGGATCTTTACGACGAGGACGAAGGCTGGAAGCCGGCGCACATCGAGCTGGCGGACGCGGCGGACCTGTTGTTGATCGCGCCGGCGACGGCGAACACCCTCGCCAAGCTCGCGCACGGGCTGGCCGACGACGCGCTGAGCTGCATTGCGCTGGCATTGAATGACCGCGCAAAATTGTGCCTCGCCCCGGCCATGAACGGCCGCATGTGGCTGCACCCGGCGACGAAGGCCAACGTGGCCGAACTCAAGAGGCGCGGGGCGGAATTCATCGGCCCGGACGAGGGCCTGCTGTCCTGCGGCTACGAAGGGATCGGGCGGTTGTGGCCCGTGGACCGGATTGCCGAGCGGGTGCTCAAGCAGCTCCGGTGATTCCGGTGCGGGGCCGGAAATCCATTTCATGAAATTTATCGAGTGGCGCGGGAGCAAAGGGCTGGGCCGGTTGCTCTCCGCCATGCGCCCCTCGCCCCGGCCCGAGCCCGGGCGGGTGGTGTCGATGCAACTCCACGTGGTGCTGCCCGCCAAGGCGGGTGTCATCGGTATCGTCCTGTATTACCTCTTTTATTCCGGCGGCCTCAACGAAGTCACCGTCGCCCGCCGCGTCGTGCTCGAAACGCTCCAGGAATTCTTCGCGATTTATGTCGTATGCAATTTCATCGCCGCCGTGCTGTTCGTGCAGTGGCGGCGGTTCCCGGCGGGAATTTTTCAATGGGTGGCCTTCCTGCTGGGGTTGCTGGATGGATTATTCGTGGCCGGGCTGGCGCTGATCACGGGCGGATTCGACAGCACGTCGTACTGGGTGTTGCCGGGATTGATCGTGCTCAACGCGCTGAGCATTCCACTGGCGACGCCGCAGATCGTGCTCAATCTCCTCCTGAGCGTGTTTTTCCTCGGGGCGGGAATTCTGAACAACAACCTGGCCAAGCCCGAATGGACCGAACTGCCGCTGACGATCGCGCCGGGCCGCAATCCCGCGAGATCGAACCCGGCCGCGACCAACCGGTTCGAGAGCACCAACGGGGCCGGGTCGATCCCGGCGCTGGATTCGCAGTCGCGGACTCACCGGTCGTTTCGCGGCTGGCCGGTGTCGCCGGCGGAGACGTTGACGGACGACCAGGTGACCGAGCCGCACTTGTTGCGATTGTTCGTGCTGTGGCTGCTGACGGCGTGTTGTTACGGCGTGCAAGTGTTGCTGGACCGGCAGGCGCGCGCGCTGGAGGAGGGCCAGGAATTTGAAATGCGCGAGCGGCAGCTCCGGTCGGCCGGCCGGCTCGCGGCGGAATTTGCGCACCAGATCAAGAACCCGCTGGCCATCATCAACAACGCCGCGTTCTCCCTGCAGCGCGCGCTCAAGGAAGGGCGGCTCGATGTCTCCCAGCAGGTGCGGATCATCCAGGAGGAGGTCGAACGATCGGACCGGATTGTCACCCAGCTCATGGGTTACGCGCAGCTCACCGAGGGGCGTGTGGAAAAGCTGTCGATCGTCGAGACGCTCGACGCGGCGGTGGAGGAGGTTTTCCCGCCCGCGGCCGGTTACGGGGTTCGGGTCGTGCGGCAATATTCCCCGCCCTTCCCCGCCCTGCTCATGCTGCGGCGGCACCTTTCCGAAATCTTCGTCAATTTGCTGCAGAACGCCCGCGAAGCCTCGAACGGCGCCGGAACAGTCACCCTGTCGGCGCAGTGCCCCGAGCCGAACCGGATCCGGGTCGTGGTCGAGGACAACGGACCCGGCATCCCCGCGGACAAGTTGCGGCGCGTGTTCGAGGCGTATTACACCACCAAGGAAAAAGGAACCGGCCTCGGACTCGCCATCGTCAAGAACAACGTCGAACTTTACGGCGGCACGGTCGAATTGGAATCGGAGCTTGGAAAAGGCGCCCGGTTTATCGTATCGTTGCCCGCAAGGACGGCGAACCGCCGTTCGGAATCGGCATGAAGACCCGGCACCCGTCATTTCCGGCTCCGCGTGAGCCGTTCTGGATTTTCAGGCTTGCCCTATGAGGATTGCACTGCCCCCGGTCCTCGTCGTGGATGACGAGAAAAACATGCGGCTGTCGCTCGGCACGATCCTGGGCGACGAAGGCTACGCGGTGGAGGCGGTGGAATCCGCCGAGGCGGGCCTCGAACGGCTGCATGCCGGCGAATTCCTGATGGTCATCACCGACGCCCGGCTGGGCGGCATGAGCGGCTACGAATTCCTCGGCAAGGTCCATCATCTCCGGCCCGAACTCCCGATCCTGATGATCACGGCCTATGCCACGCCGAAGCTGGCGGTGGAAGCGATTCAATCCGGAGCGATGGATTACCTGGCGAAGCCGTTCGCGCCCGAGGAGCTGCTGCACGCGGTGAGCCGGTGCGCGGAACTTTACCGGCTGCGCAAGGAAAACGCCAACCTCCGCGCCCGCGCCACCGAGGCGCCGCGCCTCGAGGAAATCGTCGGGGAATCCACCAAGATCCGCGAACTGCGCGACCTGATCAAAACCGTGGCGCCGACCGACGCGCGGGTGCTGGTCCTGGGCGAAAGCGGCACCGGCAAGGAACTGGTCGCCGGCGCGCTGCACAGCCTCAGCGAACGGTCCCAGAACAATTACGTCCGAATCAACTGCGCCGCGATCCCGGAGACGCTGCTCGAGAGCGAGCTGTTCGGCCATGAAAAAGGCGCGTTCACGGGCGCGCTCCGGCAGAAACCCGGCCGGGTGGAGGAGGCGGACGGCGGCTCGATTTTCCTGGATGAAATCGCCGACATGAGCCGGCCGCTTCAGGCCAAGCTGCTGCGGTTCCTGGAGGACGGCAGCTTCACGCGCGTGGGGGGCACCCAGGAATTGCGCGTCAACGTCAGGCTCATCGCCGCCACCAACCGCGACATCGTCCAATCCATCCGCGAAGGCCAGTTCCGCGAGGACCTGTTCCACCGGTTGAACGTCGTCCAGTTCCGCCTGCCGCCGCTCCGCGAACGCGGCGAGGACATCCTGGTGCTGGCCGAACATTTTCTCAAATACTTCAGCCCGGGCATGAACAAACGCGTGTCCGCCCTTTCCCGCGCCGCCCGCCAGCTCCTGATGTCGCACCATTGGCCCGGCAATGTGCGCGAACTCAAGAACGTCATCGAACGGGCGCTCATCCTCGAAAAATCCGGCGAGATCCAGGCCTCCAGCCTCCCCGACTTTTCGATCGAATCCCAATTGCACAAAGCCGCCGCCGCCAAGCCGACCGGGAACCAATCCCTGGACGAACTGCTGGCGGGCTTCGAGCGGGAATTGATCTCGAACATGCTCGAGCGAAATCATTTCAGCCTCACCCGGACGGCGGAACAGCTCAAGCTCAGCCGCCACGCCCTGCGTTACCGCATGCAGCGGCTCAATATCACCACCACGGAAGACGAGGAGGACAAGCCCCCGGGCTCCCGGAAGGAGGAATCCGCATGATCACCGCGCCTGTCTGCCTCGCCACCTTTTCGGACGATTTCAACGCCTACATGGAGTTGGTCCAGCAATCGATCCCCATCCATCCCAGCTTTTTCGTTTTCATCGGCGCGCTCGGACTGGTCGGGGCCGCGGTGTTCATCTGGGCCGCCTTCTTCAGAAAACGCCGATCACCCCGATACCATTACCCGCACCGCAGCTCGTCGCCCTCCCGCTCCGAATCCTCCGGCCTCGGCCTGTTCCGACGCAAACATCGCCGCCACCGCCGCCGGTCGCGCCCGCGAAATCCGACTCTCGCCGAAGCCGGCGGTTTGCCGCCCGTCCGAGGCGGATCGGATCACCCGCAGCCGCAGCCCTAGCCATGCAGGAAAGCCGCGCGATCACCCGCAAGAGCGCCTCGAACCTTGCACTGGCGTTCATCCTCCTCCCCCGCCAAAAACGCGACGCCATGTCCGCGCTCTACGCGTTCTGCCGCGAGGTGGACGACGTGGCCGACGAGGATTCGGTCCCCGTTCAGCAGCGGCGCGAATCCCTCGCCGCCTGGCGCGAGGATATCCGCACCGCGTTCGGCCCCGGCACCCCGCAGTTCACGGTCAACCGCGAACTGCAGCCCGTCATCCACCAGTACAAATTGCCATTCGAACATTTCGACGAACTCCTGCGCGGGGTCGAAATGGACCTGGACGTCCACCGCCACGAGAATTACGAATCGCTGGAGCTATACTGCTACCGGGTGGCGTCCGTGGTGGGATTGTTGAGCATCGAAATATTCGGTTACAGCAACCCGGCCTGCCGTGAATACGCGGTTTACCTGGGCAAGGCGCTCCAGTTGACGAATATTCTCCGCGACGTGCGCACCGATGCGCAGCGCGGGCGGATTTACCTGCCCCTGTCCGAGCTGCGCCGGTTCGGCGTGCGCGAGGAGGAAATTTTACGATCGGAATATTCCGAGCGGTTTCGCGACCTGTGCCGCAGCGTGGCGGAGCGGGCCCGGCATTACTACGGCCTGGCCGCACGGACACTCCCGGCGGAGGACCGGCGATCGATGATGACCGCCGAACTGATGGGATCGGTTTACTGGCGGCTGTTGCGGAAGCTGGAGCGGTGCGATTTCAACGTGTTCGGCCCGCGCTGCGCGCGCCTGACGAAGCCGCAGAAACTCTTGCTGATCCTGCGCACCTGGTGCCGGCTGGTGACCGGGACAACCGCGCCGAATTACGGCGCCTGAAGCGCCGCCAGCAAGCCGTGCAGCGCCCCGCCCAGGTTCTGCGCCGCGCGGCGCGTGTTCCGCTGCAGCTCCAGCAACCGCGGGATTGACCACGGCCGACGCGCCAGCGCCCCCGCCAGCCGCCACATCGACAACCGCTGATCCGACGTCATCAGCGCGTTGAAATCCAAAGGCAAATCTTCCAAGGCCGAATCCGATATCACCCGCAGCGTCGCGCTCGGAATTCCGCGCTCGCGGCAGAGCGTCCGGATCACGGCCGATTCCATCTCCACCGCGTCCGCGCCGGTGCTCCGGCGCAATTCGGCTTTCTCGGCCACGCTGACCGCCACCCGGGTGGAGCAATGAAAGGTCCCCTGCCGCGCGCCCAGGCCCAGCAACGCGCTGCCGAAGCCGGCGTCGAAATCCTGGTCGAACAAAAGGTCGCCGATCCCGAGCTCGGGATCCAGGCCGCCGGCAAATCCGCAGGTCAGGACGCGCTGGGGTTGCATGGATTCCAGCGCGTCGCGGAACCGGGTGCTGGCGTTGCGCCGCCCCATGCCGGTGACGAGCATCTCGCGGCCACCCGAAACAGGCGGCAGCGGCCACGCAAACGCCGCCTCCTCCTTCACTGCGAAACACACCAGAATACTGCACGGGTTCTTCTGCATTCTGCCTTCCAACTTCTGCCTTATTTAATGCCCGCCAGCCGTTCCTTCCAGATCCGGTACAACTGCAGCGTCGCCAGCACGTCGCGCAGGCAATACTCCGCAATCTCCCGGCACCGCCCCTCCGCCAGCAGCGTGCCCACGTCCATCCCCGTCACCCCATGGCTCTTGGGCGACTCAATCCCGAACGCCTTGCAATAAAAATCCAGGTTGAACCGCCGCGCCGCCCCGTCCCGCCCGCTTACGCCGTAAAACGTCAACTGCTCCGCCAGGTCGCAGTGCGGGTCGGTCTGGTAGCGGTAGCCCAGCCAGTCCTTGCGCGAAATGGGCACATTTAACACGGCCGACCGCAGGTAAATGAACGGCACGTCGAATCCCCGCCCGTTGAATGTCGTCACCGCGTCGTAATGCTTCGCCACGTCCCAAAACGCCGTCAGCACCTCGGTCTCGTCCACGCAGGGAACGAATTCCACCGCGCCGGCGTCGCCGGGATTCTCCTCGTAATCCTCCGCGGTGAACAGCACCTGCCCGCGCTGCGTGTCGGCGTTGAGCATGGCGATGCAGACCACCTGGGCCGTGAAGGGCCAGAGGCTGTGCTGCTGGCGGATCTCGGCGCGCTTCGCCTCGCGCGCCGCCTCGTCCGGCAGCCGGCCGGCTTCGCGGTAAAGGTACTCCTGCTGGACTTCGTCAAACGTCTCCGGCGGCAACGCGGAGGTTTCAATATCAAATACGAGCCTGGCCATGGTTGGTATGAGCGGTTGCCCTGTTGTATCCGCCCCCCCGCCCCGCCGCCAGCAATTTCCTCCTCAACGCACCCCGGCACCGAACAAACAACGCGATTCCCACCCAAGAATTCACAATTATAGGACCGACCCCTTTGGCTAAGGGGTCAGTCCTATAATTGTGAATTTTCGGTCACCAGGGTTGGGTGGTTTGAGCTCGCCGGCTTCCGCGCTCCTTTGATCACCGTCACGGCGGGCGCATTCAGGCGAATCACGGACAAGCAAGGGACTCAGCCAACAGGCTCGGATCTAAAACCACACGCGCACGCCGGCGCCACCGGTCACTTCGCCACGGACCGAGGGCGCCAGGTCCAGGGCGGGACCGATTTCGCCGAAGAATTCAACGGGCGCATCGGGCAGGAAATACGACATGCCGAGCGGGACGCGAATGCCGAACTGGTTGTCGTTGCCGTTGTCGCGGAATCGGATGAGTCCGCCCGCGCCGATGTAGAGGCCGAACTTGCCTTCCTTAACGGGGAACACGTCGTAGGTGTGCCACAGCGCGTCGCATTGCAGATACAACGTGCTGTTCTCGTGCAGCGACAGGCCGATCGCCCCGTCAATCGCCACGGTTTCATTGAAGAAATACTTCACGGTGCCGCCGACCGGCTCCCCGATGACCACGCCCGCACCGAACCGGCCGGTGAGGCTGGTGATCGGCCGCCCCGCCGGCGCATTGGTGTCCGCCGCAGACGCTGAAAACAGAGCCGCAGTGGCGAGCAACAAGCTCAAAACTGGCAATTTGAACTTCGAGTGGATCATACGCCAGATACTAACCGGGCGGAGGGAGCAATGCGAGCACCCTTTGGCTGAGCGCGCCCGGGCGGGTGGATCGGCTGAAAAATAATCAGTCGGCAAAGCCGATGTTACTCGGGCTCACGTCGACCATGTGGATGTCCAGCGCTTCCAGTTCCCCGAGCACGGCCTGCACGGCGGGCCAGCGTTTGCCGAATTGCTCCTGCTTCTCCGCCTCCCACTCGGCCCATTTGTCCTCGGAAAAATCCGGCGGAAAATCCAGGTAGGCACCGGCGAAATCCAGCACGAAGGGCCGCGTCACCACGCTCATGTCGATCACGCGCAATGCGTCGTCGGCCCGGATTAATTGCGGCACATGGAACCCGAGGATTTCGCTCACGCCGACCCGCTGCAGGCGGAGGTAGGTGTCGCGTTCGCGGGCGTAAGGTTCGTCGTAGCGATGCGCCTTGATGGCCGTGCGGCCGACTTTCACGTTGTGTTCGGCGACGAAGATGATACCGTGGATTCCGAATCCAAGGCGTTCGGCAAGGTGAAGCTGGTGTTTCGCCGCGTAAGCCCGGGCGTTCTGGATCAAAGCGTCTTCCATGAGCGCAACTTTGTTAAAAAATCCGGGCGGTCATTCCGCCCGAGTGGACATGCAGCTGCTGCTGAACGGCGGCGCCGTCCGCATTGTCCAGATGGGCCCCGACTTCCTGCTCGTGGAAAACCCGTTCGACCATCCGCCCACGGAATCCGCCAGCGTCGTGTTCCAGGTGGACGACCAGTTGCGACGCTGGAACGTGGTCCTGCCCGAAGGCCTGTCCGCCGGATCCAAACGCGTGACCATCGCGGCCAGGATTTAACACCCGTAGCAGCCGACGTGAGGAGGCTCTGACAAAAGGTTTGCTTTGTGAGCCTCCTTACGTCGGCTCCTACCTTGCCAGGGATTTTACGCGCCGAACTTGTCGAACATCTTCGCGTTCGCCTGCATGAGGCGGATCAGGAATTTCGCGTCGAACACGCCCAGCGAGCCGATGTTCGCGCCGGTTTCCGTGAACCGCTCCAGCTTGTCCGTGCCACTGAGCGCCGAATGCAACAGCACCGGCTGCGGATGCCACGAATGACCCTTCACCGCGCACGGCGTGGAATGGTCGCCGGTGATCGCGATAACGTCCGGCTTTTTCTTCAGGAAAATCGGCAGCGCGGCGTCGAACTCCTCGATCGCCTTTTTCTTCGCCTCGAAATTCCCGTCTTCGCCGTATTTGTCGGTGTATTTGAAATGGATGAAGAAGAAATCGAAGTTGTCGTATTCAGCGAGGTAGCGTTCGAATTGTTCCTTAATCGTCTGCGGTCCCTCGATTTTTTTCATGCCGACGAGTTGCGCGAGGCCTTTGTACATCGGGTAAACCGCGAGGCACGCGGGCTTGAGCAGGTAACGGTCCTGGAACAGCGGGATGTCGGGTTGATGCGCAATGCCGCGCATCAGGAATCCGTTCGCCGGATGTTCCTTCGCGATGATCGGCAGCGCGGCTTTGTAAAAGTCCGCGATCAATCCAGCCATCTTCACCTGCTTCGCGTTCTTCGGGTCGCGCGGTTTCACCGCGGGGATCGCAAATCCTTCACGGTTGGGGTCCGCGTCGGTCAGCGGGCCCTGGAGTCCCTTGCCGCGGAACACGACGACAAAGCGGTGTTCCTTGCCCGGCTGGATGATCACGTCGGTGTCGCCGATTTTCTTCACCTTGGCGGACAGCATGGCGCAGAGTTTTTCGCAGGTCTCGGTGGGAATGCGGCCCGCGCGGCGGTCGGTCACAATGCCCTTGTTGTCCAGCGTCGCAAAATTCGCCCGCGCACAAACGTCGCCCGGCTGCAACTCAACGCCCAGGCCCAGGGCTTCAATCACGCCGCGGCCGACCTGGAATTCCAGGGGGTCGTAGCCGAACAAGCCGAGATGCCCCGGCCCGCTTCCCGGCGTGATGCCCGGGGCAACCGGGATCATGCGGCCCTGGGCGGATTCCCGGGCCAGCTTGTCCAGGTTCGGCGTCGACGCCGCTTCGAGCGGGGTCATGTTGCCCTGCGAACGCGTGGCGATGTCGCCCAGCCCGTCCATGACCAGCAACGCCAGTTTGGACTTGGTTTTTAATGTCAGTTCCGAATAAAGAGCATCCAGGTTCATAAGTTTGCTTTAAGCACTCCGGGCGATTGCCCGGGCAGCGGGCCGTTGTCGAACCCGCGAATTCAACCAGTTTGCGAACAGTCCGACCCAGCGTCAAGGCATTGTCGAAGGGCGAAATCTGGCGCTCGGCGTTCGCGCTTCGAACTTCACCCTTCAAACTTCCTCAGCACTTCCTGGCAGCCGGATTGCAATTCCGCGCGCTCCCGGGGTTCGAGACTTCGCGGGTCGAACCGGTATTGGTAATGCAGACCGAGCAGCCGCCGCAGGTCGTTTCCATTGGCGGCGACTCCTGGATCGTTCCCGGCGCGCTGGAGCCAGCGGCCGAGGGTTTCGTCGGAAGGCCGCGTCGCTCCGCGCCGCCGCGCCAATGCCGCTTCCACGCGGTAAAACTCCGAGTCCAATCCCGGCAACGATCGCCCCCCCGCACCGGCATCGAGCAGGGCCGCCCTCCGTTTCCGGCGCTGCCGGAAAATGATTTGCAGCAGCAGCAATAGCAAAACCGGGATCAAGCCGATCAGCAAATACTGCCGCAAATGCGTCTGGCCCCACCGGAACCGGGAGAACTGGTACCAAAGCCAGGACATGAAGTCGGAAATAGATTCCAGCGGCGAGGCATGCCGGGATTCCTCCTCGATCCAGGACGGCGGCGTGGTGTCGAAATCGTCCCAGGTCTGGGTTTTGGGATTCCACACCAGGCACCAGGCGTGCGCGTCGCGCAGCCGAACGACGTATTGGTTGCCGGAATGTTCATGGACGACGTAGCCCACGGCGTAACGGGCGGGGACGCCGAGCCGTTGGAGCATCAGCACCGTGGCGGTGGCGAAATATTCGCAATGGCCGCGGCGCGTGCGCAGCAGGAACCGGCTGAGCGGCGTTTCGTTGGGGCCGCCCCCCGGCGAACCTCCAAGCCAGGTGCTGTAGGTGAACCGGCTCTCGAAAAAAGTTTGAATCGCCTGGAGCTGCTGTTCGTAGCTCATCTCGCCCAAGCCCAGCTCGGCAATCACCTTGTCCAGCGCCGGCCACTCGCGGTAAGGCGCCAGCTTGTCCTCGTTGTAAAATCGGTTCGTGTCGGGCGGCGAATCGAGCGTGGCGCCGGGACCGTAAAAGGCATCGAAGGAAATCAGCCCCGGGCCGACCGCGGTGACGGCGCCCAGGTCGTTTTGCTTCAGCGAATACGCCATCAGGTTTTCCAGCCGGCTGCAACCGCTCGGCAACGGCAGCACGCCGGTGTTTTCACCTTCCTTCGTCCGGTCTTCGAGATAACAGGAAATCCGCACGGAAGAAGTGTTTGTCTTGCCGACCACGAGCTGCCAGGTCCCGGTGTTCACGCCGGATTCGGGAATGCTGTCTTCCGAATTCTGTCCGGATTGCCACACGGTACCGCGGTAACGCCTGTAGCTGGCTTCCCTCAAATATTCCGGCACATTGCCGTCGCCCGGCTCGAGCCGGATGACGACGCGGCCGGACATTTGGAGCCGGCCGATGGCATTGAGCGAGATTTGGGTGGGGCTCATGCGGGGATTGACGCCGCGGCGCATGAACCGGCTGAGCCATTGGGGGTTCAGGTTGACGACGTAGCTTTGAAGCCGGTTGAGCCCGATCTGCCCCACGAAGCCCAGGGCGACGGCGAGGCCCAGCGAGGCAATCCAGAACCAGGGCCGGAACCGCGAGGACCGTATGGTCCAGAGCGCCCAGGCCACCAGCACGCAGAAACCCCAGAAAAAACGGTTGCTGTCGGACGGATGATTGCTCGCGGCGAAGAGGCACAGGCCGAAATAAGGATAGGCGAGGTTCACGGCGGCGGGAGCCGCGTGCGGCCGGCCCAGGCGCTCCGCCCTCAACAACCGGCGGACCAGGATTTTCGAAAACACGGTCGCCGGGATGCGGTCGCGTGTGCTGTAAACCTGCGCCGCCACCAGCAGGAAATAAATCATCGGCAGCCAGCGGAACAGCATCGACGCCGTTTGTGTGCTCCCGGCCAGCGCGGCGTTGGCCGCCGGCGGCCCGCCCCCCGCCCGGAACCAGTTGCCCAGCCGCATCGGACCCTCGTTCGACGTGAACGCATATACCACCGTGCCCAGCAACAGCACCGAGCAGAATGTCCAGATCCGGGTGAAATCCTCGTCGCCGATATCCCACCTCTCCCGCACCAGCCGCGCGCCTTCCAAAATGGCCGCCATGCAGGCCGCCACCGGCAGCAACCCCGCCTGCCAGCCCCAGAACAATAACGCGGATCCCAAGAGTAAAGGCGGCGTCTTCATGCCAGCGCGGCCAATCCCTCCGCGATATGCCCGATCTTCAGCGGGTGAAACCGGTCCCGCTCCTCGCGCAGCGGGCCGGGATCCAGTTGCTCCGCACGCTCCGGCTCCGCCAGCACCAGCACCCACACCGGCACCCCCATCTTTCGCAGCCGCCGCACCAGGTCCTGCCGCGCCTCGTCCCATTCCAGGAACACACAAATGCACCCGCTCACCGCCGCCGCCTGCTGCTGCACCAGCCCGGACAACGTTTCAAACGGGCGATTCACACACGGCCGCACCGACGCCAGGATTTCCAGGATCTGTTCCGTGTGCGCCAGACCTCGGCCGGCCGTGAAACAATACGCCTGCGGCCCCACAAACAAGAGGTCCAGCAGCGATTCCTGCGTCAGGATCGTGCACGCGAACGACGCCGCAATCGACACCGCCTCCTCAAATGCATCGCTCCAGGGATCCGACGTGAACGTGTCCAGCACCAGCGCGTGACGAACGAAAAATTCATCCTCGAATTCCTTCACGATCGGTTTTCCCGCCTTGGCCCAGCTCCGCCAATGAATGTGCCGGATCGGGTCGCCGCGCCGGTAGTCGCGGAGCGAAACAAATTCCTCGCTCTGGCCGACGCTCGAAGCGAGGGCCACCCCGCCCTCCTGGTATTTGACCAGCCCCGGCAGCGCCAGTGGCGGCAATGGATATCGGCGCGGAAGAATCAGCATCGATTCGGGCTGCGACACGCTGGAGAAAGCCCGGCAGAGTCCCAGCGGATCCGGCCGCGCGAGGGTGGCGCCGGAAAACCGCAGCACGCCCCGCCGCAGCGGCAGCAGCTCCACGGCGACCTCGGCCGATTGCCCCGGCGGGAGGGGCGGCACGGGGGGCGCCGAAACCGTGGCGAGCCGGAACGGGCTGCGGTCGCGCCGGCCGCGGAACCGGAAAAATTTCACGCGCTTCATTTCCGCCTTCTGCACCGCCCACCAGTCGTTCAATCCGGGCCGCGGGTCCGCCAGGTCCTCGAGGTAGTCGATCCCCGACTGCGGTTTGCGGGTCCGGTTGGTGACGGCGACGCGGTATCGAACGGGCTGGCCCACGGTGCCAAACGTCGGAAGCGAGCGGGTCACGTCGAAACGCGCGCGGAAGAACGGAGTCCAGAGCATCGAGGCGAGCACCAGGAACAGCAGGACGGGAAACGCCTGGTACACCATCAGGTTTTCGGTGTCGATTCCGGTGATGGCCGCGATCGCCAGGGCGAGCAGCACTCCCAGCCCCGCGCGGGTGAATCGGCGCGGAATACGATACGTCAGCCAGGAAAGAGCGCGGTAGGCGAAATAGGGACCGCGATGAATCATGCAGCGGCTAGGCGGGAACGGGGACTTTCTTGAGCACGTCGCTCACGATGCCTTTGGGGCTCACGCCGGAAAACCGCGCCTGCGGTTCCATCACCAGCCGGTGCGCAATCACCGGGATCGCGAGCTCCTGGATTTGCTCCGGCGTGACGAAATCCAGCCCGTCAAACAACGCCAGGGCCTGCGCCGCTTTCATCAGGGCCAGCGACGCCCGGGGACTCGCGCCCAGCTGCACACCGGCGGCCGACCGCGTCGCGCCGGCGAGGTCGACGACATAACGTTTGAGTTCCTCGCTCATCCGCACCTGGCCCGCCGCGTGTTTCATCGCCAGCACCTCGTCCAGCGTCGCGCACGGGGCGAGGGATTCGAGTGGATGGTTGTGTTCCTGCGCGGTGAGGATGGCGACCTCGGATTCAGGTTGCACGTAACCCAGCGCAAATTGCATCGCAAACCGGTCCATCTGCGCCTCGGGCAGCGGATAGGTGCCGCGGAATTCCACCGGGTTCTGCGTCGCCACCACAAAAAACAGCGCCGCCAGATCCCGCCGCTCGCCATCCACGCTCACCTGCGCCTCGCCCATCGCCTCCAGCAACGCCGATTGCGTCCGGGGCGACGCCCGGTTGATTTCATCCGCCAGCAGCACGTTGGTGAAAATCGGGCCTTCATGGAACCGGAACAGTTGATCGCGCTGGTTGAAGATGGAAACGCCGAGAATATCCGAGGGCAACAGGTCGGGCGTGAACTGAACCCGCTTGAACCGGGCCTCGATGGACCGGGCCAGCGCCTTGGCAAGAGTGGTCTTGCCGGTGCCGGGGAAATCGTCCAGCAACACGTGCCCGCCACTGGCCAGCGCCGCCAGCAGCTTGCGCGTGGCTTCCGCCTGCCCCTGCATGACCCGGCCAATGTTGGCGGTGATCTTTCGGTAAACCTCCCTGGCTTGCTCGCGACTGTTCATTGTCATGACTTCTGAAAAATTAAACCCCGCCACCGCCCAAAGGTTCCGCTCGCCCCACTGTAGCCGCGATCGTCAGATCGCGGATCCCCTCCCCAATCTCCGCCAACTCACGTTGGCGGCTACGTTCCCTGCTCAAACCGCCGCCGGCGGCGTGTGCTTCACCAGCAACGGCACGCTCGCCTGCGTCGCGCCGTCCAACAAAATGTCCGTCGCATACAACCCCGGCAAATCAAACTTCAATTGCTGGATGTTCACGATGAAGTTCCGCGTCCCGAAATGCGAATCCCCCGGCAATACCACGTCCACCGGGATGTCTATGCCCGGCATGATCGATCGACCGTCCGCATCCACAAAATTCAGCCGGAGCTTGTGCGCCCCTTCGTCCTCGTGCCCGAACGTCACCCGCAAGGCGATCGAACATTGCGGATGAATCGCCGGCAGTTGCTGCGTGTAAATGGTGTCAAACGCCCCCAGCAAATTCAGCTTGCCGTTGTCATCCGTCGCCGCATCGCACAAAACCGCCACTTGTATGTTCATCCGCCCCCATTAAGACAGGATTCGCCCCGTTTCGCACCTGTTTTCGTTGGTTACAAAAGAAAAGAGCCTTTTGAACAGGAGGCCGCAGAGGGAGCAGAGAAGGCATGGGGACCGGGACGCCCTGATTCTTAGCCGTCTCTCTACTCCCTCTGCTGCCTCCTGTTAAAACGCATTCTCCGCTTCCTCCCGTTCACTCCCGCGCCGCCAGAAATTCCTTCAGCTCCGCCGCCGCCTTGCCCCCGAAACCCGGCACCGTGGCGATCTGTTCCACCGTTGCCATTCGGATCCGCTGGACGGATCCGAATTTCCTCAACAACGCCGCTTTCCGCCGCTCCCCGATGTTTGGAAATTCGTCCAGGATGCTCTCCGAGATCCGCTTCAACCGCAGCTTGGCATTGTAGGAATTCGCCACCCGATGACACTCGTCCCGCAACCGCTGCAACAGCTTCAACGCCCCGCTCTCGTGCGACAACCGCAGCGGCTCGGCCTGGTCCGGCCGATGAATCTCCTCAAATTCCTTCGCCAGCCCGATCAACGGAATCCTTCCCAGCCCAAGCTTGTCCAACTCAGCCCGCGCCGCACTCACCTGCCCCTTTCCCCCGTCAATCAGAATCAAATCCGGCAGCCGCCCATCCGGTGTTGACTGGTGACTGGTGACTGATGACTGCTGACTGTTCAACGGAGTTTCCCCCGCCTCTTTCAACACCCGCGAGTACCTGCGCCGCACCACCTCCGCCACGGACGCGAAATCATCCTGCCCCTCCACCGTCTTGATCCGGAACCGCCGGTAGTTCGCCCGATCGGGCCGACCGTTCCTGAAACTCACCAGCGACGCCACGGCAAACGTGCCGCTGATGTTCGAAATATCGAACCCCTCGATCCGCGCCGGCGGCGCCGCCAGGCCCAGCACCGTCCCCAGCTCCGCCAAATCGCGCTCAGGTTCGATGCCCGTCGGCAGGCTGTAAGGCATCCGCTCGAATTTCTCCGTCTTGCGGGTCGTGTGTTTCAGGTCGGACAGCATGTCGCGCAACTCCGCGGCGCGCTCGTAATCCTGCTGCTCCGAAGCCTTTTTCATCTCCGACTCGAGCTGTTCCTGCATGTCGCTGCAGCGGCCGGCGATGAATTCGCACGCGGCTTTCACCTGCTCCAGGTATTGCTCGCGCGTGACGTTCCCGATGCAAGGGGCCGTGCAGTATTTGAGATGGGCGTAAAGGCAATGCTTGTAATCGCGCTCGCCGGGCGTGAGCGGACGGCAGCCGCGCAGGTGAAACTCGTGCCGCACCAGGGCCAGCGTGCCCCGCAACGCGCTCGAATTCGCGAACGGACCGAAATACCGCGCCCCGTCGTCCTGCTTCAACCGCGTCAGCGTGAACCGCGGGATCGGGTCGTTCAGGTTCACTTTCAGCATCAGGTAACGCTTGTCGTCGCGGAAACTGACGTTGTAGCGAGGATGAAATTCCTTGATCAGCTTGCTCTCCAGCAGCAACGCCTCCGGCTCGCTCCGCACCAGGTGCACGTCGAAATCATGAATCGCATCCACCAGCGCCCGGAACTTCAAATCCCAGCTCATCCGGCGCGACGGCTGAAAGTAATGGCTCACCCGCTTCCGCAAATCGCGCGCTTTCCCCACGTAAATCACCGTCCCAAACCGGTCCCGCATCAGGTAGATGCCCGGCTTGTGCGGCAGGGAACTGACTTTCTTGCGCAACGCGTCGATCACGGTCACCCAAATTTCACGCAAACACGCAAAGACGCAAAGGAATTCCTCCATTGATGGGAGGGCCGACGTCCCCGCCGGCCCACAATTCGCTCCCGGAGCTCGGCCGGCCCCGTCCCGCGCCCGCAATCTCACGATTGCGGCTACGAGGCCAGGTAGCCGCGATCGTGAGATCGCGGATCCGAGCGGTCCTGCGGCGGGTTCGTCGGACACAGCCGCGTTCCGAACAACTCGCAACCATCAACTTTCAACCTGCAACCCGCTACACCCATTTTCGCTTTTGCCTTCCGGGGGACCGCTGGCTAGTCTGACGCCCATGACTCCGCTCCAACGTGCCATTGAAGAGTGCATCACCGCCACGCGCGGCCTCAGCGTGTTCGAGGAACCCATCCAGCGCGCGTCGCAAATCGTGGTGCGCTGCCTGACGTCCGGACACAAACTGCTCGTCGCCGGCAACGGCGGCAGCGCCTCCGACGCCACCCACCTGGCCACCGAATTTCTCTGCCGCTTCCTCGGCGACCGGCGCCCTTACCCGGCCATTTCCCTCACCGCCAACGGCGAATTCATGACCGCCGTCTGCAACGACTATCACGCCGACGAAATTTTCGCCCGACAAGTCTGGGGACTCGGCAACACCGGCGACGTTCTCATCACCTTCACCACCAGCGGCAAATCCAAAAACATCCTCCGCGCCCTCGAGGAAGCCAAACGCAAAGGGATCGAATCCATCTCCTTCCTCGGCCGCGACGGCGGATTCACCAAAGGCGCCGCGACCCTCGACATCCTCGTCCCCGGCACCTCCACCGCCCGCATCCAGGAAGCCCACAAACTCCTCTACCACGTCCTCTGCGACATCGTCGACTCCCAACTCCCGCGCCAGTAGGAATCGACACGGTGGAGCGAGACTCCGTCGAGCCGTCGATAAAACTGGAGTGATGGAGTATTGGAGTTCTGGAGTATTGGAACCTGTCCCTTCAGCATTCCACGACTCCATCACTCCATCACTCCACTGGGCGCTTCACCTCTGCGCGGCCAGCAGCAGCGCCCCGACAGGCACCGCGTCTTCACCCAGCCCGGACAATAACACCCGCGGCGCCGGCCGGTAGGCTTCGCTGAGCCATTGCCCGATTCCGCCTTCCACAGCCGCTCGCAACGGTTCCCCAACCATCGATAATCCACCGCCGAGAATCAGGATCTCCGGGTGAAGCAAATGAACCACGTGCGATAATCCGTACGCAAGGTCCGCCGCCGTCTCCTCCAAAATCCGCCGCGCCACCGGATCCCCCTCCTGAATCGCAGCCGCCAGGCTGCGCGACCCGGTGCCATCGGAGAGTCCAACTTTTCCAGCCAGGACACTCCGCGGATTCCCAGCCGCCGCGGCGCGCACTTTGGCATCCACCGCCCAGCCCGAACACCTCGATTCCAAGAGCGTTCCGGCCCGGTCAATCCGCAGCAGCCCGATTTCCGACTCTCCCGGCGGCGCTCCGTGGTAAATGGCTCCATTGACAATCAGCCCGCCGCCGACGCCGCTGCCTAACGTGACATAAAACACCGGATTAAACTTCGCCCCGGCACCGCAATAGGCTTCCCCCAGCGCGGCCACGTTCGCGTCGTTGTCGATGCTGATCGGCACCCGCGTCATTCCCTCCAGCCAGCCTTCCAGGTCGAACCCCGACCAGCCCTCCACCTGGTGCGAACAACAAATCCGCCCCTCCCGCCAATCCACCGGCCCGCCGAATCCCACCCCGATCCCGCGCACGCCGCCGGCGCCCGTCAACTCCGGCAAGGCGGATTCGATCCGCGCCCGGATCCCCGCCGCGCCCGCCGCACGGTCCACCTCGAAGCGCCGGCGGTCCAGGATCTCCCCCCGCGCCGTCCCGCGCACGAGCTGCAGCTTCGTCCCGCCGATTTCAATTCCAAGAAACATAAGAAGGCCAAGCCAGTGCGGAACGCGGAGCGCCGAGTGCGGAGTGGCCGTGCGAAACGCCGCAAGGATTCCGCACTCCGCATTCCGCATTCCGCACTAAAAATAGTCGGGCTCGTTCCCGGCTCGCCATTTGATGTTGCAGCCGATGCTGGGTTTCTGGGCGGCCGGCACCGGTGTGCCGCCGAGCACCGCGTCCAGCGCAGCCCGAAGATCCCGGCCCGTCACCGGCAGGCCGTTCCCCGGCCGGCTGTCGTCGAATTGCCCGCGATACACCAGCCGGTGCCCGGCGTCGAACAGGAAAAAATCCGGCGTGCACGCCGCCCGATAAGCCTTCGCCACCGATTGCGACTGGTCGTAAAGGTAGGGAAACGTGTAACCCGCGGCCCGCGCCTCGGCCTTCATCGGCTCCGGCCCATCCTGCGGGTGAGTGCCGGCGTCGTTGGCGCTGATGGCAACGACGCCCGCGCCGCGCGCCTGGTAATCGCGCCCAAGCTGGGCCAGGGCGGACCGGAGATGTTTCACGTACGGACAATGATTGCAAATGAACGCGACCAGGAGCGGTTTGCCCTTGAAATCCGCCAGTTCAACCAGCTTCCCATTCGTGTCCGGCAATCGAAAATCCGGGGCGCCCGTCCCCAGCGGCAACATCGTGGAATTGACAGCAACCATGCGGGAAATGTGGCGCGAATGCCTGAGATTGTCGAACGCTAATCCGACCGGCCTTTCACAGCTTATAGAATTTGCAATTCCCACCGGATCGATTCATTGTTGAACCATGAACGAGCTCGAAATCCAACGCCTCCCAAGGCTTGAAAAACTGAGGCTCATGGAGGCGTTGTGGGCTGACCTGAGCCGAAACGATGCCGAGTTTGAATCGCCCGCCTGGCACGCGGCCGCGTTGCAGGAAACTGCGAAAAGGCTTTCCCGCGGCGCGGAGAAAGTCGTGCCCTGGGAAAACGCAAAAGAGAAGCTGCGCAAACGGAGGCAATGAAGCTCGCTCTTCTCACGGCTGCCATCGAAGACCTGGCTGACGGACGTGATTTTTACGAGCAGCAAGGCGAAGGTCTGGGAGACTATTTTCAGGACTCACTTTTTTCGGATATTAACTCCCTGAAGCTTTACGGGGGCATTCATCGAAGCGTGCACGGCTTCCATCGGCTGCTTTCGAAACGTTTCCCCTATGCCATTTACTACCTGGTGCATGGTGAAGACAGGGTCGTCGTCTACCGAGTCCTCGATTGCCGCCAAAACCCCCGTCGAATCTCGGATGCTTTGAAGCCCGGCGATTAACTGAACCGTGCGCATGAACGACATTAACGCCAAATCGGCGAGCGAGCGCGTTCGGTGGCTGAGAAACGAAATCGAACGCCACAGCCGGCTCTATTACGACCAGGCCAGCCCCGAACTCTCCGACCGCGAATACGACGCCCTTTTCGACGAGTTGAAGCAACTGGAGCAGGCGCACCCCGAGCTCGTCACCCCCGAGTCCCCCACCCAGCGCGTCGGCGGCACGCCCAGCGACAAGTTCAATCGCGTCCGGCACCAGGTCCCCATGCTCTCGCTGGACAAGGTCGATGCCTCGGATCACCCCACGCCGGCCGAAGAGCCGGACCGGGACAAACGGAATCGCGCCCAGGACGAAGCCACGCTGGACGGCCTGCGCGCCTGGGACGCCGGGCTCCGAAAACAACTCGGCCACGACCGCATCGATTACGTGCTCGAACCCAAGGTCGACGGCGTCTCCATTGCCGTGCACTATCGCCATGGCAAATTCGCCCTCGGCGTCACGCGCGGCGACGGAACCGAAGGGGACGACATCACCGCCAATCTACGCACCGTCCGGTCCATCCCGCTCGAGTTGAAATTGAAGAACCCGCCCGCCCTGCTCGAAGTGCGCGGCGAAGCCTACATGGCCACGGCGGAATTCGAGGCCGTCAACAACCGCCTCGCTGCCGCCGGAGAAAAAGCCTTCCCCAACGCCCGCAACGCCACTGCCGGCACCCTCAAACAACTCGACCCCCGCCTCGTCGCCCAACGCCCCATCCGCGCCGTGTTCTATTCAGTCGGCGCCCTCGACGGCGTTACCTTCGAAACCCACGCCGAAATGCTCGAGTCGCTCGCCCGATTCGGCCTGCCCACCCAGAAGATCTGGTGGACCTGCCACGGCATCGACGAAGTCCTGAGAATTTATTCCAAGGAGGTTGTGGCGCACTACGACGAGGACCATGACCTGCGCCGCCGCCTGCCTTACGAGATCGATGGAATTGTCCTGAAGATCAATTCGCTCGCCGATTGGAAACGCGTTCCGGGACGCACCCGCGCCCCCGGTTACGCCATCGTTCACAAACCGGTCCCCTGGATCACGCCCGCGGAAACGAGACTCCGCGACATCACTGTCCAGGTCGGCCGCACCGGCGTGCTTACTCCCGTCGCCGAATTGGAACCCGTCTTCATCCAGGGCTCCACCGTCTCGCGCGCCACGCTTCACAACGAGGACGAAATCCGGCGCAAAGACATCCGCATCGGCGACACCGTCGTCGTTCGCAAAGCCGGCATGGTCATCCCCGAAGTTGCCGAGGTCGTCAAATCCAAACGCCCAACCGGCGCCAAACCCTTCGACCTCTTCGCCCATGTCCACGGAAAATGCCCCGCCTGCGGGGGACCCATCGCCAAGGAACCGCTGGGTTCATCGCCACAAACTGTGTCGCGCCAAGGTCGCGAAGAAGGCGAAGGTGTGCCGGACTTGTTTTCTTCGCCCCCTTCGCGCCCGTCGCGCGACACCGAACCCCGCGAGGAAGTCGCCTGGCGCTGCCAGAATATTGCCGGCTGCCCCGCCCAACTCACCCGCCGCGTCGAATATTTCGCACACCGCAAAGCTCTCGATATCGAATCGCTCGGCGGCATCGTCGCCGAAAAACTGGTCGAACGCGGCCTCGTCAGAGAACCCCTGGACTTGTTCGATCTCAAACTCGATCAACTCGCGAAGCTGAACCTCGGCACCGACGAGGAGCCGCGCGTGTTCGGCGAGAAAAACGCACGCAAGATCCTGGACGCACTCGAACGCGCCCGGACGGCTCCGCTCCGGCGTTGGATCCAGGCGCTCGCCATCTCCGATGTCGGCGAAGCCACCGCCAAACAACTCGCCGCCACCCACCCGTCCCTGGCCGCCCTGGCCGATTCGGCCGTGCTCCGCGATATTCGCGACCTGGGCGCCAAAGAAGCCGAACGCAAAAATGTCAGCCCGCGCTCCCGGTCGAATCCTCCAAAAACCGAATCCGAACGCGCCGCCCGCGAAACGCGCGACCGGGAGTTGAAGGACGAAATCCAGGACATCGAATCGCGGCTGGAGCGCGAAGGGCTGAAGGCGATGATGTCCGAAGTCGGCCCCGTCGCCGCTGGAAGTGTGCTGGATTACTTCGACTCGGCTGCGGGGCGGAAGGTGCTCGGGCGGCTCCAGCAGCTCGGAATTCAGCCTGAAAACGAATCCGCCGGCCGCCCCGCCGCACCGGGCGTGTTCGCCGGCAAAACGTTCGTCCTGACCGGCACGCTGCCGACGCTCACACGCGAGGAAGCCACGGCAAGGATCGAAGCCGCGGGCGCCAAAGTCAGCGGCAGCGTGAGCCGCAAAACCGATTTTGTGCTGGCCGGCGCCGATGCCGGGTCAAAACTCGAAAAGGCGCGACAACTCGAAATTCGAATCCTGAACGAGACCGAATTCTTGCGGCTGCTGTCGCCGTAGCGCAGGCCGCTGGCCTGCCGTATCGCCGACCGCCGGTCGGCGCTGTTGACATTCAACGCCGCGGGCCGGGCAGCCTGCGGCACTCATGAAAACCGATGTTATGAATTGGCTGACCTCATGGTTCGGATCCTCCGCGATCCGGCCAATTCTGCACCCCGACCGCTCCTGCCCGGAATGCGGTTCCCGGCTGGCCGCCTCGCCGGGGACGGAAACCTGGGGTTGCCCAAACCCCGATTGCCCGGCGCAAATCCGCGCGCAAATTGCCCTGTGGTGTTCGCCCCAGGCCATGGATATTCCCGGTTTCGACGCGCACCGGATCGAACAACTCATCGCGCGCGGACTGGTCCGGGATGTCGCCGAACTTTACAAGCTCAGGCACAAGGAACTGGCATCCCTTCCCGGCATCGACGAAGGCGCCGCCCGCGCGCTTCTCGACGCCATCGTCGTGAGTCGCAACCGCGAGGAATGGCGGATCCTGGCCGGGCTCGGCATCCCCGGCATCGGCCCCAACGAAGCGCAGTCGCTCTGCAACCATTTCGGCTCGCTGGACCGCGTGCTCGCCGCGAGCGCCGAGCGCTATCGCCTGGCGCCCGGCCTTGCCGAAGAATCCGCCCAGAATCTTGCAAAGTGGCTGGATGACCCGGTGAACCGCCGGTTGCTGAAGCGCCTGCTGAAAGCGCGCTGAGCCGGAACAATTCAGTTTAAACCACGGATGCACACGGATGCACACGGATACACAATGGTGAAAGCCAGTTTTCGGGGGGTGCTTTCAATTCACCGTTTGGTTTGCGTTTGATCCTCCGAGTGCGGCAGTTTTTTATCCGTGTCCATCCGTGTTCATCCGTGGTTAAAAGCCTTCTCAGCCGAATCGTTCCGGCTACGGCAACGCGGGCGCGATCTCGTGGAACCTGCGGTCGGACCGTGATAAACGACTGCAAAAGAAAGACTTCCTTAAAACAACCTGTCAATTTGAGGCCTTGGCGGCGCTTTTTAGCCCTGTTTTCTGTTTCTAACGAACTTCTGAAAAACGGTCTCGATTGTGCGGCTTAGAATCGGTTTTCTCCCACCAAAGCGGGCTGTAAGGCTCCCTATTGACCCCGAATTTTACCTATCATGTTCATTCCACAACTCTTCGCTCGGTCCGACCGCAGGGACTACGGCAATGCGGGCGCGATCTTGAATGCTGCGTAAAAGGTGGCTCCCTGGCCGGGTAGGCTTTTCACGCGGATCCGGCCGCCGTGGGCGATGGTGATTTCCCGCGCAATCGACAGGCCGAGTCCGGCGCCGGTCTTGGTCTGGCCGGGCACGCGGAAGAAACGTTCGAAAATCCGCGCCTGGTATTCCTCGGCGATTCCGGGGCCCTGGTCGGTGACGCCGAATTCCACGGTGTCCTCTTCAGCCCGCGCGGCGCTGAGAAGGATTTCGCCGCCGGCCGGGGAATACTTGATGGCGTTGGCGACCAGGTTGGAGAAAACATGGCTGACGCGCTGGCGATCGACCTGGACCGCGGGCAGATCGGGCTCAAGACGGCAACGGATGTTTAATCCACGTGAGGCAATCTTATCCGCGCAATCCTCCGTGACCGAGCGGAGGAGATCCGACGGCAGCACGTGTTCTTTGCGCAACCCCTCGTTGCCCTGTTCCAGCCGGGTGAGATCGAGGAGGTCGTTCAGGATGCGGAGCAGCCGCTCGGTATCCGTGCGCGCGGCCTGGAGCAATTCGTCCTGTTTGGAATTGAGGGTTCCAACGCTGCGCTCCAGCAGGAGATGCAGCGCCATGCGAACGCTCGTCAGCGGCGTGTTCAGCTCGTGGCTGACCGTCGCCACCAGGTTGGATTTCGCGCTGTCCAGCAGCCTGAACCGGGTCACGTCGTAAAGCACCACCGCGGCGCCGAACAAGGCGTCCTCCTTGTCGCGCATCGCCAGGACGCGCGGCAGGTAGGATTTCTCCCCGCCACCGGTGCGGAACGACACGGCTTCGTCGAAACTGTGCGGCAGGAAACTGCGGCCCGATTCCATGGCGTCGCGGGCGATCTTTTCGAGTTTGTCCGGCATTCGGCCGTTGAGCTGCAACTCGGCGGCGAGCATCTCCGCGGCGGGATTTTTCAGTTCGATCACGCCGTCCCGGTTGAGAACGAAAATCGGGTCGGGGAACGACGCGAGGGTGGCTTCCATGGTGCGGTGGAGCCGGACGATTTCCTCGGAGGTATTTTGCCGGTATTCCTCGAGCTGTGCGGCCATCTTGTTGAAGGCGACGGCCAGTTCGCCGAGTTCATCCTGGGAAACGACCGGGACCGGCGGGGCGGGATTGCCCTCGCCGAGCTCGCGCGTGGCCCGCGTGACGAGCTGGATCGGGCGCAGGATTGCCCGGCTCAGGTGAAAGCCGCTGTAGGCGAACAGCACGATGACCACGCCCATGCCCGCGATCATCCATTGGGTCACCGACCTCGCGGATTCCTGGATATCGTTGCTGGTGGTGAGCACGGACTGGAAGTTCTGTTCGCGGATGCGTTCGAGCAGCAGCGACATGCGGCCGGCGGATACCAGGTAGGCGCGCTCCAAATCGCGGTCCTTGGGATTGCGGAGCGGGCCGAGGCCGGGGAGGGATTTCAGGAACGCGTCGTAATTGGTGGCGAGCTGGTCGGACAATTCGCGCAGGGCCGCGGAGCGGTCGCCAAAGTTGCCGGGTGTGGACGCGACGTTTTCCCGGAGGTCGGCCATTTTCTCCTCGAACCGTTTCCGGGCTTCGGTGAAGGCGTGGTTTTCGCCGGTGCGCGTGTCGGAGAAGGTGGGTGCCTCGCGTTCCATGATGGCGAGGGACTGGCCCATGGCCTGCGCGGCGAAGATGTTGCGGTAATGGCCGTTGATGGCCTGGTCGACGCGGTTGGCAAGGCGGCTGAACAGGGTGATGGCGTAAATGCCGAGGGCGAACAGCACGAGCACCAGCGGCAGCAGGCTGAAGAACAGCCGCGTCCGCAAACGCGCATTGAACATCCGATGGGCTGCCGGTGAGATCATGGCGGATGAGGCGCCGCCCGGCGAGGCGCGGCGCCCGCGGTCAGGCAGTCAGCTTCTTTCGCCTTCGATACAGCGTCGCGGGATCGATTCCGAGGATCCGCGCCGCCTCCTCCATCGTGGGTGCCTCCTGCACCACGCGCGCGATGTGCTCATTTTCGAGTTCTTCGAGCGACACCCTTCCACCCACGGCCACGCCGGAGACAACCGGCGACGGGACGAGCGACAGTTTCTCCGGGAGATCCGGCAGGTCGAGCTGTTCGCTGGCGGCGAGGATGACGGCGCGTTCGATGACATTGCGCAACTCCCGCAGGTTACCCGGCCAGGAGTAGCGTTTGAGCGCCTGCTCAGCTTCGCTGGAAAAACCGCCCAGCTTCTTGCCGCATTGCCGGGCGAAAAAGGCGAGGTAACTGTTGGCGATGCGCATCAGGTCGCCCGGCCGCTCGCGCAACGGCGGCATCTGGACCGCAATCACGTTCAGTCGATAATACAAATCCTCCCGGAACCGGCCTTCCTGGACGGCCTTGTCGAGGTTTCGGTTCGTGGCCGCAATGACGCGGACGTTGGCGCGGCGGGTGCGCGTCTCTCCAACCCGCTCGTACTCGCGCTCCTGCAGCAGGCGCAGCAGCTTGGGTTGAAGCTCGACAGGCAACTCCCCGATCTCGTCCAGGAACAGCGTCCCGCCTTCGGCCCGCGCCACCTTGCCCGTCTTGTCGGCGACGGCGCCGGTGAAGGCGCCTTTCACGTGACCGAACAGTTCGCTTTCCAGGAGCTCGGTCGAAAGGCTCGGACAACTGATCGTCACAAAGGGCTTTTCCCGCTGCGCACTGGCCCCATGAATCGCCCTAGCCAGCACCGTCTTGCCCGTCCCGCTCTCGCCCAACAACAAAATAGTCGCCGGCGTCAACGCCGCCTTCAGCGCCAGGTCCAGCACCCGCTGCATCGCCGGGTCGCTCGTCGTGATGTCCGCCGTCGGCGCATCCGCCGCCAGCCGCGATTCCAGTTCCGCCACGCGTTCGCGCAGTTTGCGCGCCTCAATGCTCCGCCCCACCGCCTGCCGGAGCTGCTCCGGCGTGAACGGTTTCGGAATGAAATCGATCGCCCCCCGCCGCATCGCCTCCACCGCCGTCTCAATCGACGCATAGGCGGTGAACACCACAACCTCCATCTCGGGATCCAGGCGCAACAGTTCGGGCAGCAAATCCAGCCCGCTCTCCCCGTTCAACTTCAAATCCAGAAACGCCAGGTCGAAATGCCCCGCCTCCACCTGCCGGATCGCCGCCGCCCGGCTCTCCACCCCCACCGTCTCATGCCCAATCGCCTCCAGCGCCACCGCGGTCGTGCGGCGGATGTTCTCCTCGTCGTCGATGATCAAAAGGCGCATCGCTCCGCTGGTCCGCTTGGGTTGCATGCCGGAATTGTAAGGAAATCGGGAGGCGGAAGCGAGGCTGTTCTCGGCCCGCAACCCGGGAAAATCCCGGCCCGCCCGCCGCCACAGTCCCGCGTCAGCGCCGATTCAAATGCCCCAGGAACGACGCCGCCCGCGGCCGAACCGCAATCCGCCAGGCGGGATCGAAGCCGTGCCCCGATTGCAGTGCCCGGCGCCACCAGGGATCCCAGCTGCGGCCTGCCGGGGTGGTTGAGGGATGAAGCGACTGGCAGCGCGGCCGGACAGGCACGGCGGTTGGCGGGTCACATTCCCACCGCTCGAGCGGGACCCGGGAGACGCCGTGGCGGCGTTCGGGCGATCTCGTTTTTTCCATGGTTTCCGTTTCTGACATAATGCGTTCATCTTCTGTTAGCGACAGGCGTGCCATGATCCATCGTGTTCATGCCCACGCTTGCAGACGGCGGCCGGGAGCTATCGAGTCCTGCATTATGCAACCCGTCTCGCGCACGCGACTCGCATACTGCAAGTCCACACGCGGCGCGACTCGTGTTTGGAAACATTCCGAAAGGAGCTGCGGCAAGGCGCCCCGACTCTTTTTCCGCAAGGCAAACCCGGCCCAACACTTCACGGCCGCGCGCGTTCGGCGGAGCGCGGCGGCTCCGCGCGGCAGAAACACGGCCGGCGCTGGCATTCATCCTGCACCACCTGGTTTGAATGTTTGTGGTTGTATTGAAGTGCAGAAGGCGATTGCTGGTTTTCGCAACGGGTCTGGCCTGGATTCTCCTCCGGCAAACAGCAATCGGTTGGGACGGAGCGGCGGTTCAACTGGGCTGGGATTCCGAAGCGAACCCCCTCGTGGTGGGTTACCGCGTCTATTACGGCAGCGCCAGCGGCCAATACACCGGGATGGTCGAAACCGGAAACACAAACCGGGTCCTCGTCACCGGGCTCACCGCCGGAACGAATTATTATTTCGCCGCAACCGCCGTCACCGCCGACGGCCTCGAAAGCGCCCCGTCGACCGAAATCGTCTACAAACCGCCTGGACTTCTCCTCACCATCACCCGGCTGGCCGCGTCCGGTCCCGCCTTTTCCATCACCTCAATCGGATGGCTCTCCAACCCGTGGACCCTCCAAACCAGCCCCGATCTGCGCACCTGGATCAACCTCGCCACCGGCACCAATCACCTGGTCAATCTCACCCTCACCAACCCCGCCGCCGTCAACGCCTGGTTCCGATTGGTCACGCGTTAACGGAATGACGAATGACGAATGGGGGTCTGGTTGAGTCGCAGGATCAATTGGACATGTTCTCCACTGTTGTCTGACCAAAACCGACCCAATTCTGACCTTAAACGGGACACCTTTCGGGAGGGAGTGGTTGATTCCCAACATGTTGTCCATTCGGCACATCGGCAGCTAGGAACGGGCTCACGAAAGCGATTTCGTGGGCGTTCCAAACAACAATTCAAGCCCGGTCCTTTACGGCCGCATCCTCACGGCCGCAATTTTTATTTGCACGATCCTGATCGCCTTCGCCGCCCCGGCCGGGGAACCGCCTTTCGTCCCGGGCCGGCTCCTTGTCAAAGCCCGCAACGGCCTCTCGGAAACCAACCTCGCCACCCGCCTCCGCCTGCATGGCGCAACCACGCGCCAGGGTTGGGGCCGGTCCGGCATCCGCGTGGTCGAGGTGCCCGAAACCCAGGCCGGCGAACTGCTCGCCTCGCTGCGCAAAGATCCTGACATCTTATACGCCGAACGCGATTACATCGCCTCCGCGGTTCCGCTGGCGTCCGCAACCGGGTGGAGCCAGGGCTGGCATGTGCCGAAAATCCAGGCGCCCGAAGCCTGGTCGATCACCACCGGCACCAGCAACGTGCTCGTGGCCGTTCTCGATTCGGGAATTGATTTCACCCATCCCGCCCTCGCGGGACAGTGCGCTCCCGGATATGACTGGGTGAATGGCGACTCGGATCCGTCGGACGACTTCGGCCACGGCACCGCGGTGTCGGGGGTGATCGCGGCCGCGCGATTGCCGTCGGGCGTGCCGGGAATCGCCTTCGGCTGCCGCCTGTTGCCGGTGAAGGTGATGGACAGCGGCGGTTACGCCACCTATTCCTGCATCGCCCAGGGCATCCGTTATGCCGCCGACCAGGGGGCGCGCGTCATCAACATCAGCATCGCCGGGTCCGCGCCCTCGGCGACGCTGCAGGACGCCGTGGATTATGCCTGGAGCAGCAATGTGCTGGTGGTGGCGGCGGCCGGGAATTCGGCAGGCACAACCCTGCAATACCCCGCCGCCTGTTCCAAGGTGCTGGCGGTCTCGGCGACCGAGCCGGAGGATACGCTCGCCTCCTTCTCAAGCTGGGGCAACGACATCGCCCTCGCGGCCCCCGGCGACGAAATCTGGACCACGCAAAACGACGCGGCAAACCGCTATGGACCCTGGCGCGGAACTTCCTTCGCCAGCCCCATGGCCGCGGCCACCGCCGCCCTGGTCCTTTCCGAAAACCCCACCCTGTCCGGCCTCGACGTCGCCGAACTCCTGGAACAGACAGCCGATCAACCGGCTCCCATCAGTTGGACGCCGCAGCTCGGCTGGGGACGCGTGAACGCCTTTCGCGCCGTCATCGCCGCCAGCATCCTCCCCGGCGCCCTCGGCCACATCAACTCCGACACGAACGATTATCAGCCGCCCCAGCCGCCGCCCGATGTCACCCCGCCCTTCTTGGAACTCACTCAATCGCCGCGGAATGGCGCCGCGCTGGCCACAGCCGACGTTCGCCTCGCCGGCATCGCGGGCGACGACACCGGCGTCCTGGAAGTGCAGCTGGACGTCAACGGCGTGCGGCAGATCGCCGAAGGCACGACGCAATGGGCCGCGCAGCTGACCCTCGACCCCGGCCGCAACCTCATTCGCATCCGCAGCGTCGATGCCGCCGGCAACGTGTCCCCCGATATCCTCCGCCGGTTCGTCTGCAATCCTTCCGTGTTCACCAACGCGCAAGGCATCTACGCCGGCCTCGTCACCAATGCCAACGCCCTTTCCCCCGCCAACTCGGGCGGATTCCGGCTCGCCTTGAACCGCCAGGGGTCCTTCACGGGAAAAATCTGCATCGACGGCCGCACCGCCGGATTCCACGGCCGGCTGGGACCCGATGGGACAACGCAGGTGACGGTGAAGCGTGGAAAGCTCGCGCCCCTGACCGTGACCCTGCAGGCGGCGCTGGATGGAACGGCGGATTCGGTGTCCGGCCTGGTCTCGGGTCCGGGCTGGGAATCGCCGCTGGCGGCCCGGCGCGATGTGTTCGATTCCCGCCGTTTTCCAGCGGCGCAGGCGGGATCGCATGCTTTTCTGCTCCAGCAAATAGCCGATCCCTCCCGGACAGCGGCCGTCGGATTCAGCAGGATTTCACGCTCGGGAACGGCGCGTTTTCGCGGGCGGCTGGTGGACAGGCGTCCTTTCGCCGCCGCAACACTCATCGCCCGCAATGGAGATTGCCCGCTCTATCTCTCGTTCCATCACGGGAAGGAACTGATGATCGGCTGGATGAATTTTCCCGACGCGGACGGCGCGGCGCCCCCGGCGGTTGTCCACTGGGTCAACTCGGAAACGAACGGGTTCGCCACCTCCCTGCAGGCGGCCGTGCAGTAAGCGCGGCTTTCCTAAACCGCGCCTTCCCCCTGCTCCTCGGTCCGGATCCGGGTCGCATTCTCCACCGGGAACACGAAAATTTTGCCGTCCCCGATCTTACCGGTCTTGGCCGCCTTGATGATCGCGTCCGTGGCGGGCTTCACCTGCGCGTCGGCGAGAACAACCTCGATCTTCACTTTCGGCAGGAAATCCACCGTGTATTCGCTGCCCCGGTAAATTTCAGTGTGACCCTTCTGGCGCCCAAATCCTTTGACTTCGGTCACCGTCATGCCCTGGATGCCGATTTCGTGCAGCGATTCCTTCACATCGCTGAGCTTGAATGGTTTGATGATGGCTTCGATCTTTTTCATAGTCGCATTTCAATCAGTCATTATAGGCGCGTTCGCCGTGCTGGGTGAGGTCCAGCCCGGAATCCTCCTCCTCGGGGCTCACCCGCAACCCGACCAGGGCATCCACCAGCTTCAGGAGAATGAACGTCATTCCCGCCGCCAGCATCGCCGTGAACAGCACGCCGCGCAACTGGCTGACGAACTGGGCGGCGCCACCGGCCAGTGAAACCGGCTTGCCCGCCACCTGGAACGTGTTGCCAATCGCCGCGTTCACGGACGCATCGGCAAACAACCCCAGCATCAGCAACCCGATCGCACTCCCCATCCCGTGCACCCCGAACACGTCCAGCGAATCGTCGTAGTTGAACCGGGCCTTGATCTTCGTGACCGCAAAATAACAAATCACGCCGCCGGTGAGCCCGATCAGGAACGCCACGGGAATTGTGACGAATCCAGACGCCGGCGTAATAGTCGCCAGGCCGGCCACCATGCCGGAGGCGACACCCAGGATGCTCGGCTTGCCTTTGAGCAGCCACTCCGCCCCGGTCCAACCCAGCGCCGCCGCCGCCGCCGAAAAATGAGTCGCCGCAAACGCGCTCGTCGCCAGCGCCCCCGCCGTCACCGCGCTGCCCGCGTTGAACCCGAACCAGCCCACCCACAGCAACCCCGCGCCGATCAAACTGAACACCACGTTGTGCGGCGGCATCGGTTCATGCGGAAACCCCGTCCGATGCCCCAGCATCACCGCGCACACCAGCGCCGATACCCCCGAACTCACATGCACCACCGTCCCGCCCGCGAAATCCAAGACCGGGTATTTCCCGCCGCCCGCCCAGTTGAACAACCCGCCCACGCCCCACACCATGTGACACAACGGCAGGTACACCAGCGTCACCCACAAAATCGTGAACAGCAAATAAGCGCTGAACTTGATCCGCTCCGCAATCGCCCCGCTGATCAACGCCGGCGTGATGATCGCAAACATCATCTGGAACAACATGAAACTCTGCTGCGGAACCGTCCCCGCGTAATCCGCGTTCGGGTCCGCCCCGACTCCCTTCAGCATGAAATATGTCCTCGGATCGCCGATGAACGCGTTGCCCTTCGCAAACGCCATGCTGTAGCCATACACCATCCACACCGCCGAAATCACCGCCATCAAAATCAGGCTGTGCCCCATCGTCGCCAGCACGTTCTTCCGCCGCACCAGCCCGCCGTAAAACAGGATCAACCCCGGCGCCGTCATCATCAGCACCAGCGCGGAACTGGTCATCAGCCAGGCGTTGTCCCCCGAACTGATCGCCGGGCCCGCCGCCGGACGCGCCGCCTCCAGCGCAGCCACCCGCTGCTCCAGCGTCTGGGGTGTGTCGGCTGCAAAAACGTTCGTCGAGAGGATCGCAAGAATTCCAAGCAGCAGCGTCGCCCGGAGGATTCCTGCGTGATTCAGGATTCTCATTCGCCGGATTCTTAGACCAGAACAGTGAATCCCAGTCAATCAATCAATGAGCCAATCTCAATGATTTTTACCGCAGTTCACCGGCAAACCCCTGCTGCCGCAACGCCTCAAACAACACCAGCGCCACGCAATTGGAAAGATTGAGCGACCGCGATTCCGGGTGGAACATCGGGATGCGCAACCAGTTATCCCGGTTGCGATCCAGCAGCGCTTTCGGCAGTCCCGCCGTTTCCCGGCCGAATACCAGGATGTCGTCCGGACCGAACTGCGCCTCGGCGTAATGTCTGGGACCGCCGGATTCAATGAACCAGGTCCGGCCCGCGACGCCGTGCCCGCTCTCAAACTCCGTCCAACTCGGCCAGCGACGCCAGTTCACCTGCTTCCAGTAATCCATCCCCGCCCTCCTCAACGCCGCGTCGTTCAGCCGAAACCCGAACGGCTCCACCAGGTGCAGCGCGGTCCGCGTCGCCGCACAGAGCCGCGCCACGTTTCCCGTGTTCGGTGGAATTTCCGGTTCAACCAAAACAACATGCATCATTCAAAGGGCGAGGTGTGAAGTTCGAAGTGCGAGGTGGGGCGAGACTCCGTCGAGCCCTGACATGAACGGAGTGATGGAGTCATGGAGTCTTGGAGTGCCTGGAAGAAAGGCCGCTTCCATAAACAACTTTCCACAACACCAACCCGTGCGCCGGTGCGCTCACGCCCGCCTTCCGGCGATCCTTCGTCCGCAGCATGCCGCGAATCGCCGCCGGCTCGAACTTGCCCATGCCCACCTGCGCCAGTGTGCCCGCCATCCCGCGGCACATCTTGTAAAGAAAACCGTCCCCTTCAATGATCACCGTGATCAAGGGCCCCCGCCGCCTGACATCACAACGCCTCACCGTGCGCACCGTGGTTTCCCGGGAATAACCCGGATTCGCCGCAAATGACTGGAAATCGTGCCGCCCGACAAATCCTTTCGCCGCCGCGCGCATCGCCCCCACGTCGAGCTTCCGGGGAACATGCCACGCCGAATGCCGCAACAGCGGGTTCATCGACGGATGATTCCAGATGAAATACCGGTACTCCTTGCCCGCGGCCTGAAACCGCGCGTGAAAATCCACCTGCGCTCGCGCCGCGGTCACCACCCGGATGTCCGACGGCAAATGCGCATTGAGCGCCAGCGCCAGCTTCCGCACCGGCATCCGGAATTCCCCCGCCGGGATCTCGAAATGGGCCGCCATCCCCAGCGCATGCACCCCCGCATCCGTCCGGCTCGAACTATGCACCGCCGGGGCGCTCGGAAACAATTTCGCCAGCGCCTCCTCCACCTTCGACTGCACCCCCACGCCGGTCTTCTGAACCTGCCAGCCGTCATACCGCGTCCCGTCATAAGCGATGATCAATTTGAATTTCAGCGCAGCCACGACGGAATTTAACCACGGATGAACACCGATGAACACGGATAAATGGTGCGGCGAGACTCCGTCGAGCCCTGATCAGAAAACGGGGTGGTGGAGTCCTGGAGTTCTGGAGTGTTGGAAAAGCACGCGGAGCGCCCGCGGCGACCCTTTCAATACTCCAGAACTCCGACACTCCATCACCCCAGTTCTCGAATCCTCCCGCTCAGCCCGCCAGCGAATCCAAATAACTCTGCAATAAAATCGCCGCCGCGGTCTTGTCCACCTTCGATTTCCGCTCCTGCCGCCGCACGCCGCCCTGGATGAGAAAACGCTGCGCCTGCGCCGAGGTCAATCGCTCATCCCACAAGGTAATCGGCGTCGTCATGCCCGCCTGCAGCGCCCCCACAAATTCGCGCACCTTCAACGCCGCCGGACCATAACTGCCATCCATGTTCCGCGGCATCCCCACCAGCAGCATCTCCACTTCCTTCTCCCGGATAATCTCCTTCAGCCTCGACAGAAAATCCGCGAACGGCTCCGCCGGGATGAATTCCAGCGGCGTCGCAATCATCTTCATCTCGTCGCTCACCGCGACGCCAATCCGCTTCGTTCCGTGGTCCAGGGCTAAAATGCGCATGATGCAGTTACAGGTTGCGGGTTGCAGGTTGCAGGTGGTCGCGGGCGTGAATCACAACGCTTTCATCACCTTCGCCGCCGCCCGGACGGTCTTCTCAATGTCCGCCGCGCTGTGCGCCGTGGACAGGAAACCGGCCTCGAACTGCGATGGCGCCAGGTAAACGCCCTCGTCCAGCATGCCGTGAAAATATTTCTTGAACCGCTCACGGTCGCTCTTGAACGCGTCCGCCAGGTTCCACACCGGTTCCGAAGTGAAATACGCGCAGAACATCGAGCCGCACCGATTGAACTGCACCGGCACGCCGGCGGATTTCGCCGCCTCGCGCATCCCCGCCTCCAGTTGCGCCCCCAATTCCTCGAGCCGCGCATAGACAGGCGCCCCCAATTGCTCCAGCGCCGCGATCCCCGCCGCCATCGCCACCGGGTTCCCGCTCAGCGTCCCCGCCTGGTAAACCGGCCCCAGCGGCGCCAGGCAATCCATGATGTCCGCTCTCCCCCCAAACGCGCCCACCGGCAACCCGCCGCCGATCACCTTGCCGAAACAACTCAGGTCCGGCGAAATTCCAAACCGCTCCTGCGCACCCCCGCGCGCCAGCCGGAACCCCGTCATCACTTCATCAAAAATCAACAGCGCACCCTCCGCCTGCGTGATCGATCTCAAAAACTCCAGGAACCCCGGGCGCGGCAGATACAGCCCCGCGTTGCCCGGCACCGGCTCCACAATGATCCCCGCCACCTGCCCCCGGTTCGCCTCGAACGCCGCCTTCACCGCGTCCGGATCGTTATACGGAACCACGATCGTGTGCTGCGTGAACGCGGCCGGCACCCCCGCGCTGTCCGGATGCCCGAACGTCAGCGCGCCCGACCCCGCCTTCACCAGAAGCGAATCCGCATGCCCATGATAACACCCGTCGAACTTAATGATCTTGTCCCGCTTCGTGAACCCGCGCGCCAGCCGGATCACGCTCATGCAGGCTTCCGTGCCCGAATTGGTCATGCGCACCTTCGCCACGCTCGGCACCGCCTCCCGGATCAATCGCGCCATCGTCACTTCGTGCGGATTCGGTATCCCAAAACTCGTGCCCAGCGCCGCCGCGGCTTGCACGGCGGAAATGATCTTCGGATGCGCATGCCCCAAAATCGCCGGCCCCCACGTCAGCACGTAATCCACATAGGCGTTTCCATCCACGTCCCACACCTGCGAGCCCGCCGCCTTGTTCACAAAAAAAGGCTGCCCGCCCACCGCCCGAAACGCCCGCACCGGCGAATTCACCCCGCCGGGAAGATAATTCAACGCCTCCGCAAACAACGCTTCAGATCGCGCTCGTGAAATCATGCCCCCAACCTAATCGGTGGGGCGAGACTCCGTCGAGCCCTGAAAAACGTGGAGTATTGGAGTGCCGGAGTTTTGGAGTGATGGTAAGTCCAATACTCCAAAACTCCACCACTCCATCACCCCAGTTCTTCCCGGTACACCTCTGTGCAATCGGCACCCGCCGGCCCACCCCGAACGCCTTCGTCGTCACTTTCAACCCCGGCGCCGCCTGCCGCCGCTTGTACTCGCTCGCGTCGATCAACTGCAACACCCGCCGCACCGCCGCCGGATCGTGCCCCGCCGACACAATCTCCCGCCCCGACAAACCCTGCACCACGTACAAATCCAATATCGCGTCCAACACCTCGTACGGCGGCAGCGAATCCTGGTCGGTCTGGTTCGGACGCAACTCCGCCGACGGCGCCTTTGTGATCGACGATTCCGGGATCACTTCGCCCGACCGGTTGATCCATCGCGCCAGCCGGTAAATCATCGTCTTCGGCACATCGCTGATCACCGCCAGCCCGCCGCTCATGTCGCCGTACAACGTGCAGTAACCCACCGCCAGCTCGCTCTTGTTGCCCGTCGTCAGCAGCAGCGACCCGAACTTGTTCGATAATCCCATCAGCAGCACCCCGCGCAACCGCGCCTGGATGTTCTCCTCCGCCGTGTCCTCCCCCCGCCCCTCGAACACCGGCCGCAGTGTCGATTTCACAGCTTCGAACGCGGGCTGGATCGGGATCACGTCGTACCGAATCCCCAGGCTCTCCGCCAGCCGCCGCGCGTCGTCCAAACTGTGCTGCGATGAAAATTGTGACGGCAGCGAAACGCCGCGCACATTCTCCCGCCCCAGCGCCTCGACCGCCAGGCACGCCGTCACCGCCGAATCAATCCCGCCGCTCAACCCCAGCACGGCCGATCGAAACCCGCACTTGTGCAGATAATCCTTCAGCCCCAAAACCAGCGCGCGATGAACCAGCTCCTCATCGCACGGAAGCGCGGACCCGGACGCCGCCGCCGCGACGCCGTTCAATTCCACCAGAATAAAATCCTCCTCGAACAATTTTCCGCACGCCACGCGCGCGCCGCTCCCGTCAAACACCAGGCTCGCCCCGTCAAACACCAACTCGTCGTTTCCACCCACCTGGTTGCAAAACACCACCGGCTTCCCCGTCTTCACCGCCAGGCTCCGCAACATGTCCTCCCGCGTCCGGTTCTTGCCCAAATGCCAGGGCGACGCCGAAATGTTCAGCAAAATGTCCGCGCCCGATTCCGCAAGGTCGACCGGTGGATTGTGATCATACCGCCGCGTCGGCCAGAAATCCTCGTCGTTCCAAATATCCTCGCAGATCGTCAACCCGAGTTTCCGCCCGCCAAAGGTTATCGGCGTATTTCCGGTGCCGGGCTCGAAATAGCGGTCCTCGTCGAAAACATCGTAAGTCGGCAGCAGCGTCTTGGACCGCGCCGCCAGCACACGACCGTTCTGAAGGAGCGCCGCCGAATTCGTCAGCTCGCGGCCCGGCCGGCCCGAATGCCGGCCCACATAGCCCACCACCAATCCCGACGCGCCCGTCGCCGCCGCCAACCGCTCCAGCACCTCCAGATTGCGCGACACAAATTCCCGCTTGAGCAGCAGGTCCCGCGGCGGATAACCCGTCACACACAGTTCCGGACAAATCACCAGGTCCGCCCCCAGCCCGCTCCCGCGACGGTACGCTTCCAGGATCCTGGCTTCGTTGCCCGCCAGGTCGCCGACACACAGATTCAATTGCGCCAAGGCAATCTTCATCAGGTCAAGGCCGCAGCCGGAACGTGTCCAGCAACGAACCGCGCTCCGTCCGAATTGTCATTCCTTCCCGGATATTGTGCCGCTGATACCAGCCCTGCGGCGTCTCCAGCGCGAATTGAATGTCGTCCGACGCAGCCACCACCGGGTTGGTGTTCTGTGGTTGGAGATCATGAATCTCACGGATCACTCCGTCGGGATTGATGTAAGCCACGGACAGCGGCACGGTGCAGTTCTTCATCCAGAACCCGGCCCGGTGCGGACGCATCACAAACAACATCGATTCGTTTTCCGCCATGTTCGTCCGAAACATCATCCCCGTCCGGATCTGCTGCAGGGTCACCGCCACTTCCGCCTCCACCTGCTCCGGCCCGAGCCAAAGCTTGATCGTCTGCAGCTTCGGCTGCGCCTCCGTGATGTCGTCCGCCGACGCCATCGCCGACGCGTGCGCGCCCGCATCGACCGGGGGCGGGGGCGCCGCCACCGGCTTGCCGCAACCCGCCAGCAGAAGAATGCCCGCCCAACACAGGGGCCAAATGCGTTTCATGCTCCCAGAGTGGACAAGATTCCCGCCAAATTCAACCTATGAAGGACAACACCGCAGGGCCGACACATCTCATGTGGAAAGAGGCGCGCGATCGCGGAATTGAGACGGTAGGGACGCCGCGCTGCGGCGTCCCCGCCCGCGTATCAGCGGGCGGAAAGCGGAACGGCGCCTGGCATGCCCTCTGCAACGTTGCGCCGCTGGACGCGGCGCGGACGGCGCAGCGCGCCGTCCCTACCCGCGATTCAGTTGCATCGGACCAGGACTCCATCGTCAGCCATCCAACCGGCCCGCATCCCGGGGATCCGCCTGCCCGCCTTACGTAATCTCCCAGACGAAAAATCGGTATTAGGCGTCATTGCCTGTCAACCCCAACAAGCCCATGATGGCGAGGAAGATTGAATTGACCAGACCCGATTCGTATGGATTACTTAATGGCAGTGACAGCAGCCGGAAAGTGTCATTTTGTGGTGTGCGGCGGACAGAACGGAAATCGCGTGGTTCGCCGTGAGCGCATCACCACCTCCACAGGCACCCAATCGCTGCACCCCCAGCAGAAGCGCCAGCACCTGTTTCTCACCCTGGCCGCCCCGCCTGCGAAATGATGAAAACGCTCCTGGTGCTCGCAGAAGGACCTGATCTGGCCGAAGCGCTTCGCTCCGGACTGAATGCCGATCATTACCGGATCGTGCATCGTTCGAGCGTCGAAGAAGCCGAACCGCTGCTTGCCCATGGGCTCGCCGATGCCTGCCTCGTCGACGTCGAAAACCAGGGGGTCCAGGAAGTCTGGATTCTCGAAAAACTCCGCCGCCGCGGCATCCGCCGCCCCGTCCTGCTTTTCACGAGCTCGCGCCAGGTGGAATGGGAGGAGGAAGCCTACCTGCAGGGAGCCACCTACGTGCTCACCAAACCGGTCCGCATCCGGATGCTGACCGCCCTGCTCGATCGCCTCTGGAAATCGCCCGCCACCGCCGCGCAGGCCGCCCTTACGCCCGCTCCCGCCCGCGCCGCCGAACCCGCGCCCCAGCCCACGCCCCACCCCGGCGCCCAAAGCCTCGGCTCCGTCCGCGGTTTCTCCGCCATCCTCACGCATTCGCTCGATGCGAATGCCATGCTGAAACAATTCCTGCTGCTCCTCCGCGAATTGATCGGCATCAACCGCGCCGCCATTTTCATCCGCCAGCCCTCCCTCTGGGTCGGCGGCAAACTGAGCCTCGAAGACAGCCAGCGCCTCCACGCCGCCTGCGCCCTCGGCATCACCCCCAGCCTGCTCGAACATTTTGAACTGTCCTTCGATGCCGGCATCGGCGGCCAGGTCGCCCGCCTCGGCCGCGTCCTGCGCCGCAACAGCGAGGAAGCCCGACAGGATGCCGAGACCCAAAAGGAATTCGAACTGCTCGGCACCCAGGTCGCCGTTCCCATCCTCGACCGCGAAACCGTCGTCGGCGTCGCCCTCTTCGACGGCCATATCACCGGCGAACCGCTCGCCAACGCCGAACTGGAACTCGTCTTCCACCTGCTCGAACAACTCGGGCTCGCCGTCAAAAATATCTGGCTCCACGACCAGCTCGCCGCCAACAACGGCATGATGGCCGAAATCCTCCGCGAACTCAGCAGCGCCTGCGTCGTGGTCGGACGCGACCTCGCCGTGCTCCACAGCAACAAGGCCGCCCGCCGCTTCTTCACCGCCAGCAACCGACGCACCGGCGAACTCGAATTCAGCGACCTGCCCCAGGCCCTCGGCTCCAAAATCTACCAGGTCCTCAAAACCGGCTCCGGCCTGCCCACCTTCCGATTCGAACCGCCCGACCAGCCCGGCACCATCTACAACGTCACCATCGTCCCGTTCCATCACACGGAATCCACACTGCCCAATTCCGCCCTGCTCATGGTCGAGGACCTCACCCAAAGCGAACAGCTCCGCCGCCTCGAAGTCGAAGCCGCCAACCTCCGCCTCGTCCGCACCATGGCCGACCGGCTCGCCCACGAAGTCGGCAACGCCATGGTCCCGCTCTCCACCCACCAGCAACTGCTCGCCGACAAATACAAGGACCCGGAATTCCGCGCCTCCCTCGACGCCGCGCTCGCCGACGGCGTCAAACGCGTCACCCGCCTCATCAATCAAATGCGCTTCCTCGCGCGCGATTCCGTCCTGTCCAGCGAAGCCTTCCCGCTGTCCCCGCTCATCGAGGAAGCCTACGAGGAAGCCCGCAAACATCAGCCGGCCAAGACTCCGCAACTCCAGTGCGCCGACGACCCCAAACCCGTCGTCGTCACCGGCGACCGCGCCGCCCTCAAACACGCGCTCACTGAAGTCCTCCTCAACGCGCTCCAGGCCAACCCCGCCGCCCCAAAAATAGACGTCCGACTCCACGCCAATACCAACGGCGACCGCGCCGGCGGACTCCAAATCGAGGTCCAGGACAACGGCGCCGGGTTCACCCCCGAAGCCGCCCAGAAAGCACCCGCCCCCTTCTTCACCACCCGCAACGTCGGACTCGGACTCGGACTCACCGTCAGCCGCAAAATCATCGAGACCCACCACGGCAAACTCGAAATCGTCCCCCCCAAATCCGGCCAGCCCGGCATCGTCCGCATCTCGCTCCCGGCGCCCGCTGCCGCCGGTTAAAGGCAAAAGGCAGAATGTAGAATGTAGAAAGAGAGCGGCGTCCTCGTAATTGCGATCGTCTTTTGTGGTTTTTTTCTTCTTTCTGCATTCTGCATTCTGCATTCTGCATTCGTGAATTGGCGAACGGATTGCTGATCATCGGGTCGTCCTATGAACTGTATCGTCACCGCGGGTCCCACTTACGAAAATCTGGACAAAGTCCGGCGCCTGACCAATTTCTCCACAGGCCGGCTCGGGATCGAACTGGCCAATTACCTCGTCGATCACGGACACGATGTCGTCCTGCTCGCCGCCGAACAGACCAGCCACCCCGGACCGCGCCGCGCCCAGCGCATCGAGACGTTCACCACCACCGCCGACCTCCACGACCGCCTCGAAAACCTCGCCGGCCCCTACGCCGCATCCATCTTCCACGCCGCCGCCGTCAGCGACTACACCTTCGGCAAACTCTGGCTACGCTCGCCCCAGGGCGACCTGTCCGAAATCAAGGCCGGCAAAATCGCCACCCGCCAGGGCACCCTCCTCGCCGAACTCGTCCCCACCCCCAAAATCATCCACAGCCTCCGCGACTGGTTCCCCAAATCCAAAATCGTCGGATGGAAATACGAAGTCGACGGCAACCGCGCCGCCGTCCTCAAGGCCGCCAGCCGCCAGATCTCCGAATGCCTCACCGATATCTGTGTCGCCAACGGACCCGCCTACGGCGAAGGATTCGGCATCGTCAGCGGTACCACCCAGCCCCACCACGTCGATGACCGCGTCACCCTCTACGAATGGCTCGAACGCCTCGTCCGCTAGCCCCGTAGCCGCAATCGTCCGATTGCGGAATCCTTCCACCTCCGCGATTTGACAATCGCGGCTGCCGCGCGACTCCGTAGCCGCAATCGTGAGATTGCGGATCCCCCGCAGGAATTTGCGACTGGCGACTCTCCGCGCCCATCGCTCGACCCTCGACTTTTTTCCTTCGGCTATTGGCTATTTGCTATTGGCTATTGCCTGCAGGCCTCTGCTACCTTCCCGCTCCGGATGGTCCCAATCACTTCCATCCTGACGCTCGCTCTCTTCGTCGCCCAGGCAGGCTCGACCGCCTTTGCCCAACCCGCCGCCGTCATCGAACCCCAGCCCAACGCCCGGCCCGTCCCCGCCGGTCGCTGGCGCGGTTTCAATCTCATGGGCCGCTACGCCGTCCAATGGACCAATACCATGACCGGCTTCCGCGAACCGTGCTTCGCGGCGATCGCCGATTGGGGATTCAATTACGTCCGGCTCCCCATCGATTACCGAAGCTACTCCGCCTCCAATGACTGGCTCCAGTTCGACCCCGCCGGCCTCGAGTGCATCGATCAAGCCATCGCCTGGGGACAGCAATACGGATTGCACATCGATCTCTGCCTGCACCGCGCACCGGGCTATTGCTCGCACGACTGGGCCGGCCGCATCGTCCGCCTTCCGCCCGAACAGGACCTCGATCTCTGGAAGGACGCCGCCGCGCAGGAGGCGTTCATTCAACACTGGAAAATGTTCGCGCGGCGATACCGGAAAATCGACAACGACCATCTCAGCTTCAACCTCGTCAACGAACCGCCCGCCCTCGATCCGCGCCGCTACGCACGGCTCATGATCCAGACCATCGACGCCATCCGCGCCGTCTCGCCGGGACGCCTCATCGTCGTGGACGGACTCGACATGGCCAAGCAACCCGTGCTCGACGCCGCCCTGCTCGCCATGACCAATGTCATCCAGTCGCGGCATTGCTACGACTTCACCCGGTTCATGAGCTACCGGCTCTATTACGTGCCCGACTCCGACCGCTGGCCCGAACCCCACTGGCCCCCGCTCCCCATGAGCGCCAAATTGTTCGGTCATTACCACCAGGACAAACACTGCGACGGACCGCTCGTCGTCGAAGGCGATTTCCCCCCCGGCACCCGCGTCGTCCTCCGCGTCTTCCAGGTCTCCATGCCCGGCACACTCGTCATCCAGGCGGACGGACGCGACCTGCTGAAACACGAATTCGCCGCGAACGCAAAAGATCCCGAAGCCAAATCCATCCGGCTCGTCCAGCCCTGGAAAATCTACCAGAACGTCTACGACCGCGATTACACCGTCACCCTGGCCAAACCGGCCCGCCAATTAACCCTGCAACTCACCGGGTCGCGATCCGACTGGCTCAGCTTCGACAGTCTCCGGCTGGAAATGCCGGGCACCAACACCGTCCTGCTGCCGCTTTATGAGGACGAAATGCCGCCCGCCATCTACCGCGCCGGCCCCGGCTGGGCTACCCTCGCCTCCTTCCCGCCCGGCGCCACCAGGTTCTACGACCTCGACCATTACCTGTCGGATTGGAAAGCCCTCCAGGCGCGCGGCGGGCGGGTGATGATCGGGGAATTCGGACAAAGCAACCAGACGCCCCACCGGGATGCGCTGGGTTATTACGAGTTCCTCCTGAAAAGCTTCGAACAGGCCGGCATGGGCTGGGCCTGCTGGGATTTCGATTACCCCGGCGGCGGCGGCCCCGTCAACAGCCGGCGCGCCGGCGTCGATTACGAGGAACTCAACGGCTTCCAGGTCGACCGCCCCATGCTCGACCTGATGCGCCGCCACTAACCCCCCCGTAGCCGCAATCGTCAGATTGCGGTCCCCCGCCTTCCGTAGCCGCAATCGTGAGATTGCGGGCTCCCACCCCCCCCAAAGTCCACAACCCGATCCCCGCCAGCAACGCCAGGTCCGGAAACAGCATCGGCGCAAACACCGGCGCGCCATGCACAATGGTCTCGAACAAATTCCGCCCGTGCCCCCGCAAATCCGCCTCGAGATGCAACACGAACCCGGCCACCCCCACCACCGCCTGCAATGCCAGCATGGCAAAGCATAATTTCAGATAGGCATCGCCCACCCGCACCAGCAGCGGCGTCACCAGGAAACCCACCCCGAGCGCGCTGGCGATGACCGGGATCCATTCCAGCTCCCGGTAAAGCCCGTTCTGCGCATGGTCCGTGACGCTGAAGATAAAATTCCCCACGAACCCGCCCAGTGCCAGGAACACCACCCACTCCGACCATTCCCGCGTGCCGGCCTCGATCGACCGGTTCAGCAACAGCAGCAGCCCGATCCCCGTGTACGCCAGCGGCGCCGCGAACGGCGCCGCATACACCAGGCTCGCCAGCGTGCGCTGCTCGAAAAACTGGCTCTTCAAATGCAACACCAGCCCGGCCACACCGATCGCAATCGCAATCCACCCCGCGACATTTCCCAGCACCCTCCACGCCGCCGGCCGCCCTTTCATCAGCGACCACAGCGCGGGCGCCAGCAGCAGCGGGCAGGCCGCCGAATACACCAGCGGCACCCACTCCGCCGGCGCATGAAACCGGTTCGTGCTGTGCGCCAGCAAAATGTCGGGCGCCAGCCCTGCCAGGTTGAAAAACGCGAACAGCTCCACCCACGTTCGCGGCTCGCGCCACCGTTTATTTTCCATGTTCCTGGCGCATCCGGGCGGCCTGCTCCTGGAGCTGAACCGCGTGTTGCAGCATCGGATAATTCCCATGCCATTGCACGTAATCCGCCCCGCCCATGAACGCCGCGTGCTTCGCCGTCCGGCCGTAATAATGCCATAAATCGAAATACGTGAACTGCACCTCCTGGCTGAACGCGTTCGTCGACAGCAACCCCTCCACCTTCAACGCGTCCATCACCGCTCTCGCCGCCAGTATCTTCCGGTTCGTCTCGTCCACCACGTCCGCCCCCTGCTGATACACCCGCTCCACCAGCGGCGGCGTGTGGCACTGCGCACAAATGTCCTTCATCCGCGCCTGCGCCCGCTCCGCGCCCGGCCGCGGCTGCGTCACTTCCGCAAACAAATTATACGACAACCGGTCCGACGGATCGTGCGTCACCCCCCGCCCGTTGATCCCGCTCATGTGGCACGTCGCACACGTCGGAACGAACATGTCCCGCGTGCTCAACGCCGCCGGCGCAACCCCCAAATTCATCAACCGCCCTTGCGCCGCAAACAGCACCCCGTGCTTCGACTCGGTGTAAATCTCCAGTTGCGAATGGTCCGGACCCAGATGGCACTGGCCGCAGGTCGACGGCAGCCGCGCCACCTCCACCGACGACGTGTGCCGCGTGTGGCACGCCGTGCAACTGCCCACCGTGCCGTCCGAGTTCGGGCGGCCGATCGCATGACACGCAATGCAACCGCTCGCCGTCGCCGGCCCGCCCTCCAGCCGCGCCAGCGGATGCGGCGGACGATTCATCGAGCCCGGATGCAGCCGCTCCATCTCCGCCACCAGTTCCGGCGAAAAATCCCGCGCGCCCGCCACCGCAGCCCACGACGGCGCCGCGTGCCGGCTCCGGGCGAATTGCTCGTAAACCGCCGGGTGACAATTTTTGCAGTTCGCGGGCGTCACACCCAGGTTGATCACGAACCCGTTGTGATTCGTCCCCGCTTGACCCGCAGCCACCTGGTGGCAGTCCAGGCACGTGACCCCCTTCGCCGCGTGCCGGCTCATCTCGAATTCGTGAACGATCGAATACTGGTTGTTCCGATGACACTCCGCGCACTTGCCGGTCGCCCGGACAAAATCCGCGTTCGGCTGATCCACCTCCACCCGCGGCCGCCGCGAATTTACCAGGTAGGCCGACACAATCAGGGCAGTGCCCAGCGTGAGCGCAATGAAGACGGCGCGAAAATTCATAGTGGATGCCGAAGTTTCACCCGCGTCTTCGCGAACCGCAACCACGGATGACATTCTGCAGCGCGATTTCGCGCCGCAACGTCACCCAAAGACTGCCGTTCCGCCGCAGGCATGCCGAATCCTCCCAGAACCGCTCCGCCTGCGCGTTGACCCAGGTCAAAAGAAAGCCCCCGTAGCCGTGATCGTGAGATCACGGTGCATCGCCCTGGATTCGAGTTCCTCCGCAGTAGCGGGGTTCCGCCATTTTACAATCGCGGCTACAGTAAACCCGGCTAATGCCCGCCAACCACCGTGAAGCCCGCCCGCCGCAAATCCTCCGCCAAATCCACCTCCATCCGCGCCGCCGCGTCGAACGGCATCGGATTCAAATGCGCATACAATTCCGGCAGCAGCCGCACCCCAAAACGCTTCGGATAATATGACGCCTTGATCCCCTCCCGGTGGTTCGCAAACCGCTCCTCCGGAGTCAGGCCCGTCATGCCGACGTAAATCGCCGGCTTCTCCCGCGCCGCCTTGGGATTCAACTTCCGCACGCGCACCAGCCGCTTCACCGCCTCGTCCAACAGCACCACGTAAACATGGTGATGATGGGCGGAGGCGGAGCGGCGAAGCGGTTTGAGAGTGCGGCGCTTCATGGGATCAATGGATTACTGGATTTTTGGATTGTTGGATTAATGGATGGGCGCTGCGTTTGGCTATCCATCAGAGCGATTCAAATTAAACCATAGCCGGCAAGTGCCTGAAAGAGCATCCGCAGATTACACAGATTTCTCAGATAATCTGTGTTCATCTGCGTAATCTGCGGATAAACAAACGGCTACAGTTTTCTTGAAATCGCTCTAATCCAAAAATCCAACAATCCATTCCTCCCTCAATCCCTCCCCGCCTTTCCCTCCGGCGGCTCAAACCTGTAGCCAATCTGCCGGATGGTGTGGATGAACACCGGGCTGCCCGGCTCGGGCTCGATCTTGTTCCGCAAAGTGGTCACGAACCGGTCGATGCTCCGGCTGGTGACGATGGAATCGTAACCCCACACGGCGTTCATGATGTCGTCGCGAGTGAGTGCGCGGCCTTGTTTCTGGACGAAATACGCCAGGAGATCGAACTCCTTCGGCGATAATTCAATCTCGCGCCCCTTGCGCGTGAGCCGCCGCGCCGATAAATCCAGCCGCAGATTGCCGAACTCGTGCACGTCGGGCGCCTCCTGCCGCGACCGCCGCAGAAACGCCGCCGCGCGTGCCAGCAGTTCCCGGATGCTGAACGGCTTCGTGACATAATCATCCGCACCCAGGCTCAACCCGAGCACGATGTCCGACTCCTCGCCCTTGGCCGTCAGCATGATGATCGGCGCCTCGATCTTCGATTCGCGGACGAGGCGGCAAAGTTCATACCCGTTGATTTTAGGCAGCATGATGTCCAGCAGGATCAGGTCCGGCTTCACCGACAGCGCGGCTTTCAATCCCTTCTCCCCGTCCGACGCCGTCACGACCTTGTAACCCTTGAACTCAAAATTGTCCTTCAACCCGATCAGCAGCGCCGGGTCGTCTTCGATGATCAAAACGGTTTGCATGGCGTTCAGCGGCCGTCCGCAGCGCCCGCGGGCAGCCGGACGGTGAACGTGCTCCCGGCCCCCGGCCGGCTGTCCACCTCGATCGTCCCGCGATGCGCGTCCACGATGAATTTAACAATGCTCAGCCCGAGCCCGCAACCCTCCGCCTTCCGCGCGAGCGAATTGTCGACCTGGTAAAACCGGTCGAAAATCCGCCGCCAATGCCGGCGCGCGATCCCGATGCCGTTGTCGGAAACCGCGAAGCACACCTGCCCCCGCTCCGCGAAAATCCGCAGTTCCACCTGCTTGTCGTCCCCCGTGTACTTGCACGCGTTGTCGAGCAGGTTCACCAGCACCGTCACCAGCGCGTCGTGATCCCCCCGCACCGGCGGCAGCCCGTCCCCGATCTTCACCTCGAGCCGGCAATGATGCGTCTCCAGCTTCGTCTTCACCGATTCCACCGCGTCCCGCGCCACGGCCTCGGCCGAAATGTCGCCGATCGAAAACGCCACCTTGTTGCGTTCCATCCGGGAGAATGTCAGGAAATTATCGATCATCCGGCTGAGCCGCTCGTTTTCGCGCGCCGTCAGACGCAAATATTCCTGCGCCTGCGCCTCGTCCCGGACCCGGCCCTCCAGCAGCGTGTCCACCAGCACCCGCATCGACGCCAGCGGCGTTTTCAATTCGTGCGACACGGTCGCAATGAAATCGTTCTTCATCGCGTTCAACCGCAACTGCCGGTTCACCGCACGCACCGCAAAAACTCCCGCGCCCAGCACCAGCACAATCACCAGCCCGCCCGTCCACAGATACACCGCGATCTGCCGCCGCGCCGCCTGCTCGAACACATCGCTCCCTTCAAAATACAATTCCACTTTCCAGCCCGGAAATCCCTCCGGCAGCGACGCCGCCAGAAACGGCGCCACGCGCGCCTGCGCCGTGCCCGAAACCACCCGCCCGCCCGGATCCAATACCCGGTAGGCCGCCGCCGTGCCGGCAAACGATTCGCGATACCCCGCCAGCAGCGGCGCCAGCCCGTCCGGCGACAACAAAATCAAAATCGTCCCCGACGCGGATGGATGCCGCAGCCCGTACACCGCCTCCTCCCCTTCCCGCACCGGCACCACCGCGTCCATCGGCCCCGTCCAGATCCGCGAATCTTCCCCGACCGACAGCGCAAGATCCTCCGCCGCGACGAGCGCCTGCAGCCGCCGAATCCGCGTCGCGTCGGAGCCCAGCTCCGCGGGCGGCATCGATTCCACGTCTTCCAACAGCATTCTTGCCAGGAACAAATTCCGGCTCGGCGCAAGCCTTGGCGACGGCGCGCCGGACGCGTACAAATCATCCAGCAGCGCCGACACCGTCCGGCGGCGCAAATCCGTTGCGGCGGCATCGGGCGCCGACCGCTGCAGCAGCGACAGCAGGAACAGGCGCGCATGGTCCACGGCGAGCTGGGCGGGACCCGGCGCGCCGGCAGGGAATGCGGCGTCGCGGCACGCGGCGGTGGCCCCCGGCAAATCCCCCGCCTTCGCCAGGCAACGGCTCCGGCCCAGCGACGCCTCGAGCGCCACCCGCAGGTTAGCGTCATTCGTGTAGCGTCCATACGCCTCCGCCGCCTCGGCAAACTGCCGGCGGACCAATTCAAGCTCGCGCGCCACAGCCAGCGCCTGGTCCGGCTCGTCGCCGCCCAGCGCCAGCCCCGGCTGCGGATAAACCGGGATCCCGGCTTCGTCGCGGAGCAGCACCGCCTGGACGCGATCCTCGAGAACCAGTCCGCGCACGAGCGCGTAGGGATTCCCCGGCCACGGGCGGCCCAGGACGGCGAGGCGGTTGGTGAAAAGAAAGCCGGTTTCAGCCGTTGCAGAGTTGAGCTTGTCGGCGTAGAGCGCCGCGAGTTTCTGCCGGACCACCAGGCGTTCGTTGGCGATCACCCGGCTCATGAACCACAGCAAACTCACAGTGGGCAGCACCACGGCCAAAGCCAGGAGCGCCGCCCACTGCAATTGATTGCGTCGGGGTAACACGGGATTATTGATCCGCACCGGCCGCCAGCGCCTGGAGGCGCGCGTCGGGCAGAGCGTAGTTATACACCCGCACATCGTCAATCAACCCATCCCAGCAATGCCCGCCCAGCTCGGCGTTGCCGCCAATCCACACCGGGAATTCGTTCGTGCCGATCGGGCCCTGCCGCGAGCGCGACGCATCCAGCTTCCCGTCCACCCAGAGCCGCATCGTGTTGCCGTCATACACGCAGGCCACGTGATGCCACTCGCCGGATTTGTACTGCCCGTGCCCGTTCAGCCATTCCTCCTGGTTCACCCCGAAGTGAAACGCGTTCTGCGCATACTCCGTCGACATGCGCCACGCCGAATCGCCCTTGGTCACAATCCCCGTCCACTCCTGCGGCACCGATCGGATGTTTACCCAGGCCGAAATGGTGATCCGGCCCGTGATGTTGAACGGCACCACGTTGTCGATCCGGACATAATCGCCCTCGCCGTGCAGGTCGATCGCGCCGCCGATCCGGCCGCCTTTCGGCGACCACGATGCCTTGCCGTTCAGCGTGCCGGAATTGCCGTTGCCCGAGCTGTCAGCCGCCGTCCGGCCGTCGCTCTCGTCGAATTTCCACCAGCCGACCAGCCCCGCCAGTTCCGCGTTGCCGAACGCCTGCGGCGTGAACCACGCGTTGTCCTCGGTCGCATGCCACGCCAGCTTCCGATCCCGCTCGCCCGACCCCTTGTCGTTGTCGTTCACCTCCACCTCCAGCCCGATCGCCGCGCCGGCGCCGGGCCGCGTCCCGAGCATCGCCCAGGGCAGCTTCGCCTCCAGCACGTAACCCTTCGCCGTCCGGTTCATCACGTATTGCACCCCGTTCGTCTGGTCATGATGAAGTTCCTGCAACAACGGATGCGCCTTGTCCCACACAAACACGAACTGGAAATCGTTCGCGCCGTACCCCGCGCCCTTGCCGTTCCTCCCATCGATGAACAGTTCCACCGAATCGTTCTTCCACGAATCCGTAGAGGCGATGTCCTGGACCACGTCGTCCGTCACGTTCACCCGGATATACAAATTCGAATTGTCCCACAGCGCCTGGTAATCGGCGGCGAGGTCGCCGCCGGATTTCGCCGCGCCCTGCACGAAATGCGCGAGGGCATACGAAGGGGCCTCCGCCCACGCGGCGGCCGACGGCAGGCCCGTGACCGGCGCCGGCACGCGCGCGATGGTCGCAGGCGTCAGCCGGCGGAGTTCGCTTGCCCGCGCTTCCGCGCGCACCGCGCCCGTCAAATGCGACAGCTTCATCGCCGGGGCCAGCAATTTTTCCAGCGGCGGAATTCCCGTGAGCGCCGAGCTGGCCGCGAACTGGCTGGGTGCCTCCTCGGTCCGGAGCTGCACCTGCGCCCCGTCCACCGCCTGCGCCAGTTGCGTGTAAGCCGCGTTCATCTGCTGCACCTGCTCCGGCGTCGCCCCCGCCGCCAGCTTCAGCATCGGCCCCGCCAGCCGCATCGCGCCCCCCACGTTCACCAGCACCAGCTTGCTCGCCGACGCATCCAGCCGGCCCACCGAATCATGCAGCGGACCCGCGGTGCAAACCGACTTGTGATTCCGAATCGCCGCGCCCGAGGCCGCCAGGATCGCCGGGTTCAACGACAACAGCGTCGTCCCGTCCACCTGGTCGACATAACAATAAAGCGGCTGATGGGCGAACTGGCCGACCTGGTAGCGGCCCGCGGTGTTGGTGCTGCCGCCGGTCGCGGCGTTCAACGTGCCCAGCAGGCGCTGCAGAATTTCCCGCGTCTGGGCGGGATTGCGGCTCGTGATTGCAAGACCGGCGCGGGCCGGCAGTTCCGGCGCGCCTGCCAGGTCCACCGCCGCCTTCTCCGCCGGCATCAGGAACAGGGTGACCTGCTCCACGTTCGCGAAAATCTCGCGCCCAAGATCCAGCCCCGTCACGGCCTGCACGCTCGATCGCACCTTGTCGCCCTGCGCCGCCCCAGCCTGTCCCAGCGAAAAACTCGCGAGCGCAACCGCGTCCGACGGCACCGCTTCCAGCGCCGCCCTGCTCAGGTTGGGCGTCCGAATCAGGTCGTACGGCAGGCACTTGCTGCCGTCCTTGAACCGGATTTGCGTGCGGCTCTGAATCCCGTTCGGCTCCAGCGAATGGGTGATCAGCAATTCATCAATGTGGTTGAAATCCACAATCGCATTGGCCGCCGCGAGTTCACCCGGCACCTGCCCCTCGGGAAACATCTTCAACACGCGCGCATAGGCCTCGTCCACGTTCGCCCACAGGGTCATCGCGTTCTTCTGGCGCTGCGTCTTGTTGATCCGCGCGAAGGATTCATTGCTCGAAGCGAGCGACGGTTCGGGGTTGTGGGATTTGTATTGCTTCACACACCACGCGAGCTGGCTCGCCGGGTGCGCCAGCACCACCACCTTGTCGTCATACGCCGCCGACATGTCCTGCGGCAATTCCACCGTCTGCAATCCCTCCATCGCCTGGCCCGGCTTGCCCGCCATCCCCAGCGCCGCCAGGATCAACCCCCGCAACGCATCGCTCCGGCCCGGATACAACACCGCCACCATCGGCGGATTGTCCTGCGCAATGTCCGTGATCCCGACCGCCGAGCCGCGGATCTTCTTGAACTCCGCCATCATGCTCGGATTCAGCAGCGCCGCCATGATGTTGCCCGGATTTTTCCCGGAGTCGGCCGCGCCCGGCGAACCGCCGACCGCCGCCAGCGGATTTTCAAACGGCGTTCCCTTCAACATGTTCAATATGGTCTCCACCTGCGTGCCCGGGCTGCCAAACTCCACATACACCAGAGTGCCCGGCGGCATCAGCGTCGCCGGATCGAAGTTGGTCAGGTCGTCCAGCATCGGGCGCGCCTTGTCCACGATCTCCGTCTGCCCGGGATACTCGGTCACCAGCTTCTCGAACGCCGCCCGCGCGGACGCCTCATCCTTCAATTTCATGTAACACAGGCCCTGGCGATAGAGCGCCTGCGCCACCAGGTTCGGCGGGGCGGAACTGTTCTGAATCACCTGGCCGTAAGCCTTGATGGCCGCCTCCACATTCCCCTCCACCTCTTCGGCGTAAAGACCGCGCTGCAAGGTGTCGCCCGGTGAAGCGGCGCGCAAAAGGGCTGGAGTCAGGACGAGGGACGCCGCCACAAGCGTGGCGGCCAGTATTCGATGGGTTTTCATGGTTCGGAGGTCGGTGGGACTTGCAATAAGGTACGGGCCGCGTCAGGGATTCCGGTTGGCGGGAAATTCAGGACGGCGGGGCGGCCGGATTCCCACGCGGACGCTTCGGCGGCGCGAAGCCAGCGCAGGAACTCGCGGTTGCGCACCGTGACCGGCACGCGCAGGGAAGGAGCCGGGGCCAGCACGGCCCGCGATTCCCGTTCGCCCGACATCCATAGAGACTCATTTGCAGTTTTCATCGATCGTTTCCCGTTGTTCGGCTGGCAGCACCCGCTGCCAATGCCCGAGAACTTACGAAACGATTGTTACCGATTTGCTACCGCCGCGTCCTTTTATGATGAAATCCAGGCCCGCGCTCAATCCCGCAACCGCCGCAAAAATGCCTCGATCCGCGGCCCCACCCGGCGCAATTCGCGGCGATGCACGGCCGATAGCGATTCAAGAACGGACTCGCCGGACGCGGTCAGCACAAGCCCGACACGCCGGTGATCGCGCGCCGACGGCGCCCGCCGCAAAAGACCGCCCGCCGACAACCGGTCCGCCAACTCAACGGCGCTGTGATGCCGGACGCGCAGACGCGCGGCGAGCTCCCCGACGGAAATCGGTCCCGGTCCGGGAAATCCCTTGATCGCCAGCAACGCCTGGTGCTGGCGCGGCGTCAAGCCCGCGCCGCGCGCCTGCGTCTCGCTGAAATGCAGGAACTCCCGGAGGGCGAACCGCAGTTCCGCCAGCGTCTCATACTCGGCCTGGGTCATGCGCGCGGACACGATCCCCAGCATTCCCCCGATCCACCCCCGCGCGCAAGCCGGAAACCGATTGCAATGTATCGTAATACGATATATTAGTGGTGCGGGCCGTTTTCCCCCGGCGCGCGGGCCCGCCCCCGGACCGGCCCGCGCATGAACAACACCGCCGAGCCCGCAGCCACCTCCGATTTTCGAACCGACCGGCGCATGGTCCTCCTCGCCCTGCTCGCCGTCCCCGCCGGCGCCGCCGGCGCCGTCATGGCCAAGGCCCTCCTCTGGCTCATCGCCGTCGTCATCAACCTCGCCTTTTACCTGCGCTTCTCGGCCGACCCCGCCGACCCCGGCCACTCGCCGCTCGGCCCGTGGATGATCCTCGTCCCCGTCCTCGGCGCTCTCGCCGTCGGACTCATGGCACGCTTCGGCTCGGAAAAAATCCGCGGACATGGCATTCCCGAGGCGCTCGAAGCCATCCTGCTCGGCCGAAGCCTCATCCAGCCGCGCGTCGCCATCCTCAAGCCGCTCTCGTCCGCCATCTCCATCGGCACCGGCGGACCGTTCGGCGCGGAAGGCCCCATCATCATGACCGGCGGCGCCCTCGGTTCCCTGTTCGCCCAACTGTTCCATCTCTCCGCCGCCGAACGCAAAACCCTGCTCGTCGCCGGCGCCGCCGCCGGCATGTCCGCCGTCTTCTGCACCCCCGTCGCCGCCGTGCTGCTCGCCGTCGAACTGCTGCTGTTCGAATGGAAACCCCGCAGCCTCGTCCCGGTCGCCGTCGCCTCCCTCGTCGCCTGGCAACTCCGCCAACCCCTCCTCGGCCCCGGCCCCGTCTTCCCCGTCACTCCACACACCGCCGCCAGCCCCGACTCCGTCCTGGTCGCCCTCGCCATCGGCGCCGCGGCCGGCCTGGCCTCCGCCGCGCTCACCGCCCTCGTCTACGCCTGTGAAGATGCCTTCCACCGGCTCCCCATTCACTGGATGTGGTGGCCCGCCCTCGGCGCACTCGCCGTCGGCATCGGCGGACGAATCGAACCGCGCGTCCTCGGCGTTGGTTACGACACCATTCATTCCCTCATGCGCGGCGAATTGCTCGGGCCGGCGCTCCTGGGATTGTTCGTCGCGAAATCCATCGTCTGGGCCGTGGCCCTCGGATCCGGGACCTCGGGCGGCGTGCTGGCCCCGCTTCTGATGATCGGCGGAGCCCTCGGCGCCTGGCTCGGCCATTGGGCGCCCGGCCACAATCCCGGCCTCTGGGCCATGGTGGGCATGGGCGCCATGATGGCCGGCGCCATGGGCGCGCCGCTCACCGGCACCCTGTTTGTCCTGGAGGTTTCCCACGATCTCGATGCCCTCCCCGCGCTCATGGCCGGATGCGTCGCCAGCATGGCCGTCGTCGTGCTCGTCCTCCGCCGCTCCATCCTCACCGAGAAACTCGCCCGCCGCGGCCAGCACATCAGCCGCGAATACAGCGTCGACCTCCTCGAACTGGTCCGCGTCGCCGAGGTCATGCAACCACCCCCCACCATTCCCACCGGCATGACCGTGCTGGAATTGTCCCGAAAAATCGCGGACGGCGATCCCCGGCTCACCCGGCACCAGGCCGTGTTCGTCGTGGATGCGCACGGCGCCCTCGCGGGCCTCATCACGCGCGGCGACCTGTTGCGGGCCCTGCGCGCGCATCCCGACGGCGGCGTCTCCGTGGAAGAGGCGGGCTCGCGCAACCCGGCGGTCGCTTATCCGGACGAACCCCTGTGCGACGCGGTGAACCGCATGTTGAAACGCGATGTCGGACGGTTGCCGGTGGTGGATCGCGCCGATCCGCGGCGTGTCGTGGGTTACCTCGGCCGCTCGGCGATATTGGCCGCAAGGGCGCGCCTGCAGGAATCGGAAGATCTCCGGCACCCCGGGCCGGTGCTGGCGAATTTGAAAAACCTGGCCACGAAAGGCCTGGGCCGGCTGCCCGGATCAACCCGGCCTTGAGGAACACACCGTGCCCAGCGCTGCCGCGAGCGACTTCGCTTCCGCGTCCAACCGCTCCACCAGCAGCCGCAGCGCCGCCGGGTCGGCGGATTTCGCAGCCACCCCCATCTCCGCCGTGATGTCCCGCAATCGCTGCCCGCTCAGCGTCGCCGCCGAACCGCGCAACCGGTGCGCGAGCTGCCCCACGCGCTCCACATCCCCCGCCTCCACCGCGGACCGGATCGCGGCCAGGCTCTGCGGCAGATCGGCCAGGAATCCACGAATGACGGTTTCCGCCAGCTCCGTGTCGCCGCTGAGGCGGTTGAGAAACTCCTCGCGATCGAACGTCACGGGCTGCGGGCACGGAATACTGTCCGATGTGCCGGTGCCTTCGGTGGTTCCCACCTGCACCGGCGCGGCCGCATCCGGCGTCATCACGCCCCAGCGCTGCAGCGCGCCGGCCAGTTCCTCCAGGCTCAACGGCTTCGAAATGACCGCGTCCATCCCGGCCTTCAGGCAGTCGTGGCGATCACTCCCCATCACGCTCGCGGTGCATGCCACGATGGGAAGCCGCGGCCTGCCCCGGCGCGCTTCCAGCGTACGGAACCGGCGGGTGGCTTCAAACCCGTCCATCAGCGGCATCTGGCAATCCATCAGCACCAGCCCAAACGATTCGCGAGCCATCACCTCCAGTGCCTCACGTCCATTTGGAACGATCCGCACCACGCAGCCCATCCGTTCGAGCAGCTTCGTGGCGACGATCTGGTTGGTCACATTGTCCTCCGCCAGCAGCACCTTCAATCCCGGCATCGATTTGCCCGGCAGCACCAGCCCGGAACGCCCGCCATCGCCTGCCGCGGCCGAATCCCCGTCTCCCGCCGCCTGGCGCAACAGGCATTCGCGCAACTGCGCCAGCCGGCAGGGCTTGTGCAATTGCCCGTGCACTCCCAACCGCCCCAACTGCTCCGGCGTCACACCCTGCCCGAAGAACACCAACTGCACCCGACGCAAGCCGTCCAACTCCGCGTCCGACTGCAATCGCTCCAGCAGATTGAAATCGGTCGAGTCCGCGACCGATTTGTCCACGAGCAACACCCTGAACGGATCGCCGGCGTTCGCCGCTTCGCGCACCCGCTCCCAGGCGGCGGCGCCGTCGGCGGACTCGGCCGCCCGGCATCCGAGCGCGGCCAGCATGCCGGCCAGGACGCGGCGGCTTTCGGGATGATCGTCCGCCACCAGCACCCGCAAACCCTCCAGCGCCGCGGGCGGCGGCGTCCCGGGCGCGGCCGGCAGCACGGCGCCAAGCACCGCCGTGAACCAGAACGTCGCCCCCTTGCCTGCTTCGCTTTTCAGCCCGATGCCGCCCTGCATCTTTTCCGCAAGCTGCTTCGAAATCGCCAGGCCCAGCCCCGTCCCGCCGAATTTCCGCGTCGTGGAAGCGTCGCTCTGTGAGAACGGAGAGAACAGCAGCGACTGTTGCTCCACCGGAATCCCAATGCCCGAATCCCGCACAGTGAACCGCAGCGTCAGGCTGTCGGACGCGCGGGATTCAATCCTGACGGCGAACAGCACATCGCCTCCGGCCGGGGTGAACTTGATTGCGTTGCCGCCCAGGTTCAGCAGGATCTGCCGCAGCCGCGTCGGATCGCCCCGCACCGATCCCGGCAGCGCGGCGTCCAGGTCGCACACCAGTTCGATCCGTTTTTCCGCGGCCCGGATCGACAGCAGTTCGAGCGCATCCTCGATCATCGGCCGCAATTCAAATTCCAGGATCTCGAGATCGAGCTTGCCCGCCTCGATTTTCGACAGGTCCAGGATGTCATTGATCAGGGTGAGCAGGGTCTGGCCGCTGTTCTGCGCCATCTCCGCAAACTGCCGCTGCTCCGCGGTCAGCCCGGTGTCGAGCAGCAGGTTCGTCATGCCGATGATCCCGTTCATCGGCGTCCGGATTTCGTGGCTCATGTTCGCCAGGAACTGGCTCTTCGCCGCGCTGGCCAGTTCCGCGCGCACGGCCATTTCGTTCGCGCGCAGCGTCGTCAACTCGAGCTGCCGGTTCGTCCGCTCCAGCGCCTCCGCCGACCGCTTCCGCTCCGTGATGTCCTCCTTCACCGCCAGGTATTTCAACACCCGGCCTTGCGCGTCTTTCACCGGCGAAATCAATGCGGATTCCCAGTATTCACCGCCGTCGCGGCGGCGGTTGCAGAATTCCCCGCGCCAATTCTCGCCCGCCGACAGCGTTTTCCACATGTCCTCGTAAAATCCCACCGGCTGGCGGCCGCTCTTCAATACACGCGGGTTTTTGCCAATCACTTCCTCGCGCGAATAACCGGTCGCCTCCGTGAATTTCTGGTTCACATATTCGATTTTGCCTTGCAGGTCGGTGATCACCACGCTGGCCGGACTCTGCTCCAGCGCCTGCCACAACATTTTCAACCGCGCAGAATCCTTCTCGAGCTCCAGCGTCCGCGCGCGAATCTCCCGCTCCAGCGTCGTCCGCCGGTTCACCAGCACCCACGTCAGCCCGGTCAATACCGACGTCACCAGCAGCCCCATCCCCCCCGCCACCCACCCCCGGCGCAGCGGGTGCGCATCGAAAAATCCCCGCGCCGCCCGCGCCCGCAGCGCCAGCGGCTTCTCGAAGAAAAAGACCGGCACGATCTCCTCATACTCGCCGCCGTCGCCCACCGGCCCCGCACCACCCGCCGCAGGCGCCACGCCCAGCTCCCCGGGCGCCCGGCCGGGTTCCAACTGCTGCAATGTCATCCGAATCAAACCCTCGGCGGCGCCGGTCTGCCGAATCGAATGTTCCAACAGCGAATCGGACCGCAACACGACCACGGTGAACCCTCGCAGTTCCGCAGAGCTTCCGCGCGAATGAAACACCGGCCAGAATCCCAGCAGGCCCCGTTGATGGCCGGTTTCCTGCACCAGTGTCACCGCGTCCGAACAGGAGGGCCGGCCACCGCCCGCCGCCGACAACAGCGCCGCGCGCCGCACCGCCTCAGATCCCACATCAAACCCGATCGCGCTGCGATTTTCCTTTTCCGGCTCGGCAAACAACACCGGATAATAAAAATCCCGGCCGCTCACCGCGGTGCGGCGGCCCGCCGGGCCCCGCTCGTAAACGCGAAATTCCTCGAGCCCCTCGAGCCGCGCCAGTCGCTCCAGTTCCTCCAACTCCGCTGCCCGCACCGCCGGCACCCACTCCCACGCCTGCGCGATTCCATCGCGCGTCAGCGGTTCTGCAAACGCATGAAACTTCGCCCGGTCCGGCCGGTCTTCCAGCGCGAACAGCCCGCTCAACATCTCCAGCCGCGTCCGGATGTCGTGCAGCGTCTCCGCCACCGCCCCCGCCTGCGCCCGCGCTTCCCCCACAAACAGCGCCCGCTGCGCCCGCCGCTCCGCATCGTGCGCGCGCCAGGCCATGGCACCGGAAATCACCAGGCCCACCGCCGCAACCGCCGCCGTCTCCACATGCCGCAGCCGCCAGCGATCCTCGGCCGCCCGCCCGCGCCTGCGCGCCAGTGCAACGCCCGTCAGCAATACCATCCCAAGCAACAATAACGTGAACAGGAGCGGCACTGCCCGCGCCCGGACAACCGGTTCGCTCCAGTGCGGCGCCTCCATGTCCACCCCCACCACCACCCGCACCTCCCCCGTCCGCGGGTCGAGCACGGGCGCCAGCGCCGTCACAAACATTCCATACTCATCCCGGTAAGGCCCCACCGTCGCAGGCTGGCCCGACCCGAACACGCCGGACAGGGCGGCCGGAGGTTTCTGATAAACTGTGCCCGGCGGCGACGCCTGCGCATCGGCGGCAGGATAGCTTTCCGGGCCGAAATACACCTGGCCCTCACGCAAGCGCATGGTGTAAATGCCCCGCACACCGGGCAATTGGGCCACGTAAGCCGCCAATTGCGAATCCAGCGCGCGAAATTCGGACGATCCGCCGTCACCCTCCGTGAACGAAAGCCCGTTCAACCGGTCCACATCCAGGCTCCGCGCCACCGCCGTCGCCTGGCCCAGCAGCCGCAACCGCTGATCCCGGTCCACCAGCCAGCCGGCCCGCCTCGATTCCCAAAGACCCCACACCAGCAGTGCCAGGGCAATGACCGGCAGCACCCAGGATCGCGTCCGGGCGGCCGGCGGGTTGTTGAGGGAATCGCTCATGCCCGCACCCGTTTCTGTCAGGCCGCAAGAAGCTCCAGGTGCTTGTCCAGCCGCGTGAACAACAGTGTCCGGTGCACGTTCGGATCCTTGTAAAGAAGCTGCATCTTCGCGCCCGACCGCTGCGCCGCCTTGAACAGCGTCACGATCAGGTTCAACCCCACCGAGTCCACCATCGACGCGGCCGCCAGGTCCAGGCGCACCAGCCGCCACGCCGCCGCGGCTCCCGCCCCCGGCTCGAGCAGCGGCCTCGCCGCCTCCCGCACCGCCGGCGCCGTCGTGCTCACCAGGTCCCCCGGCACCGTCAGGGTCAGGACCGCGTTCTCTTGGCTCAAGCTCGGTTTCATTATGTTTTTATGATGTTAGGCATCCTCAATACGCAAAATCCATGACCACGCTCGCGCCGCGCCGCTGGAATTCCACCGTCTTCGCCAGGTGCCGGATCAGCATCAGCCCGCGGTGTTCCTCGGCCAGGTTCCGCAGCGCCTCCTGCTCGTGCCGCGCGACATCGAAATCGTGCCCGTCGCCCGGGTCATCCACCCGCACCCGCACCCGCCGCTCCAGAGGATCCACCCCGGCCTGGAACACCAGCGCGGACCCCGACCGGCCGCCGCACCCGTGCTCCAGCCCGTTCAACACCGCCTCGCGCGACGCCAACAAGACGTCATGCCGCACGGCGCCCGATAGCTCCGGCAGAGCAAACGCCAGGCACCGCAGCCAGCCCGCCGCCAGTTCGTCGATCCGGCCCGCCTCCGATCCCTCATACCGCTCCAGGATCAACGGCTCAATTCCTCCCGCTCCCGGTCGGCCGCCCGGCATCCGGAGCGCCGCAAACAAAATGTCGTCCGCCGCCTCCTGCAACTCCGGCAATTCCCGCGGCCGCGGCGCCGACCGCAGCCGGTGGCCGATGCTCAACGGGCTGACCCCGATCCGGTCCGCCAGGTCCTCCACACCGTCCGTCCACAACAACACCGAGCCGTCCGCGACCAGGGGCCACCGAACCGACTCGGGGGCGAATTCCGGAAACCAGCCCAGCGGAAATCCGCCGCTCGCCCCCACCAGGGTCGCCCGGCCGTCCGGCTCCACATACACCGGAGCCGGCACGCCGCAGGTCATAATCGACGCCGTCCGCTCCCGCAAATCCATCCACACCGAACACACCGCCACCGACGCGTTCACTTCGCAGGCCCCGTGCGCGGCCGCCAACGGATTCCACTCTTCGCCCAGGTAGCGGTTGAAATTCGAAAAGATTTCCGGAACCGGCCTGCCGCAGTCCAGCATCCCGCGAACGACCCCCTGGAAATACGCCGACAAATATGCCGCCTGCAAGTCGTGCCCCGACACATCCGTCAGCAGACAGAAATACTTTCCCGGTTCCGGCTGGAAGTGGCTGAACGAGTCGCCGCCCGCCTCCAGCTTCGGATGAAAACAGATCTCCACGCCCACATCCCCCGCCGCGGATCGCGAACTCACCAGGCGTTCCTGAGTCCGGCCCAGCTCTTTCACGGCCGATTCCACCTCGTCCGACCGCCGGCAACGCCGCGTTTGCTCCACCGCGCGCTCCACCGCGGCCCGCAATTCCCGGAGGCCCACCGGCTTCTCCAGAAAATCCGCCGCGCCCCGGCGCAGTGAATCGGTCACCAGCTTCTTTTCACCCTCCGCCGTCAAAATAATCGTCGCCAGCGACGGAGCCTGCTGCTTCAACCAGCCCAGCAACTCCAGCCCGCTCTGGCCCGGCATCCGGTAATCCGTCACCACGCAGTCAAATGATTCAAACCGCTCCTCCGCAAGCCGCACCTGCGCCGACTCCGCGTCCACCGCCGCCGTCACCGCGCAGCCCGCCTTCTGCAAAGCCACCCGCAAATATTCCAGGCTCGTCGGGTCGTCCTCGACCACAAGCACCCGCTTCAGGGCGGACACACAGGTTCCGCCCGAAATCGATTTTGTCCGGGTAGATGTCACTGGAAACCCTTAGAAGTTTTCCCGCGATAATGATCGGCGGATAACCTCCTGCGCTTGAACGCAATTTACCCTGTCCCCCATAGACGACATCGCTTCTCCTCAAGCCGCGACGCTTCCCGTCCGATCTGGAGGCGCGTTTCGCAAACGCATTGAGGATTTAACGAATCAATGTTTTACTCTTTTTGGCTGGTTTAACTTTTTAACTTCACCAGGAAAGGAACGGATCAACGAAGTGTGGCGGGGTTCATCAGCGGGTGCCGCAAGGTGGAAACTCATTTCAACCCGGTCCAGGACGGTCCTCTGGGACTGGATTGGCCGGGCACGGCGTTTTTCAACCACCCTTCGGAAGCGCGCGCGCCGCACTCCCGCCAGACAGGAACAACTCGCCGCGCTCCAGGAATCCGCAGGCTCCCTGCCCTCCATCTCCGCCGCGCTCGAAAAACAATTCGTCGCCACCGCCACTTCCCTCGAAGCCTTGAATGAACTCGGCCGCGAGTTCGTCCGCCACAGCGAAAAGCTCGTCAGCATCGCCGCCGGCCTGGAAGGCGGGAAGGACATCTTTCAGAAAAGCCGCGAGGTCGTCGACCAGCCGCTCCGATTCCTCATCGACTGCCACGCCGAAGCCGAGCAATTGCTGCATTGCCTCCAGGACGATCACCGCCGCATCGCCGCCCTGCTCCGCGCCCGCGACGACCTCCAGCGCACCATGGCCCCGCTCAAGTTCATGCAGACCCTCTTCAAAATCGAATCCGCCCCGCTCGGCGAAGAGGTCCAGCGCATGTTCACCGCCCTGACCCGCGACATCGAAGTCCTCCACGACCAGGTCAGCGACCTGTTCGGAAACAAATTTCTGGAGCTCCGCCAGATCCAGCACACCATCGAACAGGTCACCGGACGCCTCGAAACCCAGTCCGCAACCCTCTGGCAAACCGTCTCCCGCGAGAAAGCCCAGGTCGACGCCTCCCTCGACCAGCTCCAGCACGAACTCACCCAGAACCAGGAACGCGAAGCCCGCATCAGCCGGCTCAGCACCGACCTCTCCGCCCGCATCCGCGACATCATCGTCGGCCTCCAGTTCCAGGATATCATCAGCCAGAAACTCCAGCACACCGCCGGCGCCCTCGCCCGGATCCGCGAGAAATTCACCGACCCCGCCCGCAACGGCGCCTTCCTCCATCAATCCTGCCGCCTCGAAGCGGAACAAATCCAGGCAGTCCGGCGCGACCTCGCCCACGCCGAATCCACCGTCCGCGCCGGCATCGATCAAATCCTCGCCCAGCTCAGCCACGCCAACCGGCAATGCCTGTCACTCGAAGAATTCCAGCAAATCACCACCTCTTCCGACGGCATGGTCCAAACTCTCCTCGAAGTCATCGAGTCCGTCCGAAAACAGGTCCACGCCACCGTCGCCGGCTCCGCCGAAATCTGCACCGCCCTCCAGCCCATCGGCACCCTCGCCTCCGGACTCACCGTCATCGTCCGCAAATTGTCCCAAAGCATCCACCTCATCGGCCTCAACGCCCAGGTCCAGGCCGCCCTCGTCGGCAACGGCACCGGCCTCGAAATCCTCTCCGCGCGCACCAGCGAAATCTCCCTCGACACCAACCGCACCAGCCAGGCCATCGCCCACGACCTCGACCAGCTCGCCATCGGCCTCAGCCGCAATGTCCAAGCCTTCGAGGAACTCCAGGCCCGCGCGCTCAAACAACAGGCCGAACTCGACACGAGGGGCCGCGAAAGCGAACAGGAACTCCACGCCATGCGCGACGACGCCCTCGCCTCCCTCCAGAAACTCCACGCGCTCATCGACCTTATCGTCGCCGATTCCACACAGTCCCTCGAAAACACGCGCTACGGCCAAACCGCCGATCCCCTCCTGTCGCAACTCCAGCAACAACTCCAGGATCTCGCCGCGTTCGCAGGCCCTGCCGCCGCCGCCGCACCCGCCGCCGCCGAGGGCCTCGATGAACTTCAGCGCGACTACACCATGGCCTCCGAACGCCATGTCTTCGCCAGCGTCATCCAAAACTCCAACCCCTCCACACCCGCCACCACACCCGGCCCCACCCACAGCATCGAGTTCTTCGACACCCCCGCCACGCCGCCAGCCCCCGCCCCGGCCACCGCCGCCACCCCCACGCAGGATCTCGGTGACAATGTCGAACTCTTCTGAATCCAATCCTCCCCGCATGCCGGCCCCGGATTCGCCGTTTCTCAAGTTTGCCCCGCATTCGCCGAACAAGAATCGCAGATTCGTGCCCCGGCAGCGTCCGGGACCTCATTCCGATCGGGCTCAACCGGGCGTAAACTGCCGTGAAAACTGATATTGCGAATGTGTTATTGCTGAAGGGCGGCCTTGAAATCTACGAGGTGGATCGCCTCCGCCAGGCGTTGACGGAGCATCTCTCCGCCCAGGCCTCACCCGTCATCGACCTGCGGGACGTGACCGGGTGCGACACCGCCGGCGCGCAATTGCTGTGCGCCGCCGCTCGCACCGCCGCCGGCCTCAATCGCCCGCTCCGCTTCATCAACACGCCGCCCCAGGTCGCCGCCGCCTGGACCGCGCTCGGACTCGACCCCGCATGGCTGGCCGATCCCTCCCGAGCCGTATGAGCAAAACCATCCTGACCGCCGACGATTCCGCCAGCATGCGACAGCTCGTCAGCTTCACCCTCCGCGAAGCCGGCTACCAGGTCGTCGAAGCCAGCGACGGCAAAGACGCCCTCGCCCGCATCCAGAATGCGCGCGCCGACATGCTCATCACCGACCTCAACATGCCCAACATGGACGGGATCGAACTCATCCGCCAGGTCCGCGCCCTGCCCGGCTGCCGCTACATCCCCATCATCATGCTCACCACCGAGTCCGATGATCAGAAAAAGCAAGCGGGCCGCGCCGCCGGCGCCAGCGGCTGGATCGTCAAACCTTTCCGCACCGACCAGCTCGTCATGGTCGCCAAAAAATTCCTCGGCTGACCCCCGCAGTCTTCCTCCCGGCCTCGCATCAGGGAATCCTGATTCAGAACTTTCTCGGTCTCGCCGTTAAGAATCATGTGCGGCGGCTCCATCCAATCCGGAGCACGCCGCCAAATTGGGGATTTCTTATGAGGGCAACCGGGCAACTGGCAGTCGCACTGGAGCACGCGCGCGGGGGGAGGCCGCAAACGTGAACCGGCCCAATCCCACGCTGACATTCCTGAACGAAGCCGAGGACCTGCTCGCGCGCATCGAAGCCCACCGCCCTCGACGTCCTGCCCGGCGATCCCCCCGGCGAAGCCGTCCACCAACTCTTCCGCGCTTTCCACACCATCAAAGGCTCCGGCGCCATGTTCGGATTCGACGCCGTCGCCGGGTTCACTCACCACGTCGAAACCGTCCTCGACAAAGTCCGCGACGGAATCATCCCGGTCTCCCCCGATCTCATCAACCTGATCCTGGCTTCCAAGGACCGGATCAAGGCGCTGCTGGATGCGGCGCAGGCGGGAACGGAAGCGCCGGCGGAAACAGGGAGGGAATTGGTGGCGCGCCTGTCGGCGCTCCTGCCCAAATCAGCCCCCGCCCCCGCCGCCGCACCGCGTCCCGCCGCGCCGCAGTCTCCACCGCCCGCCACCCCCGGAAACCGCACCTACACCATCCGGTTCAAACCCCACCCCGGACTCCTCACCTCCGGCACCGACCCCGCCGGCTGCTGGACGAACTCCGCGCCCTCGGCGATTGCCAGGTCGCCGCCTCCGCCGCCGAGGTCCCTGCGCTCCAGGAACTCAAACCCGACCAGTGTTACCTCTCCTGGACCATCACCCTTTCAACCGGGAAAGATGTCAACGCCATCCGGGACGTTTTCATTTTTGTCGAGGACCAGGGCGAACTCAGCATCCAGCCGGCCCCGACCGAAGTGCCCGCCGCCATCCTGCCGGAATCCCGCCCCGCCGCTCCGTCCGCCCCCGCCGCCCCTGCAACCGCCGCCCGCGTGCGCCCCGCCAAGGATTCCACGGTCCGCGTCCCCTCCGAACGCCTCGACCGACTCGTCATGCTCGTCGGCGAAATGGTCATGAACCAGTCACGCCTCACCCAGGTCACCGCCGCCGTCAACGATTCCCATCTCACCGCGCCCGTCGAGGAACTCGAACGCCTCGTCTGCGAACTCCGCGACAACGTCCTCGGCATCCGCATGATGCCCATCGGCACCACCTTCAATCACTTCAAACGCCTCGTCCACGACCTGGCCGCCGAACTCCACAAGGAAATCGACCTCGTCACCGAAGGCGGCGATACCGAGCTCGACAAAACCGTCCTCGACCAGCTCGGCGATCCGCTCGTCCACCTCATCCGCAATAGCGTCGACCACGGACTCGAACCCGCCGACGCCCGCCAGCACGCCGGCAAACCCCGGCGCGGCCGCATCCGCCTCGCCGCCGTCCACACCGGCTCCAATGTTATCGTCACCATCCAGGACGACGGACGCGGCCTCGACGCCGCCGCCATCCGCGCCAAGGCCATCGAGAAAAAACTCGTGGCCCCCGACGCCAACCTGTCCCGCGACGAAATCTTCAACCTCATCCTCCTCCCCGGCTTTTCCACCGCCGCCAAAGTCACCAGCGTCTCCGGTCGCGGCGTCGGCATGGACGTCGTCAAACGCCAGATGGACGCCCTCCGCGGATCGCTCCAGATCTCCAGCGAACCTGGCCGCGGCACCACCGTCAGCCTCACCCTCCCGCTCACGCTCGCCATCATCGACGGACTCCTCGTCCAGATCGGCCCCGACCGGTTCATCATCCCCATGTCCGCCGTCGCGGAAAATGTCGAACTGCCCCGGCGCGAACGGATCGGCCACCACCGACGCAACCTCATCGCCGTCCGCGGCGAACAAATCCCCTACATCCGCCTCCGCGAAGATTTCGAAATCGACGGGCCCGAACCGGACAACGAAAAAATCGTCATCGCCCTCCACAACCACGAGCGCGTCGGCATCGTCGTCGATCACGTGCTCGGCAGCCACCAGACCGTCATCCAGTCGCTCGGCCGCTTTTACAAAAACATCGGCGTCGTGTCCGGCGCCACCATCATGGGCGACGGCCGCGTTGCCCTCATCCTCGACGTGCTCGGCTTGATCCGGTTCTCGGAGGAACGTGCGCGACAGCGTCAGAACGCCCCGGCGGTGGCATCGGGCGATCGACACCTGGCAATAACTACGCATCTGACGGAACAAGGGAAAACAAAATGAAAATGACCATCGGAAAAAAAATCGGCTCAGGATTCCTGGGCGTCATCGCGATCACGCTTGCGCTGGGCGCGATGGCCATCTGGACCATGTCGCACAGCGCGCGCCAGGCCGGCATCATGGCGACCCAGGACGTGCCTTGCGTCTCCATCGCCAACAACGTGGAGCGATCCTCGCTGCTGACGATGTACGAAATGCGCGCCTACGGCCTGAGCGAGGAGGCTGCCTACCTCGGCCGCGGCAACAAGCACCTGGCCGATGTCAAACAGCATCTCCAGGAGGCCCTGGACCTCGCGAAACACTCGTCCGGCCTCGACAACCTCAAGACCGCCGCCGACAAGGCCTCCGCCAAGGTCGCCGAATACGAACAGCTCATCACCCAGACCACGGCGGTCATCGATGCGCTCGAAAAAGACCGCGGCCTCATGAACGACGCCGCCCAGCGCTACATGAAGGAATGCACCACCTACCTCGCAAGCCAGAACGCCAGGCTCCAGGATGCCCTCAAGGGCACCAACAGCACCAAGGACAGCACCGCGGACGTGAACCTCGCCGAAGTTGAGGATCGCATCACCAAAATCAACGTCGCCAACCAAATCGTCGACATCGGCAATGCCATTCGCATCGGCAATTTCAAATCCCAGGCCACGCGCGATCCCGCGCTGTTCCGCGAAACCCAGAAGAAATTCGACGAGGTTAACCAGAAGCTCGACGCGCTCAAGGCCATCACGAAACAGGAAGTCAACCTGAAGCAGATCTCCGAGTGCCGCGCCGCCGCCAAGGATTACAGCGATGCCATGGCCAGCTTCATCGCCAACTGGCTCAAGCGCGAGGACCTCGCGAAAATCCGGGGCCAGGTCGCCGACGCCGTCCTCGCCGAAGCCCGCAATACCGCCGACGGCGGACTCAAATCCACCTCGGACGCGGCGGAAAAATCCGCCAAATCCCTCTCCGCGGCCAATATCGCCTTGATCATCGGCCTGCTCCTCGCCGTCGCCCTCAGCGTCGCGGTCGCCATCGTCTCCGCCCGCATGATCACCCGCCCCCTCCACGAAGCCGTCGAGCTGGTCAAGCGCGTCGCGTCCGGCGATCTCACCGCGCAGCTCAAAGTAAAATCTCAGGACGAAATCGGCCAGATGGTCGGCTCTCTCAACGGCATGGTCGACAGCCTGCGCACCGTTGTGCTCGAAGTCACCCGCGCCTCCGACAACGTCGCCAGCGGCTCCGAGGAAATGAGCGCCACCGCCCAGCAACTCTCCCAGGGCTCCTCCGAACAGGCCGCCTCCGCCGAGGAAACCACCTCCGCCATGGAGGAAATGTCCTCCAGCATCCAGCAAAACGCTGACAACGCGCGCCAGACCGACAAGCTCGCCTCCAAGGCCGCCGAAGACACGCGCAGCAGCGGTGAAGCCGTCACCCAGGCCGTCGCCGCCATCAAGGAAATCGCCGAGAAAATCGGCATCATCGAGGAAATCGCCCGCAAGACCGACCTGCTCGCCCTCAACGCCGCCGTTGAAGCCGCCCGCGCCGGCGAACACGGCAAAGGCTTCGCCGTCGTCGCCTCCGAAGTCCGCAAGCTCGCCGAACGCAGCCAGACCGCGGCCGCCGAAATCAGCAAACTCACAGGCGGCGGCGTCAAACTCGCCGAACAGGCAGGCTCCATGCTGGTCGAGCTCGTCCCCGACATCCAGAAAACCGCCGGCCTCGTTCAGGAAATCGCCGCGGCCAGCAACGAGCAAAACACCGGCGCCAACCAGATCAACAAGGCCATCCAGCAATTGGACCAGGTCATCCAGCAAAACGCGTCCGCGTCCGAGGAACTCGCCGCCACCGCCGAGGAGTTGTCCAGCCAGGCCGAGCAGCTCCAGGCGGCGATCGCCTTCTTCAAGATGGATTCCGCCGCTGCCAAACAGCCGGTCCATGTCGCGGCGCCCGCCGCCAAGGCCCACGCCAAATCACGCGCCGCCAAACCCGCCGCACCGGCTGCACCCGCCGCGCCCGCCCGCGAAACCAAGCCGGCCTCCGGCGCCACCATCGAGCTGGCCGAAAAACGCCCGGCCGCCGACATTCATGACGAGGAGTTCACCAAGTTCTGAAAGGAACCCCCATGAGCACCGTCATCACTGAAATCGGACAATACATCACGTTCAAACTTGGTCACGAGATCTTCGCCATCAACGTGGCCCAGGTCCGCGAAGTCCTGGAATTGTCCCAGATCACCAAGGTCCCCACCGCCCCGCCCTACATGCGCGGCGTCGTCAACGTCCGCGGCAAAGCCATCCCCGTCGTCGATCTCCGGCTCAAGTTCGGATTGCCTCCTGCCGGGGACACGGTCAACAGCCGCATCGTCGTCATGGAACTCGACCTTGGCGGCGAAGCCACCGTCGTTGGCGGCATCGCCGACAGCGTCCACGAAGTCATCGAACTCGAGCCCGGCCAGATCAATCCGCCCCCGCGCATCGCCATGCGCTGGCGCACGGAACTGATCAGCGGCATGGGCCGCCGCGGCGACGACTTCATCATCATCCTCGACATCAACAAAGTGTTCTCATCGGATGAACTCGCGCTGGTCGCGGAAACCGAGGTCGCAACCTGACCGCAGCGCCCTGTGGTTTTCCGGACCCGGCAGGCGTACGCCCTCAGGGCGGGCCCCCACCCGCCCCGCCGCCGGGTCCGGATTCCGCCCCGCACAATCCCGATTCAAATTGCCAGAACCGCCATGGCCTTGACCCCGCAGGAACCCGGCGCCGGCGTCCGGCTCGAAATTTCTCCCCAGAGCTTCGAGCGCTTTGCCCGGCACATCACCGGCACGCTCGGAATCAAAATGAATTCCGGCAAAGTCTCCATGCTCCAAAGCCGCCTCCTGCGGCGCCTGCGCGAACTCCGGCTCGCGTCCCTCGAGGAATACCAGGAATACCTGTTCCACTCCGCCGACGCCCAGGAGGAACAGGTCCAGTTCATCAACGCCATCACGACGAACAAAACCGACTTTTTCCGCGAACCGCAGCATTTCACTTTTCTCACCGAAACCGCCCTGCCCGAAATCGCCCGGCTGCACGGCGACCCCGCCTCCTGGCGCGCGAACATCTGGTGCGCGGGCTGTTCGTCCGGCGAGGAACCCTACACGCTCGCCATGGTGCTCGCCGAATACGCCCGCACCCATCCCGGGTTCGACTTTTCCATCTTCGCCACCGACATCTCCACCCGGGTCCTCCAGCACGCCGAGGCCGGCATCTACGACGAGGATCGCATCGCCCCTGTGTCCCTCCAGCTCCGCCGATCCTATTTTCTCCGCAGCAAGGACCCCTCAAAACACCTCGTCCGCGTCATCCCCGAACTGCGGTCCCGGGTCCGGTTCCGGCGGCTGAATTTCATGGACGCGGATTACGGCGTTCACGAGCGGTTCGACCTGATCTCGTTCCGCAACGTGATGATCTATTTCGACCGGCCCACCCAGGAAGCCGTCATCTCCCGGCTCTGCCGCAATCTCATCCGCGGCGGCTACCTCTTTGTCGGCCACTCGGAATCGCTCGCCGGGCTCAACGTGCCCGTCGAACCGGTCACGTCCGCCACGTTCCGCAAGCCATGCTGAGACGCTCCAACAGCCTCATCCTGAAATCGGGCGAACTCCTCGTCTGCCGCGAACCGCACCTGGTTTCCACCGTGCTCGGTTCCTGCGTGGCCATCACCATGCACCACCCCGCCACCTCGCTTGCCGCCATCTGCCACGCGATGCTCCCGGCGCCCAGCCCCGCCCACGGGACCAGCCTCAGCCGCGCGGACCAGTTCCGCTACGTCACCTGCAGCATTCCCGCCCTGCTCGACCCGTTTCACCGCGCCGGCATCCCGAACGACGAAATCGACGTCAAAATGTTCGGCGGCGCCAACGTCATCGCCCTCGGCGGCGAGGAATCCCCCGAAGGCATCGGCGCCGCCAACATTGCCACAGCCCGCCAGATCCTCGCCTCACTCCAACTCCGCATCGTCGCCTCCGACGTCGGCGGATCCCGCGGACGCAAATTGTTCTTCAACACCGCCACCGGCGACGTCTTCCACAAATACCTCGCCAAATCTCCGCGCACAACCACCCGACTCCACCATGCCCGGATCTAAACCCATCCGCGTCCTCATCGTCGACGACTCCGCGTCCGTCCGCCAGACCCTCCAGGAGATCCTCGACAGCGATCCCGGCATCAGCGTCATGGGCACGGCCCAGGACCCTTTCGTCGCCGTCGAATTCATCCGCAAGGAAGTACCCGACGTCATCACGCTGGACGTCGAAATGCCGCGCATGGACGGGATCACGTTCCTGGAACGGATCATGTCGCAGCACCCGATCCCCGTCGTCATTTGTTCCACTCTCACCGAAAACGGATCCGAGACCGCCCTCGCCGCCCTCGAGAAAGGCGCGGTGGAAATCATCACGAAACCCAAACTCGCCACCAAACAGTTCCTCGAGGAATCCCGCATCTGCATCTGCGACACCGTCAAATCCGCCGCCCAGGTCCGGGTGCAAAAACGCCGCGCCTCACCGCCCGCACCCCCGATCAAGGTGGCCCCCAAACTCACCGCCGACGCCATGCTTCCCATGCCCGCGTCCCGCGCCATGATCGAGACCACCGAAAAAGTCGTCGCTGTCGGCGCCTCCACCGGCGGCACCGAAGCCCTCCGCCTGTTCCTGGAAGCCATGCCCGCCAACGCCCCGGGCATTCTCATCGTCCAGCATATGCCGGAAAAATTCACAGCCGACTTCGCCGGCCGTCTCGATCAACTCTGCCGCGTGAACGTCCGCGAGGCCGCCGACGGCGATTCCGTCGTTCGGGGACAGGCCCTCATCGCCCCGGGCGGCAAACATCTCCTGCTGAAACGCAGCGGAGCCCGCTACTACGTCGAGGTCAGGGACGGCCCCCTCGTCTGCCGGCACCGCCCTTCCGTCGATGTCCTCTTCCGATCCACCGCCCGTTACGCCGGCAAAAACGCGGTTGGGGTCATCATGACCGGCATGGGCGACGACGGCGCCCACGGCATGCTCGAGATGAAACAGGCCGGCGCCTACAACATCGCCCAGGACGAATCAAGCTGCGTCGTCTTCGGCATGCCCGCCGAAGCCATCCGCCTCGGCGGCGTCGACCGCATCCTCCCCCTACCCGCCATCGCGCCCGAAGTCGTCCGCCTGTGCAAAGCGTGAGGGGAAGGCAGAAGGTAGAATGCAGAATGCAGAAAGCACCCCGGGCGCCGCCTCGTCCTAGTCGTCGTCCTCGTCCTCGAAAACTGGATTTCTGCCTTCTGCATTCTGCCTTCTTCCTTGTGATACCCGCCCCCCGCTCCCTACCATGGCGCCATGAACACCGCAGATCGGCGCGGCGTGATTGCATTCCTGTCGCCCGCCGCCATCAACCTGAATTTGACCGGGTCCGACCGGGAAAGCGTCCTGTCTGAACTCGTGAACCTCGTGCCGGGGCTAACGGATCCGCAGCAGAAACAGACCCTTCTCAAGGCGCTCCTCGACCGCGAACAGCTTCACAGCACCGGCATCGGCGACGGCGTCGCCCTGCCCCACTGCCGCAATGCCCTCGTCGGACTCGTCGACCACCCCATCCTCGTTTTCGGACGCCACCCCGCCGGCATCGCGTACGGCTCGATCGACAACGCCCCGGCCAAATTATTCTTCCTTCTTGTGGCCCCCACCGTCACCGAACACCTCGCGCTCCTCGCCCGGCTCGGACGTCTTCTCCGCGACCCCAAAACCCGCCAGGAACTGCTCGCCGCCGCCACTCCGGATGCGGCGCTGGCCACCATAAAAAAGGCAGAAGGCAGAATGTAGAATGCAGAAAGCCGGGCAGGAAGCTGAACGTTTCAGGTTACAGGTTGCAAGTTCCTTCCGGGCAAAAGCTACTCGCTGGCAAACCTGCAACCTGCAACCCGCAACTTCCAACCGCTCAAGCCCAATACCGCACATCAATGGCCGGGAATAAATTGTCCCGCGCCTCCACCTGCGCCAGGTATTCCTCGTTCACCGTCCCCCGCGTGAGCTGGTCGTGGAGCGTGATGAACCGCACCAGGTGATCCTTCACCCGCTTGCGCGCGTAATCCGGACTGGTCCCCGTCCGCAAAATGAAGGGCCAATCGCTCGATTGCGCCAGCAGCAGCTCCCGCCCCGCCTGCTTCAACGCCCGCGCCTGCAGCGGATCCGGATCGGGCAGCACCCGCACCAGTTGCGTCATCCACTCCTGCGTGATCTGCAGGTGCGGATAAATCCACTGGTTCGTCTCGTTCAACCACGCGCGCCAGTAACCTTCCTCACCCCAGCTCGACGCGCTCGGCGCCGCCACCTGGTTCGTCGGGTGCCGGTGCAAATAATCCCCGGGCGTGATCAGCTCGAACACCTGCTGATCGAACGTCGTTTTCCGCACGAAATAATCCAGGAACTCCGGCCCCTCGTACCACCAGTGCCCGAATAATTCCGCATCGTAGGGCGACAGCACCAGCGGCGGCCGATCCATGATCCCCGACAGGTGCTGGATCTGGCTGATGCGCGCGTCCAGAAAATGCCCCGCATGCTCCGCCGCCAACTGCAACGCTTCCAGCCGGTGATACACCTTCTTCTCGTCGGAGTCCGATGTGATCCGGTAATATTTTATCCCCGTGAACCCGCGATGATCCGGCGTCGGCAGCGTCGATTTCACGTAGTCGAAATCCAGATCGAACCCGATGTCCCGGTAGAAATCCCGGTAATGCGCGTCGCCCGGGTAACCTTCCTGCTTGCTCCACACCTGCTTCGCCGAGTCGAGATCCCGGCCGAAGGCCGCGATGCCGTTCGGCGTGAACAGCGGCGCGAACACCCCGTAGCGCGGCCGCGGTTTTGCATGCAGGATCCCGTGCGTATCCGTGATGAACCACCGGATGTTGGCCTCCTGTAAGACCGTTTCCACACCGTCGACATAGGCGCATTCCGGCAGCCAGATGCCCTGCGGATCCCGACCGAAACAGCTCCGGTAATGATCCCGCGCCACCAGGATCTGCGCGCGGATCGATTGCGGATGCCCCGCCAGCAGCGGCAGCAGCGCGTGCGTCGCCGCGCTGGTGATGATGTCCAGCCGCCCCAGCTCCTGGAACCGCCCGAACGCCGACACCAGGTTCCGATTGGCCGAGACCCACGTATCGCGGATTTCCAGGAACCGCCGGTGGTACATCTGCGCCAGCGAATGAAACGCCCGGTCCCAATGCGTCCGGTGCACCTCGCGCTCGGCCAGGTCGATCAATCCCTCAAGGTGCCGCGAATACCGGTCCTGCAACAGCGGGTCCAGCAGCATCGAACACAACGTCGGCGTCAGCGTCAGGGTCAGCCGCGTCTTCATCCCGTCCCGCTCCCACGCCTCCATCACCTGCAACAATGGAATGTAAGTCTCCGTGATCGCCTCGAACAACCAGCTCTCCTCGAGAAATCGTTCGTGCTCCGGATGACGCACAAACGGCAGGTGCGCGTGCAGGACGAGGGATAAATAGCCTTGCATGGTGTTCGTCAGCTCTTGATCGAACACCGCGACGCCGGGGCCGATCCGCCCCGGCCCTTCTGAATTTTGCCGTTCATGTGGGAATGCTTCGCCCGCCCGTCCGCCCGTTCCTATTCGTCCAAATCATCGTCCGCCCACTGCTCCGCCAAGCTCGCGCTGATCGCAAAAACCACAATGCCCAAAATCACGAGCACCGCCCCGCCCAAAACCGACCACACACCCGGCGCCGTGCCGCGCAGCCGGTATTTCGCAAAGTCCAGACCCAGGCTGATCAACCCCATCAAGCCCAGCCCGGCCGCCACCGTCCGAATCGTCCTCCGCAACGCGCGTCGCATCGACGTTCCTCAAACGTTGTCCGGATCCGGAGGTTTCAACCCCGGATCCTGCGGATGTCTTCCCACCTCGCCGCGATATTCCGTTTTGCGGCTGAATCCCAACTCCGCCGCGCGCCCGTCGGTCTTGTCCGCCGACACCGCCACGACCGGCAAATCATAACTGCCGTCCGGCAATGCAAACCGGTAACTGAAGGTCCCGTCCGGCCGCAACCGGATCTGCCGTCCGCCAATCGTCACGGTCGCGTCCTTCTCGGTCGCGCCGTAAATCACCAGTTCCGCGTTCACGTTGAACCAGAATCCCTTCGCCGGCTGCTCCGCTTTGCCGTAAGGACTCGTCACAGACGCCGGCCCGCCCGCCTGACCCGCGCCACCCGGCCCCGGCTGCGCCGCGGCTTGCGACGAAAGTTCGCGCGCGAGCTGCCGCTGGATCAGCTCCGTGATCTCCATCGACCCGATCCACACGCCGCGCACGCGCTCCATGCTGATCACCGACGCCAGCGCCTTCGCCTGCTCCGGCGTCCAGCGCGACGGTTCCGGCGGAATTTCCGGCAGGTCGGGATGACCCCCGGCGCGCAATTCCTGCAAAGCCTCCGCCAGCGGCACGTTTTCGTGCAACGCTTCCTGCACGATCTCCACCAGCTTTTCCAGCGGCAGCGCCACCGGGATCGTCGCAAATTCCTCCGCGGTGTCCGGCGACAGCGCGTCCGGCGGCGTCATTGCCGGCGTCGACAGCGAGATCATCGTCCACTTGCCGCCCCGCCGGTAATACCCCAGCTCCGCCACGTAACTCACCCCGGCCGTCTCGACGTGCACAAACCAATGGCGCGAATCCGGCAACACCTGCACTTCCTCCACCGGCTTGCCTTCCGCCCCCGCCGAATGAATCCGCAACACCAGGTGACCTTCCGCGGACAAACTGTTGTAACGATTCATCTGCTCCCGCGTCAGGTCCCAGTGCGCATACAGCCAGTGCGGATCCCGCGCCGCCAGCATCAATCGCTGCGTGCCGTAGGCCTCCGGAAGTTCGCCCTCGGATTCCAGTTTCTCGATCGGCGGCGTCGGACCCAACGCATATCGCTGACCCGGACCGCCCGTGGACGCCGACGTCGGCCGGTCGTCCTCAAGCAAAATCGACGGCACCTTCAGTTGCCGCCCCGATCCACCCGCGCCGGTCACCAGGACGTGAACCGTCTGGGGTTTGACCGCCGGACCGGATTTGGCCACGAGCGAGGCGTAGCCCTGAGGGGCCGCGGCCGGCGGCGTGGGGGGAGGTTCCTCGCGCAAAACCGCGGGCTTTGATGACGCGACCGGCGCCGGCGCCGGTTTCGGCGCGGCAGCCTTTTCAACGGGAACAGGCGGCGCCTCGGGAGCAGCCGCCGGTTTGCGCGCCCGCACGACCCGCTTGCGCGGCGCCGCAGGCACTTTGGCCGGTTTTGAATCGGGTTTCTCGGTCGGCTTGGGTTTCACGGCGGATGGGGTTCGGGAAATCGTTCGACGCGGTTTGGGTTCGCCGGATTTTTCCAATTTAGGGGTGTTTTTGACGGACGTCTTGGCGGCTGCCTTGCGCGGCTTCGGGGCGGCCGCAGATTTTTGGGGCTTCGATGAAACCGTTTTGGCATCGCCGGCGCTCGCGGGGGTGGCTTTGCGACGCGGGGCGACAGCCCGCTTTCGCGGCGCACTCCTGGCCGCGCCGCTCGATCCTGGGGCGGACGATTTTTTTGATTTCATCAGACGATGTCGCTTCGGCGACGTCAGATTAAATCCCGACCCTAACCCGCGCAACGGGAATCTGGGCAGGGTTGCGGTTGCAGGTTGCAGGTTGCAGGTTACCTGCGGGCAACAACGGAGCGCGGCTGAAGTTGAGAGCCGCCTGGATGTCCGAGGGCATCTGCGGCTGGTTCTTCGAACACAGCCGCGCTCCAGCTTCAGCAAGCAGGGCCGCACTCCGCCAGGAACCTGCAACCCGCAACCTGCAACCTGCAACCCTAATAACTTGCCCTCCCCCCTTTGCGGTGATACCTGTTTGGTAAAGCGGCATGAACCAGCAGTCAGACACGCTCATCTATGTTGTGGACGACGAGCCGATGCTCCTCGAGCTCGCCGAAACCCTGCTGGCGCCCTGCGGTTACACCACCCGCACCTTTCCCGACGGCGACGCCGCCCTGCGCGCCTTCGCCGAGGCCAAACCTCGCCCGGCCCTGGTCATCACCGACTACGCCATGCACCCCATGACCGGGCTCGATCTCATCCGCGAATGCCGCGCCCTGGAACCGCGCCAGCGAATCCTCATGGTCAGCGGCACGGTCGATGAAGACATTTTCCGCAATTCAAAGGCGAAACCCGACCGCTTCCTCGCCAAGCCTTACCAGGGCAAACAATTCCTTCACGCCGTCGAATCGCTGCTCGCCGGCTGATCCCATCCCGGCCCGCCGGAAAGCTCCGCCGGACCCAACCGCTCTACCGCCATGATCAAAAAATTGCTCCTCATCGCCGTCATCCTCGTCGTCGTCCTCGTCGTCGCCGTCGTCCTCGGGATTAGTTTGTTCCTCGACTCCGCGGTGAAGAAAGGCGTCGAAACTTTCGGACCCAAAATGACCCAGGTCGACGTGAAACTCGACAATGTGAAACTCTCGCTCCTCTCCGGCTCCGGCAAAATCGAGGGGTTGGTGATCGGCAATCCGCCCGGCTACACCTCCAGCAACGCCATCAGTGTCGGCAGCGCCAGCCTCGCCCTCAAGCCTTCCTCGCTCCTGTCCGACAAAATCGTCATCCGCTCCGTCAATGTCGCTTCGCCCGTGATCACCTTCGAAGGGGGGCTCTCCGGCAATAACCTGAGCAAAATCCTGGCAAACGTGAAATCCGGCAGCGGCGCCCCCGGCGAAACCAACGCCCCCGCCAAACCCGGCCAGCCCGCCGGCCCCGGCAAGAAACTCGAAGTGGACGAATTCGTCATCACCGGCGCCAAGGTCAACATCCACCTCCAGGTGCTCGGCACCGTCCAGTCCATGAACGTCACCCTGCCCGACATCCACCTCAACGATCTCGGAACCAACGCCGACGGCATCACGTCCGGCGAACTTACCCGGCTGATCCTGACCCGCATTGAAAACGAGGCCCTGAAAGCCGCCAGCCAGGGAACCGCGAATCTCCAGAAGGCCGCCACCGACATGGCCCACGACCTCGGCAAAAGCATCCAGTCCACCGCCAATCAAATCGTCTCCTCCAACGCCGGCAACCTCACCACGAACATCAACAACGCGATCGGCAACCTGTTCAAGAAGAAGTGAGGATGGTTGCGGGTTGCAGGTTGCAAGTTGAAGGTTCACCACGTTCTACGTGGTTTAGCATGGTAGCTGCGATTGTGAAATCGCAGGAGTTCGACGTAGAAAGCCCTTCGCCTCCATCGCGCGACCCCACTTCTGAATTCTGAATTCTGACCCCGAATCCCAAATACCCCTTCAGATTCCCGCCTGCTTCAGCTTCGCCAGGATCGGCTCCAGTGCCGCTTTCCACTTCGCATAGCCCAGCCCGTTCGGATGCAGCATGTCCGGGAACTCCGACTTCTCGCACGTCCCTTCCGGCGTCGCAAAAATCGTCCAGGTATCGCAGCGCACATAGTTCGGAAACGATTTCATCACGCCGTCCACCAGCCGGTTCAATTCCTGGATTCGATCCGACTGATCCTTCTTGCTCGGCATGACGTTGCAGACGATCACCGGCATTTTCGGATTCGATTTCTGGAGTTGCTCGAGGATGGCCTGCACATTGTCGGCGGCGTCCCGGGGTGTGCCGCCGTTGCCGAGATCGTTGATCCCGATCAGGAGCACGACCGCGCGCGGGTGAAGATCCAGCACATCCTGCTGGAGCCGGTACCGCACGCCCTGGGTCGTGTCGCCGCCGATGCCGCGATTGGCCGTTTTCAATGCCGGAAAATCCGTCGCCAGCGTGTTCCAGCCTTGCGTGATGGAATCGCCGAGGAAAACCACCGCGCCCTGGTCGGCCTTGCGATGCTTCCAAAACTCCGCGCGCCGTTTTTCCCAGAGCGGCTTGTAACCGATCCATCCGACCACGGGCCCCTTGCCCGGCAGCGCGTCGTGCCCGGGAAAGGCCATGGACGGCATGTTGGTATCCGATTTGGACCCGCCGGAAGCCGCCACGGGATTCGTCTGCGCCTCCGCCAAAGTGGCGCAAGCGAGGACGGTGAACAGTGCGGTGGAGAAACGACGGGAACAGCAGGCCGAAAAACGCATAGGCTCCGAGTAAACCGCGAACCGCCCCCTGCATCAAGCGGGATTTCGGTTTGGTTCGGTTTGGGTTTTGGCGACAGCGCGCCACAGTTCAAGCCGGGGGTGCGATGACTGGGGATGCCCGCTGGTTTCTTGGAGGCTGGATCGGCCGGAATGGAACCAGGCGCATCGCCGGTCGCAAACCGAGCCGGAGACCCCTTCTGGCCCATGATCGAATCGGCGCTATTCTGACACCTTCCATTCCAGGCGGATTCCGGCCCGAACGATGTCATCGCATCCAGAGGTCCGAACGCAGCAAGCCCCACTCACTCGTCTGTTTCTCCCTGAGCACGAAGCCGTGCGTCTTCAGGAAACCGTCCGGCGAAACGAGCGCACGCGCCGGGAGCCGGGTCGCCATTCGGAAGAACGCGTACATCAGCGAGTGGATTGCCATTGCCCTGTAACGACGCAGCCCGCGGGCCGGGATTTGAAAATCGGCGAGAAGCCATGCAGCAGTTCGCGAAGCGGATCGCGCGAGAGTGTCAACGACCCGTGCCAGCTCCCCGGCGGGAAAGCAATCGAGAAAGAAATGTGTGACAACGAGGTCATACTCCCGCACCTTTGGAGTCCACGTCAGGATATTCGAGTGAACAAATTCGACGCTGTCCGCATCCGTTCCCGCCGCCGCCAGCCGATTGTGCGCGGCCTTCAACATACAGGCACTGGCATCGACAACGGTAATCCGCGCGACTGGGAAGCGGTGTCGACATTCAACAAGGAAGCGGCCGTTGCCTTCGCCTGCGATAAGAATGTTTTGCGCGCCGGTCACCCGGTTCAACAGGGCGATCCGGCACCGCTGCAGCTTGTTTCCAGCGAAAACAAATTCCATCCATCGGTAATGCCGCGCCAGCCTGTCAAAACTCATATTTGGAACTAAGCCGGGGCAGTTTGCCGCGATGCCACCAGATCGCGGCAAGAATTCCGCCGACGACGTAGGCGACCACATCATAAGGATCGCCGGTTGCCCGGCGCAGGAGATGCGGCCCGATCCCCTCGAACAGGACGGACCACACCACGAGGTGAAGCGCCATTTCCCCCGGTGCGGGCGCCTGGTCATGGAATCGCAACTTGAGCAGGCGCTGGAACCACAGGAGCGGAGGCAGCGCACAGGGCATTAACAACAAGTCGTTGAAATGGTCGTGGAAAAAGCCGCCGTGCACGTGTGGTTTGACCATCCAGCGGTTGATCGCATAGAGCGAGCAGCACAGAAGAAACAGCCGGTCGCGCAGATAACCGAATGAATTCAAAGCGCCCATAAAATGACCCCGCCGAAAGCCAGGGCCAGGGCGATCTTCAGAAGGACAATCATGGGTCAATATTACAGGATCGACGGCTTCCCGCCACAAGTTCGGTTCATATCCCCATTCAGCCGGCAGGCTGGAGCCGGTGCGAAAACCCGTTCCCTGAACGGTCCAGATCCACTCGTGTCCTGGGCAGGCTCTGCGAGTGATGCTGCTGAATGAACTCGATCAGTTTTTCCCGGATCTCACAGCGCAAGTCCCACGTCTTGCTGGAATCCGCTGCAGTCGCCAGCACTCGGATTTGCATGGCGCACTCGCTCGCGTCGGTGACTTGCAGATTCCAGAAACGCCGGTCCCACAGGGTGCTCCCCTCCACAATCTTTTGCGCTGCCCTGCGCACCTGATCCAGCGGCAGCGTGTAATCCGTCCACAAGGAAACCGAACCGAGCAGCGACGCCGATACGCGGGTCCAATTTTGAAAGGGTTTTTCAATAAAATGGCTCAATGGCACCACCAACCGCCGGTCGTCCCAGATATGGATGATGACATAGGTCAGCGAGATTTCCTCGACCCGGCCCCACTCGCCTTCAACAATCACCACGTCGTCAATGCGAACGGGTTGGGTCATGGCAAGCTGGATTCCGGCAAACAGATTGGCAATCGTCCGCTGCGCGGCGAATCCAATGATGATTCCGAACACGCCGGCCGAGGCCAGAATGCTGGCGCCGAACCGCCGGACTTCTTCGAACAGCATCAGCACCGACGCGATGGTAAAGATCGCGATGAGCACATAGAGTGTTTTGCTGATGACGTGCACCTGGGTATAAACCTTGCGCGCCTGAAGATTATCCGCAGCGCGGATGTCGTATTTCGCGAGCGCGGCCTGTTCACCCAGGCGGACTCCCTGAGCCAGAATCCACGCGACGGTGCCGATGATCAGGATGCTGCTGCCTTTTGCGACGACGCTGGCGTACTCCTGTGGCAGCCCAACCACCGGCAAGGCGAAGAGGATGCCCATCACCGGAATGAGGACGCGCAGGCTCCGCCCCAACAGCGGCACCACCAGGTCGTCAAGTTTCGACCCGGTCTTGCTTGCCCAGGTGGCGAGGCGCGCTTCCAACACATGAGTAAGCCTGAAGAACAGCCAGAACAGCACCGCGAACAAACCGAAATCGGACAGCGTGTCGACAACCTCGCGAGCCGTTTGCATTCCTTCGCTCGACAGAAACTTCAAGAGCGGCGGAGCAAGGGCCAGGTCGACCCCGTAGAACCAAACGAACAGATGAAGCGGTTTGGAAGTCGCCCCCAGCACATGCCGGCGCCAGTCTTTCGAATCGGTCGGAGAGGCCATTTGGCTCCGTTTCCGCCGGAGAAACCAAAAGACCAGGAGATCGGCGATCAGAACAAACAGAAGAATGCAAAGCATGACGCCCAGGTCGGCCCACGAGAGGGGGCCAATCACTTTGGCGCGGACGGTCGGGCCGAAGATCAGTTCAAGCAGGCCGGACAACGCGCTGATGACTCCCTCTTCCAACGAGTCCAGGAAATTGTGTCCGGTCATCAAGGTATTCATAAAGTGTCCTTTCCAGGAGACGGCGCGGAGTCAGGCAAATCCCCGAGCAAACGGAGGATGCCCTGAAGAGGAACGCGCAGCCGGTCGGAGGGATTGTTCAACTCCCGGCCCAGTTCGCCCACGACTTGATGCAGCAGATAGGCTTCCAGCATGGCGCGCAGCTCCGTTTCGCTCTCGGGCAGCAGCCCTGATTTGTCGAGCCGATGAACGTAAGCCTTCAAGAACGCCACGCTCACTCCGTGATTCCAGAGTTCGACCCAGGATTCAAAGCGGGAGACATTTTCCCGCGGAACACTGCCGCGCGCGACGTGTTGATGCAGGCCGGCGTAGGCAGCGTAATGAAACGAACGCACCATCGCGGTCGCGTCGCGCAGCGGTGATCTTTTGACTCGCCTTTCGCTGATCGGCGCCAGGGGATCGCCCTCGAAATCGCAAAAGAAAAAGTCCTTCCCCGTCCACAGAACCTGGCCGAGATGGCAATCGCCGTGGATGCGGATGCGTTGCGCGGTGAGGCGATGCCCAAACAACTCGCGGTGCCGCTTAACAATGGCGCCTTCCATTTCAGCGACCCGCCGGGCCAGCGGCAAAATCTCCGGCGGCAGTGTCCTGAGTTGCTTTCCCAGCAACCGCACATTTTGAATGGCCAGGTTTCGCATCGATTGAAGCAGGCCGCGTTGGTAAGCGGGGGTGAACGGCTCGGGGGCGAACTCCTTGTCGTCCGGCTCGGAGGCCAAGGCAAGGTGGAGTTCGGCGGTCCGCACGCCGATAACGCGCGCCGATTCCAAATACGTCCCGATTTCCTCCGAAACAGCGGCGGGACTCCCCAGGTCGAGCAGTTTCACCGATTCGATGGCAAAGGATGGCGCCGCGTGGCCCTGGGCAACACGCGCCACGACCCGGTCGTAATAGCGGCTGAGCGCATCCAGAGTATAGTCCCAGGCGGTCATCGCGCCGTGGATGAACCGGTTGACAACCGCCAGCGTGAAGCCCGTTCCGTCGGCGGCGAGGTATTGCAGGGCGCCGGCCAGCGACGGGCAGCTTGGAAGTTCCTTTTGAGTCAGAAAGCGGCCGATCTCCAGTTCCGGATTCACCCCTTCATCCAGCCGGCGAAACACTTTCAAAATGAGCTTGTCGCCGTAAAACACGGAGAAATTGTTCTGGTCAAACCTCCCGGCCACTTCCAGCGGGCTTGCCTCGTCCACAATTCTGCTCATCACCGGCATCCGGATCGCCTCCGTGCCGCCACGCAATCCCCGGATCCGCCGGCGATGAAGAACCAGCGCAAGCAGAGCCTTGCAGAATGCGGAACTCCCGAGAGCATCGTAAAGGATGCCGCCCTCCTTCTCGTGCGGCAGGCTCAATTCAGCCACCACAAACCGCGGGAAATCCCGTCGCACCTGTTTCGCCTCGGAGCCAGTGGCCATTGCCAGCGGGAGCAAGTAGACCTCCACGTCCCCTTGCATGTATTCAACCTGCGCAAACGTCAGGATGGCGTGTCCGCCCGGGAGCGGAACCCGCAGCATTTCCAAGAGCGCGACCAGTTTTATGGTTTTGCCCTTTCCGGCCAGCCAACGCTGGGATTTCAAATAATCGGGCAGAATCCCTTCCAGCTGGGTCTTGTCAGCAAAAACATCACGTCCCTCGACAACCAGCTTCGCGGGTTGAAACGCCGCCGGGGGAACGGCGCCAACCGCCGCCGGAACAGATTTCTGTTCGAGCGAGAACCAATAGAAACCGTGAGGACCGAGTGAAAGCACATAGGGTCGCTCCGTGATGACCGGAAATTCCATCCGCCCGAGCAGTTCGATGGGCACACGGTGCTTGTAAGCCGACAAATCCAATTCCACTGGCTGCGCAAACCGCGAGAGGTTGGCGACGACCAGCAGGGTTTCGCCGCGGTAACGAAGCAAATAGCTCAGGATCTTGTGGTTCTCCGACGATAGAAACTCGCATTTGCCCTCGCCGAGTGCGCGCCAGCGCTTGCGCAAGTCGAGCATCCGGCGCATCCACCAGAGCAATGAATGCGGGTTGGCCAGTTGCACTTCCACGTTGCTGGCTTCGTAATGATACGCGGGATCCAGGATGATGGGCAGGTAGAGGCTTTGGGGATTCGCGCGCGAAAAACCGGCGTTTTTGTCCGAACTCCACTGCATCGGCGTGCGCACGCCGTTGCGGTCGCCCAGGTAAATGTTTTCGCCCATGCCGATCTCATCGCCGTAGTAAAGCACCGGGGTGCCCGGCAGCGAGAAGAGAAGCGCGTTGAGAAGCTCGATGCTCTTCCGGTCGTTGTCCAGCAACGGCGCCAGCCGGCGGCGAATGCCCAGATAAAGCCGCGCCTGATGAACGTGGGCATACATTTTGTACATGTAGTCGCGTTCCTCTTCAGTGACCGTGGACAGCGCCAGTTCATCGTGGTTGCGCAAAAACAGGGCCCACTGGCTCGTTTCAGGAATCGCCGGCGTCTGCCCAAGAATGTCCACAATCGGCAACCGGTCTTCCATGCGAAGCGCCATGAACAGCCGGGGCATGAGCGGAAAATGAAAGGCCATGTGGCACTCATCGCCCCGCCCTTGGCCAAAATAGGCGACGGCATCCTCGGGCCACTGGTTCGCTTCCGCCAGCAACATGCGGTCGTCGTACCTCTCGTCCACGTGCGCGCGCAATGATTTCAGAAAAGCGTGGGTTTCGGGCAGGTTTTCACATCCGGTGCCTTCGCGCTCATAAAGATACGGCACGGCGTCCAACCGCAGGCCGTCCACCCCGAGGTCCAGCCAGAAATCCACCACCTGCACAATGGCCTCGTGGACTTCCGGGTTGTCATAGTTCAAATCCGGCTGGTGGGAAAAGAAACGATGCCAGAAATGCGATTTTGCCACCGGGTCCCAGGACCAGTTTGATGTCTCGACGTCCTTGAAGATGATCGAAGCTTCCCTGTATTTGCGCGTATCGTCGCTCCAGACATAAAAATTGCGCCAGCGGCTTCCCGGTTTGGCGCGGCGCGAGCGTTGAAACCAGGGATGCTGATCGGAAGTGTGGTTGAGCGGCAATTCAGTAATGACCCGCAAACCACGCTGATGCGCCCCGCGCAAAAATATCCTGAAATCCGCCAGCGTGCCGTACATCGGGTGGACGCTGTAATAGTCGGCGATGTCATAGCCATCATCCTTCAGCGGCGAGGGATAGAACGGCAGCAGCCAGACCGCGGTTACTCCCAGGTCCTTGATGTAATCCAATTTTTCCGTCAAACCGCGGAAGTCGCCCGTGCCGTCCCCGTTGGCATCGTAGAAGGCACGCACGTGCAATTCATAGACGACTCCACTCTTGTACCAGAACGGGTCCCGATCCAGGCCTTCCCGGTTGCGATGGCGAGCAAGCAGGACGGGCGGCGGCGTGGGCCGGCTGGCGCCCACTTGGACCTTGATTCCCTTTGGATGCTTTGTCACCTGGCGCATTTCCATCCTTTCAAACCTTTGTTGCAACCGCCGGAGCAATCCGGATTTTCGTCAGTTCGTCGATCAGGTTGCCCGCCCAGCGGTAGATATTGTGTTCCCTTAAGGTTTGACGCATCCGCCGCATCCGGTCCGACTGCTCTTCCGGCTCCATTTCCAGGGCGGCGCGGATGGAATCGGCCAATTGCTCGGCGTCGTAGGGGTTCACGATCAGCGCGTCCCGCAGTTCCCGCGCGGCGCCGGTGAAGCGGCTCAGGATCAGCACACCGCTCTCGTCCTCGCGCGCGGCCACGAATTCCTTGGCCACCAGGTTCATCCCGTCATGCAATGAGGTCACCATGCAGACGTCCGCCAGACGATAATAAGGCAGGATCTCCTGGTGGCTGTGGTGCCTCTTCAGGAACACAATGGGCTTGTAATCCTTGGCCTTGAATTTCCAGTTGATGCGTTCGGCTTCCTGTTCCACCTCGGCCAGGAAATCGTGGTAGCGTTTGATGTGGGTGCGGCTGGGCGCCCCCAGTTGGACGAAGGTGAACGCACCCTGATAAACCGGGTATTTCTCCAAAAGCCGCTCGATGCCGCGAAAACGTTCCAGCACGCCCTTGGTGTAATCCATCCGCTCCACTCCCACGCCCAAATACCGGGTCTTGATGCCCAGCTCCTTGAGCAGCGCCGCGCGATCCTCCGTCGGATTACCCGGATCGCCCGGTGCATCTTGAAAGGCATTCGGAAAAGCCACGCTGATGGGAAAAGGTTTCACCAGTGTGGTCTGGCCGCCCTTCTTCACAGCGAAGCGTTCCCAGTCAATTCGGCTTTCCAGCGTCCGGTCCACCGTGTCCAAAAAATTGTTGCAATGAAACTGCGTGTGAAAGCCCACCAGGTCGGCGCCCAGCATTCCGTAAAGCAGCTCGCGCTGCCAGGGGCAGATGCCGAAGGCCTCCGGATTGGGCCAAGGGATGTGCCAGAACATCGCGATTCGCGCGTCGGGACGAAGCTCCTTGATCATCCGGGGCAGCAGGGCAAAATGATAATCCTGAATCAGCACGCAGGGCTCCTCGACCCCGTTCAATTCCTCGCCCACGGCTTCGGCAAACTTGCGATTGGCCGCCTGATACTGAGCCCAGTCCTCGGCGCGAAACACGGGCCGCGTATGGGCAATGTGACAAAGCGGCCACATTCCCTCGTTTGAAAAGCCGTAGTAATAGCCGGTCTCCTCCTCCTTGGTGAGCGGCACCCGTCTCAAGGTGTAGTGGGGATCGTCGGGCGGGACTTTTAGACGATTCCTTCCGTCCACCACCTCAAAATCCGCGTCGCCGGCGCCATGGGCGATCCAGGTGCCGCCGGAAGCGCGCAGCACCGGCTCCAGCGCCGTCACCAGACCGCCGGCGGGCACAATGCACTCCACCTTGCGACCTTTGCGCAGGTGCATGTAGGGTTCCCGGTTGGATACCACGAACAACGTCCGCCCCTGCAACCTGGCCTTCACGTGCTCCTTGAGTCGCTCCGGGGTCCACAGGGAGTCCGCCGACTGGCGAAGACGCGCTTCCTCCTCGGCGGCGGCCTTGGCGGCAGACAAGTGCCGGGCAAACGTGCTCACTTCCCTGGCGATGGGAGCGAACAAGTCTTCCCTGGGCAGGGCGAAGCCCGGCGCCAAAGTCTCGCCCGCGCGGAGTTGCTTCATCCACTCCGCCATCCTGGCAATCGGACCCACAATGCTCCACCGAACAACCAGCAGCGTCACCAGCGTGATGCAGAGCACTTGAATCAACACCCGGAAAAACGCGATCCGCCAAATATGGGCAAGTTGCGATTGGATATATCCAGCGTCTTGAAAAATCACCAACGCGCCCACCACCCCGTCGCTGCTGTCGAGCGGCAGAACATAGACGTGCATCCGCCTGGCCCCGATGGTTTCAAACGCGCTCGATTCGATGTTGCGACTCAAGGCATTGGTGACCAGACCCGGCACGAAAGACAAACCAGGTGCCAGCTTTTCCGTCACCGCCAACGCCTTGCCCTTCGCATCATAAATGGCCATCCCGGTGACCCGCTCGCGATTGCCGAATTTCTCGACCAACCTCTGAAGATTCACGGAAAAGCCCTTTTGAATTGCGGGTTCCACCGACTCCTGCAGGCTCTCTGCCAGCAAATGGGAGCGGCGCTCCACTTCGTCATTCAAGCGCGAACTTTCCTGCTGCACGTGAAAGTAAGCCGAACAAACAGCCACAGCGGTGACAGTCACCACCAGCGCCACGATCAGACGCAGGGTTATGCGCATGCAACACCCCCTTCCGGGCCGGGCACGGCGCAATTCCTGATTTGCCGCGGCGGCGAATTGTGCGATTCGACACTCAAAGCCCGTCGTGTTCGAGTTTCCGCGCCAGATCGCCCTCCACCAGCCGCCATTCGCGCACGGTCAACGTTCGCTGCGGATAAACATCCCGAAACAGCTGCCGAGCATGGACCCGAACCATCGCGCGCGTAATTCCAGGAATGCGCGGCTTCGGCTGAACCAAGGGTCGAGTTCGGCGATTTCTCATAGGAATCCAGCGGTGTTCCAATTCTCACACACAGCACCCTAGCGCCACACCCGCGGCGACCGCTATTGGCCGACTCCCCACCCCCAACTCAGTGAAACGATTAGGGGTCTGAAAGACACCGACAGGAATTGCCTCCTGTTCCAATTGGAAATCCAGCAGGCCGGCCGCAGGTTGCCGGGCGCACCTCCCAAACCGCCTCAGCGTATCGCCTCAACCCACAACACCGCGTGGCGCGTCAGTTCGGGTCCGCTCTTCAACCGCAACTTGCGTTTGATGCTCGCCCGATGGGCTTCGACCGTTTTCGCGCTCATGCCCAGGCGGCTCGATATCTCTTTCGTTTCCTTCGCTTCACCGATCAGCGTAAAAACCTCCAGCTCGCGGTCTGTAAGCTGTTCGATTGGAGAAACCGTGCGGGCCGGGCGTTTTCCAGACAAACTGTCCAGCAGCCGCGTGGACATTTCGTCGCTCAGGTAGATCTGGCCGCTCAACACATGGCGGATGGCCGCGATCAGCCGCCGGCCGCTTCGCTGTTTTGAAATGTAGCCGCGTCCTCCCGCGCGCAGCACCCGCTCGGCAAAGAGCGACGCATCGTGCATCGAAAGAACCAAAACGGGCAATCCAGGGCGCAAGGCGCGCATGTCCCGGATGAGTTGAAGTCCGTTGCGGCCGGGCAAGGTGATGTCGACCAGCACGAGGTCGGGCGCGAGCCGCTCCAGGGCCCCCATCGCCTGCCGGGCATCCCCGGCTTCACCGCAGACGACCAGATCCGCTTCGCGATTGATTTGCGCGACCAACCCCTCCCGCAATACCGCGTGGTCATCCACCACAAGAATTTTCCTCCGCGGGGATTGTTCTGGCCGTTGTTTGCGAGCCGTCATTTGTTCGCAGGTTGACTATTTCCTTTCTCCCACATGCGCCCCGGCCCGGCAAGTCGTGGAACAAATCACTTCCGTGCCGCGCTTCCCGCGCCGTTGAACCGTCAGTTGGCCCTGAATCAGACTGGTGCGATACTGCATGATACGCAGGCCAAGACCGGTTCGCGTCGGCGAAACGGGGCCAATGCCCCGGCCATCGTCCGCCACCGTGAGGGTCACCCGCTTGCGCCGGCGTTCCAAACGAATGATGACGGTGCGCGGGTTCCCATGTTTCAAGGAATTATTGACGGCTTCCTGCGCGATACGGAACAAATGCGCGGCCGTTTCCGCGTCGTGGACCGGCGCCGGTCCGCGGCAGTCGAAAACACAACGAACGCCAAAGAATTCAGCGGTCTGCTCCGCCAGTTCCCCCAGTGCGCTCATCAAACCTTCCGGCTCCGGCTGGATGGGTGAAAGACCCCGAGCCACACGCCGCGCCTGTTCTATGGCGTTGCGCATCAGGTCGGAAATGCGGGCGGCATCTGCGGCTTCCGGCGCGCCGCGTTCAAGAAGCTTCTCGCGGAGCACATTGCTCAAATAGGCGATTCCTCCGAGTTGTTGACCCAGGCCGTCGTGCAACTCCTGGGCCAGCCCCCGCCGCTCACGCTCGCTGATTTCAAGCAATTCGCGCTCGAGCCGCTTGCGTTGCGAAATGTCGCGGATAAACCAGCGCGAGTGGACAAACTTCCCTTCCATCCAGAAAGCATTCGCATCCACAAGCACAAACCTTGCCTCGCCTTTTCGGGTCACCAGCTCCATGGGAAAATTATGAAACGTCTGCCGCAGGGCAAGGCGATCCAGCACCTCCTTCAATTGCGCGGCATCGGGATGAAACGTCCTGAACGAACGTCCAGTCATGCACGCCCCCGGGCAATCCACCAACTCTCCGAACGCCCGATTCGCGCGCACCACTTTGCCGTTTCGCTTCATCAGGACCAGCCCAACCGAGGCTTCATCGAAAAGATCCTCCAATTCGCCCTCGCGGCGCATCAGGACATCCCGCATTTGACGTTGTGCGGTGATGTCCCGAGCGATGGTTGAAAACCCAATCAACCGTCCCGCGGCGTCGCGAACAGGAGAAAGTGTCAAGGAGACATTGATGAGCCGGCCGTTTTTGCGCATTCGCGTGGTCTCGAAATGTTCCACCACTTCCCCGCGCCGCATTCGCGCCACTAACTGTCGAAACTCATCCTGGTGCCCGCGCGGCAGCAGCGCATGACTCGTGCGCCCGACAATTTCACGGGCCGTGAACCCAAAAATGCGCCTGGCGGCTTCATTCCAGGTCGTAACGGTGCCATCGAACGTGCGGCTGAAAATTGCGTCGTTCGAGTGTTCGACAATGGCCGCGAGTTCACCCCGCAGATCGGACAAATGAATGCCGCCCCGAGCGAATGCCGGGGGCGACAAAGCCAAAGGGAAACCCCGCCTCTCAAACGAATTTGCGCCTTTCCGGCCCATGGAATTTGCGGCTTTCAATACACGCCGGCCGCGGCGATGCCGGAGGCCGATCTCTCCGCGCAGGGCGACCCCTTTCGCAATCGGGGCGCTTGATGGCCCTGTGGCCGCATAACCGAATTGTGCCCATCCCGGCCGGGATCGTCACGCCTCAAGTTGGTTGGCAATTACACAGCCCTTTGGTCAAGAGCGAACTGCCCCGGACAGGAACCTATGCCTCCACGCATGGGAGCAGTGCCAAGCTGCGCCGCCGGGAGGGACACCACACAATTCCCCATCCACCACCGGTGGGGCGAGACTCCGTCGAGCCCTGACATTAAAAAGGCAGTATTACTGGACCTTGAGCCGCAGCACCGTCAACGAGTTGCCGGGGAAAACCCGCTTCAGGCTGCTCCCCGTGAAATGCAGGCTCTCCGTCTTCGGCGACACCTTTGTCGGATCGGCCAGTGAATTCTCGTCGGTGGCGTTTGCGGACGTCAGCACCGTGGCGAGACCGGTGCCGGCCAGCGTTGCGCCGTTGAAACTCAATTCGGTTTCCGTGGGATTGGAGGCGGCATTCACCACCTTGACGATGACCTCACGGGTTTTGGCATCCGTGGCGGCCGACGCAAACAGGCTGCTGTACCCGGCGTTGCTGGTGTTGGGGATGTCGTGGATCAATTTTCCGTCGATCCAACATTGAATGCGCTTGTCGGAGACGGTGAGCTTGAGGTCATACCAGCGATCCGTTTCGATATGACCGGGTTTGGAATCGGTGACCTCGTATCCTTCAAGGGCGTCCTGCGTGTTGCCCCATCCACCGATGTTCCACCACCTGCGGTCGTCCTCTTCCTGGCTGTGAAACAGGATCAGGAATCCCTCGGCCCCGGAAATCTTCCGGGCCTTGAGCGCCAGGGTGTAATCCCTCCAGGCCGGCTGGCCGGTGATGGCGCGCACATCCGGGTTTTCGGCCGATTGCCTCAACGCGCCGTCCTGGACGGTCCATTTGCCGTCGCCCAGCAACTTCCACCCCTCGGTTCCCTTGCTGAAATCAGCCTTGAACAAAACCGTCCCGTCCGGCGCGGTGACGATGATGTCTTTAAACTCCGCGGCGGTGTTGTAGGTGCCGACTCCGATCCGGCCGCCCGGAGGGGGTGCGGGAGTTTGCGGCGCCTGCACCGTGGTGGGCAGGTAAACGTCGCCGCGATTGTCGGAAAACAGTTTCTGGACGTAATAGCTGGGCAAGCCGTACCACTTCGAGCCGTCGAAGTTGATCAGGTCGGGATTCCACGCGCGGTGATTCAAGTTCACCAGCAGCGGCGCGTAGCTCGCCATTTGTACCAGGTCCGAGTTTCGCTCCAAACCCGTCATGAACGCCGCTTCGCCGATGGCGCCGCGCAGGTTGCCCAGGCCGCATTTCCGGGTGACGGCGTATTCCCCGACGAACACTTTCGGGCCGGTGCGCTTCGAGTTGTCGTAGTGGCCGGCGTTGCGCATGAACCATTCCGGCGAGTCGTAATAATGGTCGTCCACCAGGTCGGGTTGTTCCGCGCCAAAATCGACCCAGCCATCGGCGATGAATTGGATATCGGGATACTTCGCGCGAATCGCCGTGTGAAACCGGCGATAATACTCGGCGTAACCCGGAAAACCGCCGTTCTCGTTTCCGATCTCCAGGTATTTCAGTCGGAATGGAGCGGGATGCCCCATCGCCGCCCGCTTCGCGCCCCACAGGGAATTCGTCGGGCCATTGGCGAATTCGATGGCATCGAGCGCGTCCTGGATCCATTGCTCCAGGCGGTCCGGCGGCACCGTTTCCTTGTGCGACATGCCGACATTGATGCAGAAGAGCGGTTCGGCACCGAGGTCCTCGGAGAGTTGCAGGTATTCGTAATAGCCGAGCCCGTGCGTGGCGTTGTAACCCCAGATGTTGCCGAGCGGCGTGCGGGTGTCGATGTTGCCGACCGTGTTCTTCCAGTGAAGCATGTGAGCGAAATCGTCCCCTTCCACCCAGCACCCGCCAGGGAAACGCATGAACTGCGGATGCAGCGCGTCCAGCGACTCCGCAAGATCCGGCCGCAGCCCGTGATTCTTCCAGGTCTTGTCCGGCATGAGCGACACCATGTCCAAATACAATGTGCCTTTGCCGTCGCCGGAAATCTCCAGCCTCCCTTTCGGGTCGCTGCCGGTCGCGGTGAACTGCAGCGTGTGATATTCCCATCGCGGCCCGATGCCGGAAATGTCGCCCGCGGCAAGGACGTCGCCGGTGTGGCTGAGCACGCGCGCGGTCAGCTTGCCTTCGAACTGATCGCCGCGCGCGGCGAGTTTGAGCGTGTAGTGTTCGCCCTGGACGATGTTCATTCCCCAATACCCTTCATTGACGAGCGTGAATGCGCCGCCCACTTTGACGCGGAGCGATTTGCGATTGAACGGATTCAGGGGTGCCGGCCGGGCGTGGACATCGGCGGTGCTGATCTCCGCCTGGCTTTGGCCGTTCGAGCTGCTGAATTTCCAGTCGGTCGCCGTGTCGCCGTCCTCGAACGAACGGTTCCGGACAAGTTCGGGGTAAATCCCGCCGTCCGCGGACAGGTTGATGTCCTCGAAAAAAATGCCCCACAACGTTTGCGGGATGGGATGGGCCGGGTGAGCGACATCGACGGAGATCTTCGCAGGTTGGGCGTTCGACGAGAGGGCCGCGGCGAGCAAGCACGCGGCAAAACAGGTTTTCAGTTGCATGGATTAACGGTGTTTAATCGAAGCGACCTCGGAAGAATACAGGAACGGGGCGAGCGCCCAAGTCTGAATTCCAAATCACTCGGATCAACCAAGGAATCGCTGACGCGCAAGCGGATGGAGTGCGCTCAAGTCGAGCACCGTCAGAAAATCGATCGTCCCAAAATCGGCGTCCAGCGCAGGTGGACCACAAATGGTCGCGCCGAGCGTCAGGTAGGCTCGGAGGAGCTTTGGAATGTTCACTGGCTCGGGGGCCTGGTGGGCCAGAGGACAGCCGCAGGCCGGGTGCGGGCGGGTGCGCCACTCGGGTCGGGCGAGATGGCTGCGGCACAGGTCGGCGTAGGCGGACGCGCCCACCCGTGGATCCTGCGATGTGAGGGAACTGCAGCCAAAAAGATAGCGGCCTCCGTGCCGCCGGGCATAGCCGGCGATGCCCTTCCACAGGAGTCCAAGAACGACCAGGTTGCGATGCTGTGGATGAATGCACGCACGTCCCAGCTCGATCATGCGGGAGCGAAAGGGTTCGAACATGTCGAATTCAAACTCCTGGGCGCAGTAATAGCCGCGGTGACGCGCGGCATTCCGGCCGGTCTGAAGGCGGTAGGTTCCGACAATCGCAGCCGAGGGCAAATGTTCCACCACGAGATGATCGCAAACCAGGTCGAACGGGTCCTCGTCCAGGCCGCTGGCGTAGGACCGCTCGAGTCCTTCGTTGAGTTCGAGGTTGAAAACCTGGAAACGCAACGCCTGCGCGGCCCGGAGGTCGCCGGCATCTCGAGCCAGCCGGGTGGCATAATGGGCGGGTGACCTGACCAGGAACCGGACCGAATCGAGTGTTGTTTTCACGGCAGACATCCTTCCAAATACATGTGTCATCGCGGTGACACGCAGGTGACTTCTGTCCGCCTGGTTGGTCGCGCGAAGCTCCCCAACCTTACGCTCGATCTAATTCCCCCCGGTTTTCAGGGTGTTCTTGATCCGGTCGCGCGCTTCCTCGGAGAGCCTGTGCGGGGACGGTTCGACCAATTCGTCGGGATGCGTGTGCGCGGCATCGCGCAGGAACCGGATCTGTTTTCCGTAGCGCCGGCACCACCGGCAAAGCAGCAGGTGGATGCGCAGGCCGAACCGCTCGCGGAATGTCAGTGAGCGGTCCAGTCCCAGCGATTGCAGGCGCGTGGCTTCCCGGCAATTCGGGGAAAGTTCGGCGAGGATTTTGGCAAGGAATTTCATTCGGCCCCACCCTTCTTCCCAAACCAGTTTGTTTCCAGGCAACGGCGCAGGGCCATGCGGGCGCGATGCAGCATGACCCACAGGTTGTTTTCCGATATGTTCAGCATGGCACAAATCTCCCTGCTTTCCAGGCCATCCACTTCGCGCAGATGGAACACGGCGGCAATGTTCCCGGGCAGCTTTTTGGAACACTTGCGGAACGTTTCCCAGAACACCTGGCTGTCCAGGCTCGCGCCGGGACTCGACCATTCCTGCGGACCCAGCTCGTGGATCCAGCCGTCCTTGAAAGGGCCGTCCGGGATGAACCGATCGCCCTCTTCGTCCGAGTAGAATTCCAGGTCGGTGAAGGATGTCTCCCGGCCGGCCTTTCGGAAGTGGTCGCAGATTTTGTTTTTCAAAATCCCGACCAGCCAGCTTTTCTCGGCCGACCGGCCCGCGAACGACCTGCGGCCCTTCAGAGCCGCGAGGAAGGTCTCCTGGACCGCGTCTTCCGCCCTGGCCGCGTCGCGCAATCGCACAATCGCAAACTTGAACAGGTAATCTCCGTAAAGCTCCACCCATCGCTCCGGGTCCGACAATCCCTCGGGCGCGCCTTTCTCCGGCGGTTTTGAGGTATTTTCGGAATGGACCATAATGTTCTGACTTCAGTGAGTTCGTCGGGCTTTGGCCTGAATCCTTACACAGTCGCGAATGCGTGAACAGACTGGAGTGTAAGGATCCTCCCCGCGCTGCGACCAACCTGCCAGCAAATCCTGAAAGAGCGAACCATTTGAAAAACATGAATACAATGCCCACGATCGAACTCCCGCCCGGCCGCGCCGCCATGCCCATGCCCCCGGAGCACGAGGAACTGATGCAGCAGCACCTGCGCGAAGAGCGGCTGCCGGAGGCCGTCATGCCGGCCGTGCCGATCCGCAAAGTTCTTAAAGGCCAAAAGGCGCTCGTGACCGGCGCGAACTCCGGGATCGGCAAGGCCGTGGCGTTGTCTCTCGCCAGCGCCGGGGCGGATGTGGTGGTGAACTACGTGTCGCGCCCCGAAGCGGCGGAGGAAGTCGTCCGGCAAATCGCCGCCGGCGGCGGAACTGCCATCGCCCTCCGTGCGAACGTCGCCAGGGAGGACGAGGTCCAGGCGATGTTCAAGACGATGATCCAGGAGTTCGGCACAATCGATATTCTCGTGAACAATGCCGGGCTGCAGAAAGACGCGCCGATCGACCGGATGACGCTGGCGGACTGGCAGTTTGTCCTGGATGTGAATCTCACCGGGCAGTTCCTCTGCTCGCGCGAAGCCATCCGTGAATTCAAGCGCCGCGGCATTCGCAGGGAAATCTCCTGTGCCGCCGGAAAAATCATTTGCATGAGTTCCGTCCATGAAGTCATTCCCTGGGCCGGCCACGTCAATTACGCCGCCAGCAAGGGCGGCGTCATGCTCATGATGAAGAGCATCGCCCAGGAGGTGGCCCCGCACCGGATCCGGGTGAACTCCGTTTGTCCCGGCGCGGTCCGCACGCCGATCAACATGGAGGCCTGGGGCAGTCCCGAAGCCTACCGCGAGCTGATGAAGTTGATTCCCTACAAGCGCATCGGCGAGCCGGAGGACATCGGCCGCACCGCCGTCTGGCTCGCGAGCGACGATTCCGATTACATCCACGGCGCGAGCATCTTTGTGGATGGCGGCATGACGCTCTATCCCGGGTTTGAGACCGGGGGCTGAACCGGGTCAAAGAGGAATCGAATCCGCGGGCGGCCATTCGACGAATCAACCTCCGGCAATCAAACCGACCGCAATGAATTCATCATTCAACATTCATCCTTCCGCCTGCCCTCAAGAATGGCTCGAACCCGATGGCCGCGGCGGATTCGCCTCCGGCACCATCACCGGCATTCGCACGCGCCGTTACCACGCCCTCCTGCTCACCGCCACCACGCCCCCGACCGGACGCGTGGTCCTGGTGAACGGGTTCGATGCCTGGATTGAGACGGCCCAGGGCCGGTTCGCCCTGACGTCGCAGTGTTATGCGCCGGACGTGATCCACCCGGACGGATCCCAGCGGATCGAGTCGTTTTCAACCGAGCCATGGCCGCAATGGCAGTTCCGGTTCGAGGACGGGACGGAATTGACGCAGGAAATCTTTGTGGCTGGAGAATCCGGCGTGACGGCGCTGAGCTGGCGCCTGGCGCATCCGTCGGACAACGTGCGGTTGTTTCTTCGGCCGCTGGTTTCGGGACGCGACTACCATGGGTTGCACAAGGAAAATTCCGAGTTTCGCTTTGCGCCTGCGCTGGATGGCGAATCGGTGCTTTGGCGGCCCTACGAAGGGGTACCGGGGATCCACGCGATGCATGGCCACAACGGCCGCTACACCCACGAACCGCTCTGGTATCGCCAGTTTCTTTACGAAGAGGAACGCGCCCGCGGACTCGACAGCACCGAGGACCTCGCGTCGCCCGGCGTGTTCGAGTGGGACCTGTCGGCCGGGGAAGCTGTATGGCTGCTGGCCGCCGCCGATTCCCCGGCGCTTGTCCGCAAAGGCGGCCTGTCCGTCAAAAATTATCTCGAAGTCCTCCGCGAAAACGAACGCCTCCGGCGGGCGGGGTTTTCCTCGCCGCTCCACCATGCCGCGGACGCCTACATCGTCCATGGCCGCAATGGCAAGACCATCATGGCCGGGTATCCCTGGTTCACCGATTGGGGGCGCGACACGTTCATCTCGCTCCGCGGCCTTTGCCTGGCCACGGGAAACTACAGCGATGCGCGGGACATCCTGCTGGCGTGGGCGAACAGCGTTTCCGAGGGCATGCTGCCGAACCTGTTTCCCGACCACGGATCGAAGCCCGAGTATAATTCCGCGGACGCCTCCCTTTGGTATGTCATCGCGGTTTATGAGTTGATGCAGCTCTGCGACGGCAAGCCGGGCATTGTCTCCGCGAACGACAAGCGTGCATTTCAGACCGCGATCCTGGCAATCCTTGAAGGATACGCCCGCGGCACGCGATTCGGCATTCGCCTGGACAGCGACGGCTTGCTGGCGGCCGGAGAGCGCGGGGTGCAGTTGACCTGGATGGATGCGAAAGTGGGCGAGTGGGTGGTCACGCCGCGGGTGGGCAAACCGGTGGAGATCCAGGCGCTCTGGCTCAACGCGCTGCGCATTGCGTCTTCCTTCGCACCGCGGTGGGCGGAGACGTTCGATCGCGGCCTGAAATCGTTCCGCGACAGATTCTGGAATGAGAAATCCGGCTGCCTTTATGATGTGATCGACGCCAACCACCGGGCGGGTGAGGTGGATGCGGCAATCCGTCCAAACCAGGTATTCGCCGTGGGCGGCCTGCCGTTCCAGTTGATCGAAGACGAGCGTGCGGAACGAATCGTGTCCGTGGTGGAAAAGGCCCTTTTGACGCCGCTGGGCTTGCGTTCGCTCGCTCCCGGTGAACCCGGCTACACGCCGCAATATGAAGGCGGGGTGCTGCAGAGGGATGGCGCTTATCACCAGGGCACCGTGTGGCCCTGGCTCATCGGACCGTTTGTTGAGGCATGGGTTCGCATCCGGGGCGACACGACGAAGGCGCGACGCGAAGCCCGGCAGCAATTCATGGCGCCGCTGCTCGCCCATTTGGAAGACGCCGGCGTCGGCCACGTTTCGGAAATCGCCGATGCCGAACCGCCTCACACACCGCGCGGCTGTCCGTTTCAGGCCTGGTCTGTGGGCGAGGTGCTGAGGCTGGACCGGGTCGTCCTGGCCGAAAAAGTTCCGGACCGCACCAACCGAGTGTCTCGCAGGGGCCGACGCAAGGCGGCTCCCAGTTCCAAATCCGTTCTTGAACCCGCTATTTAACCCGAGACTGCCGATTTCAGCTCCCACCCATTCGCCTATGAACCCATCCGCCGAATCACTCCGACTCGCCGCCGCCAATGCCAACACCGCGCCCTGGCGGCGCTGGGGGCCTTACCTTTCCGAACGTCAATGGGGCACGGTGCGGGAGGATTACTCCCCGCACGGCAACGCCTGGGAATATCTGCCGCACGATCACGCCCGCAGCCGGGCCTATCGCTGGGGCGAGGACGGCATCGCAGGGATCAGCGATGACCAGCAGCGCCTGTGTCTTTCCTTGGCGTTGTGGAACGGCAACGACCCTATTCTGAAGGAGCGGATTTTCGGGCTCACCAACAGCGAGGGTAACCACGGCGAAGACGCCAAGGAGCTTTACTACTACCTCGACGCCACGCCCACGCATTCGTACCTGAAAATGCTCTACAAATACCCGCAACGGGCATTTCCCTACGCCCGGTTGCTGGAGGAGAACGGGCGCCGCAAAGGCGACAGCAGCCAGCCGGAGTTTGAGCTCCTCGACACGGGGGTTTTTGACGATGACCTGTATTTCGACGTCTTCGTCGAGTATGCCAAGGCGGGACCGGAAGACATGCTGATGCGGGTGACCGTGCACAACCGCGGGCCGGAAGAGGCCGCGATTCATCTCCTGCCGCAATTGTGGTTTCGGAACACCTGGTCGTGGAAGCCGGGTTCGAAGAAGCCGCTCATGCGCGAACAGGATGGGCATGTTCACGTCGAGCACGGGGAATTGGGTCTCTACCGGCTGTTTGCGGAGGGCGATCCTTCGCCAACATTGCTGTTTTGCGAGAACGAGACGAACACGCGTCGGCTGTACGGCGTGGCCGGTGCACAAGGTTTCTTCAAAGACGCTTTCGACGAGTACATCGTTCATGACAATCCATCCGCCGTGAATCCCGGCCGGGTCGGCACAAAAGTCGGCGCGCTTTTCAAACGGACGATCCCGGCCGGCGGCTCCGCGATCGTGCGGTTGCGCCTCACCAAATCGTCGCGCGCAAAACCGTTTGTTGATTTCGACACGACCTTCGCCGCACGCATCAGTGAAGCGGACGAGTTCTACGGAGCACTGCAATCGGACATTGCCGACGCCGACGCCCGGAATGTCCAGCGCCAGGCGTTCGCCGGCATGATCTGGTCGAAGCAGTTCTTTTACTACGATGTGGCCGAATGGATTCAGGGCGACCCGGGCCAGGTTCCGCCGCCCGCCGAACGGAGGCATGGCCGAAACGGCGAGTGGCGGCACCTGAACAACGCCGACATCGTTTCCATGCCCGACAAATGGGAATACCCCTGGTACGCGGCGTGGGACTTGGCGTTCCATTGCATCCCCCTGGCGCTGGTGGATGCCGGGTTTGCGAAGCATCAGCTCACGCTGTTGACGCGGGAGTGGTATATGCACCCGAACGGCCAGTTGCCCGCCTACGAATGGGCTTTTGGCGATGTGAACCCGCCGGTTCACGCCTGGGCGACGTGGCGCGTTTTCCAAATGGACCGCAAACAACGCGGTGACCGGGGGGACCTCGCCTTCCTGGAGCGCGTTTTTCACAAGCTGATGCTCAATTTCACCTGGTGGGTGAACCGCAAAGACGCCCAGGACCGCAATATCTTTCAAGGCGGATTCCTCGGCCTGGACAATATCGGGGTCTTCGATCGAAGCGCGCCTCTGCCGACCGGCGGGTTCATCAACCAGGCGGACGGCACGAGCTGGATGGCGATGTACTCGCTCAACCTCATGCGAATCGCGCTGGAGCTCGCAAGGCACAACAAGGTCTACGAGGACATCGCCACGAAATTCTTCGAGCACTTCCTCCACATCGCCGAGGCGATGAACAATATCGGCGACGAAGGCATCGGGTTATGGTGCGACAAGGACGAATTTTACTATGACGTGCTCAATCTGCCCAATGGCCAAAGCTCGCCGCTGAAGGTCCGTTCCATGGTTGGATTGATCCCGTTGTTCGCGGTGGAAACACTCGAGGCCGAGCTGCTGGAAGAGCTTCCAGGCTTTGCAGGCCGGCTGGAGTGGTTTCTGAATTCGCGGCCCGACCTGGCCCGGCTCGTCTCGCGCTGGCAGGAGCCGGGCATGGGCGAACGCCACCTGCTCTCGCTTCTGCGGGGGCACCGGATGAAGTCGCTGCTCAAGCGGATGCTGGACGAGACCGAGTTCCTGTCCGATTTCGGCATCCGCGCCCTCTCGAAGGTCCATGAACGCGAGCCTTACCGCTTCGAGGGCGGCGGCATGACGCACGAGGTGAATTACTGGCCAGCCGAATCCAGGAGCGGGCTCTTTGGCGGCAATTCCAACTGGCGCGGGCCGATCTGGATGCCCGTGAACTATCTCCTCATCGAGTCGTTGCAGAAATTCCATCATTACTACGGGGACGATTTCAAAATCGAGTGCCCGACCGGGTCAGGCCGGTTCATGACGATTCGTGAAGTTGCCGACGACTTGTCCGGCCGCCTCGCCAGGCTGTTCCTGAAGGGCGATGATGGCCAGCGCCCCGTGCTGAAGTATCATCCGAAATTGGCCGCCGACCGGCATTTCAGGGATTATGTGTTGTTCCATGAATACTTCCACGGCGACACCGGCCGCGGCGTCGGGGCATCCCACCAGACGGGCTGGACCGGTCTTGTCGCCAAGCTGCTTCAGCCTCGGGAAAAGGCGTCGAGGAATTCTGCCGGCGCCAAGCCGTCCGGAACCCGCGCCATCCCCCGCGCCCGTGAACCCGAACTCGTGAAGGCATGAATCCGCTCGACACCGATAAACAATTCTTTGAGGCCCTCATCGCAGCCGATACGCGCCTGTTGGATCGTCTTCTGACGGATGACTTCATCCTGATTGACGTGATGAGCGGGTCGGAGATCGCGAAGCCCGAGTTTCTCGCGGCCGTCAGCTCAGGCCAGCTCAGGTTCGAGGCCATTGAAGCCTTTGAAAATCGTGTCCGGCTGTATCAAGCGACCGCGATCATCAACGGCCGCACGCAGATGAAAGGTCAACTTGCCGGCGCGCCCTTCGCCGCCAACAGTCGCTACACTCATGTGTTCGTTCAGGAGGGAGGCGCCTGGCGGCTGGCTTCCGGGCAAGGAACCCCGGTCGCACCGGCCGACCGATCGCAATGACGCCAGTAAACCCCAAAAAACCAGGGCTGACGCATCTAATCTGGAAAATGCGTGCGGACGTGGAATTCAGGTGGTAGGGGCGCCGCGCTGCGCTGCGGCGTCCCCGCCCGCGTATCAGCGGGCGGAAAGCGGAACGGTGCCTGGCGTTCGACCTCAGGAACATTGCGCCGCTGGACGCGGCGCGGACGGCGCAGCGCGCCGTCCCTACCAGCAATTCAGATGCGTCAGCCCTGCCCCAAAACCGTGCCCGCTTTCGCAATGGCCCAACTTGGTACATGGTGACAGATGGCCACGAACTTTCTCAAGCACACCGTCACGGATTCCGTGCGCAAGGCGCAGGAGCATTACTTTGGACGCTCGCATCGCGAGTTTGGGGATGCGGAGAAAGACGCGCTGACGGAGGAGGAAACAGGCTTCATCCAGGCCCGCGACAGCTTCTACCTGGGTAGCGTCAGCGAAAATGGATGGCCTTACATCCAGCATCGCGGCGGCCGGCCGGGGTTCCTCCGGGTGCTGGGTCCGCGCACGCTGGCCTTCGCCGATTACCGGGGAAACCGCCAAATGCTTTCCACCGGCAATCTCGCCGCCAACGACAGGGTGACGCTGTTCCTGATGGATTATCCCCAGCGCACGCGGCTCAAAATCCTGGGCCACGCCCGGGTGCAGGATGCTCGGGAACATCCGGAACTGGTTCAGCAGCTTGCCGAACCGGAGGCCCGCGGAATCGTGGAACGGCTGTTTTTCATCGAGGTGGTTTCCTTCGATTGGAATTGTCCGCAATACATCACCCCGCGTTTTACCGTCCCGGAAATTGAGGAACTCGTCGCGCCGCTGAAACAGCGCATCGCCGAACTGGAGGCTCAATTGAAGAAGAGCAATTAAGCGACGAAACCACGACCATTCGTCGGAACCACATTTTCCCTGTAAGTTTTCGGCGAGCCCCGCGACATCCAGGCAGGGCCCCGGGCACAATTCCGGGGCACCGGGTCGTGAAGATGAGTTAACTTGAACCAGATTGAATGTATGTCGCCGATCAAAATCGCAGTCATTGCAGCCGTCGTGATGCTGGCGGCGGTCGCCGTCGGAATGGCGCGTCGCGGGCACCTGCAACAAACGGATAGGACCCTTTACACAACAGAAAGCATGAATGATTTTAAGAAACCCGGAACCTCGGAGTTGAAGAAGACGCTGTCTTCAGAGCAGTTTACCGTCACCCAGCAATGCGGCACCGAGCCGCCGTTCCGCAACGCGTATTGGGACAACCACAAACCGGGGATCTACGTGGACGTGGTGTCGGGCGAACCGCTGTTCAGTTCGCTGGACAAGTTCGATTCCGGCACGGGCTGGCCAAGCTTCACGAAGCCGGTGGCCGGCACGGAGATCGTTGAGAAGAAAGACACCGAATTCGGCATGGTGCGGACCGAGGTGCGCTCGAAAATGGCGGATTCACACCTGGGTCACGTGTTCGACGACGGCCCCGCGGACAAGGGCGGATTGCGTTACTGCATCAATTCCGCGTCGCTGAAATTTATTCCCGTGGACGAGATGGCCCAGGCCGGGTACGGCCGGTATCTGGGGCCTTTCGAAAAGTCCGGCCTGGTCAAAGCCCCGGCCCGCGAAACCGCGATCCTGGCGGGGGGTTGCTTCTGGGGAATGGAAGAAATCATTCGCAAGATCCCCGGAGTCACTCAAACAACGGTCGGCTACACCGGCGGCAAACTCGCCAACCCGACTTACGAGGAAGTCTGCACCGGCTCGACGGGTCATGCCGAAGCGATCGAGGTGGTCTTCGACCCGGCCGTGCTCAGCTACGAGAAGCTGCTGGATTATTTCTTCCGCATGCACGATCCCACCACCCTGAACCGGCAGCACAACGATGTCGGGACGCAGTATCGTTCCGCCATTTTCTACACAAGCGACGCGCAGAAGCGAACCGCCGAGCGCGTGAAGGCGCAATGGGAGAAGTCCGGCAAATTCGACCGACCGATCACGACGGAAGTGACCGCGGCGACGAAGTTCTATTCAGCCGAGGACTACCACCAGAAGTACCTGGTGAAACATCCCGGCGGCTACACCTGCCACGTGCTGCGGGATTGATGTCTCGCGGTAGGGACATCGCGCTGCGATGTCCCCGCCCGCGTGCAGCGGGCGAAACTTCCTCTTTGTAAGGTTCCCCGGCCGTCTGCGACTGATTGAGCATGCGGGAGCCAACGACGGCTTCACCGCTGCAAGTCCGGCCGCCGGCCGGGCAACAATCCAATCAACGAACACACACAATGAAGACAAAAACGATTCAGCGGCGCTGCCTGGCAGCGGTATTGGGGCTGGCTATCTTACTCCCGTCGGCCATTCAAGCAGGCGGCAACGGACAGGTCGTCCGCGCGTTCGCGCCCGCCAAATCCACCCAGGAAATCGAACAACTCAAGACCGGGGACACGATCGCCAAGGTCTGCCGCGCCTGCGGCGCCGTAACCCTTGTGCGGGTAGAGAAGGGCGGCAAAGGATTTTACGACTCCGTCGCGAAGAAGTGCGAGGATTGCGGTTCTGAGAACACCTACCTGGCGGTCGCCAAGCAAACAGTCCCGTTCAAGGAACAGGTTAAGCATTAAGCCTTTGCATTCGCGACCGAAAGCGGTAGGAACACCCGTCGTATCAGACAGATTAGGAGAGTAACCCCTTTTCTCTCAATATCCCAAGCCATTGATCACGGGTGAGAGGACACTGGGCTAGAAGTCTTGCCTTGTGCGGGCCAAGATGAAGGTCCCTGGAAATGTGATCGTGCCCCAAATCCTTTTCTGAGCCGCGGCGCAAGCCAAATTGGGCGACGCATTGTCCATTGTGATATACCATCACAATGTCATGCGCTTTCTTGTCGCGTGAGACTACTTGCGCTTCCAGTTTCCTAACTATCCTTAGCGCAAGTTCCTTTGTGATGATGCGCATTCACTCATTCCTTTTCAAGAATTCTCGCAAAACCGCAAGTTGCCGCTTCGGGCCAGGGCCTAGTTTGTCTGTGATGGCCTCGAGAGCCTCAAATGAGCCGACAATTACGTCCTTTAGATTTGCTAGCGCCTCTTCTTGAGTTTCGCCTGATGCATTCATATTCGCATCAAGAAAACTCGCGACATGATCCTCGCCCGACTGTTGGACGATGGCATGCATCGGCTTCAACAACTCAACTGGCTCAGGCGCGAAGGATTGAATCGGCACGACAACCGCCGCCCGACTTCTCACTTCATCAAGGGCACTTTCTAAACACTTCACCCTTGTATTAAGAGCGACGAGCTTAAGTTCGGCTTGCGTTCTTGTATGTACAATCGTGGCTAGATTCCACAAAACTTGCTTGGCCGCTTCTTCCCAACCCGCGCCAGGCAGGTGAGGCTCAACTCGAAATTCTTTGACAGGCGAGCAGTGCTCCCAGCCCGGCGTGGCCTGAAACTCGGAGGGTTCTCCAAACCTGCCAACAAAACTTAGATCTCCACGTCTTGGTGGTTTCATGGCCGCACAAATACCCTGAATGCACTCTCTACTATCTTCTGGGTGTCCAGCAGATACAGTTCGGAAAGCACCCGCTCCCGTCTCGTTTCAAGTTCAATCACAACCGCCTTGGCTGCATTTTTGAGAGACCACTTCAACTTCTGAACCGGTGCGCCGGAAAGCGATATTGACCCGGCAGTCAGCCGCATTCCGACATCGCCGCTCTTGCTTTCAAGGGCCATGGACTTAATCAGTCCGGCCTCTGGAAGTTCCGCAAAAGGCAATCTATAATACCCCACTCCCCGCAGTTTAATCTTCTGTCCTGAGAATCGCATCCAAAGTTTCTGAACCGTTTCCCAACTATGGGTAGGTTTAGGAAGATGCTCAGAACCAAAATAACTCGGTTTAGCGATGTCTACATGAAAATGAGCGCCTTCGTTCAAAGCAACCCGAACGAACAGCTTCGATTTGCCTTGTGCAACAGACGCGACCATCACCAACTCGTCTTCAAAGAGCTTGAGCAAGGATTTATCGTCGGTAAGGACACGGCTGCAAGCGGTCAATTCCTGGCAATATCCGTTTGTGAACTTGGGCAGTACAATCGGCATTTGTTTGTCGAGAATATGTCGGTTTTTGTTATTTGCTGCAAGCAGCTTCTGCATGGTTTCGAATTGAGCGTCTACGAGCGTTGAATTGCCCAGTACCCTGTAAGGTCCCGCTCCGTTTCGCGACCACCTCACGTCATGAGTGATCATTTCGACATCATCATCATCGGCACGGGCGCCGGCGGGGGAACGCTGCTGCACCGGCTCGCCGGTAGTGGCAAACGCATTCTCGTCCTGGAACGCGGGCCGTTTCTGCCGCGCGAGAAGGACAACTGGAACTACCACGGATCGTTCAAATATTATTCCTCCGAGGTGATGTTCAACAAGGATGGCGGGGAGATCCGGCCCGGCTTTTCCTATCACGTCGGGGGAAATACCAAGGTTTACGGGGCGGCATTGTTCCGGTTGCGCGAGAGGGATTTTGAATCGTTCCGGCATCGGGACGGCATTTCGCCGGAGTGGCCGATCAAGTATGGGGATTGGGAACCGTATTACACCGAGGCGGAGGAGCTGTACCAGGTCCACGGCAAGGCCGGCGAAGACCCGACCGAACCCTGGCGTTCGAAGGAGTATCCATTTCCGCCCGTGAGCCATGAGCCGCGGATCAAGGAGGTGTTCGAGATCCTGAAAACCCGCGGCATGAAACCGTATCCGGCGCCGATGGGCGTCCGGCTCAACGAATCCGCGATGCACGCCAGCCCCTGCATCCGCTGCGACACCTGCGACGGCTACCCGTGCCTGGTCGGCGCGAAATCCGACGCCGACGTGCTGGCCGTGAGACCCGTGATGAACCGGCCGAACGTCACGCTGATCACCGAAGCCAGGGTCCTGCGTCTGCACACCAGCGCTTCCGGCCGCGAAGTCACCGGGGTCGTCGCCGAGGTGGGCGGGCAGCCGCAGGTATTCCGAGGCGACGTGGTGGTGGTGTCCTGCGGCGCGGTGAATTCGGCGGCGTTGCTGCTGCGGTCGGCGAATGACAAACACCCGCGCGGGCTGGCGAACAATTCGTCCGGGCTCGTCGGGCGCAACCTGATGAAGCATGTGCTCGGCTCCCTGATCGGCGTTTCCACCTTCAAGGCCAACCCGTCGAAGTTCCAAAAGACGATGGCGATCAATGATTTTTACTGGGGCGAACCCGGCTACGATTTCCCGATGGGGAACATCCAGTTGATGGGCAAGACGGTCATCGAAGGCCTGCGCGGTTACGAAGATAAATACGCCCCGCTGACGATCGAGGAAGTGGCGCAAAACTCGATTGATTGGTGGCTCACGACGGAGGATCTCCCGGATCCGAAGAACCAGGTGCGCGTCGAGGGCGGCGAGCGGATCATCGTGGATTACACCGAGAACAACTCCGAGCCGTTCGACCGGCTGACCGCGCGATGGAAGGCGATTCTCAAGGAGATCGGCTGCGGCTGCCACATCGTGCCGCAAATGAATTACTTCACGCCCAAATCCGGCTATTTCACGACAAAAATGCCGATGCACAGCCTGGGGCACCAGGTCGGGACGTGCAAATTCGGCGAGGACCCCTCGGGGTCGGTGCTCGACCTCAATTGCCGCGCGCACGACCTGGACAATCTTTACGTCGTGGACGGGAGCTTCTTTGTCTCCAGCGGGGCCGTGAATCCGACGCTCACCATCGTTGCGAATGCGCTGCGCGTGGGCGACCACTTGCTCGAACGCCTGGGAGTTAGATCAGCCGGGTGTGCGGGCTTGAGAGAAGCCAACAAAACTTCGAAGGAAAACATCCTGCCTGAAATGGCCGCCATCCTATGAAAACCAGCTCGGATTCCAACCGTGTCGTGCGTGTCTCAAAACTCGGCGCCGCCGATGTCCTCCGGATTGCTCCGGAACCGGTGCGTGAACCGGCGGCGGGCGAAGTGCGCTTGCGGGTTCACGCAATCGGCCTCAACCGCGCTGAAATCATGTTCCGCACAGGCATGTACACCGAAACTCCACAGTTCCCCGCGCGCATCGGTTCCGAGGCGGCAGGAGTTATTGAGGCCGTTGGCGCCGGCGTCAGCCACTTTAAACCCGGGGACCGCGTCAGCACATTCCCAGGATTTTCAATGAACCGATACGGCGTGGCGGGCGACACGGCGGTCGTGCCTGCCAGCCATGTGGTCAAGATTCCCGCGGCCCTGTCGTTTGAGGAAGGCGCGGCGATCTGGACCCAATTCCTGACCGCGTACGGCTGCCTCGTGCTGTTCGGGGGACTGCGAAAAGGCGACGCGGTCGCCATAACCGCAGCGAGCAGCAGCGTCGGGGTGGCAGCAATCCAAACAGTGAATGACGCGGGCGGCGTGAGCATTGCCATCACGCGCAAGGAGGACAAACGCGCCGCGCTTCTGGCGGCGGGCGCGCATCACGTCATCGTCTCCGAAACGGAGGACCTCGACGAGCGCGTCGCTGAGCTTACCGGCGCTCGGGGCGCACGCATCGTGTTCGATCCGGTTGCCGGACCATTCCTGGAGAAGCTTGCGGGCATCGTCGCTGCCGAGGGCATCATCATCGAGTACGGCTGGTTGCAGCCCGGGTTGCCTGTTTTCCCACTCGTGCCGGCGCTGGTGAAAGGGTTTAGTGTGCGCGGCTTTCACCTGAGCTATCAAATCACCCCTCATCCTGACCGGCTGGCCGCGGCGTTGCAGTACATCCTGCCACGGCTCGAAAGCGGAGCATTCCGACCGCTGCTCGCGGAAAGAAAGTTCACGCTCAGCCAAATCGCCGACGCCTACAGCTACATGGAGTCCAATGAACATCTCGGAAAAATCGTTGTCACCAACCCACCCACTTGCGGCGCCCGGCTGTTGAACCGGGGCGATTTCCCGGAATCCATTGGACATAACCCGGATGAAACGCTGGACAACCTCGTCTGTCCGGGAACAACCCTGTAGCTTGATTCATGAACCCAACCAAAGTCGCCATCATCACCGGGGCGTCGGGCAATCTGGGCTCAGCCACCGCCCGGCGCTTCCAGGCGGACGGAGCCAGGACGGTGCTGGTCGATCGGTCGCCGGATCGCTTGCGCGAAATATTCAAGGACATTGCGGATTCCAAAGACCACCTGCTGGCGGGCGGTGTGGACTTGGCAAGCGCGGAAACCATCGCGAAACTGGTCGATCAGGCCCTGGCCCGTTTCGGGTGCATCGACGCGCTGGTGAACACCGTCGGCGCCTTCCGCGGCGGCAAGCCGGTTCACGAGGCGGATCCGGCGGATTGGGATTTTCTGTTCCATGCGAACGTGCGAACGACGTTGTATTGCTGCCGCGGCGTGATACCGGCGATGCTCAGGCAACGGCGGGGCGCGATCATCAATGTTTCCAGCCGCGAGGGTTTGGAGGCGCACGCCGGCTTCGCCGCCTACAGCGCATCCAAGAGCGCCGTGTTGCGGCTGACGGAATCCCTGGCGGCCGAGCTGAAGGGTTCGGACATCAACGTGAATTGCGTCCTGCCAAGCATCATCGACACGCCGCAGAACCGGGCGGCGATGCCGGCGGCGGATTTCTCGAAATGGGTGGCGCCGGAGGCGATCGCGGACGTGATTGCATTTCTGGCTTCGGAGGGCGCGCGCGCCATCAACGGCGCCGCCGTGCCGGTGTATGGCAAGGCGTGACCGCTTTCGGTAGGGACGCCGCGCCGCGGCGTCTCCACCCGCGTTCAGCGGGGGCAATACCAGAACATGAAGCGGACGCCGCAGCGCGGCGTCCCTACCACCGCTCCAGAGCAACGACGGTTCCGAACCGAGGGCCGGTGAACCGTGTAAGGTTTGACCGGTGGCACCGACCAACCAGCACATGAGCTACAAAGTCGCAGCCCACATTTTCAAGGCCAGGCCGGGTCTGCGGCCGGCGTCCTGAGTTATGAATCGAACGATGCAATACCTGCACTATGCCAGCTTCGGCATCGGCGTTTCCGGCGTGCTGGTGATTGTCTTCGGCGTCGCCGGCGGCCTGTGGCGATTTGTTCGCGCCGAGTGGTGCGCCGTGCGCGGCGGGGACGTCGACGAAGATCGCAAACGCCTCCGGCATGTGCTCGGGTACTACCTGCTGCTCGGCCTGGAATTCCTGATTGCAGCCGACGTCATCGACACACTGATGAAACCCAGTGCGCAGGACCTGATCGTTCTTGGCGCCATCGTCCTGATCCGAACCGTGATCAGCTGCTCTCTGAACGCGGAGCTCAAATCCGAAAAGCAAGAGCTTCAGCCAGGCGTGCCTTTGGTAGGGACATCGCGCTGCGATGTCCCCGCCCGCATTGCATCGGACGCAATCGATCCATCCAATGTGAACGCTATATTCCAGGCCGTGCATTGCGGCCCGACATCGGATGTCAGGCCGCGGACGGCGCAGCGCGCCGTCCCTGCCTGTGCCTCGTTATGATCGCTGGCGCATTGTTGATTGCCCTCGGGGGGTACCTGGCCATCGGGCTTGTGTTCGCGATACCTTTCGCCTGGGTTGGCGCGGGGCGGATCGATCCGCACGCGGCCCGCGGGAGCTGGGGCTTTCGATTGCTCATCATTCCCGGCGCGGCGGCTCTGTGGCCGTTGCTTCTACGCCGTTGGGTCAGCGGCGCGAAAGAGCCGCCGCCGGAGCGCAGCGCGCATCGGCTTGCGCCCAACGCGTGTCACACTGGGCGAGAAACGGTGAGCCGGAGACTCGTTACCTCGTCTGCTACGGCCGTTGAGGAGGCGGATCTATGATCTACCCGCTGCGACGGCGCCATCGGCACATCGTGATTTCCCTCGGCGTTCTGTTGCCGATCGCCTTCGTCGCCGGCATCGCGGCGCGCAGGCCGGTGCCGGAAATGGAATCGTTGCCCGCGGGACTGTCCTCCTACCCGGAACGTTTCTCTGCAGTCGAGTGGGAACGCAGCGATCTTTTCGCGACGAACCGAATGCAGGTCCGTCTCCTTTCCCAGGGCGGGATCGGGGGGAGCTTCGCTGTGCAATGTGCCGCGGCGCCTGATTTCCTGAAACCTGATTTGATTGTCTACTGGGCCGCCGGAAATCCGGGCATCACCGACACGCTCCCCGATAATGCGCGCTTGCTGGGCACCTTCGGCCCGCAGCCGTTGCCCTTACCGGACGATTCCCGCGGCGCAAGCGGCGTGCTGGTTCTTTACAGCCTGGCTGACGGTGAAATCGTGGATGTGTCCAGGCCATTTGTAATTGGCGAAGCGAATTCACGGAAAGGCGAAGGTCGTGCCGGCGCATCGGCCCAGGGCAAATCCTCATCCCCGACGATGGAGTAACCTATGGGTGTCGAATATGTTTCAGTTCAATGGAACCGGCAAAAGAGGGCCTACGACGCCGTGCTCCTGGGTGGCGTGGCGCTCTACCTGGTCGTGTTCGGCGTGTTGACGGAGGCGTTGTTTCCCCGGGTGACCGACGAGATCATGCTGATGCGCGCGTTTGGCACCGCCGCTTTTTTCCTGTTGCACCTCATCCTGTGCATCGGGCCGCTCTGCCGGTTGAATCCGAAATTCCTGCCGCTGCTTTACAATCGCCGGCATGCGGGCGTGACGATGTTCATTCTCGGCCTGGCCCACGCCGTCCTGGTGGTTGCCACCTACCACGCGGGCGCGGATACGAACCCCATCCTCAGCATATTCGTTTCAAGCCCCGTCACCCGCGGCGTGACAGGAGTCCCGTTTCAACCGTTCGGCTTTTTCGCCCTGATGATCCTGTTCCTGATGGCCGCGACCAGCCACGACTTCTGGCTCGCGAACCTGAGCGCCCCGGTTTGGAAATCCCTGCACATGATGGTGTATTTCGCATACACGCTCCTGGTGCTGCACGTGACTTTCGGCGCATTGCAGGGAGAGGGAAGCCCGGTCTATGTGGTCGCAGTGGCCATTGGCTTGATGGCGGTTCTTGGATTGCACATCGCCGCAGCGCGCCGGGAAAAACGGGTCGACCGGGAACTCCGAAAACCGAACTCCGAACTCCAAAATGATTCGAGCCTCGCCACCCCGGATCCCACGATCGAGGGGTTTGTGGATGCCTGCGCCGTATCGGACATTCCGGAGAATCGCGCCAAAATCGTGTGTCTCTCGGGCGAACGCGTCGCCATCTTTAAGTATGACGGGAGAATCTCCGCCGTCTCAAACGTCTGCCAGCACCAGAACGGCCCGCTCGGCGAGGGCAAGATTCTCTACGGCTGCATCACCTGTCCGTGGCACGGTTATCAATACCGGCCCGATACCGGCGCGTCGCCGCCTCCATTTGTCGAGAAAGTCCCGACGTTCAACGTGCGCGTGAATCAGGGACGCGTGTTTGTACATCCCAAACCCAACCCGGCCGGGACCCGTGTCGAGCCGGCGACGTTCTGAAATGCGCCTGGTTGTTCAAACCGACCTGGGTAGGGACATCGCGCTGCGATGTCCGCGCTCGCGCAGCAGCGAGCGGAACAAAGACGCCAATCGCATAGATTGCCACGAGCGTCGCGGTCCGACATTGGATGCCGCGCCGCGGACGCCGCAGCGCGGCGTCCCTACCAATAAGTGAAATGAGTAGACCCGACGAATTCTATATCGGTTGGGAGGCGAAGGCGCCACCGGGCATCGGGAAGTTATCCCGCAGGATTGTCGTGGTGCTGTTCCTCCTTGCGCTGCTTGCGCCGGTCGTCCTTGCGGTGTCCCAGCGGATGATCGGCTCCAGCGCGTTCGAATGGGGAACGCTTAAGAGCTTCTCCGGCATCCTCCAGGCCGGACCGTATCCGCAACTGCTCGTCCCACGCCCCGGCGAGGCCGGAGGATTGCCGCGTTATTCCACCTACTGCCTCGTCGCCCCGTGGAAATTCGGGTTGAGCCCGGAGATCGCCGGGCCGCTCGACGGCAAATCCGTCACGTTCAAAGGCACGCTGATTTATCGCGGCAACCAGACCATGATCGAGGTTCACGGCACGATTGAGGCCTCGAAGCCCGCAGCTCCGGTTGCGCTTCCTCAAGCCATCGGACTGGGCCGCCAAACGCTGGTCGGTGAAATCGTGGACAGCAAATGTTTTCTGGGCGTCATGAATCCCGGCCAGCTCGCTCCGCATCGGGCCTGTGCGATCCGCTGCATCAGCGGAGGCGTGCCGCCCGTGCTCCTCGTCCGGCAGAAGAAGGGTCCGGCCACCTATTTCCTGCTCGTGTCCGCCGACGGCAAGCCTGTCAACAAGCAGGTGTTGGATTGGGTGGCCGAGCCATTGGAAATCACGGGGGACATCGAAAGGCGGGGGGATCTGCTGATTCTGCGGGCCGACCCGGAAACATATCGACGACTGTCAACGGCGAGGGATTGACCGGGCGCCGTCGTCAAACCGGGACATTGCGCGTAAGGAATGGAAGCGCCTGCCGACCCATTCGTGAATGCAAACCAGGAATACTTTCATGGAACCCCGGGACAGGTCGCCGGGGCCGTTTGGAGCCAAAGTCGCGCTATCCTTGCTCCTCGCCCTGCTGACATGCTCCCTCCAGGCGAGCGTCCTCGATGTCGGTTCAATTAATTTGACGGTCGGGAATTTGAACCGCGAACTGGCGTTCTACACCAATGCGCTTCCTTTTGAACTCGTCGGCATCTCGGAGAAGAATGGCGCGGAGCAGGACCTGCTTCTCGGTTTGGAGGCGACCCGGTTGCGCGTTGCCGAACTGAAGCTCGGCGGGGAGCGAATCACGCTCACGGAACACCTTTCCGGCAAAGGCAGGCCGATTCCACCGGATTCACGCAGCAACGACCGCTGGTTTCAGCATATCGCCATCGTCGTGCAGGACATGGACCGCGCTTACGCCCGATTGCGCGCGCAAAAAGTGAAACCTGTGTCGACCGGGCCGCAGACACTGCCGGACTGGAACAGGAACGCCGGCGGCATCAAGGCCTTCTACTTTTCCGATCCGGAGGACCACGTGCTGGAAATCATCTTCTTCCCGCCCGGCAAAGGGGATCCGAAATGGCAGAAGCCTTCGCCAGGGCCCGGCGCGCCGGTGCCGCTGTTCCTGGGAATCGACCACACCGCGATTGTGGTTTCGGACACCGACAGGAGCCTCGCGTTTTATCGGGACCTGCTCGGCTTCCGGGTTGCCGGTGAAAGCGAGAACTACGGCGTCGAGCAGGAGCATTTGAACCAGGTCTTCGGCGCGCGACTTCGCATCACTGCGCTTCGGGCGGAACGCGGCCCGGGGATTGAGTTGCTGGAATACCTGGCGCCGCCGGGGGGACGCAGTCTGCCGGCCGATGCGAAGCCGAACGACCTGGTATTTTGGGAAACGCACCTGGACGTGGATCACCTGGACGCGCTTGGCTCGAAGTTGCAGGAATACGGCGCGACTCTTGTCTCCAGACCCGGGGCTTCCGCGTCACAAATCGTCCGCGACCCGGACGGCCACGCAGTTCAATTCGAGGAATTTCGCCCGCGACCTTGAAAGGTTCGGCGTGTTTTTCCGACGCATTTACAGTCAACGCGGGCCGCAACTACCGAAAACTGAAAATCCCACCATGAAACACACACTCATCAGCCTGCTCGCGACGCTCTCGCTGGCGGGTGCCGCCCTGGCCGGCCAAACCCCGGATCACAAGGATCTTGTTTTCACCGACAAGCACGGGGTCGCGCTGGAAGGATACGATCCGGTTGCCTATTTCACTGACGGCAAGCCCGCCAAGGGCGATCCCCGGTTTGAGGCAAAATACCAGGGAGCAACCTACCGGTTCGCCTCACAGGATCATCGCGACACTTTTGAAAAGAACCCGGCGACCTATGTGCCGGCTTACGGCGGATTCTGCGGTTACGCGGCAAGCATCGGCAAGGTGCGTCCCGCCGATCCCCGGATCTGGTCCATTGTGGACGGGGCATTGATTGTGCAGAACACGAAGGGCGCCGCTGAACTTTGGAACAAGGACGTTGCGGGGAACAAGGCCAAGGCGGACAAATACTGGCCCAGGCTGGTCGAAGCCAAGGCCGGACAAAAACATCCCATTGACGGGCTGTTTGGCAAATCCGTGCTGGACCTTGCGAACACCCACTGACCTCGGGCCCGAGGCGGCCCGACCGTCAACGCGGCGGCGGCCGGGGGGAATGAACGGCCGCCGATCCAGCCAGGGCCGGCGCATCTAATTGCGGGTAGGGACGCCGCGCTGCGGCGTCCCCGCCCGCGTATCAGCGGGCGGAAAGCGGAACGACCTGGCGTTCGCCCTCTGAAACGTTGCGCCGCTGGACGCGGCGCGGACGGCGCAGCGCGCCGCCCCCACCGGCAAATCAGATGCGCCGGCAACTTTGGGTTGAAATACCCGGCCCGGGGTGATATGAGTGGATCAATCCCCGGAAAGAATGGACGCAAGCCTTACATCTAAAAAGGCCAAACGCGATGCGCCGTCCCCAGGCGACGCACCGTTCGCGTCACGACTGGTGGATTGCAGCCCGGATTGCATCAAAGTGCTCGATCTGGACGGGCGCCTCGTCTCCATGAATTCGGGCGGCATGGCTGTGCTGGAGATTTGCGATCTCAAGCCGTTCACCGGTTTACCGTGGGTTGATTTCTGGCAGGGGGAGGATCGCGAGGCGGCGAAGGCCGCCGTGGAAACCGCCCGCAAGGGCGGCCTGGGACGGTTTGTCGGATTCTTTCCGACGGTGCAAACCCGAACGCCCATGTGGTTTGACGTGGTCGTGAGCCCGATCGTCGACGGGAACGGGAAGCCCGAAAAACTACTGGCCGCCTCACGCGATGTCACGCAATGGAAACGAGCGGAGAATCTGCTTCACGCCATTGTCGACGGCACCTCCTCCGTCACGGGTGACGCCTTTTTTCGATCGTTGTTGCAGCGGCTGGCCCAGGGCCTGGGGGTGCGTTACGCGTTTGTCGCGGAATGCCTCTCCGATCAACGCGCACGATCCCTGGCCTTTTGGAGCACGGGAGTCTTCGGGGAGAATTTTGAGTACGACCTCAACGGCACGCCGTGTTTGAAGGTTACCCAGGGGCAGACATGCCACTACGACCGCGGCCTGCACAAGTTGTTTCCCCAGGACAAACCGCTCAGGGAGATGCGCGCGGAAAGCTATCTCGGCGTGCCCGTGCGCGATTCCACCCGGCACATCGTCGGCCATCTCGTGATCATGGATGACAAGCCGATGGCGAACGACCCCCTGGTGCTCTCGGTGATGACGACGTTTGCGAACCGCGCCGGCGTTGAATTGGAGCGCCTCCGCGCCTTTGACCATTTGCATCGGGAGAAGGCGGAAAGCGACGAGCGCTTCCGCGATCTCTTCGATGAAGCCCCGATCGCGTACGTCCACGAGGGGCTGGACTCCAGGTTCATTCGTGCCAATCGCGCCGCGATGCGCGCGTTTGGAATCACGCCCGAAGAGGTCGAGGGCACTTATGGACGGGATTTCGTGCCGGACACGCCGGATGCCCAGCGGCGGTTGCGCGAGGCATTCGAGTCGGTCGGCCGTGGCACGGACACCAGCGGCGTGGTTCTCGAGTTGCGCCGCAAAGATAACGGCAAGCCGCTTTGGATCCAGTGGTGGTCCAAGCCCGACGTGGGCGGCAAGTTCACGCGCACGATGTTTGTGGACATCACCGAGCGGGTGTTGATGGAACAGGAGAAGGCGCGGCTGGAGGCGCAGAACACCTATCTGCAGGAGGAAATCCGCAGCGAACATAACTTCGGCGAAATCGTCGGCAGCAGCCCCGCCTTGCTGGAAGTGCTGCGGCAGGTGGAGCAGATCGCCCGGATCGATTCCACCGTGCTCATCCTGGGTGAGACCGGAACGGGCAAGGAACTCATCGCCCGGGCCATTCACGACCGCAGCCCTCGAAGGCATCGCGCCCTGGTGAAAGTGAACTGCGGCGCCATCTCCGCCGGGCTCGTCGAGAGCGAGCTGTTCGGTCACGTGAAGGGGGCGTTCACCGGCGCGATTGCCAATCGCGACGGGCGGTTCAAGCTGGCCGACGGCGGGACGATATTCCTGGACGAGGTCGGCGAACTCCCGATGGACACCCAGGTGAAACTGCTGCGCGTTCTTCAGGAGCAGGAGTTCGAGCCGATTGGCAGCAGCAAGACGATCAAGGTCAACGTGCGCATCGTGGCGGCAACGAACCGCGACCTGGAGGAATTGGTGCGCGAAGGAAAATTCCGGTCCGACCTGTTCTACCGGCTCAACGTCGTGCCGCTGCGCATGCCGCCGTTGCGCGAGCGTGTGAGCGACTTGCCGCTCCTTGTCACGTTCTTCGTCCAGAAATGCGCGAAGAAACTCGGCAAACAGATCACCTCGGTGAGCGAGGAGGCCATGCGGCGGCTCACGGGCTATGCCTGGCCGGGCAACATCCGCGAACTGCAGAACGTCATTGAACGAGCGGTGATTTTGTCGCCGGGCAGGACGCTCGTCCTGGCCGACGAGTTGCGCGCCGCGCCCGCGGCCCCCGCCCGCGTGCCGGCAGCCCGAAGCGCCCCAATCGAAATGGCGCCCGTGCCCGACGCCGGCGGTTCGCTCGAGGACGTGGAACGAAGACATATCGAATCGGTATTGAATCAAACCAATTGGATGATCGAAGGAGAGCGCGGCGCGGCCGCCATACTGAATATAAACCCCAGCACCCTCCGCAGCCGGATGCAGAAGCTGAAAATCCGGCGTCCCGGCAAGACGGCGTAGCCGTTGGCAGCGGCGTCCGCGGTCGGCGCAGCGCGCCGACCCTACCGCTTCGATCTTAATTGTTCATCCACAAACGGCGAGCAGTGTTGAAGGACGACCCCCCTCGTTTTGAAATCCGTCAAGGTCGCCACGCCGTCGGGATCCGCAAACGTCACGTCGGCCAAATTCAGTCTGAGCGCCCGGCCTTCCCCCAATACGGTTTCACACGCCTGCCGCAATTCATCCACCCAGGGGCCGACCACGCGCCCTTCCAGTTTGAGCGTCACCGAATCATGGGCCGCCCCTGCCCTCGATATTTTCAGCATAAGAAATCAGTTCCTCGACCGGTCAGGAATGCAGCCTGGCGTCTGAAGTCCCTTTTGCCGGCTCCGCCGACCACCATCCGCCGAGTTCCTGGCGAAGTTGTTTGCGGGCGCGATGCAACATGACCCAAAGATTGCTTTCGGAAATGCTCATCCGGGAGCACACCTCACGGTTTGGGCGTTCCTCGATTTCGTAGAGTTGAAAAACCTGGGCGACACGGGGCGGCAGCTTGCCGAGCGCCAGTTCCAGGTTGGTCCGAAACTCGTCCAGCTCGATTCGCCGGCTGGGCAATTGGCATTCCGCGGCCACTTCGTGGAGCCAGAACACCGATTCTTCCCAGGAATCGGCGTCGTTCGAAGGCGCCGGGTCGTGCCGCACGGCGCGCTCACGGCAGGTCTTGCGGAGATGATCGTAAATCTTGTGCCGGAGAATCCCGACAAGCCACGTCCGCTCGGAGGATTGCCCGGAAAAGCGGTCTCGCCCTTTAACTGCAGCAAGAAACGTCTCCTGAACGAGATCTTCAGCGACGCTTGCGTCCCGAACCTGGCCGATCGCAAAGTTAAAAAGGTAATCCGCGTGGGCATCCACCCAGTCGCTGCCGATCGCGTGGTTGTTGTCGGCTTCCTTCGTGAAATCCGTTGCATGGTTCATAGTGAGCGGCCCTATTGCAACGGTGATGCCACGAAGCTCAAACGCTCTACAAACCATTGCAACCTGTTGCCGCCGAATCGGTTCAAATTTAAAGTTTGAAACTGGAGCCAGGCCCGACTGCATCGTGGCCGCGGCATTTCACGGAAGTCCGCGACCGGTCGCGGTCGGCGTGGATCTGCGGTGCAGCTGTAAGGACGGGGTGGCTGCCGCGACGAAAGGGTATGCAAATTCTTCCAGAGAAAGTCGCCGCCACATTTGGGTGGGAAACACAATTCGAGGTCCCCACCAAGACAGGTCGCATCCGGCGTCAGCAGTGCCGGACGCGACGGCAACTACCGCAGGAACCTGGTGTGAAGGACGGTGCGAACCCTTTGGACTTTCGGGGAGTGCCCTACTCTGCGCTCCATGACTAAGCCGGAACGATTCAGTTGAAACGGCTTTTAACCACGGATAAACACGGATGGACACGGATAAACAACTGCCGCACTCGGAGAATCAAACGCAAACCAAACGGTGAATTGAAAGCACCCTCGGAAACTGGCTTTCATCATTCTGTATCCGTGTTCATCCGTGTTCATCCATGGTTTAAACTGAATCGTTACGGCTTATGCGCTATGCCCTGAGAACACACTGGCCCGAGTACTTCATGGAAGCGGCGGAGCTTGGGATCTTCATGATGTCGGCGACGCTGTTTACCGTGTTGTTGTATCACCCCGCCTCGCCGGTGGTGCGCGCCCTCCCTCCGGAATTCTTCCGGCGCGTGCTGATGGGCCTGGCGATGGGGTTGACCCTGGTCGGCATTGTGTTCTCGCCATGGGGCAAACAGTCCGGGGCACACATGAATCCCGCGTTCACCCTGACCTTCTATTGGCTGGGAAAAGTGGCTACCTGGGATGCTGTATTTTACGTCGCGGCCCAGTTTGCCGGGGGCGTGGCAGGCGTGGCCATTGTTGCCTTGTTCTCAGGATCGCTGCTGGCGCATCCCGCGGTGAATTATGCGCCCACAATTCCCGGGCCCAGCGGCGTGGCGGCGGCTTTCCTCGGGGAAACAGTCATTTCCTTTATTCTGGTCGCTGTGGTGCTGGCCGTTTCAAACCATAAACGGCTCGCCCGCTTTACCGGCCTGTTCGCCGGCGCCTGCGTTGCGGGGTTCATTGTGTTCGAATCCCCGCTGTCGGGAATGAGCATGAACCCTGCGCGAACCTTCGGCAGCGCGGTGATCCCGGGGCTTTGGACGGGGCTTTGGGTGTATTTCCTCGCGCCTCCATTGGGGATGCTCGCGGCCGCGGCTGCTTTCAAGGCCCTGGACCGGCCTGTTGCCTGCGCCAAATATCACCATCAAAACACGAAGCGATGCATCTTTTGCCGGCACCAGCAGGCAAAGCAGGCCGCGGCTCAACCGACAACGCACACGCCCCTGGAGTCGCCGGTTGTTTGAAGGGGCGTGACCCGGATCAAATGATTGCCAGATGTCTGTAAGCTTGCGCGTCCTCGCACGACTCATTGGAGTATGAAAAAACTATCCATCCTGTTCATCGCTCTCGGATTGGCGTTGCCGGTCTTTGCACAGAGTAAAACGCTGCTCAACCTCGACAGCGCGGGCGTCGCCATCCAGGGCTACGACCCGGTGGCCTTTTTCACCGACCACCGGCCGGTGAAGGGCAAAGCGGAATTCCCCGCCCGGTACAACGGCGCGACGTACCTCTTCGCCTCGAGTGAGCACCGCGATCTCTTCAAGGCCGACCCCGCGAAATACGAGCCCGCGTTCGGCGGCTACTGCGCTTACGGGGTCTCCAAAAACAAACTGGTGGACATCGATGTCGATGCGTTCCAGATCGTCGATGGAAAGCTCCTGCTGCAATACAGCAAGGGCGCCCGGGACAATTTCAACAAGGATCCCAAGGGCAACCTTTCGAAAGCGGAATCCAACTGGCCGGGGTTGTTGGAAAAGAACGGGAAATAGGCTGTTAATCCCCCAATTGCCGGATCCAATCCCAATGAACTTACACTCTCCATCCAGCGATCGGATCTTGATCGATTCCGTCATCGAGGTCCTGCTCCAGGGCGAGGCCCTGCTGACGGAAGTCAGCGACGCCGTTTACACCCGCACCCTGCCGGTCGCATTCAACGCATCCATCGGCGGGCACTACCGCCATTGCCTGGACCATTTCCGCAGCCTGCTGGACGCCGCGATGGCAGGGGACCTGGACTACGATCATCGTGAGCGCGGGACGCTTGTTGAGACCGACCGGTTTGCCGCATTGAACGCGACCCGTGATCTTCGCGAAGGGTACGAGCGGCTGGACCCGGTTGTCCTCGCTCGACCGCTTTCCGTAACGTGCAAGACCAGTTACAACGCCGGCGGTTCACAGGTTTCCGATTCCACCGTGGGCCGCGAAATCATGTATTCGGTCGCACACGCCGTGCATCACTACGCGCTGATCGGTGTCATGGGGGGGATTATGGGATTGCAGATGCCTCCCGGATTCGGGGTGGCGCCTTCCACGCTGAAGCATCAACAACAAACAGCCCGTCCGGCGGCAACATCATGATGACCGAGGCCCTGCCGATGGCGCCGCCTGCGATTGCGGAATGGTTTCCTTTTGCCAAGGCAGCCGGGTTTTTCCTGGCCACTTTTGTGCTCGAGGATGTGGCGGCCGTGGGCGCGGGATTGTTGCTCGCCACAGGGGGGATCTCGTGGGGCGCGGCGTTCGCCGCGTGCTTTCTCGGCATTTGGATGGGCGATGCCGGTCTTTATGCCGTGGCGCGGTATGCCGGCCGCGGCTGGTTCGAGCGATCTTCCCTCCATCGTTTTGCCCGCAGGGTGGCGGAGAGCGAGCGTTGGTTTGCCGAACGCGGCACGCCGATCCTGGTCTTCAGCCGCCTGCTCCCCGGCGCGCGCCTTCCGACTTACCTGGCGGCGGGGTTCCTCCGCGTGCCCTTGCCCCGTTTCCTGCTCGTGACCGGCGTCGCTTCCTGCGTGTGGACGGCGGCCATTCTCCTTCTCGCACAGACATTCGGCGGCCGGTTGACGTATTTGCTCGGCGCTTACAAACACGCCGGGATGTTGCTGCTGGGTTTGGGCGTGGTCTCGGTCGCCGGATTGCAGTTTCTTCGGCGCGCTTCCACGAGGTTGAATTTCCGCCGTCTGATCACCGGACTGGAACGCTGGCGACATTGGGAATTCTGGCCGGCCTGGATGTTCTATCCGCCCGTGGGCATCTATTGCGGTTGGCTGGCCTTGAAATATCGCGGCCTGACCACGCCGACCGCCGCGAACCCCGGCATGTTCTCCGGCGGAATCGTGGGAGAATCCAAGATGGCGATCCTCCAGGAATTGCGTTCGACCAGTCCCGAATATACCGCCGAGTCGGAACTCATCGCCGGTCACACGCCCGCCGCACGACTACAGTCATTCAACGAAATCCGAACACGGCTCAAGCTCGATTTTCCGGTGATCCTGAAGCCGGACGTTGGCCAGCGCGGCGCGGGCGTCAAGCTGATCCAATCGGAACAGCAGGCCGCGGACTATTTCTGCCGGACCAGCGCCCCCGTCGTCCTCCAGCGTTACCACCCGGGTCCGCTGGAGGTCGGGGTCTTTTACTACCGCTTCCCGGACGAAGCGCACGGACGCATTTTTGCCATCACCGAAAAACTTTTCCCGAAGATCACCGGCGATGGCCGCAGCACCCTTGATGAGCTGATTCAGCAGGATTCCCGCGCCCGGTTTCTTGCCGGCATCTACGGCAAGCGGTTCACCGCCCGCCGAAACGAAGTGTTGGCATCCGGCGAGGAGCTGAAATTGGTCCAGGCGGGCAATCACGCTCAAGGCTGTGTCTTTCAGGACGGCGCGAGATTGTGGACCCGGGAGTTGGAATCGAGGATCGATGCCATATCCAGAAAGCTGCCGGGTTTCTTCGTCGGGCGCTATGACATCCGATACGCCAATGAGGAAGACTTACGGCTGGGCCGAAATTTTCACATTATTGAGCTGAACGGGGCGGCGTCCGAAGCCACCAGCATTTACGATGCGCGGAATTCGCTGTGGTCGGCCTACCGGACCTTGTTTCGGCAATGGGACCTGGTCTTCGCCATTGGCGCCGCGAATCGCGATCGGGGCTGCCCTCCGACAAAACTTCTGTCCGTCTGGAACCGGTGGCTGGAGTATTCCCGAGTCTCCACCAATTATCCGACCGCCGATTGAACCATGTGTACCGTCAGTTTCATTCCACGCAGGAACGGCTATGCCGTCGCAATGAACCGCGATGAAAAGCTTGCCCGTGCCGCCGGCCTGCCGCCCAAAGTGAGAACGCTGCGGGGGCGCGCCGTACTTTGCCCCTCCGAACCCGGCGGCGGGACGTGGATCGCGGTCAACGACGCCGGTGTGACGCTGGCACTGATCAATTGGTACTCCGTCAAGGCTTCCGTGAAACGTGACGCGATCAGCCGGGGTGAAGTGGTGAAAGGCGCGAGCGCCGCCGGCGGACCCGAAGACGTGATTTCAGCACTCTCATTGCTGCCCCTCCCGGCAATCAATCCTTTCCGGCTGATCGCGGTATTCTCGGCGACACTCGAGATTTCTGAATGGCGCTGGGATTTGAAGCGCCTCGTTCATCGAAAGCACCCATGGGCGCCGCGGCAATGGATCTCATCCGGCTACGACGAACCGAAAGCGCAGCAGATCCGGAGCGCTGCGTTTCGGTTTGCGCGGTCTCAAAGCCCGGAGCTGAACCTTGCCTGGCTTCGCCGGCTGCACAGCTCACATTCCCCTTGCTGCGGACCTTTTTCCACCTGCATGCATCGCGCGGATGCTGCGACCGTCAGTCGCACGGAAATCACACTTTGCCTGCGCCAGGCCACAATGCGCTACCAGGACGGAGCACCGTGCCAGGAAAACCCGCAGCACGTCCGGCACCTCAGCCTCAACTTCAGCCACGGTTCCGGAATGCAGGCCAGACCGCGCGGCCGACCCCGTCCTGTCCATCGGTGATTGAAGAATTTCACCACCGGTTATCGGTTGCAAACGGATGGCTGGAGCGTGCATGGCTGCGCATGCTCCAAGCGGTCAGGCTTGTTTGGAAAGCAGGAGAAGCTATCCTCGGCGGGTGCTCCGTGGTTGTACCAGCATTATCGCCGTGGGGATTTGGTCGCTGCTGTTTGGCGGCCTGGCGCTGGCCGCGCCGCCCTTGCCGCCGAGTTCCGACTGGGTGAACCGGGTGTGGCAACTCGACGACGGGCTTCCCAATAACAACATTACGGGAATCGTGCAGACGGAGGATGGGTATCTCTGGCTGGGCACGCATCGTGGCCTGGTGCGTTTCGATGGAGCGAATTTCAAGAGAGTTCCGCTGGCCGGACCTGCAGCCTATGGGTTGGTTCGCGGCCTGTCGCTTCTTCACAAGGATGAATTGTGGGTTACGGTGGCCGGTCGTGTGGCGGTGCGCCTGAAGGGGACCGAGACCAATGTCTATACCAAGTACGAGGGCATGTCGGAGTTCCGTTCCTCCCTGGTCAGCCCGAAAGCTGCCGTCGAGGGCAGCGAAGGCAGTGCCTGGATCGGATTCAATGATGGATTTGCCTACCAGATCGAGAACGGGCAGATCAGTTGTTTTTCCACAAATGAGGGATTGACCGGCATCGGCTACTGCCTGCTGGCGAACGATAGCAAAGGCCAGTTGTGGTTCGCCAATTCGGGCCGTGTCGGGGTTTTTCGCGACGGCCGGTTTGTCCCGTTATTGACCGTGGCCTCCGGGCCGCTCTGCATCGCATCGGCGCGGCAGAGCGGGATTTGGATTTGCACGGGGACGCAATTGCTCTGGTACAACGGAACCGGCGTCCCGAAAGTTCGCGTGGAATTACCCACGGGCTCCTCGGTTGTGGACCCCACGGCCTTGTTCGAAGATCGCCACGGCGCGGTCTGGATCGGAACGGCGGCTGACGGCTTGTTCCGCTATGACGGTTCAAATGCCATCGTAAGGGTGGAAGTCTCTCACAATAACATCCTGAGCCTGGCGGAGGATGCCGAGGGTGACATTTGGGTGGGCACTGCCGGCGGCGGGTTGAATCAAGTGCGCCCGCGGGTTCTGGAGCTCGAAGGCAATAGCACGCGATTGCCGCACGAGGCGGTGCGGTCGATGTGCCAGGACACTTCCGGTGCACTGTGGGTGATCGGCCAGGACGGCGATCTCTCGCGGCAGCAGAAAAATGGCTGGCACATTCTTTCGGCCAGGGATGGCTGGACCGGCGGTTCGGCGATCTGTCTTGCCCGTGATCTCCAGGGTGCGGTGTGGATCGGCACGGCACTTAACGGGCTGTACCGCTGGCAGGACGGGGTGTTCACGCATCTGGGCACCAACGAGGGACTGGCCAGCATGATCATCTCGTCGTTATTGGCGGATAGCAAAGGAAACTTGTGGGTCGCTTTGGAAAGAGAATCCTCCGTCCAAAAAATCCACGATGGGGTTTTGACCAGGTTCGACCAGCCCGAGGGCGACTTCCCGGTTTCGGCCATGGTGGAAGACGCTGCAGGAACCATCTGGATGGCGACATCCGGGGCCCGGTTGATGCGAGTGAACGGAGACGCCATAGTGGACGAGTCGAGCCGGGTGCTGTCGCCCCCCATATTCATCCTGTGTCTTCACACCACATCCGATGGGAGCCTTTGGATAGGTTATGCCGGCGCCGGCGTCGGACGCCTGAAAAACGGCAAGTTCGCCTTGATCGGAACCGCACAGGGGCTGCTGGACAATCAGATCAATGGCATCGCCAACGATGATTATGGCAACCTTTGGTTCAACTCCGATCGCGGCATCTTCAAAGTGCGGCAGCGGGAACTGGACGCCGTGGCCGAAGGCAGGGATCAACAGGTTCTCCCCACCGCCTATGGCCGCAACCAGTCGCTGCCCAATCTGCAGGCGAATCACGCCTTTGCGCCCGCGAGCATCCGGACCAGTGAAGGGCACATTCTATTTCCGACGGACTCCGGCCTGGCGATCGTGCATCCGAAACAGGCGCATCCCATCCCGTTTGCTCGCACCCGTGCTGATTGAACGCCTGGTTGTGGATGGACGGAACGTGAATATTGATCCGTCCTCACCGGAGCCGCAATTGCCGCCGGATCACTGGAATGTGGAACTGGAATTCAGCGCACTCAGCTTCGCCTCCCCCGAAAACGTGAGGTTCCGTTACCGGTTGGTCGGCTGGAACGAGGATTGGCAGGAGACGCGCATGCAACGAAGCGCCAGCTACACACGGCTGCCTGCAGGTCAATACACCTTTGAAGTCACCGCCTGCACCGACTTCGGCATCTGGCGCAATCCACCGGTGGCGCTGCGCTTCCGGGTGCGGCCTTTTTTCTGGCAGACCTGGTGGTTCAGGGTGCTCTCGGTATCCGCGCTGGTTTCGCTGGGGGCGGCGTGGGCCAGCCAGCGCAAGCGCCGCAAGCACCGCGCGGAGGTCGAGCGATTGGAGCGGCTGACGGTCATCGAACGAGAGCGAACCCGCGTGGCCCAGGATCTGCACGACGATCTCGGGGCCGGTTTGACCGAAATCGGGCTCGCAGCCTCCCTGGCCCAACGGCCGAACACAGCGCCCGAGCGCATCCAAAACAATCTGCGGCAGGTGGCTGACAAATCCAAGGAAATGGTCGCCGCATTGGATGAAATCGTTTGGGCCGTCAATCCGCGGCACGATACAGTGGTGTCCTTGACCCATTACCTGTGCGACTACGCCCAGCAATTCCTCAATCTGTCCGGCATTCGCTGCCGGCTGGAAGTGGCCAGCGACCCGCCGGTTTCAGCCATCGGCTCCGAGCAAAGGCACAACCTCTTTCTCGCCTTCAAGGAATCGCTGACAAACGTGGCGCGTCATTCTCACGCCACCGAAGTTCAAATCCGGTTCCGATCGCAGGCCGACGGAAACGGGATCATTGAAATCGAGGACAACGGTCACGGCGTGACCTCGACCCCGGGCTCCGGGGTTCTCGCCAATGGTTTGTCCAACATGTCGCGGCGATTGGAGCAGATTGGAGGACGCTGTGAAATCCACTGCGTTCCCACCGGGGGCACGATGGTGCGGTTCATTTATCCATGCGCCGCGGCGGGGATGCCGCTCAATAAACCGCTCATATGAGTAGTAGGCCTGGCGACCGCTCATGGCAAACTGGTTTCCATTTCAATGAACGCATCGACTAATCTGGGAATAAAGGATCGGCGGCGGAGGGCGAACAACGCGCCGCGATGACGAGTCCTGGTTATGATATCTGTTGCGATTGTTGAAGATGACAGAGGCACAAGGCGCAATTTGGAATTGCTCATCGCGGAGACCGCCGGCTTCCGCTTCGTGTGCGCCTGCGGAAGCGGAGAGGAGGCTTTGCGCCAGATTCCGCGGGCACAGCCGCACGTGGTGTTAATGGACATTCAACTGCCCAACATGTCCGGAATCGAATGCGCGGCCAAACTCAAACAGCTTCTCCCCGCCGTCCAGATCATCATGATCACCATGTATGGCGACACGGAAAAGGTGTTCAGGGCCCTGCGTGCCGGCGCGGCGGGTTACCTGTTGAAACGCTCGGACCCGGAGGAAATCCTGAATGCCATCAAGGAGGTTCAGCGCGGCGGCGCCCCCATGACCAGTGAAATCGCCCGCAAAGTAGTCGAGGCGTTCAAGGAACCGCCACCCGCCGACGATGCCGAACAGGTCCTGACGCGAAGGGAACACGAAATACTCGAACTGCTGTGCAAGGGATTCGCCAACAAGGAAATCGCCGAGGCCCTGAACATCAGCTTCGACACCGTCCGCTGGCATAACCGCCAGATCTACCACAAACTTCATGTCCGGTCGCGTTCGGAGGCTGCGGCAAAATTCCGCGGCGAATTTGAGACGCCCGTGGCGCCGCCGTCCCTCGGCACCGCACCGCCACAGAAACCGAAATAATGACCACCGATTTTCCGGCCTTGTCAACGGCCCGCGAACCGCGCCTCTCCGGAGCTCCGTATGCAGACTGAAGCGAACATCCTCTCCAAATCCATGAACCCGGCGACCGCGCCGGCTGCGTCTCCCAAACGAGTGTTGTCCGTGGACGCTTTGCGCGGGTTCGACATGTTCTGGATCATCGGCGCGAGTCCGATGGTTTACGGCTTGAATCAAATGACCCACGACGGTTTGACGGCCTTCATGGTCCGGCAACTGGAACACGCCGACTGGGATGGCTTTCATGCCCTGGACCTGGTCTTTCCGCTCTTCATTTTTATCATGGGCGTGTCCATGGTCTTCTCCCTGTCCCGAACCCTCATGCAGGTCGGAAGGAAGGAAGCGTTGAAGCGGATTTTCCGCCGCAGTTTGCTGCTTTTTGTCCTGGGCGTTTTTTGCAACGGCGGGTTGATCCACCGCTGGCCGGATGTCCGCATCGCCGGGGTGCTCAACCGCATCGCAATCGTTTATTTTTTTGCCGGCCTGCTTTTCTGCTTTTTCAAACCGCGGACGCTGCTCGCCATCTGCGCGGGATTGCTCGCCGGATATTGGGCGCTGATGAGCTTGTTTCCCATCAGGAACATTCAACTGGAAAGAAGCAACCTGCTGGAACTGGCACAGCGAAACGGTGACGCACAAATGGCGGCGCTTTTCACGGCCACGAATTGGGTCAATCCCTCCGCAGTCAAGGACAGCCCAGCGTGGGCGGCGGCAAAAACCCTGTACGACGGCACCACCAACCGCATTACCAACCAATACCGTCCGGGGTTGAACGTGTCCGATCACTTCGATTTCAAATATCTACCGGGCTACAAGTATGACGACTTTGCCGATCCCGAAGGCTGCCTGAGCACGCTACCCGCCGTGGCGAGCTGTTTGCTGGGCATTTTCGCCGGCTTGCTCCTCCAGAATCAACGCGTCCCGGACCGGCGCAAGGTGATTTACCTGTTTGCATTCGGAATCGCGGGCGCCGCGCTGGGCTGGCTCTTGGGAATGCAATTTCCAGTGATCAAGAGAATCTGGACTTCGTCGTTCGTCCTGGTGGCCGGTGGTTACAGCGCGATTCTCCTGGGCGCCTTTTACCTCGTGGTGGACGTGTGGCGCTTTCAGCGCTGGTGCCAGCCCTTTGTGTGGATCGGCATGAATTCCATCACCATTTATGTCGCGGAAAGCATCATCGGCGGATTCAGCAATCCCGCCGGACGGCTGGCCGGTGGCGACGTGAAATACTTTCTGGACACTTGTGTGACCCGGGGATTTGGAGACTTGGCGGTTTCCCTGGTGGGCCTGCTCCTCGCCTTCTGGTTCGTCCGGACCCTCTACCGCCACAAGGTTTTCATCCGGTTATAACTGCCGGGCGCGGTCACTCGCCAGGAAGCTTCAGCCGGTAGAAGGTTGCCGGGTACGTGGAATCGATCGGGAACGTCATTTGATTTGTCGTCGTTGAGTTCGCCACATCGCGCCATCCACCTGGAATCAAACTGTTGGTCTGCATTTGCAGCGTCCAACCGGTGTGATCCGCCGCCCAGTTCAACGTCAACTGGCCGCCGGCAACCGAGAACAGGAGGTTCGTCGGTGCGGTGGAAGTCACGAACAACAGGCCATGCCCCGGCGACCAGACCCAGCGTTTGTTCCCGGAGAGCGGCGGCAGATTCGTTGCCGCGAAGTTGCCGCTGAAGCTGGACGCGCTGAACAAGACAAAGGAGTCCCCGGCCGCCGGTTCGCCCGTCCCGATGTTGGTTACAACAAGTGTGCCGGCGTAGGTCAGCGGTTGACCGCTGACGACGAGTTTGTCTGCGGTCGGCGAAACACCTGAACTGATTTCCATCAGCACCTGGCCTCGAGCGAGGGCGACCGGTTCAGGGTCAGCGTTCCCGGCCCGCCGGCCCCGGGTGCCAGAGTGCCGCCGCTCTGGAGATTCACCGCACCGCCGACGCTGCCCAGGCCGCCCAGCGTGGTGCCGGATGACACCGTAACGACATTGGTCCCGACCGAGCCGTTGACGAGAAGCGTGCCGGCGTTGATGGTCGTAATGCCGGTGTAATTGTTGGCATAGGCCAGGATCAGTGTGCCGAAACCGTTCTTGAACAGGCCCCCGTTATTCCTGACGGCGCCAACGCGTCCGTTCATGACGACCGTGTTGCCTGCGTCCACCGTGATCAAGGCCGGCACCACGTCGCGCGTGGAGAGCCCGATGTTAATTGTATTCGTGCCTGTGCCGGAGGAACTGATGCTGTAAGTGTAGAAATCCTGGCTGGCGGGGTTGCCGGCGATGGTCCAGCCGCCGGTGACAAATTGAACGCTGTTGATGGACGTTTCGCCCGAGGCGGCGGACACGGCGTGCGGAGTGATGACCGCGCCGTCGAAGTAAGCGAAGTTCCCGCTATCCAGGTTGCCGGGCGGCGGGCCGGCAGGATTCCAATTGCTGGAGGTGCTCCAGAGGGCGTCGCCGCCGGCATTGTTCCAAATGTAGCGCCCCGGCTCATTCAGCGGGTAGAGACCATTCGAGTATCTGCTGTTGCCGGTGTAAAGATTCGCGGTGCCCGGCGGATTGACGACGCGGGCGTTGACTGCGCCTGTGGGGATGCCTATGAGCCACTGGCCATTTGGGCCAAGGCTGGAGAGGTCGAGGGTTTGAACGACGCCGCCCGATCCGTTCAGAAATTCCAGCGAGAATCCGGTGGCATCGTCGTTGCCAAGATTCCAAACGGCAAGCTGCCCGACGGTATTGGCGGCCAGATAAATGACCGGCTTGAGGAAATAGTCCTCGATGGCCTGGTCACAGGCGTTCAGGACAGTTGAAAGCACGGGAGGCGAGAAGGAGTTGGTCATCGGCGCGAAGATGGCAATGCCGTTCGCCTCCGGCGCGACCAGACGCAGCAGCGCCATGTCGGCCCGCACCGCGGCCTCATTGGTCAGCGGCGCGGTGCCCGGCCAAATCCCGACAATGGCCTGGCCCTGCAGGTCATACGATCGCACCGGCGCCCAATGGGTGACGTGCTGGTTCCAGTTGCCGCTGTAATCCTCGATCAGGACGGTAACGTTGTTGGATTTCAAGAGCGCGGCGCCGGCGGTAAAATCCCCGCCGAAACCTTCCGACCAGAGGCTGATGGAATAGTTCGTGCCTTGCGCCTGCCGCACGATGGCGATCGCCTGGAGAATTGGATCGGTCGGGAAACCGGCGTCACAATAGGCCTCATCAATCGCCATGCCGTCGGTCGAGTAGGCATAACTCCAGCCGTTGACCCAGTCCGCGGCATTGGTCCAGTAATTCCCATCCACGCCGCGCGAATACGCTTCCCCGCCGGCCCAATCCACGCCCGCGACACCGCGCACCTGCCAGGCGTTGTCCCGCTGCATGACGACGGTGACGTTCGTCTGAGCCGGGGTGCAACTCCACCAATGGAAGGTCATTCGTCGCGCGGTCACCCACATCGTCCGGGTCGATGCGCCGGAGGAGATGAAATATTTACCATAACGCGAGGGCGTCCATACGGCCTGGCTTTGGGCGTTGACCGCAAGGTGCGTCGTGGCGGCGTGCGCATCGGTGATGTGGATCAGGCCGCCGGGAGGCAATCCCGGCACGGTGATGGTCACGGCCTGGTTCGTGACGGGCATGGCGTCGGAGACTTGAATCGTCTGGCCATCGGCTGTGCCGCAAATGATCAGGCACGACACCAGGACAAAGAGTGCTAATACTTTTGTTTTCATCTTATCTGTTGCATGGCTTGCTCCAGAGATGATTTACGACATAGAGCAGCACGCCGCCACTAATAAGGAAAAGTCCCGTCAACAGCCACGCCGGCCCGGTTCGTCCGTAAAGAAAATTCCCGATGGCGAACAACGATGACCAGATCATCGCGCAGCCAGACACCCACCCCGCCGTCGCCATGCCCATGTGGTCGCCATGCAACGACGCCTCCGCGCCGGTCACTCCCGCTTCGCGCCGCACCTTTTCCCAGCCCGGCCCCGCCGGATGCACCTTCCTGTAAAACTCAACCAGTTTGTCCCGGTCTGTTTGGGGCGTCAAATACGCCGCCAGCAGCCAGCAGATCGTCGTGAAGCCAACCTGCAGAATGGTCGTCTGCGCAAAGCCCAGATGCGGCAGCACGCCGATTTTCGTCAGATACGGAAATCCTGCCGCGCTGACCAGCGATGCCCCCATGGCCGCCACCTCGCACCACGCCGATACCCGCCACCAGAACCACCGCACGATGTAAAGCAACCCGGTGCCGGCCCCGATCGAGAGCAGAATCTGAAACGCCTGCTGAGCCGAACTCATTTGCAGGCTCAGAATCGCCGCCACAACGTACAGAAGGATTGTGCAGAGGCGCCCCGCGTTCACGTAATGCCTTTCCGATGCGTTCCGGGTGATGAAACGCCGGTAGAAATCGTGAACCAGATAGGAAGAGCCCCAATTCAAATGAGTGAGAATGGTCGATGAATTCGCCGCAATCAATCCGCCCACCATCAGCCCCACGAAACCTGCCGGCAAAAAAGTCAGCATCGCCGGAAACGCGCTGTCGTGACCGATCAAATTCGGATCCGCGTTCGGAAACGCCGCCTTGATGGATTGGAGGTCGGGAAAAACAATGATCGAGCAGAGCGCGGTGATGATCCAGGGCCAGGGCCGCAACACGTAGTGCGCGAAATTGAAAAACAACGTTCCTCCCAGCGAATCCTTTTCCGACTTTGACGCCAGCATTCGTTGCGCGATGTAGCTGCCGCCGCCCGGCTCGGCGCCCGGGTACCAGTTTGCCCACCAGCCGATCGCGATGGGCATGATGAAAACCATCAGCGCCAGTTGCGGCAGCGAGAAGTTCGGCAGAATATCCAGGATGGGCTGGCCATGGCCGTCGATGGCCGACATCACGGGCTGCGCGTTGTCGGGCGTCACCACTTGCAGCTTCCCGAGTTTGTCGATCAATGCGCCGAGACCTCCGACCTGTTTCAGGGAAAAGTATGCCGCGGCGAACACGGCGGTCATCTTGATGAAGAACTGGATCATATCTATGACCAGCACGCCCCACAGACCGGAGTGCGACGCGAACGCCACGTTCAACAAACCGCAGATCAAAATCGTTTTCCACGGGGGCATGCCGAACAGGATGTTGGCGATTTTGCATGCCGCCAACGTCACCATGCCCATGATGAAGCAGTTGAAAAAAAGGCCGAGATAGACAGCTCGAAACCCTCTCACCACCGAGGCCGCCCTCCCGGAGTAGCGCAATTCGTAAAACTCCAGGTCCGTCATCACTCCGGAACGCCGCCAGAGCCGGGCGAAGAAAAATACGGTCGCAACTCCCGTGAGCACGAACGCCCACCATTGCCAATTGCCCGCCACCCCGAATTTGCGCACCTGTTCCGTCACCCAGTTCGGGGTGTCGCTGCTGAACGTCGTCGCCACCATCGAAAGCCCGGCCAGCCACCAGGGCACGGACCGGCCCGAAGCGAAAAACTCCGAGGTGCTTTTTCCCGCGCGCTTCCCAAAAAACAACGCCGGCACAAAACAAACCACCAGCGTTCCGAGAACAACGCACCAGTCTAGCAGTTGGAGCTTCATAGAGTGTTCATAACTCCGGCCAACGACAATACCTCGCTCCGGCTGCCGCGTGTTTTGACTTGATCGAAACAGCCCCGTGGCTGAAACGCATTCCGGGCTGTGTAAAATGCAGGACCGGGTTCCTATTGTTGCGGCCGCCAATCCAGCCGGTCGCGATCAGGCAACGATGGAAATTTTGCGTGCGGCTCGGTTTGATACCAGAACGCAACGGACGCGATGTCGTCCTGCAACTGCAAATAGCGGTCCCCTTCCCAGCCAAGCGCTTGAATCGTGATCCTCAAATCTTTTTTGAACCGGATGGGATCGGCAATGTGCCAGCGATAAAGTCCAAATCGCTGGCCCGGTTCGTAAGCTTTGTCTGCAGGCAGCACCTGCGCCAGGCCGGTATATGGCGTTGAGAAAACCGTGTAGCGATGCTTTCCGTCGGGACCTTTGGTGTCGAAATTATACGAGCCGCAAAAGTAGTCTTCCGTCCCGGTTCCGCAAATCGTCGGGAAATCCCTGTCGCCATCGAGATAGAATTTGATTTCACCCTCCCCCCACCAGCCCGGACTGCGGGCTTCCCAGGCGAGATAGGTTCCCACGTAGAGGCCGGCGCCCTTCACACCATCCAGGATCGTATAGAGGCCCTTGGTTTTCAGCGGCGATTCCCGTCGAAACTGCGCGTGCAGGTAGGCCGCGTCGCCGGGCAGTTGTGTCAGCGCATAATTGATCTGGTAGTACAGGGTCATGTCCTTGTCGTCGAGATTCTCGAAGGTCACCCGCGCTTTCTTGCGGAACGGCATCGGCCAATAGCAATTAAATGCTTTGCCCGGGTTCACGCATACCGCAAGAGAATTGACCTGGGCATACTCGCCGAGGCCGCAGGCAAAGAAATCGCCGACGGGCACTTCGATCGAAGGATCCGTTTCGTCGTCCCAATAGAACCTGAGAATCGAGCGCCGCCAGTTCCCGGTGGGCGTCATCCAAATCTGCTGGATCAGCCCCGGGCCCGAAATGTCGGCCAGGGTGAAAGTGGACTTGGATTTCACAACCACAAACGGCGAAATTTTCCATCCCTGTCCCAGGTTCCCGGAGGCACTGAGCGCGGGACCATTCGTGGACATGCCGCCGCGTCCCTTTTCGCCGGTGAAATTCTCCGGGCTGACCGAACGCGATTCGGCATCGGTCACGCGGTAAAGATCGCCCAGGCCTCCCACGATGGTTTGAGCCGAAAGCGTTGAGCTGGATAGACAGCAGATTGCAAACGCAATCCGAAGACGATGGATGGAGGTTTTCATTGCAAAACTATTTTGCAGCTATTCTGGTTTTGACTCCAGTCTTGGAGTTCCTTCAGGCGGCCGGCCATATTCGACCCCCATGGCTTTGAGGCTCGCGGCATTCAGATTCACCCGCGCGGTGAAGTCCTTGAAATCTCTTTCGGCCACCGGCGTCCAGGTCACTTCCGCAAGCGCAAGCAAACGCGGGAAGAGTGTAGCGAATACTTTTTCCTGGGGCACCTCCTCGGTCCACAAACACGCCTCGCCACCCCAGACGTGTTTCGCAGCCTCCGCCTCCAGCCCGCCCGGCAGCGGCTCAAATTGGTAAACCTTCTCCAACGGCAACAGCGGCATCCAGTCCGGTTTGCCCATGCCCGGAAATTCGGGATAGTCCAGATACACATACCGGTTCGCCGAATTGATGACATCCCATCCCTGCGTCGCGGCGAATCGGGTTCCTTCATGCCAGTTCTGGATGATGGCGTCGTGGCCGAGATCGTCCATGTCCTTCGGATCGTATCGATCACTCCGCGTTACGGCCCAACTGATCACCCGGCGGCCTTTCGTCGCGAGGAAATCCGTGATCCGCCGCATGAAATAATTCTGCAGGTCGTGCTCGTCCTTCGCACCCACCGCCTTCATCCGCGCCTGGCAATCCGGACACTGTTCCCACGAACCCTCCGGCCGCTCGTCGCCTCCCACGTGAATGTAGGGCGAGTCAAAAAGCATTGCGACTTCGGTCAGCACATTCTGCAGAAATTCAAAAGTCGCCTCTTTCCCCGCACAGTAGGGAAGGTTTGTGGTGTTTTTGGTGAAATAATCCAGGCCCGGTTCGCCGGGTTCAAAAGGCTTGCCGGTGCACGTCAACTGCGGAAACACATACAGCGCGGCCGCCGTGTGCGCGGGCATTTCCACTTCGGGAATCACCTCGATGTTGCGGCGCCGGGCATAGGCCACGATTTCGCGCACGTCCTCCTGTGAATACCAACCGCTGTCCCCCACCGCATTTGTCCCCCGCCAGGAACCTTTTTTTGCGAGTTCTGGATATCTTTTGATTTCCAACCGCCACGCATTCGCATCAATCAGGTGCCAGTGAAAACGGTTCAACTTGTACAAGGCCATCACGTCGAGCAGGCGTTCGATGAATTCCTTGTCCTGAAAATGCCGGCTGCTGTCCAGCATCAACCCGCGCCAGCCGAACCGGGGAAAATCCACGATCTCGACGCACGGCAACGCCAAGTTGCGGGTTGCCGGCGCGTCCGAGGCCTTCCCGGCCCCGGGTGGCAGAAGTTGCCGCAGTGTCTGGCAGCCGTAAAAAAATCCCGGCGCTGCATTGGCGCGAATCAACACCTGCTTCGGGGTGATCTGAAGACCGTAGCCCTCGTCGCCCCATTCCGGCTTTGTGCCGCGCTTTGTAAACAGGATCCCCGGCTCCTCGCCTTCATCCGCCATCAGGCCCACGGGAGGCGCGCCGCCCGCAGTTCGTGGCAGCCAACTGCCCAGAAAGGCAGCAGCTTCACGTGCATCTTCCGCACCCGGGGCAATCCTTAGTGTCGTGGCGGGCCCCGCGTTGAACTGCCCGGCTTCCAGGGAGAGTTTCACCGGTCGGGGGATAACCGCAGGCGCAGCCCGGGGCGCCGAAGCGGCTTCCGCAGTTGGGCGTGTCTGCCCCCGGCCCAGGGAGCCCCCGGCAATCGTCAGTGCGATTGCCACCGCAACGGCGTTTCGGACCATACGTTTTGAGCAAAGCACTTCGAAAATGAGCATCAGTTGGGAACGCTGGAGTGCTCTGCCAGCCAGGTGGCATCCTCGTTGACCGCCGCGTCGGTCGTCGTGCTCGCGCCGCTTGCCGCCGCGGCGTTCAGGAACTTCACGGGAGCTATCGTAATGGTTTTGCTTCTCCACTTATGAATCTCCGAATGTCCATCCGCAAACGAGAAGCCACAGGCCCCGTCATGACTTGAAGCCGGCAAATCAGACCACATGCTGTGTTTCACGAGATAGCCGGCCGCGGCGCCGAACGCCTGGAAAAAACCGTCGTTGATGCTGTCGGGATGCTCGTCCAGCGTCACGAACAGGTTCGCCGCCTGGCTGATATTGCTGTATTTCGTAAACTTGCGGGAATTCGCATCAAAAGGAGCCGCTTGACCGGAAGGATCAAAGGGGCCGAAATAACAGTTCATCGAGTAGGAGCGGGACCGTTGCAGCCACTTTGCGTTACGTTGGACCGAGCTCAGATAACGGTCGGCTGGACACTTATAAATGGCAATGTTTCCACCAACATAGGCGTTGAACGGCGCCTTGGTAATGCCCACGATGTTTGTAACTTTCGGATCCGTGCTCCAACTCATCACGTTGTTCACCCAGTTGCGGTAGGTTTGGTTGTTGATCTCCAGGGTGGTCGACACAACGCCGAAATTGTTCACGACCTTGTCATCGTTATCCACCGAGTATTGAATCCATCCCAGCATCAATTGCCTCGCATTATTCATGCAGGAGATCGATTGCGCCCGGACCTTGGCCCTGCCCAAAGCCGGTAGCAGCAACGCCGCCAGGATCGCAATGATCGCGATCACCACCAACAGTTCAATCAATGTGAATCCATGCGCCCTCTTTCGGCGCGAAATCGAGTTAGTCAAAAGCATGCGAGCATTCATACGTCCCGGTGGATTGCCTGTAAACCACTCAAAGGAGTGGTTCTGGAGGGTGATATTTCGAGCCCCAGTCCCCGCGCCGGCCCCCGCGAGGGCGGGGCAAAGCGACGGATCCTTCAAAACGGGAGGCGTGGAATGGGTGTTCACAACAGAGACTGCTAAAGCGGGGCTTGCCGTTGGCGGTAAAGATCGGGCTCCACCACTGAACTCATCCGTTCAGGGGCCAGGTCTCCTCCAAGAAACTGTGCGATCCGTTGCGCCGTGGCCAGGGAATGCTGAATGACGTCGCGATGCTCAAGGTGCAGCACCTGGAAGGTAGGTTGTCTCGCAAGCCACTGATCGACCTCAGCCAGTTGCCGGGCATAAATCTCCGCCAGTTTGGAATCCGACAGGGCGGCAGCGGGACGACCCTGCTGCTGCAGCATCACACGCTGGGAGGCGATAATTTCGCCGGGATTGCGCCGCATGAAGAGGACCCGGTATTCCTGATCCAAGGCGAGGTGTGGCAGGAGCACATGAACCACCTTGACCGCTTTGCCTCGAGCCTGGGCCAGCCAGGATGAATCGTCCCTCGTGTGTTTCACCGCCTCCAGTTCGAAATAGCCGCGGGGATTGTGCTGATCGGCCGTGCGCTTGCCGTCGGTGAGCGCGGGCATGCCTCCGGCCGCCAGCATCTGCATCATCAGGCTCGTGCCGGAACGCGGCAGCCCGGATACAATCGTGATGAAGCTTCTTGCCATTGCTCAGGCTTTGGATGGCACACCCGCGCTCAGTTCGGATTTGAAATCCGCCTGGTAAACCGGCGGCCGCTTGATCTCCAGAAAGCGGCGCTGGTGTTCGAGGACTTTTGCGGCATCGATCGGCCGATAGAGCTCCATCAGATGCCGGTGCAACAGCGCGGGCATGTAACCCAGCCCGAGCGCCGTTTCATAAGCCGTGATGGCCTCGTGGACTTGGCCGGAGCGTTCGAGGGCGAAAGCCAGATGAAAATGCGCCTCCGGATAGAAGTGCGCCAATCCGACCGCTTCCAGTGACTTCTCGATGGCGCCCGCCCACTCGCCTCGCACAAGGTGCACAGCAGCCAAACCATCCAGCGCGGCAGGGTTGTCGGGATCGGTTTCCAGCGCCTTTCGAAAGGCGTCCGCCGCTTCGTCCCACCGCGCAAACCGGAGAAACGCCCGGCCTATTTGGGCGCTGCACGGATTTGCAGCGGCCCCATGGGTGGCGGCTTTTTCCACGTGGCTGAGGGCTTGACCCTTGTTTCCCTGCGCAAAAGCCAGGTCGGCGAGGAGCAATTGCACTTCGGGTGACTGCTGCGCCTCGTGAGAAGCCGATTCCAAAAGGGCCCTGGCCTCCTCAAGCTGCCCCAGCGTCAGCAGGCAGCTCGCCAGCGTCAGCACGCACCACTCGTCGTCCGGCTTCTCAGCGATCAATTCCCGAAGCAAAGGCACCGCCTGGGCCATTCTCGGTCCATCGAACAGCGCGCGAACCAGGCTGAGCTTGTTGCAGCGAATGGTGTCTCGAATCCGCTGCTGAACGTCCTCGGCAGGCGCGGCGATATACCCCAGCTCCACCAACTGGCTGATCGCCTGGGCGGCTTCCGCGGGATCCTGGCGAATCTCGCTCCGATGCAACCCCGCTTCATCATCGTTTCCCACGCCTTCCCAACTGAAAATGCGTGCGGGTTTATCCGGATGACGAAAAACCTCCAGCCACGGACGCCCGTCCATATCACCTCCGACCGGCAAGCCAAGCAACGCGAGAATGGTGGGCGTCACGTCCAGGATCGTCGCGCCGAAAAGACGCTGGTTCTCCACTATCGCCGGCCCTCTCAGACAGGCAATCCCAAAGGGACGATGGCATCCTTCCGGGTCGTGTTTGGCCTCGTCCGGCGTCGGACGGCGATGCCCGCATTCGTAACCGTGATCGCTGACAAGGATCACGGTTGTCCGGTCATCGACGTATTGCAGCAAGGCATGAAGCATCATGTCGTGAAACCGATAACAACCGGCCATCACGTGCTGATACAATTCAAAGTCGCGGTCGGCGATCCCCGGCATCCGCGGCGGATGGTACGACATGAACTCGTGACCGAACTGGTCAATGGCGTCGAAGTAGACCGCCATGAAGTTCCAGGGCCCGGTTTGCATCAGGCTCGTGGCGGCGGTTTGAACGGTGGCCGCCTTGGCCAGTCGGCGCGCGAGCTTGATGGGGCGGTCATCCTTTTTGATATCAATCTCCGCAAGACGTGGGATAAAGGCCAACAAATCGTCGGCCATAATCTCGTCGGGTTTGACTCGCAACGCAGCTAATGAACCCGCCAGCTCGGGAGGATGAACGGTGTTCAGAACGCTGGCTTCCGGTGAAACCAGGAACTGATCGGTGGCCATGACCCCGTTGATCGGCTCCGGCGGATTCGTGGCGAACCATCCCACAACGTTCGACTTGAGTCCGTTTTGACTGAGAATATTCCAGATCGCCTTGCACTTCCGGGACGTGCTGCGAACCGGCCCGATGCCGCTGCCGTCCGACAACGGCTCCGCAAACCCCCAAATGCCATGCTTGTCCGCGCGTTTGCCGGTGGCAATCGATGTCCAGAGCATCGGCGAGAGGATTGGCTGCAGCGTGGCCAGGTTCCCGCGCACCCCTCCGTCGATGAACCTGGCCAGGGCAGGCATGTGCCCGCGCTGCATCAGCGGATCAATCATCTCCCAATCGGCCGCATCCCACCCGATGAGCAGCACCTTGTTCTCTGGAGATTGAATCATATCCGGGCAAATCAAATACCCAGGCGCGGGCCTTCCACAATTCCATATGCGACCCCAATTATTGGGGGTCTGCCGACAAACACCCCGAACCGAACCGCGTAAGGAGAAGGTGACACGAACCGAGGAATGGTGACTTGAGAAAGGTTGCCTGAAGTGCCGGGCACTCAGCTTTCGGTCTTCGCGGCCTGCTGGGATTTCATTCGCTCGGCCCTGCGGGCGCGGCGAGCCCCTATGCCCGCCACGCCCGCCGCCAACAATGCGAGCGAAGATGGTTCCGATTCGGAGACCACACCGATGGTGACCCCGGCGGGCGTTTCAGCAAAGAGCACTTGCTGGGAACGAACCGCCTCCCGGACATGTCCACCGATTTCATTCTCGCTGCTCATCCGATCATCACTTCTTGATGCGGTAGAATTGAGTGGGCACCGCGGGATCGCGGGTCGTTTGAACCTGATACGTGGCGGGCTGTTGAGAATCACCCGTGGTGACCTGAATCATCGATATGACATTGGGATCAGCCACCCAGACGGCCGATGAACCAAGACTCAGGCTGGTCTCCAGGGTAAAAACCGTCGCATCGTCGTTTTCCGTCGAGTTCGGGCCGAAATCAATCGTTACCGTGTTATCCGAGTTCGTGATGTTGGTGATCATGATCTCCTTCGGGATCGTGACGCCCGCATCGGGTGTCGATTCGTAACGGCAATCTTTGATCACGACCGACTGAAGAACCCGCTTGGTGACGCCGGGAGGCAGGGTGTTGGTGGTCGCATCGATGAAATTGATTTGAAGCTGGAGATAGCCGAAGTGGTTCTGGCCATCCACGGTGCTCTTGAACTTGAAACCCGCATATTCGTTCGGGTAAGACAGGTAGCCGTTCCAGTTATAATTCACGAACGGATAGCCGCCGATCTGGTAGCTGAGCGCGAGGCGCGGATGATACGACGGCAACGCCGTGTTGGTATTGTTGCCAATGACCGCTCCGCCGAAGAACGCGGCAATATAGGCGTTCGGGTCGCCGTTCACCCACAGCGTGGTAAGCGGCTGGGTATCCGCATCGAATCCCGGCAGCTCAACAACCTGCGGCGGTCCCCCGCTCGTGGTGTGAGACAGAAGATCGGGGCCAAATATGAGATCGAAATTGGTTTTGCTCCCGCTCTCAATGCTCAAATAGTGGTGGCTTTCGGTCGCCGTTCCAGGCGGGGGCGCCAGGATGACGTGCGGGTACGGCGCAAGTCCGGGGGCCTGGACAAGTGCCGCCTGGGCGTTGCCGCCGACGTAAAATGCCCCCAAACTGGCGGCGGTGGAGTAGGCGAGAAGGCGATTCTGCGAATCTGCCGTCGCGCTCGATTGCTGAGTTGATGTTTTGGCGTTTTTCATCTGCGGGTTTGTTTTCCTGGGTTGCTTCTGCGTAATGTTCTTTGCGAATAGCTGGCTGTGTGTTATGAGGCATTTATATTCCCGAACCCCGAATAGTCAACCCACTCAAAAGAGTGGTTCAAAGTGACAGCGGGATCGCGTGCCGCAACAAATCCATCCCTCTTTATCCACGTGAAGACGCTCGAGAAGTTAGCTCGATTGCGGCGCAACAAGCGCCGCCCGCAGACGGGGCACGGGAGTGCCGTGAAGCAGCCGGGACGCCGCCGCCCGCCCGAGCCGGCGATAGTCCACGCGCAGCCGGCGGGCCGGGGCCGTAAGCAATCCCGTTCCCTGGGT
>JAXMHQ010000020.1:0-101686 GCA_046346665.1 Verrucomicrobiota bacterium
GCCACTGGAGAAACTCCGAGCACTGAGCGGTCGTGCCCTTGTTGCGATGCGGCCAGGCGCGATTGAAATCGCTGTCCAGCCGCGCAAGTTCCGCCGCGAGCTTCGCGGCCAGCCGTCCAGCAATCGAGCGTTTTCTGCCGCGCACAGCCTGTTGCCATTGCATATAGCGGCAGGAAAGAACCGCCATCCGGGCGGCGAGATCGAGCTCCTGGCGCAGCAGCCGGGCGCGTGAGCCGCGCGGTTTGGATCCCGCCAGCACCCGCCGCTGGCGTTCCAGTTCGCGCAGCGTCCGACGCAGATTGCGCGGGGTGATGTGCAGAAAATTCGACAGGCCTTCGTGGCAGAACAATTCCCGCGACTCCGGCGTGGGCGCGGCGAGGGTGGTGCCGAGCGCCGTGGAATTTCGTTGCGGACATTTCAACAGTCGATGCGCTAGGCCCAGCGCCCGGGCTGCGGCCGACATCCGGCCGGTCGCATCCTGGAAAACATCGCGGCTCAGGGCGGCTTCAATTCCGTCCGCATTGCCGCCGTTCCAGCTCAGGGCGGCACCGGCGAGATAAGGCCAGTAACTGACGGCGAGCGGCTGCGGATGTCCACCGTCGCCCCAGTCGGTGATCAGGTAACCCACGGCCCCGTGTTTCCGGCCGGCGGCCGCGGCGGCGGAAAGATTCGCGAGCGCATTGTCGTGCCGGCCGACAAACGTCATCCAGGTGGAGGTGCCGGGACAGACGTAGAACGGGATGCCGGATTTCGCGAATCGCCGGGCCTCGTGTTGGAACGGGTGGGCGGCCTCGTAACCCCAGTTCAGAGCGATGACGCCGGACGGCAATTCGGGCACCAGGCGCGGATATTTTAAAATGATGTCGCCCCAAAACATCATCGTCCGGCCGCGCTTCCGAACTTCGCGGTGAATGGCTTTTAGAAAATCCAGGTAAACCCTGCCCTGCCCCCGGCGCTGGCAGGCCTCGCGGCTCCGGCCGCGGCCGAGGTCCCAGGTTTCGTCGCAGCCGACGTTGAACCGCCGGCTGCTGAAATTCGGGAGCAACTCGTCGAACAGCCCGCGCAAAAACGGGAGGGTACCCGGGTGCCCGGGCGCCAGCGTGGAAGGCCTGCGCAGGAACGAGGCGCCGGGCGGCGCGTAAGGTTCCTGGACCTCTCCCAGGTGGCGAAGTTCCGGCCGGGCGAGAAACCAGCGCAGATGACCAAACGAATTCTGGTTCGGCACCAGGTCGATTCCCAGCCGCCGGCAATGGCGGTCCAGTCGGCGGATTTCCCCGCCCGTGATGGCGCCCCACCCGGCCCAGACGCGCCGGTGCCGCCGGTAGGCAAAGGTGTGTTCCAGGTAAAGCTGGAATTCGTTGATCTTGAGATCCGCAAGGTCGCCGGCCAGTTCGAGCAGGGTTTCGATCCTCGGCACGCGCCCGCGCGAGACGTCGAGCATGACACCGCGTCGCGCGAATTCCGGCCAGTCACAAATCTCCAGGCAAGGCAGGCGCGTGCCGCACTGGCGCAAGAGCTGGCGCAGGGTGGCGACGGCCGCGCGCCAGCCTTCCGCGGAAGCCGTTTCCACACGAATGCCGACGGCGCCCACCTCCAGCCGATATCCGCCCGCCCCGGTCCAGGGGAGCCGCGCGTCCGCCGCGACCCGGGCCAGGTCGAGTTGCGGTCCCACGGAGCGGGACCGTCGCACCAGCCGTGTTCCCAGTGGACGAAGCGCCTCCTCCAGCCGGGCAACTCCGAGCCGGACGGCTTTGGAATCAAGTGTTGCGTCCGGTCGAACCGGCAGGACTTCAGGCAGGCGGAAAAAACCCGCGCGGATTTTCATCCGGCGCGGGCGTGGAAAAAGATCCGGGGATTTGGCGGGCCGGGATCCGGAATTTTTCATTCGTGTGCCGGGCCCGGGCTCTCCGGTCAGCTCGCGATCATGCCGCTCTTGCGCGCGAAATTGAAAAGCCCGCCCGCGTCCACGACGGGCCGGACGTCGCCGAGCGGTTTGAACGAGATCCTTTTGCCGCTGGATTTCACCGTGACGGTTTCCTTGTCGAGATCACCGTCGACATCGCCCGTCTTGAGTTCGTCGCACAGGCGCGGGGTGATTTCGCAGGGATAGAGCTCGCCGGTGGCGACGCTGTTGCGGAAAAAGATGCGGGCGAAGCTCTCGGCCAGCACCACGCGGCAGCCGGCGGACCCGAGGGCGATCGGCGCGTGCTCGCGGGAGCTGCCGCATCCGAAATTGCGACCGGCGACCACGATCGGGTATTCGGAATCCAACTGGCCCGCCTTGACGAAGCGCGTTGCGTAGAGCGACTCGGGCAATCCGCACAGCGCGTAGGAGCCCAGCTTTTCGTATTCGTCGGGGATCGTGGGCACCAGCGTCAGGTATTGCGCCGGGATGATCTGGTCCGTGTCGATGTTATCGCGCACCACGTAGACCGGTCCTGAAAATACAGATTGCATGATCCCAGATTGGGGGTGAATGGCGGCATTTTCAATCAGATTCCACGCCCGGGGAAATGCCGCCTCGCCTCTGTGAAACTCCGCGTCCTCTGCGCCTCTGCGTTGATGCCCGGACGCCAAATCACGGCAGCGTCCAGGAGCCGTTACCTTCGTCGAGGTAAACCGTTTCGTTCACCCGGCTGGTTTGGAGGTATTGGTGCCAGGCGCCAGTTCCAGTTTTCCTTGAAGCCTCCAGGCGCTGGGTTGCGGGTTCGGAAGTCGCGGGCGCATTTGTGGCCGTGAGCGCTTCGCTCAGCACGCGCCCATCGAGCCGTTCGGCATCCACGCCCAGCAACCAGAGGACGGTGGGCGTGATGTCCACGTTCCCCGTCGGGTATTCATCCACGAAATGCCTCTTCAAATCAGGCCCGATCCCGACCAGCGTGTTGTGCATGTCGAACCGGCTGAGGCTGGCGTGGTTGCCCTGTCCCGCCGGCGCGGAACCGTCTGAGACGAGCATGCCCGGCGCGCCATGGCCGCTCACCTGGTCGGACCAGCGCATCGAAATCATTACGTCGGGTGCGTTCGGAGAATCCACCCTGGCCTGTTCCAGCAAAAACGCGCCTTCGACCGGGTTGCGCGCGAACACCGTGCCCGTGAAATCCTGCGTCTGCAAGAAAGCCACCAGCTTGCGGATGACTTCCGCATCATGTCCGGCGATGTAAAACAGCACCGAACCGCCCTGGCCGGCAACGAGGATCTCACCGTTTTGAGGGGCCGATTTGAATTCGCGCTTCGCTTTGAACCCGGCCTGCTGGAGAATTTTTGCAACATCCACCGGCCGTTCAATCGTGGAAAATCCGTGGTCGGAAACCACAAACACATCCGTCGATTCGCGCAATCCGCGCCGGTCCAGTTCCTTCAGCACCTCGGCCAGTTTCCGGTCGCTGCTCTCGATCGCCGCCAGCGCCTTGGGCGATCCCGGCCCGGCCGCGTGCTGCGAAAAGTCCGGCTCACTGAGCCACGGGCAACTGAACGACGGCACTCCGTTCGACCAGAACGATTCCAGGAGTGCGCGCGTGGTCCAGGCATCCCGCGGTTCGTTCGGCAGCGCCGAGGCCCGGGCCACGTAGGCGGGAAGCGCGCCCAGTTGCGCGGTCAGATCAGCGGCCCGATTCGTGGGAAGCGTGTTGCCCGCGAACAGCACCACGCCATTCGACGCGGCATCCGCGCGATCAAAACGGTCCTGCAGGACCACGACCGGTTTGGATCCGGCGATGGCGGTGGTTTTGCCGGCCGCCCGAAGCCGCACGGCCAGGGTATTACCCATGACATAATGGCCGCCGGTCAGCGCATCCACCGCCCGGATCACCTGCAAATCTTCGCATGCCACGGATTTCAGCGGGTCGACGCCGGGGAGGTAGTCGCGATTGGCGATGATGCCGCTGTGGCCGGGATAGAGGCCGGTGGCCATCGCGGTGCCGTTGACCTCCGTGGCGCTGCAGTATACCGGGTGATGGCGCGAGAAATAAACCCCTTCCTGCGCCATGCGCTGCAGCGTGGGTGTGTGTTCCGCGGAAATAAAGTCCGGCCGCATGCCGTCCCAAACCACAACGACCACGTGCTGCGCCGTCCCGGCGGCCCGGAGGGTCGCAGCAGCCAGCAACAGAATTCCCGTCAACCATCGCGCAAGGCAAAAACGCATGGCGTGGATTCTATTGTGGTCCGAAACAATCCGAAACAGAAAAACCTGGGACATTCCGGTTACGAATTGCCGCAGACAAAGGTCTCCCCGATCCGGGTCAGGCCGATGCGCTCCTTTTCCCCCGACAACGCCGCCTGGAATCGCTGGATGGGTTCCTCCATCGGTTCATCGCTGAGCCGGAACGTCTGGTGATGAACCGGAACGATCCTGCCGGCGCCGGCCAGGTTGGCCATCCCGACCGCCTCCTCCGGCGTGCAATGATTCCAAATCCATGGCCGGTAAGCCCCGATCGGCAGGATCGCCGCCTCAAACGGCCCGCGCGACCGGATTTCCGAGAACAACGGCGTCCGGGCCGTGTCACCGCCGAACAGGATGGCTTTGCCTTCCCGCCGCAGAACATAACCGTTGTAACCCCGGTCCTGAGAACTCGGCCAGCGTCGGCCCCAGTGTTTCACTTCGAAGGCCTCGATCTCCAACTCGCCCGCCGGAAACCGGCACCGGGCTTTCTCGCCCCAGCGCAGTTCCGTCAAATCCGAAAGGCCAGTCCCCGACAACACATCCGAGGTCGCCCGGGCCGAGACGGCCCGGACAACTCCGAGCCGGGAACAGCGGCGCAGGGTGGGAAGGTCCATGTGATCCATGTGCGCGTGCGACAGCAGGACCAGGTCGAGTTTCGGCAGCTCGGCGGCCGTGAGTGCAGGGGCCACGAACCGTTTCAAACCGATTGTGCCGATTCCCAATGACACCCCGATGCGCGGCGCCAGGGCCGGATCGGTGAGAATCTTCACCCCGAAAAAATTGATCAACGTGGTGGAATGACCGAGCCAGGCGATGCTGATGGCGTTGTCATTCCAGGAATTCGGATCAGGTTTCAGAGGGGCCGGGAGGACATCGCGTTCCGCGTCGGACACGAGCATGCGCGCGAGCCTGCCGACTCCGCGTTTCGTCGTGGAAAGCCAGTAAGCCCCAAGCGCGGAGGCCGCCACCGTCCCGGCGGCGGAGATTTGCAGAAACTTGCGGCGATTGGGCAGCATGCAGTTACCGTGCAACATTCCGGGGCGGAGTCAAGCCGCCGGGGCCATGCCGGCACGAGCACCACGAAGGGGTGTTCACCACGAAGACGCGAAGAACACGAAGTTTTTCAGGGGCTGCGGGAGGGATTCCTTGAAATCCAGCCAGCATTTCGAACTGGCCCCCTAAAATACGTCTTCGCGTTCGTCCCTTCGTGTTCTTCGCGTCTTCGTGGTTAAAACCCCCTTCGTCTCTTCGTGTTTCCCGCCGGCTCCTTGACTCACCGGCAATCGCTTGGTACGGTGGACTGAACAACTCGATCACACGACGTTATGTCATTGGATAGCGCCTATTTTCCGGTCCTGGTGCTGATGCTGGCGGCCCTGGGGTTCGCCCTCGCGCCGCTCGCGCTGGCGTGGCTCTGGGCGCGCGCTTATTCGCCGAAAAAGCCCGGCCCGGACAAAAACGCCACTTACGAATGCGGCCTGGAATCCAAAGGGGACGCCTGGATCCAGTTCAAATCGGAGTATTACCTTTACGCGATCATCTTCCTGATCTTCGATGTCGAAGCGATTTTTCTGCTGCCGTTCGCGGTGGCGTTCACGGGCCTTTCCGCCGGGGCGTTCATCGCCATGCTGCTGTTCCTCCTGCTGCTCGTCGAAGGCCTGGTCTGGGCGTGGCAAAAGGGCGTGTTGACCTGGAAATAGTATGGACCAAGGACTTCGAAGCGAGCTGCAGAAACAAGGGGTTTTCACCACGAGCCTGCAGGATCTTTACAACTGGGGCCGGAGTAATTCGGTCTGGCCGCTCGGCTTCGGCCTGGCCTGCTGCGCGATCGAAATGATCGCCACGTCCATGGCCCGATGGGACCTCGCCCGGTTCGGCGCCGAAGTGTTCCGTCCGTCGCCGCGCCAGGCCGACCTGATGATCGTCGCCGGCACGGTCACGAAGAAAATGGCCCCGCAGGTCGTGCGTCTCTACAACCAGATGTCGGAACCGAAATACGTCATCGCCATGGGCGCGTGCGCGATTTCCGGCGGACCTTTCAAGCAAGGCTACAATGTGCTCAAGGGTATCGATCGGTATATCCCGGTGGACGTTCACATCCCGGGCTGTCCGCCGCGGCCCGAGGCGTTGATCCATGCGTTCATGACGCTGCAGGAGCGGATCAAGGAACAGGAACTGACCGGCGAAAAGCGCCCCCGTCACCTGCGAGCGGATGCCCCGAGCGAATTCACCGTCCCACAATACGGCGATCACGATCTCGAACCGCCCGCCAACCGCGACGTGTGGCAGCCTCCTCAAACCGAAGCCTTGGAACACTCTTGAATTCCCTCGAATCCATCCAGTCACGCATCCAGGCCGCCGTCCCCGGCGCGCGGGTCGAGATCGTGCCGAACGATAGCCCGTCCGGCCAGCGATCGCTCCTGCTCGATCCCGAGCACGCGCTTGCCGTGGCGACGTTCCTGAGGGACGACGCGGAGTTGCGCCTGGATTATGCCTCCAACGTGACCGGCATCGACTGGCCCGACGCCGAAATCAGCCGCAAGGTGATGGTCCGGAAAACGGTCGACGGCGTCGAAAAGGACGTCGAAGAAATCCAGAAAACGCGCCGGCCCGGCTTTCTCGAAGTGGTTTACCACCTTTATTCCACCCGCACCGGCGCCGGCCCGGTGATCCTACGCCTGCGCACCGTCAATCGCTCCGACCAGGTCCACCTGCCCTCGTTCACGCCGGTGTGGAGATCCTGCGAATTCCAGGAACGCGAGGTTTACGATTTGTACGGCATCGTTTTCGACGGCCACCCGGATTTGCGCCGGATTTTGATGTGGAAAACTTTCAAGGATCACCCGATGCGGAAGGATTACGTGGCGCCGGATGATTTCGAATACGAACCGACGCCGCACGACAAGGTGTTGGAACGCGCGAAAGCCCACGCGGCGCAGGAGGCAAAATCGTGATCGCTCCCGGCCAGGAAATTTCCTCCCCCGCGCTGCCGCCGCTGGCGGAGGACGGATCCAGTTTGCTCGAGCTGTCGATGGGGCCGCAGCACCCGTCCACGCACGGCGTGTTCCGCATGGACGTCGTCCTCGACGGCGAGCGCGTGGTGAAGCTCAAGCCCATCTTCGGCTACCTGCACCGCAACCACGAGAAAATCGCCGAAGGCACCAGCTACCTCGCGTCGATGCCTTACACGGATCGCCTGGATTATTTCTGTTCGATGACGAACAACTGGGCGTATGCGCTGGCGGTGGAGAAGCTCGCCGGGCTCGCGGTGCCGGAGCGCGCGGAATACCTGCGCGTCATCCTCGCCGAACTCACGCGCCTCCAGAACCACGCGTCGCTGTGCGGATTCCTGCTGCAGGACATGGGAGCCATGGGCACCCCGTTGATGTACGCCTTCCGCGAACGCGAAAAAATCCTCGACCTGTTCGAGCAGATCAGCGGCGCCCGTATGATGTGCAATTTCATGCGGTTCGGCGGCTGCCGCTGCGACGCCCCCGCCGGCTGGCTGGACCAGGTCCGGGCCGTGGTCGATGGTTACCCGCGGTTTCTCGATGAATTTGAAACGCTGCTGAACGGGAATGAAATCCTCATGACCCGGACCCAGGGCGTCGGCGTACTCAAACCCGAACTCGCCGTCAGCGCCGGCATCTCCGGCCCCATGCTCCGCGCTTCCGGCGTCAATTACGACCTGCGCAAGGTGGACGGCTACGGCATCTACAACCGGTTCCAGTTCCGCGTCCCGCTGGGCGAACACGGCGACGTCTTCGACCGCTACATGATGCGCGTCCTCGAAATGCGCGAGTCCATCGGCATCCTGCGCCAGGCGCTCGACGGCATCCCGGAAGGACCCGTCATGGATCCCAAGGCCAAGCTGCGCGGCTTCCGCCCGAAGCCCGGCGAAGCCTACGGCCGCATCGAGGCGCCCAAGGGCGAGCTCGGCTTCTACCTCATCAGCGACGGCTCGCCGAATCCCTACCGTTACCGCGTCCGCCCGCCCAGCTTCATCAACCTGACGATTCTCGAGGACATGTGCCTGGGCAACACCGTCGGCGACATCGTGATCATCCTGGGCAGCGTCGACATCGTGCTCGGGGAGGTGGATCGATGAGCCTTGCGCGTTTCAAGTTGCAAGTTGCAGGTTGCAGGTTGGAACAGCTGCGCCGTCAACAGGAACCTGCAACCTGTAACCTGCAACCCGCAACTTTTTTACCATGTTAGGCGAAGGCATCCTGAAAGGCATGGCGGTCACGGCCCGAAATTTCATCGGGAGCTACGTGTCGCCCGAACGCCTCACCACGGTCCAGTATCCCGAGGAACGCATTCCGGCGAAGGAAAACACGCGCCAGTTCCCGTTCCTGGTGTTCGACGGCGCCGACTGGCAGCAGGGCCTCCGCTGCGTCGCCTGCCAGATCTGCGAGAAGGAATGCCCGCCCCAGTGCATCTTCATCGCCAAAAGCAAGGACAAGAAACCCGATTTCACCGGCAAACCCCAGTTCTACCCCGCCACGTTCAACATCGACCTCTCGGTCTGCATGAGCTGCCAGATCTGCGTGGAAGTCTGCCCGTTCGACGCCATCAAGATGGACACGGAGTATGAATACAGCACGGGCGACCGGTTCGACGGATTGCTGATGCAAAAGGACAAGCTGGCGAAGCCCAACGCTCATTACCACGCCATCCACCCCACCGAAGCCGCCGAAGTCGACGCGCGCCTCGCCGCCGAGAAGGCCAAGGCAGCCGCGAAAGCAAAGTAATACCCCGGTGGGGCGAGACTCCGTCGAGCCCTGACTCTGCTGTGAGCATTGTTGGATAAATGGATTTATGGATTGCTGGAGGACTCCGCGATGTCAGTACCCCCATTTATCCAGCCATCCAAAAATCCAATAATCTGTTTGTCGAGGGCTCGACAGAGTCTCGCCCCACCCGCTTTTCTGCATTCTGCATTCTACCTTCTGCCTTTCCGGGTTTGCATCCCCCCCGGTTTTCCCGTAGATATAGCGTTCCGCAACATGCGGATAACGCTATGAAACCCGAAGTCGAAATCTACGACACGACCCTGCGCGACGGCAGCCAGGGCGAAGGCATCAATTTTTCAGTGGCGGACAAACTTCGCATTGCGGAGAAACTGGACGCATTCGGGGTTCAATACATTGAAGGCGGCTGGCCGGGGAGCAATCCGAAGGACATCGAATTCTTCGCGGAAGCCCGCCGGCGCAAATTCAAGAACGCCCGACTGGCCGCGTTCGGTTCCACCCGCCGCAAAGGCGTCCCGGTGGAGAAGGACGACCAGGTCCGGCTGCTCATCGAGGCCGAGACGCCCGTGGTCACCATCTACGGCAAAACCTCCATGCTGCACGTCCGTGAAGTGCTCCGGTGCACACCGGAGGAAAACCTCGCGATGATCGGCGACACCGTCCGGTTCCTCAAGGACCACGGGAAATTCGTCGTGTACGACGCGGAACATTGTTTCGACGGTTACAAGCTCGACGCCGAATACGCGCTGGCCAGCTGGCAGGCCGCGGAAAAGGCAGGGGCGGATTTCGTGGTGCTCTGCGACACGAACGGCGGCTGCCTGCCGTCGGAAGTCGAGTCGATCACCCGCAAGGCCGTCGGCAATTTGAGCTGCCGGGTCGGGATCCACACGCATGACGACGCCGGGCTCGGCCTGGCCAACGCGCTGGCCGCGCTGGAAGCCGGCGCCGTGCACGTGCAGGGCACGGTCAACGGCTACGGCGAACGCACCGGGAATTGCAACCTGATTAGCGTCATCCCCTGCGTGCATTTCAAACTCAAGAAATCCTGCATCCCGGCCAAATCGCTGCCCAAGCTCAGGGAGCTGTCGATGTTCGTGGATGAAATGGCCAACCTGCGCCACAATCCGCGCCTGCCGTGGGTCGGCTCCGCCGCGTTCTCCCACAAGGGCGGCACGCACGTCAACGCCGTCCAGAAACTCGCCTCCAGCTACGAGCACATCGATCCCACCCTCGTCGGCAACAACCGGAACGTGTTGATCAGCGACCTCGCGGGCCGCAGCAACATCGTCATGAAAGCTCAGACGCTGGGGTTCAAACTCACGAACGACACGCCCCAGCTCAAGGAAATCCTCAACGTCGTGAAGCAGCGCGAGCACGAGGGTTTTGAATTCGAAACCGCCGAAGCCTCGATGGCGCTCCTGATCCGGAATGTCCTCGAGGGCCGGACCGAACCCGCTTTCGCGGTCGAGACGTATCACGTGTCGATGCGGCGCGACAAAAAGGAATCGATCTGCGAAGCCACCGTGCGGGTGCGTGTGGGCGAGAAGGTGTCGCACACCGTGGCCGAGGGCGACGGCCCGGTGAACGCCCTCGACGGCGCCCTGCGCCGCGCGCTGGTGAACTTTTTCCCGCGGCTCAAATCCGTCCAGCTCACCGATTACAAGGTCCGCATCATCAACGGCGCCATCGGCACCGCGGCCAAGACCCGCGTGCTGATCACGTCCTCCGACGGCAAGCGCGAATGGGGCACCGTGGGCGTCAGCGAAAACATCATCGAAGCCAGCCTCCAGGCGCTGGTCGACAGCATGGAATACGCCCTGCAGAGAAAATGATTTTAACCACGGATGAACACGGATGAACACGGATGAAAGGCCGGACTTGCAGCGGGGTGGTAAGTCGAGGCTGCTCCTGAAAGCCGAGACGGAGAAGATCCTGGGTTTTGCTTTTGAGGTGCTGAATGAAGTCGGTCATGGCTTGATCGAAAAGATCTATGAGAACTCGCTGACTGTTCTGTTCAAGCTGAACGGCATCGCCTTTGATCAGCAAAGACGATTCCCGGTTTTCTTTCATGGCGTCGAAGTGGGCCAGTTTATCCCGGACTTAATCGCTTTTGGCTCGGTAATTGTGGACGCCAAGGTAATCGATCGCATCACCGATCATGAGAGAGGGCAGATGTTGAATTACCTTCGAATCACGAAATTGCGAGTGGGGCTGATTTTGAACTTTAAAAATCCGCGTCTTGAATGGGAACGTGTTGTCTTGTGACATCCCATCCGTGCTCATCCGTGTTCATCCGTGGTTAAGAATTCTATGTCTGAAATTCCCAAAGCCTACGAGCCGCAGTCCGTCGAGGACAAATGGTATGACTTCTGGCAGAAACAGGATTGTTTCACCGCCGACCCCGCCCGCGTGAGCGCCAAACGGCCCGCCTTCTCGATCGTCATCCCCCCGCCGAACGTCACCGGCATGCTCCACATGGGGCACGTGCTCAATAACACCATCCAGGACATCCTCAGCCGCAAAGCCCGCATGGACGGCAAGGAAGTCCTCTGGCTCCCCGGCACCGACCACGCCGGCATCGCCACCCAGGTGCAGGTGGAACGCGCCCTCAAAAAAGAGGAAAAGAAAACCCGGCACGACCTCGGCCGCGACGAGTTCCTCAAACGCGTCTGGGCCTGGAAAGAAAAACACGGCGGCATCATCATCCAGCAACTCAAAAAACTCGGCTGCTCCTGCGACTGGACCCGCGAACGGTTCACCATGGACCCGGAATATTCCCGCTGCGTCCAGAAAGTGTTCGTCGATCTCTACAACAAGGGCCTGATCTACCGCGGCAAACGCATGGTGAACTGGTGCCCCGTCTCCCAAACCGCGCTCTCCGACGAGGAAGTGGAGATGAAACCGCAGAAAGGCTTCCTCTACCATTTTAAAGTCGAAGTGGCCGAAGCGCCCGGCACCTGGCTCACCATCGCCACCACACGCCCCGAAACCATCCCCGGCGACACCGCCGTGGCCGTGAATCCCAAGGACCCGCGCTACACGCACCTCATCGGCAAACACATCGTCCGCCCCCTGCCCGCCGAGTTTCCGCGCGATAAAAAACTCATCCCCATCGTCGGCGACGATCACATCGATCTTGAATTCGGCACCGGCGTCCTGAAAGTGACGCCGGCTCACGACAAGGCCGACTTCGACATCGGCCAGCGGCACAAACTGCCCGTCGTGGACATCATGAATCCGGACGGCTCGATGAACGACCTCGCGGGCGCCGACCTGAAGCAGCTCGATCGATTCCAGGCGCGCAAGGTGGCGGTGGAGAAGTTGAAGGAACTCGGCGTTCTCGTGGAGGAAAAGCCCTACGAGAATAATGTCGGATTCAGCCAGCGCGCCGACGTGCCCATCGAACCGCGCCTCAGCGAGCAATGGTTCCTGAAATACCCGGCCGTGAAACCCAGCCAGTCGTGCGTGGCCGAGGGCCGGATGAAATTCCATCCCGACCGCTGGGCCAAGGTCTATGATCATTGGCTCACCAACATCCAGGACTGGTGCATCAGCCGCCAGCTCTGGTGGGGCCACCGGATACCTGTCTGGTATCCCAAGCCCCGTAGCCGCGATCGTGAGATCGCGGATTCCCAATCGAAAATCTGGTGCGATGTCAACCCGCCGCCGGACGCAGAGAACTGGGTGCAGGATCCGGACGTGCTGGACACATGGTTCAGTTCCTGGCTATGGCCGTTTGCCACGATGGGCTGGCCGGAACAGACGCCGACATTGAAGGCGTTTTATCCGACGACCGACCTGGTCACCGGGCCGGACATCATTTTCTTCTGGGTGGCGCGCATGATCATGGCCGGCTACGAGTTCATGGGAGATCTGCCGTTCCAGAACGTCTACTTCACGGGCATCATCCGCGACAAACAGGGCAGGAAAATGTCCAAGACTCTGGGGAATTCGCCGGACCCGCTGGTGTTGATCGGCAAGTACGGCGCCGACGCGCTCCGGTTCGGAACCATGCGCAGCGCGCCGCTCGGACAGGACGTGCTCTTCGACGAAAAGGACGTCGAACTGGGCCGCAATTTCTGCAACAAACTCTGGAACGCGTGCCGATTCCGCCAGATGCAAAGTGGAAAGGGAGAAGGCGGAATGCAGAATGCAGAAGTCTCCGAACCTGCAACCTGCAACCCGCAACCTGCAACCTCGGAGGTCCAGGGCGAAATCCGGCCCGAACTGCTGACGAGCTACGACAAATGGATCCTGCTGAAGCTCGACGAAGCCATCCGGGAGATCACCGCCGCGCTGGCCGAATACAAGTTCAGCGAAGCCACGGCGGCGTTGTATCGCTTTTTCTGGAGCGAATACTGCGATTGGTACATCGAAGCCAGCAAAGCAATCCTTTCGGGTAGCAGCCGAGGTAACGAGGCTCCATCTGAATCGGCTTCCACAAGTCAGGAAGATCCCCGGCGCACGAATACGCTCGCGGTCATCGACTTCGTTCTCAGCCACATGCTCCGCCTGTTTCACCCGTTCCTGCCGTTCATCACGGAGGAACTGTGGCACGGGATGGGTTATGCCGAGGACATGCCCGACGACCAGGGCGGGAAAACCATCATGAACGCGCCCTGGCCCAAGGCGCTGGACGAGGATTTCCGCGCGCACTACGGTCTCGACGGCTGTTACACCGGCATGGTCGACGCCAAGTTCGATCTCGTCGTCAAAGGCCGCGACCTGCGGCGGGCCGGGAACATCCAGGCAGCGAAGAAGGTGAAATACATTTTCAAACCGGCCGGCCACGTGCCGCCGATCGACCTGGAAGTCTACAAACTCCTGCTCAATGCCGAGGCACTGGAGGTTAACAAGGATTATCAGCCGCCGAAAGGCACGCCCGCTGTTCGGACGGAACTGGGCGAACTGTTCCTGCCGCTGGAAGGACTGGTGGATGTGGCCGCGGAAAAGACGCGCCTGGCGAAGGAACTCGAAAAGATCGAGGGGGAGGTGGTGAAAGCCGAGCAGCGCCTGGCCAACCCGAATTTCGCCAAGGCGCCGGCGAACGTCCAGGACGAGCACCGCAAACGGCTCGCCGAATGGCAGGAAAAACGCGAGCACACCAAATCGCGCCTCCAGGAACTGGGCTGATTTGACCTCGGGAGGGCCGGCGTCCACGCCGGCCCCATTGTAGGACGCCGAGGACGGCATCCCTCCCCTGGTTCGGCTCTGTCATCAGAATTCACGTCTTGCGACCGCCTTCGCGGCACTGCATAGTTCAGGCAAGGATGAAATTCAGGGCGGCCATTTGGATCGTGCTTCTCCTGCCCTTCACGGCCCTGGGCGACGGCATGGTCATCCCGGCAACCGCATTCCCGGCAGAAATCGAAATCCCCGACCAATGCGCGCTGATTCACTTCGCAGAGGGCACGGAGCGATTGGTGATCGAAACCCGCTTTTCCGGGCCCGGGACAAATTTCGCCTGGGTGGTTCCACTTCCCAGCCAGCCGGAAATCGAACCCGCCAGCACCGGCCTTTTTCCCACGCTCGAGCACCTGTGTCGGCCGGAAATCACGCACAAAGTTCCACATTACTACGTGGGCGCTTTGATCGTCATTGTCGTGGTCTGGGGAATTCGCCAGTGGGCGCGGTTCGAGACCGGTGCCGGGGCGCTGATCTTGCTGGTGCTCCTGGCGCTGTTGCTGGCGGCCCTGCTCCTGCCCGCGCTGGCGACGGCACGGGCCCGCGGCGGAATTACAGCGGCCGCGGAGGCGCCGGTGACAATCCTGGACCGGCGGATCGTGGGCGTTTATGAAACGGCCACCGTCGCCTCCACCAACCCGGCCGCATTGCGTCATTGGCTGGATGAAAACGGCTACAATCTCCCACCCAACGCGGATCCGGTCGTCGCGGATTACGTGCGGCAGGGATGGGTTTTCGCGGCCGCCAAGGTTCGACGGGATCGACAAGCCCCGGAAACCAGCGTGCCGCACCCGCTGTCGTTTAAGTTCAAAACGGACCGGCCGGTTTACCCCATGCGTTTAACCGGCCTGGCTGGGCGGCCTCTCACGGTGGAGCTCTATGTGTTCGGGCCAACGCGCGCCGCCGCGGCGGGGCTGGACGCCGATTTCTGCCTGACATCGTATAATGACGAAACCCAGGAGTCCTGGCACAGGAGGAATCCCGGCGTGCTGGAGGCAAGCCATCCCTTGCTGCGCGAGTGGACGGCGGGGAGCAAGGTGGCGACGCGATTGAGAGGAACCCTCTCCGCACGGGCGATGACGCGGGATCTCCGGATTGAATGGGAGGCGTTTTCGCCCGTTAGAAAGCACTACTACAGCCGGGAGGGTGCCAGGACGATTGCGATCAATACCGCGGCGATTCTGTTCGCCATCGGGTACCCGGCGATTCTGTTGCTGACCTTGAGCCCGCAGCGGCCCGGGAACCGCCGGAATGAAAGCCTCAACAATCTCATGCTGGCCTGCCTGCTCCTGGGCGGCACCGTCTACCTCGCACTTCCCACCGTGGACGTGCGCGTGGTCCGCCTGCCGGACCTTGTCGCCAGAAATAATCTGCAGACAATCCTGTTCGACATCGAAGAGATCTCCACGAACGCGATGACAGAATCGACGGTGCGACTTCAGACAGCCGAACGCCTCGCGCAATGGAGCCGCATCCAGGACAAAAACGCCGCCAATCCGTTCCTCGGTGGAATGATTCACGAGGAGGATTCCCCCGGGAATTACATCATTCGCGAGCGATCCGGACGCATCGAATTCGTGGGCTACGATGAACTCGGAACGGCGGTGGTGCTCCGGGATTGGCCGGCTTCCACAGCTTTTCCCTGAAATCAGTGGACCCGATCGACGGCACCGTGAACTTCGCCTGCGGGATTCCGCATGCCTGCGTGTCCATTGCATTTCGGGCACGACGCAGCGTTCCGGCGCGTTTTGAACCTTCAACGCCGGAGGGGGTTTGATTGACATTTACTGTTGATTCTGTTAGGAATCGAACACAAGGAAATCGCTTTTTATGAGAATCGGGATAAGCACACGTCGTTGGGGGATTCTTTGCATTGCCAGAGCCGATCGCGCGGCGGCTCAAAGCCGCGCATCCTGAAGTGGCATTGCTCGGCGAAGAAGGCGTCGCGGGCGATCCGAACGCGCAATACCGCTGGGTGGTCGACCCGATCGACGGCACCGTGAACTCTGCCTACGGCATCCCCCACGCCTGCGTGTCCATCGCACAAGAGCGGGTCGAAGGTCGAGGGTCGAAGATCGAGCGCCCGTCACAGCCCTCGACTCTCGACGCTGGACACTCGACGCTCCTGGGCGTTGTTTACGATCCGTTCACGGATGAACTTTGGACGGCGCGGCGCGGCGGCAAGGCGCGGCTGAATGGGCGCGTCATTCACGTCAGCCGCCGGCGCGACCTGGCGGAGTGCGTGGTGTCCATCGGGTTCGCCAAGGACCGTGCCAGCCTCAAGCGCGCCCTGCCCTATTTCATCTGGCTCGCCCACCGCGTCCGAAAGATCCGCATGCTGGGATCGGCGGCCATGGGGCTGACCTACGTGGCCACCGGCCGGCTGGACGCGTATATTGAGCGCGGGGTGAATTTGTGGGACATCGCGGCGGGCGGCCTGATCCTGGAATGCGCCGGCGGCAAATTCTGGCGCGACCCGGGATCGCACGGCAAGTATCGCATGGTGGCCAGCAACGGGTTGCTGCACCGCAAACTGCCGGCGCCCAAATAATTTCGCGGCCGCGCGTCGGAGCGCCAAAACATGCCCCAAATCATCTCGCTTTTTGGCGGGATTTGGGTTAGAGTTTCCGGCCTTATGACATGCCGCTTGTTCCTTGGGGCCGCCCTGCTCGTTCCCTTTTCCCCGTTGCAGCGCCGGTCATTGATCCCCTCGCGAATGTCAGCATCCCGGCCCGCAAATCCCTGATCATCCCGGTCACCGCCACCTCCCCAAACAACCGACCGCTCACGTTCACCGTCACGCAGCACCAACTCCATCCAGGCCGAGGTGCCCACTACTAATCCATTCTGGAAAATGTCGGTCGTCCAGGTGGCATCCAACGGCGCGCCCGGATCCTACCTGACGCCCTACCGCGGCGGGTTGGTGAACGTGGACAAACGGGCGACATGACCTCATGCTGTTCCGGGATCGCGCGCTGCACACGGTGGATGTAATCCAGGGGTTGACGGATTCCGGCTTTACAACAGCAACACCATCGGGTGATTGCCGGATTCATGAACCAGGGCGGCGATCCCAACACCAACGGAAGCGGCGGCCGGTGTTCCGTTACAATGACGAATTCAATCCGAAAGCGATGTTCACCGGCGCCGGGCAACTGGCAAACGCAAATTCCGGCAAGGAGATACCGACGGCAGCCAGTTTTTCGTGACGGTGGCACCGTTCCGGGACGGGGATTTTGGTTACACGATCTTCGGGCAAATTGCTGCGCGGCTACAACGCTCTCTCGCTCATCAACAACACTGCCACGGGTGCCAACAACGCCCTCTGGCGGACGTGATCATCACCAAGGCATCCCGGGGTGCCGGACACTTCCGACACGGCCATCACCCTGACGGCCGGCGCGACGACCGGGGCGACGGGCACGGTCAGTATTATCGCGGATGACGGCCGGCGGCCGGACGACCAATACGTTCAACGCGACTATCGCCGCGGATGCCGTGAATGATCCGCCGTTTATTAATACGGCCAGCGTCACAAACTTGTTGGCGCCGCAAGGAGTAGCCGGCCGACAAATTATATCACAGCGACAGACCTGGAAGGCGATACAAGGTATTTTTATGCCCAACCGTATGACCAAACTTCTTACTTGGCGGCCTCGAACTCGACCGTCAACCTGCTCACAGGCCAGTTGGTGTTGGTGCCAGCGGCGGGTATACCGGCCCACTGCGTTTCGTTGTTTACGCCTCCTACACCAGCATTCACCAACTACGATTCCCAGCTATTCACGTTCGGGATAGGGATACCGCCATATCCGCCTCGCCCTCGAATTTCGCCGCGTTGGCCGGAGTTTCATTCGCCAGCCAATTGGTTGCGACCTTCACCAACGGAGTGGCGAACAGCCCCACCAACAATTTCGCCGCCGCAGTGAACTGGGATAACACGTTTGACCTCGCCGTCATCGGGACTAATGGTGGTTGAAAGAAGTGCGCGGCTCGCACACCTACGCCGTTGCCGGCACTTACCCGGTTTATGTCACCATTCAAAGCGCGCTCGGCGCCTCCTCCGTGGTGGTGGCCACCGCGTCCGTTCCACCTTCAATGACAATGGCCGTGTCAAGCAGCAGCGCCATCCTCCGCTGGCCGGCGTGGGCCACGCTCGATTATCAACTTCAATCCGCCACTAATCCAGTCGCCGGCGCCTGGACGACCGCCACCAACCTGCCCGTTCTCATCGGCTATGAATCCGTCGCCACAAACGCCGCCGGCAGCGGCAGCGCGGTTTTTCGTTTGAAACGCTGACAGGATTCAACGGTTCAACGATTCAACGAGTTTCTCCAGCGCCTGCGCGCGATGACTGAGCCCGTTCTTCACCGATTCGCCCAGTTCGCCAAAAGTCTGGTCGTAACCCACCGGAACAAACAGCGGGTCATAACCAAATCCGCCATGACCCCGCGGCTCCAGCGCGATGCGGCCTTCGCAGGCGCCGTCAAAAATCCTGACCCCCAGTTCAATTTCATCCGCGGCACAGGCGGGTGAAGCGACGCGCGCGGCGGCATCCGGGACCGGCGCCAGGGCCAGCACGCAGCGGAACCGGCCCGTGCGACGCTCAGCCGGCACGTTGGCCAGCAGGCGCAAGAGCTTCGCATTGTTATCCGCATCCTTTGAATTGCCCGCAGGCGCACCCGCCGCATCGAGCGCCGCGAACCGGGCCGAATGCACCCCCGGCGCCCCGTTCAAGGCATCCACCTCAAGCCCGGAATCGTCGGCCAGCACCCAGGTCGCGCGGCGTTCCGGAAGAAGCGACGAGCCCGCCAGCCAGCGCGCCAGTTCCACCGCCTTCTTCGTGGCGTTGCCCGCGAACGTCGGGGCGTCCTCCACCACGGCCGGGACGCCCGGAAACCGGTTCAGATCCACACACTCGAAAGCCGGCCCGAGAATGGCCTGGATCTCGCCCACCTTATGGGCGTTCCGCGTGGCAAGGACCAGGTAACGGGGCAGTGGGCGCATAGCACGTCGAGGTTAATTGGAACAGTTCTGCTCTGAAAGAATTTAACCACGGTTGGACACGGATGGACACGGACCAAGGCTGGACGCGAATGGATGCGGATGTTCGCTAATGCAGAGGGGCTTCGCTTTCGGCGTAGCCGCCAACGTGAGTTGGCGGAGGCTCCGCGATCTGACGATCGCGGCTACGGGGGTTGATGAGGGCTCGACAGAGTCTCGCCCCACCGACTGGAAAGAAAAAGCCTCCGCGGATGGTTTGGATCCGCGGAGGCTGCGGGGGCCGGGATCCCCATCCCGGCAGCAACCGACATTTGACCTGACTAGAAATTCTGGCGGGCGCGGTAGAATTTCGCCGGATCGTTCGTGCTGGAAAGCGGGTCGACCATATCGAAATTCACGACCGGCGCGATGCCGCTGTTGACGAGGACCCAGTCCAGGAGATTGGACGAGGAATCGAGTGAATAAGTCTGGCCGGGGATTGCCTGGAGGGTGAGCTGGAGATGGCCGTTCACCCAGACGGGAGCTGACAGGACGGTGTTGGTGAAGACGGAGACGGCGGCGGTGGCGGAGGCGGTTTTGGCGCCCAGGTTGTCGGAGGCGACGGCGGCGAAGCTGTAATTGCCGGCGGGGAGTCCGGTGACCGGAAGGTTGTAGGGTGGCACGGGGACGGAGCCCATCGAGACGGCGCCGGAAAAGAACTCGACGTTTGTCACGGAGCCGCCGGGGTCGCTCGCGATGGCGGTCAAGGTGAAGTTCGCCGGCGCCAGGTATCCGGCGCCGTTTGTGGGACTCGACAGGCTCACGATCGGCGGGGTGTTCGGGGCGTTGGTGACCGTGAGCGAGCCAACCATTCCGAAGGCCGCGCAATGCGGCACGCAGAAGAAGGGATACGTGCCGGGGGTGAAGCTCGCGTAATTGATCGTGACCGCCGCGTGGGCTGCCAGGCTGGAGTTCCAGAGCGAATTCGCCGTGCAGGAACTGCCGCTGGTGGTGGTGTGCGCGGTGGCGGTGGTGTTGGTGAACAGCACGCTGTCCCCCTGGGCGATGCTGAGTGTCGCCGGGCTGAACGCAAAGTTGCTCACCAAAACCGTGTGGGTCGCGGAGTAGCCGGACATCACGCCGCCCAGCATCAGCGCGCCCGCGCCAAGGGAACTTAAAATTGTCTTCATAGGGTTGCTCTGTAATGTGACGAGCGGATTCCGAAAATGTTCCCGGGAACATTTTGGACGGGCAACCCGCAGCCGCCAACGTGAGTTGGCAGAGCCTCCGCGGTCTCACGATCGCGGCTACAGAAGGCGTCAGAGCCAATTCCAACTCAGCGATCCGAAAACGCCCTCACCCGTGTAATTGTTCGCAGAACCGGATGTGGGTTCGTGGTACCAGTAAAACGCGGCGCCAAGAGTGGTCGCGAGACCAGGCAGCCACTGCCGCCGCAGCGCCAGTTGAGCCACGTCGCGCTGGTAGTTGATTCCGAGCGGCAGCCCGGTCGCCGCGAGATTCTGGGCGAAATCGGATTGCGAAAAACCGTAGCTGCCCGTGATCGACGTCTTGGAATCGAACGCGTAATTCCCGCTCAGGATCGCGCTGTAAACCTGCCCCTGCCACGGCGCGAGGTAATCCGCCCCGTTCTGCGCGGTCGCGGTGCGGCTGTTCGAAAACGAAAACAGCGCGGAGACAAACAGCCGCCGCGCCGGAGTCCACACCGCGTCCGCACTGTAAATATCCGCCTGCTCATGTCCCGATTGGATCTGCCCGGGCGGCACCGTGCCCGTGGCATCTGCGGCCGCGCTCGAGTACCACGAACTCCGGCGCCGCCATGTGAATGAGGTCCGCATCCATGACGTCCAGCGATACACCAGCCGCACCTGCGCCTCGTCGGTCGCAATGTCGCGCCATGAGAAGAAACCCGGATACAGGAATGGCGGCGAGTTGGTCAGGATCGGGGTGGGATAATCCACGTGCCCGTCCGCATGGCGCACTTCGGCGCGGAACATCCAGCGCGGCCAGGGCGACGTGCTGAATCCGAGCCGCGTGTTAGCGGCGATCCGGTTTTCGTCGCCGTCGTAATAGAACGGAAACGATCCGCCCGGCCGCGACTCGAGGCGGTTCAAGTGTTCCTGTTCGAGCCGGGATTCGGCGTAGGCGACGGTGTGCGGGATCCCGGTGAACCGCAGCCCGAGGCTTTCGCGCGACAGCGCGCTGTCGTACCGGCCTTCCACGGTGGATTGCTCCGTGGTGTCCGGCGGCTGCGCGGGCAGGCCGAAGGCGAGGTTCTCAAGCCCGGCGCCCGATTGCGACGTCCACTCGCCCTGGACGCCGACCGAGAGGGTGAAATTCTTCCAGGGACCGAGCAGGCTCGAGGCGCTGGCGGCCTGGGATTGGCGTTTCAGCGTCAGGTCGTTCGCCGACCACTGGTCGCCGGCACTCGGCGCGCCCCCATCGACCGTGGATTGCTGCAATGAAGACTGGCCGTCGAGTTGCGAATAAAAATAGCCGGCCGAGATGCCGCACCAGGGCGCGAGTTGTTTTCGGACACTCAGCGTATTGGCGCCCTGCACGTGGCTGTTGTTCTCGTCGATAATGGCCTCCACGCCCGGCGCTGGAAAATTCAACAGGTTTTGCCGGCGGGTGCCGAGCCGGTAAAGTTCCACCCGGGCGGCATCGGTCAACTGCCACCCCCGCACGGCATAACTCGCGTCGAGCCTGAAAACGGACGTGTCTTCCTCGATCTGCTGCGTTGCGGGAAAAATGTTTTTGGCATCCGTCGGCGCGGGAAAAGGCGGCTGGGTGCCCACGGGCCCCCATTGCAGCGTCGCTTCTTTGCCCGAACGCTGCAGGTATTCGAATCCAACCAGCACCTGAGGCCAGCCCCGCACCGACAAGCCACCCTCCGTCCAGAACCGCGTGAAATCCAGGTGGAGATCCTGGTTCAAACTGTAAATCGACGGCACCAACAGCGGCGCATAACCGCCCGTGCCGGTGAAATATTTCGTCCAGTGATCCACCCCGGCGCGCAGGGTGCCCGCGTCGGTCCAATCATACCGCGCCTCCAACCGCACCTCCTGGTCCGGCCCAAGCACCCGTCCGTTCAAAACGAATTTCCGGTCCGCCGCATCCTGCTGTTCCAGCGAAAATTCCTCCAGCCCGCCGCCCCACCCGCCCCGCGTGCCTTCAATCGACCGGAACTGCGCCGAATTTCCCGACACGTGGATCCAGCTCAGTTCCGGAACGAGCTTTGAGGCGGATTGCGGATACGCCACCGGCTCGCCCCAGCTCGCGCCCTGGTCGATCCACGCCCGAAGCAGGTCCACCTGTGCGGGCGCGAGCGGTGCCCCCTTCCCTGCCGGCGGCATTTGCAGATCCGGCGAGGAGCCCGAGACGTATTCCACCAACCGGCTGCGGCGGCTGTCTCCGGGGATGATGTCATCTGCCGCGTTGTCGCCGCCCTTGAGCGCGGCCTCCCGGCTGGTGAGGCGAAAGCCGCTTTTCGGCCGTTCGAGGCCATGGCAGCGCAGGCAGGAGGATTCGAGGATCGGCCGGATGTCGCGCGCGAAATCCACGGGTGCCGGCGGGTCCGGCGCCGCCTGCGCCGCGCTGGCCAGGGCAAGGAACAGCGCGGCGGCAACGATTTTCGGCGCGGCGCGCGATCCGGTGGCATCCCGGGAGTGGCACACGGGTTGTTTGTAAATCCCGGACACCGGCTCGGAGGCGCGCGCCACGCAATTCATTCAATACCTCAATCGCGGATCGACGTTCGATCCGTGGACGGCGGTGTGGCAACCCGACGCCCAGCAGGCCGCCCGCATCAGGAACGTCGTGTGCGGGATCCCGCCGATGAAGATTTCCCCGCTGCCGGGGGCGGACTGGAGCTGCGCGTGGCAGCGGAGGCAAAGATTGGCATCGCCCTGGGTGAGCAGTTTGCGGTTGATGGAGCCGTGGGGCGAGTGGCACGCGATGCAGCCTTCGCGGAGCGCCTCGTGTTCGAAGACGACGGGCTGTGTTTGTTCGCGATGACATTGGGCGCAACTTTCGTTGACGCGCGCCATTGCGAGCCCCCCGGCGGGCTTCAGGATGTCGAGGCCGTGCGGATCGTGGCATTGCACGCAGTTCATGTGGCCCTCCGGAACGGGATGATGCTGCGGCAGCTCGAACTGGGCATGCGTTTCCAGGTGGCATTGGAAACAGGCCGATGGATCCTTGCCCGGATTGACAATGTAGCGGCCGCGTCCGCCGCCGGCCGCGACATGCAGGCTGCCGGGTCCATGGCAGGATTCGCAACCGCCGCCGCGAGAGTCATCGAGCCGCGCGTGCGGGCTTGCGGCGAACGCCTGGACGTAATTGGAATGACAATCCATGCACGCGGCGTTGCCGACCGCGTGCGCTCCCGGGACGTCCGGCGCCACAAAGACGCCGAGCCGCGCCGAGGAACACGAGACCGCGAGCCCTGCCGCCAGCAGGAGTGTGCCGGCGCTATTTCGCGCCGCGGCTCGCAGGCTGGAGTGCGTCCGATGTTTTTCGGGAGGCATTTCAAGGGCCCGCAGGGTTCGCGGCCGGCGCGGGATGCCCGCCGCCGGCCAGGCTTTGCGCCGGAGCACCAAGGGCTTTGCGCACCTCGGCCGCCAGGGGTGTTGAAAGGTCGCCTCCAAACGGGAAGCTCACCCGGAGCGTGCCGGAGGGATCGGTGACCAGCGTCCGAAAATTGTGATTCATCAGCCCGGCGGAATTGTCGATCTCCACCCCCGACAACCGCGCCAGTTCGAGCACCTGCTCCCGGCTGCCGGTCAGGAAACTCCAGTGCCGCGGATCGTATGCGTAGCGCCGCGCGTAACTGAGCAACACGTCCGGCGTGTCGAAATCGGGATCGAACGTCACGGACAGGAAATGCCAGTTCGTCGGGCAGGCGGCGTCGGCCTCGAGCGCACGGCTCGCTTCCTCGAAATTCCGGCTGAGGCGCGGACAGAAATTCGGGACCGGGCAGCGGGTGAAGATGAAGGTGATGGCGAGGGCCTGGCCGCGAAAATCGGAGAGCCGGACGGGCCGGCCCAGTTCGTTGGTGAACCACGCCTGCATCAGCGGATGCGCCGCCGGGGCGGGCGCGGCGGCCGCGGGGGCGGCGGGTGTTGGGACGTTCGTCCCGGCAAGGTGAACGAGGTGATCGATCCAACTGTTGGTTTCGTTGACGTGCAGTTGAAACTCCAGCCGGGTGCCCTGCGCGATGCCGGATAGGTCGGCCGCCGGACCGGCTTCGAACGGCATGGTCATGGCCGGCATGTAGCCGGGGACAGCCTCATGCCGGATGGTCACCCGGCGCGCGGGGGCGTCGACGCGCTCGACGACACCGGTGACGCTGTACGACTCGAGGGCGGGGCCTGTGTCGCCGGCGGCGCGGACCGCGCCCTGGATCATCAGCACGCACAGGATCCAAAGCACCCTGACGGCGGGAATCCAGCATCGCTCCAGCCAGCGGCCGGGCTTCAGGCGGCGCGGCGCTGGGGCCGGGCGCGTGCGGCAGGGCCGTGGCCGGGGAACGAGCCTGGGGACGGGCCGGTGGGCCGGGTGCCGGCGGAACCGGGCGCGGCCTTGTCGGACCGGGTTGGAATGTGCGGCTTTCATCTTCAAAACACGGCGGGATGACCTCACGCCATCCATAAGAAGCCCGAGAAACGGGTAGGTTCCGTTAAAGTGATCGATTTTCGCCTCGTCAACGGGGACCCGGTGGGGTCCACTGACGGAAAATTGCCCCGGCCGGGAACCTGGGGCGTCTTAATGCCTCTTACTGTCGAGTTGCCGATGATATGGCGTCAGGTTTGAATTTCGAGAGCGTGGTGGCGGATTATTATGAGCCGCTGTACCAGTTTGCGTTCAGCCTGACCCGGGCCGAGGCGGACGCGTGCGATCTAACGCAGCACACGTTTTACGTCTGGGCGGCGAAAGGGCATCAGCTCAGAGATGTTTCGAAGGTGAAGACCTGGCTGTTCACGACGTTGCATCGGGCGTTCCTGGAATCGAAGCGCCGGCAGCAGCGCTTTCCACATTACGAACTGAGCGAAGTCGAGGCGGAACTGCCCGAGTTGACGCCGGTCGAGGCAAGCCGGCTCGATGCGGCCCAGGTGCTGCAGGCGCTGGAGCGGCTCGATGAATCCTACCAGGCGCCCGTCGCCCTCTTTTATTTGCAGGACTGCTCCTACAAGGAGATTTCCGAAATTCTGAACATCCCGATCGGCACGGTGAAATCGCGGATGTCACGCGGCCTGGTCCAGTTGCACCGGATCCTCAGCCGCAACGACACAACTGAATCCAAACACTCATGAATCGGCAGGAAGCCAAACAAATCCTTGCGCTGTATCGTCCGGGGACCGCGGACGAGACAGATCCTTCCTTTGACGAAGCGCGCCGGTTGTGCGGAAGCGATGCGGAGTTGCGGGAATGGTTCGAGCAGCATTGCGCGGTGTACCAGTTGTTGCGAAGCAAGTTTCGCCAGACACCGATCCCGGAGGGGCTGAAGGAGCAGATCCTGGCCGAACGCAAGGTGCACCTGGCCCCGTCCTGGCGGCGCCGGCCGGCGTTGCTCGCGGCGGCGGCGGCACTGGTGGGGATGGCGATGCTCTGGGTTTTTCTGAATCGTCCCGCGGCGCCCCGCGAAGACGTGACGTACGCGGGGTTCCTGCCGCGCATGGTCGGCACCGCGCTGCGCGCCTACAACATGGACATCGGCACGGCCGACCCGGATGCCGTTCGAAATTATCTGCGGCTGCAGCAAATGCCCATCGACTACGCGATCCCGGAATCGCTGTCGAAAAACGCGCGTTTGCTGGGCTGCGCCATTGTCCCCTGGCAACAGCAGAAGCTGACGATGATCTGTTACCGCTCCGGCCGCCCCCTGCCGCCCGGGCAGGGCAACGATCTCTGGCTGTTTGTATACCGGCCCGGCGAAATCGCCGGCAGCCCCGATAGCGCGGCGCCAGTGATTCAGAAAGTGAACCGCACCACCACGGCCACCTGGACCGCCAACGGCAACACCTACCTGCTGGTGGCGGACGGAGACGAGCAGTTCCTCAGGAAGTATTTGTAGGGAATGGGGTGGTGGAGTCATGGAGTCATGGAGCGGTGGGGAAAGTGTCGCGGTCGAGGAACGTTTTGAGGGGATGAACTGCTGCGAGTCCTCGACTTAAAGGAATGGGACTCGCAGTAGCTCGTCCCTCTCAGGACTCCAAGACTCCAACACTCCAACACTCCGTTAAGTTTTCCGCGGACGAGGACGAAAACGGCCAGGAAGGGCTACTGCAGCGACAGGGTCGAATTATCGCGGTCCTGTTCGATGCTCATGTGGGAGATGACCCAGTAAAAGTCGGCGAGTTCGCCGCGGGCGGCGGAGACGCTGGTGGGAATTTTGATCGGGAGCTTTGCGCCGCCGGCGACTGCGGGGGGCATGGTGGTGGACGAGAGCCAGCGGTGCATTTCCGAGTGGCCGTCGGCAAAGGAGAAGCTCGCCGCGCCGTTGTGGTAGGACGCCGGCAAATCATGCCATTCGTAGCTGTAGGCTTTGTTGAGGAAATAGGCGTCGTTGATGCTGTCCGGGTGTTCGTCCAGGAAAATGAAAATGCCGGAGGGCTGCGGGATGGCCGTGACGCTGAAGAACTGGGTGTAATCCGGGTTGTTCACGTTGACACCGGTCTGGGAGAATCCGCCCGCGTCACCCACCATCGCGTTCATGGAATAACTGCGGACCCGGCTCATCCAGGTGGCGCTGCGCTGAATTTCGCTGACGGCGTGGTCGGAAGGACAGCGGTAAACGCTGGCGGCTTTTGCCGTGTAAGGTCCAAGGCCGCTCTCGACCAGCTTGTCGGCATTCGTGTTGTCGGGTTCCAATCCCCACGTGAGGATGTTGTTCGCCCAATTCATGTTCATGGGCGCCGACCCGGGTTTGACGGCGACGCCGACCGAGGCGGAGGAACCGAGATTGTAGGCCAGTCTGCCGTTATGATCGTCGGCATACATCACCCAGGCCAGGGTGAGTTGCTTGGTGTTGTTCAGACAGAAAACGCCCTGGGCACGCGCCTTCGATTTCGCAAGAGTGGGAAGAAGAATTCCGGCCAGAATCGCAATCACCGTCACCACCACCAGCAGCTCAATTAATGTGAATCCACGGCCCTGCCTCAGGGATCCGGTTTTGGATTTAATGACCGTTGCTTTCATGAACAGCGTCGAAATCGTAAGTGCCGATACGATGACGGTGTCAACAACAACTATAGATAACTCTCCGCCAGGGTCGTGTAAAGCCCAAATCGGCCGTTTTGGAGATTGTTTCCCGGCCCCGATTCCGCAATCATCCCGGCTCTTATGGCAGCAGGACGCAGGCAATACCCATTTCACCTCATCGAACCCAAATGGCAGAAAACCTGGGAACAACAAGGCACGTTCAAGGCCTTCAATCCCGGCGAGTCCGTCCCGGCCCAGCACCCGTTCGGCCTCCGGCATTCGCTCTCCGGCAAGGCCGGCGATTCCAAGTCGTTGCCGCCCAAATACTACATCCTCGACATGTTCCCCTACCCGTCCGGCGCCGGGTTGCATGTCGGCCATCCGGAAGGTTATACCGCCACGGATATCCTCGCCCGATACCGCCGCGCCTGCGGGTTTAACGTGTTGCACCCGATCGGCTGGGATGCCTTCGGCCTGCCGGCCGAACAATACGCCATCAAGACCGGCCAGCACCCCCGCAAAACCACCGAAACCAATATCGCCAATTTCACCCGCCAGATTAAAAGCCTCGGGTTCAGCTACGATTGGTCCCGCGAAGTCGACACCACGGATCCGCATTATTTCAAGTGGACCCAGTGGATTTTTCTGAAGCTTTACAATTCCTGGTTCAATCCAAGGACACAACGCGCGGAATCGATCGAATCGCTCGAGTATCCCCCGGAATTGCAGCAGACCCCGGGCGCGGCGGCATCGCCGGATCTGGAAAGCCGCCGGCGCGCTTACCGCGACTCCAGGCGCCTCGCCTACGTCAGCGAAGCGCCCGTGAACTGGTGCCCGGAACTGGGCACGGTGCTGGCCAACGAGGAAGTCATCGACGGCAAAAGCGAGGTGGGCGGATTTCCCGTCGTCCGAAAACCCATGCGCCAATGGATGCTCCGGATCACGGCGTATGCGGAACGGCTGCTGAAGGATCTGGACACGATCGATTGGAGCGAGTCGCTGAAGGAAATGCAGCGAAACTGGATCGGTCGGAGCGAAGGCGCCGAGGTGGACTTCGTCATAGCCAATAGCCAATCGCCGATGGCCGATATCAAAGTCCGCGTTTTTACAACCCGGCCGGACACGCTGTTCGGCGCGACCTACATGGTGCTGTCGCCGGAGCACAAGCTCGTGGCGTCCATCACAACGGACGCTCAACGCGCCGCGATAAAGGAATACCAGGCGTACGCGGCCGGCAAAAGCGACCTCGAACGCACGGAGTTGGCGAAGGAAAAAACCGGCGTGTTCACGGGCGCCTACGCCATCAACCCGGTCAATCATCAGCCCATCCCGGTCTGGATCGCCGACTACGTCCTGTCCACCTACGGCACCGGCGCGATCATGGCCGTGCCGGCGCACGACACGCGCGACTTCGAATTCGCGACGAAGTTCCAATTGCCTATCGTTCAAGTGGTGCAACCGCCGGATGCCGCGACTGACTGGCGCGGATTTGTGGACGACGGCACCTCGGTGAATTCGACGGGGCCCGAAATCTCCATCACCGGTTTGCCGACGGCGGAGGCGAAGAAGAAAATCACGGCGTGGCTGGAGGCGAACAAGCTGGGCAAGAAGACGGTGAATTACAAATTGCGCGACTGGCTGTTCAGCCGGCAGCGTTATTGGGGCGAACCGTTTCCGATCGTATGGAAACGGGACGCTGCGGGCGCGTTGTATCACGAGGCGCTGCCGGAGAGCGCGCTGCCGGTATTGCCGCCGCAGCTCGAGGATTACAAGCCGACGCCCGACGGCCAGCCGCCGCTGGCGCGCGCGAAGGACTGGGTGAATTTGCCCGACGGCTCCATGCGCGAAACCAACACGATGCCGCAATGGGCGGGCAGTTGCTGGTATTATCTTCGCTACCTGGACGCACGGAACGGCAGCGCCTTTGTGGGCGGGGAAGCGGAGCGGTATTGGATGGGCCCTGCTCAAATTTCAAATCTCAAATCTCAAATCTCAAATCTCAACTCTGAGAGTTCAAATTCGACTCCCGGAGTCGATTTATACGTCGGCGGCACCGAGCACGCCGTCCTGCACCTGCTCTACGCCCGGTTCTGGCACAAGGTGCTTTTTGATCTCGGCTGCGTCTCGACACCGGAGCCGTTTTTCAAGCTCGTCAACCAGGGGCTGATCCTCGGGGAGGACGGACAGAAAATGTCCAAGTCGCGCGGCAACGTGGTGAACCCGGACGATATCCTTGCCGAGTTCGGCGCCGACGCCTTCCGGCTGTATGAGATGTTCATGGGCCCGCTGGAAATGGTGAAGCCCTGGAGCACGCAGGGCGTGGCGGGAGTTTACAAATTCCTCGGCCGCGCCTGGCGCCTGTTCGTGGATGAGGCGAGCGAGACCGAGTTCGAACAGAAACAGACGGCCACCGAGGCACAGAGGCACGGGGAATTGCTGGATGAAATCCGGCTCAGCCCCGCCATCCAATCCGCCGATCCGTCGCCTGCCCAGCTCAAAGCACTGCATGCCTGCATCAAGAAGGTCACCGAGGACCTCGACGGGATGCGGTTCAACACCGCCATTTCCGCCATGATGGTGTTCGTCAACGAAGCCATGACCTGGCAGGTCCGCCCCGCCGCCGTGCTCCGCGATTTCCTCGTCCTCCTCCAGCCCTTCGCTCCGCACCTGGCGGAGGAACTGTGGGAGAAACTGAATTCCGCACTCCGCACTCCGCACTCCGCACTTGCGTATGTTCCCTGGCCGAAATTCGACCCGGCGCTACTCGTTGAAGACACGCTCAAGATTCCGGTCCAGGTCAACGGCAAGCTCCGGGACGTGATCGAAGTGCCGGCCAACGCCGACGCCGCAGCGGTGGAAGCGGCTGCGAAAGCTTCCGAGAAAGTGCAGCAATTCCTCGCCGGCAAAACGATCCGCAAAGTCATCGTCGTGCCGAGGAAACTGGTGAACCTGGTGGCGGGTTGAGCAGCTATAGCGGTTGAAAATAAACCGTAGCCGCAGGTAGGGACGCCGCGCTGCGGCGTCCGCGGTCGGCGCAGCGCGCGCCGACCCTACCTTTTGCGGCTACGACATTTCTTGAGCCGCTCTAAAAAGGCCGGATTGCGACTGGACACGAATTAACACGAATCAATTGGTGAAAATTCGCGTTCATTCGCGTCAAACACCGGCCTCAATAATTCGTCACGACCGCCGCGCGGAAAAACGCCAGGATCCAGTCGTTGGTCAGGACAAAGTTCGTCTGCCCCCGAATTCCCGTCGCCAGCAGATTCCACTCCGGCGCGGCGGACAGGGCCGGTGCCCGGTGAACTTCGTAGTCAGCGAACTGAAGGCGTTTTGCAGATTTAGTTGGAGCGTGCCGTCCCCGTTGTCGGACATTCCCACGGCGGGCTGCGGCGGGGTGATGAAGAACGGCAGGATGCACACCGGTTTCGAAAGAGTGAGGACCGTCGATTTCACAGTCAACAAGCCGGTAACGGGATCGATCGAATACAGCAGCACGTTGTTGGAATCCTGGTTCGCAACGAGGCACCATTGCCCGGTCGGATCGATGGCGAACTGGCGCGGGGTGGTGCCGACCGGTTGATGCTGCAGGCGGGTGAGCGTTCCCGTGGCCGGGTCCACGGAATAGACCACGATGCTGTTATGGCCGCGGTTGGAGCCGTAGACGTATTTGCCGGAGGGATGCACGGCGATTTCCGCGCCGGTGTTCTGGCCGCTCCAGCCGGAGGGCAGCGTGCTGATGGTTTGGAACTGGGACAGGGTGCCGTTGGTGGAATCGTAATTGAACCCGATCACGGTCGAGGAGAGTTCGCAGATGACGTAGGCGCGGTGGAACGAAGGATCGAACGCGATGTGGCGCGGGCCGGACCCGGCCGCGACCGTCGTCCAGGGCGGATTGTTTGTGGCCAGCGTGCCCTGGGCCGCGTTGAACCGGTAGCTGTAAACCCGGTCGAGTCCCTTGTCGCACACGAGCACGAACTGGTTGGATGCATCGAGCGCCGCGCAGTGCACCAGCGGCCCCGTTCCCGTGTGCTGGTCGTGCGCCGTCTGCGCCCCCAGCCGTCCGTCGGACCCGATCGACAGCACCGTCAGGCTGCCGCCGTTGTAATTCGACACAAACACGCTCTTGCCCGCGTTGTCCACAGCCAGGTGGCAGGGCGCGCCGCCGTTCGACGACAACTGGTTCAGAAACGTCAGTTTTTTCGTGACGGGATCGATCGAATAAGCCGCCACGGTGCCGCCGCTCTCGCTGACAGCGTATACATATTTATGGTTGGGATGAAATGCCAGGAACGAGGGGTCGGTGGCCGTCACCGCGAGGTTCGTCGGGCCAAACGAGCCCGCGCCCGGGTCCAGTGTGGCCTGGTAAATCCCCTTGCTGGTCCCGGTATAGGTGCCGATGTAAAAGCCCTCGAGGCCGGCGCCCGCCCCGGCGAACGCGGGCAGCGCCGATCCCAAAACACCGGCCAGGCCGGCCGCGTTGATCCATCGAATACAGTTCATCATAAAATTCGAGCCGGTTTAAGCGCAGAGCGGCTCAACTCCCCGGTTTTCGCAGCCGATAAATGGCCGCCGGGTTTGTCGGGGACACCGTCACCTGCTTCAGCCCGTTTGACACCGACGCGGCATCCGGCACCGCGGTCCAGGCGGAACCGGCCGCCGGGTCGGAAGTCTCGAGCTGGAATCCGGTCGAGGGCGAAGGCCACGACAGCGTGACTCCGTCGGGGCCCGCGGAGGCCTGGAGTCTCTTGATGGAAGGCGTTCCCGCGACGCGCAACGGCAGCGAATAGACCCTGGGCTGCGCCACGATGTAGAGAGTTTTCCAATCCGGCCCGCCGAAACACAGGTTCGCCACCGTGCCCGGCGTCGCGATGCGGCCGACCTTGCGTCCGTCCGGCAGATAAATGCAGACGCCATTGCTGGAGCTGGACCAGATGCGTCCGTTGATGTCGCAGCGGATTCCGTCCGGGATGCCGTTGGTGAGGGTGGCGAACACGGCCCCGCCGGACAGGGTATTGCTGCTGGTGACGGAAAAGACGCGGATATGATGCCGGCTGTTGTCGGAATCGGCGATGTAGAGCAGGCTTTCATCCGGCGAAAAACAGAGCCCGTTGGGCCGGACGAAGCTGGTGTTGACGATGGTGCAGGTGGCGTTGCCGTTCGCGGGGTCGAACCGGTAAACGTAGTAGCCGGCGGCGTAGCCCGGGGACGGCGGGGTGCCGGTGTAACCGTTGTAGCCGGGGTCCGTGAACCAGATCGTGCCGTCCGATTTGACCACGACGTCGTTGGGCGAATAAAACTTCGCGCCGTTGCAGGTGGACACGAGTGCGTTGACGACGCCATTGGTGACCATGACGACGCGGAGCCCAGCGGTGCCCGCCTGGCAGGAAATCAGCCGTTCCTGCGCGTCCAGCGTGTTCCCGTTGAACAAGGTGTTCGCCGCCGGGACCAGGAAATCCGTCAAGGTGTTCGGCGGCACCAGTTTCTTCAACCGGTTGTTGGAATCCATCGAACTGAACACGAGATAACCGCCGTCGGAAGGCACCCAGACCGGGCCCTCCAGCCAGTAGTTCACGGTCGCGTTCGTCGCGAGAACGCTGTTCGTGTCGATCACCGCGTCGAATTCGGCGGGGAGAATCACCTCGAAAGAACCGGCGGCGCGCGCGGCCAGGGACGCGGCGATCCACCCGAGACAACACCAACGGACGTTCAACAACTTCATGCGCATCTACTCCGGAGTGCCCACACGATAAAAACGGGTCGGCACCACTGCTGCCCCGGGATCCGGCCACAACACCAGATTGGTGGTTGTCGCCAGGTTCGTCAATGTCACCCAGTCATTCCCACCGGAGGATGCCTGTACGGTGAGATAAGGACTCCAGCCAGGGTTCGAGATCTGAAGCAACGGCGACTCGGGATTCTCCGCGGAATCGATGGCGAGCGTGAGAACGATGGGTGAAGCCATGGGATTCCAAGCCCGGCCGACGGTTCCGTCCTCGCGTCCGAACGTGAAAAAGGTGCCGTTCGGCGAGAAACCGAGGCTGTTGACCCCGCTCATTTCGTTGGTCCAGCTCCACAGCGATTGCCAGGTGCCCGCCTGCCAATAACGGACGCTGTCCGAACCGGCCGCGGCGAGAAAAGTCCCGTCCGGCGAAAACGCCAGGCTCCGCGCGCCTTCGGTCATGCTGAGCGTCTGCAACAACGCGCCGCCCGAAACCTGCCAGATCCGGATCAGTCCGTCCTTGCGGCCGGCGGACGCGACGTAAGCGCCGGCGGGATCGATGGCAAGGGCCTGGACGGAGTTGGTGTGGCCGGTGAATTCAACAGCAGAACCGGTCCCGAGGTCCCACAGCTTGATCGTGCCGCCGGCGAACAGCCCGCCCGATGCCAGGTGCCGTCCGTCAGGCGCGAACGCCAGCGTCGCGGTCCCGTTTGTGTGCCCGGGCAAGGTTTGCACCAGGCTGCCGTCGGCGATGGACCACAGCCGGATGACCTGTTCGGATCGGTCGCCCGCCGTGGCAACGGTGTGGCCGTCGGGAGACACCGCGACGGCGGTGATGCCGTTGGTGGCGGCAATGAACCGGTTCAGCAGGGCGCCGTCGCTGCAACGCCAAATGCAAAGCGTGTTGTCCAGGCAGCCCCCGCCCGAAACCAGCAGGGTCGCGTCCGGCGAAAACGCGATCGCCCCGACCTGGTTCGTTTGCGCGACCAGGAACCGCGCCGCGGCACCCGTCTCCGCCGACCTTAACCAGAGCGATCCATCCTGGCATGCCCCGGCGACGTATTGGCCGTCGGGCGAAACACACGCGCGAGTGATGGATCCCGACTGGCCGGTGAGGCTGCCGAGCAAGGCGCCATCGGCGGTTTGCCACAGTTGGACACGGTGATCGTCGCCGCCGGACACCAGCACGGAGTTGTCCGCCGTGCACGCGAGCCCGAGCACCGGGCCGGAGTGGGCCGGCCACGAACGGGCGAGCGTCCAGCCCGCGGCGGCGGACCAGGATTCGATGGTCCCCGACTGATCCCCGGTGAACAGCGACTGCCCGCCGGCGCCGAAGGCGAGAGCGGTGACGCCGGAGGAATTCGTCAGCGTGCGGTCGATGCCCCAATCGGATCTGCGCCGGAATACAACGGTCCGGTCGAGTGAACCCGACACGAGCGTGGCGCCATTCGGGCTGAAGCACAGCGCGGTGACATTCGAACTGTGATAATACGAATTGAGCGTCGCCCAGTCGTTCGTGCGGAGGATGACGATTTTGCGATCCTCGCCGCCGAGCACGAGAACCGAGCCGTCGGGCGCAAAGGCCGCGCTCAAGACGACGCCGTCGTGTTTGACACCGTTGTAAACGAGGCTGCCGTCGGAGACGCGCCAGATGCGGGTGAAACGGTCGCCGCCGCCGGAAGCGATCTGGAGGCCGTTCGGCGCGAAGGCGAGGCACCGGACCTGGGCGAGGTTATTGGTGTAATTGACGCCGATTTCGGAATTCTGCCAGGAGAGGTTGAACGTGCGGACGAGCGTGCCGTTGGTGACGGTCCAGAGCCGAATGGCGCCGTCGTAGTAGCCGGCGGCGAGGTTGGTGCCGCCGGGGCCGAACGCCAGGCTGGTGACCTGGAACCGGCTGCCGGCCAGGGTCCGAAGCAGGGCGCCGTCGGAGGCCCGCCAGATTTTCACCGTGGCATCCTCGCTGCCGGTGGCGATGCAGGCGCCGTCGGGCGAAACGGCCACCGCGGTGGCCGGTCCGGCGTGTCCGCCCTGCAACCAGGCGCGGGCATCGAAAGGTTGGTGGGCCGCGACCGCCGGCAGCGCGAAACCGGCGAGCACTGTGAGAAGAAGGAGGCGATTCATAGGATCGTGGGGGCCGGGTCAGGCCGCGATGCGCGGGTTGAGGGCCATGTTCACCTGCGAGGCGATGCTGGAGGTGTCGGAGATGTAGGCCGTGCCGAGCCCGTAGGTCATTTTGCGCGAGGCGATGGTTTCGCCCAGCACCTCGATTTTGCTGAGATCGTATTGGCCCATCCCGAGCTGCCCGGCGTAGCTGAGGTAGGCGGGGTAACGCGGCCAGTTGAACCCGGAATTGTTGCTGTAACCGCGGCTGACAATTCCGGCGTTGATGTCCATGAGCTCGACCCCGACGCGATCGGCGGCGAGCCAGTCGAGGCTGACGATGGCGGCGCGCTGGTTGACCGCGGTTCCGAGGCACGGGCCCGTGCCCTGCATGCCCTGGTAACAGTCGATGACGGAAAGATCGGGCGCGAGCTGCGCGCCGAGCCGGACGAGGTTGTCGTTGAGATCCTGCGAATTGTTGCCGCCGCCCGAGGCGTTGTTGCCGCTGGCGGAATGCATGTAACCCTTGTCGTTCTGCCAGTTCCCCGTGTTGCGGAACCGGTTCGCGTCAATCACCGGCGAGGCCATCACGATGTTCTTCAACGACAATGTCGCGATCACGTAATTGTGCGTCTTGGCTTTCGCGGCTGAGATGACGAAATAATCCGGGTTCAACAGCATTTTGGAGATCCGGACCTGCTGCAGCGGCGTGGAGGCCGAGGCGTTGGTGTTCCACACCAGCCGCGTTTCATAACCTTCCTCGTTCAGATCCTTGAACCGCACCGGGAACTTCCGAAGCAGGCTGAAATAATTGTTGTTGGCAAAAGCCACCATCGTCGGATCCGTCGCACAGGCCTCGGCGATCAACACGTCGGTCTTGCCGATCGACGCCAGGAATTCCAGGATCGCTTCGAGACAATCGACCGGGGTGTCGGACAGCAGGACGTCGCCGTGCCCGTTGTTGGAGGTGCCGATCACGCAGTTCGGCTTGACGAGGATCGGCCGGTTGCCGATGGCCGCAGCGATCTGCTTTTTGAATCGCTGCAGTCCCTGGAAAATGATATCGACATGATCATTGCCGGCTGTGAGCGAAACCTGGCTGGTGGTGGTGAGCGGGGCGGCATCGACCGGGCTGAGCCGGTGCAGTGCCAGGGCGCCTCCGGCGAGGGCCGCGGTTTTGAGAAAATGGCGCCGGTTCAAAAGAGGTTGCGTGCGCATGGCGAACAATCAAGGATCGATGAGGAAAGTTCCCTGAAATCCCGGAACGAAGAAGTGATTAAACATAAAAACCGCCGGCGGGACCATGATCGACGCTCCCTGCAGACCCCTCTTACCCGCCGCTTCCACAATGAATTATGCTGATGCTTGAGTCAATGAGAATAAGAATCCAGAACAGCCGTCCATTGCGTCACGCGGGCGCTCTGCTTTGCTGCCTGGCCTCCGTGCTCCTGGCCGTTTCATGCGGAAGAACCGAGCCGGCCACCGGCGTGTTGTTCATCGGGAACAGCTACACCCGGATCAACGGCGGCCTCGACCAGCAATTGAAAACCCTGGCGCCGGAAATCAGGACAGCCAGCATCGTCGTGGACGGGTCCACGCTGGAAAGGCACTGGACCAACGGGGCGGCGTTGGCCGAGATCCGGAAAGGCGGCTGGAATTACGTCGTGTTACAGGAGCAAAGCCAGGGGCCGATCGCCAACAGGAAGCTCTGGCGCGAGTTTGCGGCGAAGTTCGACGAGGAGATCCGGAAGCAGGGCGGCAAAACAGTGTTGCTGATGACCTGGGAACGGCCGGACAGCGTGAAGTTCGGGGTGACGACAACGAACATGGTCGCGGCGTTTCGGGAGTTGGGACGGGATCTGCACGCGATCGTGGCACCTGCCGGTGTGGCGTTCGCCGACAGCTTGCGACAAAAGCCCGGGATTGTTCTGAACCAACCCGACGGTCATCCCACCCAGGCCGGCAGCTACCTCGCGGCGTGCATTCTCTACAAAACCATTCTGGGTCGCAACCCGGTCGGCAACCCCGCGCGCCCGCCCGGCCTGGACGCTGCCACCGCCTTATGGCTTCAACAGGTGGCTGAGAAGACAGATTGACGGGAGGGGAACGGAAAACGCTTTTTAGCCACGAATGGACACGGATGAACACGGATAAGAAGGGGAACCAGGTTTTAACAAGAGGCCGCAGAGGGAGCAGAGAATCATCTCAGCCCTCTGCTGACTCTGCTGCCTCCTGTTTAAAATCAGTCCCTTTCTCCCGTCAGCTCACCAGTTCCCCGCAACGACACGGTAAAACCGGTTCTGCAGCTTTGACGGAACAATGAAGTAGCCCTGCTGCCCGTTGCTCCATGTAAACACCGGCGCTTCCTGCCAGGCCGGGTCGCCCACGTTGTCCTTGTAAAGCACTCGGTACATCAACCCCGGCGCGGCAGCCCAACTCACCGTCATCGTCCCGTTGGTCACGCTCACTCTGGGCGAAATGTGAAACACCGAACCCGCATTCCGCGGATCGGTCCCCGTCGTGTATTCCGCCAGGTTCGACACGCCGTCTCCGTCCGCATCGTCCTGCGCCATGGAGTAATCCCCCGCCTGCCCTGTCGGATGCCCGAAATACTGGTTCATCCACCAGTCCGGAATCCCGTCATGATCGCTGTCCGTCGGATCGGTCGGCGCCGCCAGTTCGATCGCGAATGCGTCAGCCGAGCGGTTCAGGTCGTTGGCGGCCCAGCCGGTGCCGGTGGTCAGGAAGGCAATGGTGCTGGCGTTGGCTGAGATGGAGGGTCGGGAATTCCAGAAAACCGCCGCATCGCCGGCCTGGATATTGTTGAGAAGCGCATTCGTTCCGGCCACGCGGTCGAAGATGTAAAGGTTAGGCGCGGGATTTGAAATGCCGGCCACGAGGTTGCTGGCCCAGCTCCGGTAGATGACGAGCCGGCCGTCGCCGCTGAGCGCGGGCGCATCGGAAGCGGCATTGGCGCCGGTGGACTGGTCGGCGCTCTGACTCACGGTTTGCCGCGTTTTGTTGACCAGGTCGTAGAGAAAGAGATTCGTGCCGTTGGCAACATTGGTCGCCGCCACGAATGCCACGAAATTCCCGTCGGCACTCCAGCCGATCAGGTTGGCGATTATTGAATTTCCCGAGGAAAAAACGACACTCCGGGTTCGCACGTTGTCAACCGCCTGATACAGGCCGGTTCCAAAGCTGTAGCTGTACTCCAGGTAATTGCCGTTGGGACTCAAGGAAGCGCCTGTGATTGTGGTAGAGAATAAAGGGTATGCATTGGTGTGAACGTCCTTCGAAATCGCCGCATCGAACACCCGCGCCTTCCAATAGGTGGACGCGGACGCCCAGGCAGCCTGGTATGCCATGTACCTGCCGTCCATGCTCAATGTCGGTGCGCAAGGCGTGGAGTTGTAAATATTTGTGAGAATGATGGTGCTCCCCGTCAGAACATCCCGCCAGACAGCGGTGGGGTAAAGATTCGTGGGCGCGGGTCCGAGATTGTAGGCGGTTGTCAGGAAGGCCACATAACGCCCGTCCTGGCTGATCGCCGCGTCGGAACAATCCGCGTTGGCGTAACTTGATTTGTCCGCCCCGAATGTCATCAAGGTGCTCGAACGGCTGAGGAGATCGAACCGGTAAACATTCAGGTAAGGAGGAGGCGCGGCGTTCGCGTTGGTCGCGAAGGCGAATCCGGTGACGAGATTCGTGGCGCGGCTGGTGAACAGGAGGTATCGCGAATTGCCTGTGAATATCGGCGAACTCGAATTGCCGCCGAGCGCAGGACCGCCGCCGCATCCGGCGCTGACGAGGTAAAGCGACCCGGTGGCCAGGTCAGCCACATAAACATTTTCCAGGTCCGGTTCGACGTTGGCGGCCAGTCCGGTCGAAGTGGACGTGAACGCAGCCCAGCGTCCATCGGCGCTGATGGCCGAAAACGAAATTGAGTTCAGGGCGTCCGCGGTGGCAAGCGCCAGGCCGGGATCGCGACTGGAAACCAGCTCCGTGGATCCGGAAAGCACATCGCGCGCAAACACGTCCACCGCCTGGTTGAAATCACGAGAGACCAATCCGCCATCCGGGCTCGTGAAGGCGACGACGCTCCCATCGCTGCTGACCTCGAACGTGGAGAGGGATTGGTCCACCGATCCCATGCCGTTGGTGTCGGCGTCCACGAGGAGCAACCCGCCGGAGGAAAGTTCGCGAAGATACAGATGGAACCCGGGAGCGATGGGGTTGTTGACCAGGCCCGATGCGTCGCTGAGGAAGGCGACGAACCGGCCTTCGCCCGGGGAGAACACGGGGCGTTTGGAGGTGCTCGAGATGATCCCGGCCGTCCCGGGATCGCCGATGATCGTGTCCGTGGAGGTCCATTCATCCAGCACATGCAGGCTTGTGAAAAAGGACATCGTGGAAGTCAGCGCGGCGGCATTCGTGCCTTCCTTGCAGGCATAGGCGATGTAGCGCCCGTCGGCGCTCATCTCAGGGCCGTAGGGATCGTCCTGGTCGGACGTGCCGGGAATGGCATTTGTGGTCACGACCTCGGTGGTGCCGGCGACAAGGTCATAGCGGAGGATGACAGCGTTGCCGTTGAGATCGGTGTCACCGGCCTTGAACACCAGCCGGCGGCCGTCGTCGCTCAAGCAGGCGTGATAGGAACACGTTGCCAGCGAGTCTGGCGGGGCATTGGTGGGATTGGCGACAAAGTTGGACCAGACGATTGAAGCTGCCGCCGCGCTGGCCCAGGTTGTTGTTCCCAAGATCCGGTCATAAACAAAAATCTCCCCGGCGCTGTTCGTGGGCACACCCGGTACAATGCCCTGTTGATTACTGAAGAACGCAACCCACCTGCCGTCGCAAGAAATGAGCGGTCTGCGCGCATATTGCCCGGTGCCCGTGCCTGCATACACGCCGGGCGTGAGCCAGGTCGTTGTGGCTGTTTGCAGGTCCCGGAGATAAATCCATTCCATGTAATTCGTGTTTCCGGGAGTCAGATCGTAGGCCCTGCTCGAAAAGGCAACGAACCGACCGTCCGGCGTCATCACCGGATCGGAAGAATCCCGGTTGCCGGGGGCTCCATCCATGGCGACGCTCACCAGGGTGTTCGATTGATTCGCCATGTCGCGGACAAAAATCTGGCTGCTCCGTTTGTTCGTGTTGCCCGGAATCAAGTCCAGCCCCGTGCTTTGGAACAAGACGAACTGGCAGTTGGTGGAGGCGCGGCCCTGAAAGGAGTAACCGTCCGCGGCCCTGCCCGTGGCGGTGGCGCTTACCAGGCTCAACTGATGGGTTTGGCGGTCGTAGAGATAAACATTATTTCCCGACGCCGCACTGCCAACGGCGGTGAGGTCATTGGCCACGCTGGAAAAGACGACGAACCGCCCGTCCGGAGTCAGCGCGGGCGCGGTAGAGTCCGCATTGCCACCAGCCGGCAATGGCAAGGCCGGGTTGCGCCCGGTCAACAGCACGAACGGCGCGGCATTGAGTTGCGCGGTCAATCCCAGGAACCCGGCGGCAATCAGAAGATATTTCGAAGAATTGAAAAGAATCATTTTGTCCTCATTAATCACCTGCGACCGTCGTCCACATTCCCAGTGCATTGGTGAGCGTGCCCGAGCCGACGGTCTGCTCAATCGTCAGGGGAGCCACATGGCCATCATGAAAGAGATAGTTGAACCGGTCTCCGTGCAGCCGGTAGACATACGAGCCATATGGAACAATAGACGTGGGAGCATTGGTGGGAGGCGAAACCTGGTACAACTCCGACCTTACGGCCGAGTACGGTCCCATGCAGAAGCAGGCCCAGATATTGCCCGCAGCCTGGTTGTTGAACGGTTCCTCCACCAGCAGCAATGATCCGCCCGGATCCTGAACCGCAGTTGTGCGGTAGCCCCGAGCCTCCCAATCGACCGACGAATCGCCTAACACTCTCCAATAAACACCCACACCGCAGGGGCTCCGGGAAGCCAACGGCGGCAGCACGTATTTTCGATTGTTCGCCGGAACCATGTAGCCTACCTGGTAGCCCCCCGGAGGGATCATCGCATAAGAACGGCGTCCCGCCCAGTCGGACATCCAACCGCTCGGCTTAACATCCGCCGGACACCACTCTGCCAATGGCGTGTATTCGATCGGAATAGTTCCGTAAGTCATGTTGGCTTGTGGCCATCGGCCTCCCAAGTAAACTTGAAGGTAGCCGTCCCAGGCGGCCTGTGCTACGGACGTCCCATTGTCCAAGCCGGCGGGAGGGTATTGGTCTGAGCGATCGTTTGCATAGGCATTGAACGCGCCGCCGATCTGTTTCATGTTCACCTTGCATTGAGTCCGCCAACTTTCGGCCTTGGATCCGGCGAGCGCGGGCAGGATCAGGAGGAGCAGCAGGGTCACCGTGCCAAGGACCACGACCAGTTCAACCAGGGTAAATCCACCAGCCCGGGATCCCACGGCACGTGTGTTTGCGGAGGAAGTTCGAATTATGACACTCCTTTGCATGCTGGGTGGATATCAAAAATCTTGCCGAACTTCAAGTCGAATGGTCAAAGCCGGGCCAGGAAACCAGGAAGACATCATCAACCACGGATGGACACGGATAAGACTGGGGAACCGGACTGAACAGGAGCAAACGAACGCAACGTAGGAAAGCTTTTCAACCGCGAATGAACTCCAATGAACGCGAATACTCAGGGAATCCATTCGCGTCTATTCGCGTCCATTCGCGGTTCCACAACCCGCCGCTTCCAGCGTCTCACCAGTTCCCGGCAATGACGCGATAGAACCGGTTCTGGAGATTGTTTGGCACGATGAAATATCCCTGTTGCCCGTCGCTCCATGTAAACACCGGCGCTTCCTGCCAAATTGGGTCGTTCAAGTTGTCCTTGTAGCTCACCCGGTACATCAGCCCCGGCACAGCGGCCCAGCTCACCGTCATCGTCCCATTGGTTGAAGCCACGGACGCCGCGATGTGGAACACCGACATCGCATCCCTCGGGTCGGTTCCCGTCGTGTATTCCGCCAAGTTCGACACCCCGTCTCCGTCCGCGTCGTCGCCGGACATGGAGTAATCCCCCACCTGCCCTGTCGGATGCCCGAAATGCTGGTTCATCCACCAGTCCGGAATCCCGTCATGATCGCTGTCGGTCGGATCGGTAGGCGCCGCCAGTTCGATCGCGAATGCGTCGGCCGAGCGGTTCAAATCGTTGGCGGCCCAGCCGGTGCCGGTGGTCAGGAAGACAATGGTGCTCATGTCGGCGGCGATGGAAGGCCTGGAGTTCCAGAACACAGGCGCATCGCCTACGATGGCATCAGTCAGCAGCGTGTTCGTCCCGGACAATCGGTCGAACATGTACAGGTTCGGTGCTGGATTGGTATTCCCGGCAACCAGGTTCGAAGCCCAGCTCCGGTAAACCACGAACCGGCCGTCGGCGCTGATGGAAGGTCCGTCGCAAACGCCGTCGGATCCGGAGGTCATCGAAGAATTCACGCTGACGAGTTGCTGGTTGGTGTTTTGGAAATCGTAGAGATAGATATTTGTCCCGTTGAGAACGTTCGTGGCTGCCACGTAGGCCAGAAATCGGCCATCGCTGGACCAGCCGATGGCATTTCCAAGCGCGGTCGTGCAGGTGAATTTCAGGAGGTTCCTGCCCGCGCTGAAATCGTCCACGAAGGCGGTGTTGCTGCTGCGATAAACCACGCGTTTTCCACCGGGACTGACGGCAGCAGCGCCAGGCGCTCCGAACGTCGGGAAACCGTTGGTGTAGATGTCGGTTCCCGACTGGACATCGAATACGCGCATCAGCCAATAGCTGGAGCTGTTGATGGAGGAGTTGTAATACGCAACATAGCGGCCATCCAGGTTCAAGGAGGGAGGATAAGCCAGGTAGCTGCTGTAGCGATTCGTTAGGATCAGGGTGGCGCCGCTCACGGTATCGCGCCAGAAAGAAGTCACATAGGAACCGGGAAGCGGCACCCGGGAAATGTTGTTGGCGGTGCTGGAGAACGCGATGTAACGGCCATCCTGGGTTATCGCGGCATCCGAGCAGTCGGCGTTGGCGTAGCCCGATCCGTTGGTGTTGTAGGTCAACAGGGCGGTTGTGCCAGTCATCAGATCGTAGCGATAGATGTTCAGAAAGCGCTTCGAGGTGGGGAAGGCGGAATTGGTCACCACAACATAACCGCCGACCAGGTTTGTCGCGTAACTTGAGAAGAGCAGGTAACGCGAATTCCCGCTGAACACAGGGTACGCGGAGGGCCCTCCCAACGCTGGCCCGCCGTCATGACCTGCACTCACCAGAAAGTTTGATCCTGTGGCCAGGTCCTTCAAAAACACGTTCTGCATTCCGTTGGTGGCATTGGTTGACACGTCGGTGGCTGAACTGACATACGCCGCCCACCGGCCATCGGTGCTTACAATGTAACGGGAGATTGAGTTGAGACCGCTGGCGGTGCGTGGGACCACCGCCCCATCCCGAGCCGAAACGATCTCTGCTGTGCTCACCGCAGTATCCCGGACGAACACGTCGGTCACCCCGTTGCAGTCCCGCGCCACTAGGCTGCCATCCGGGCTGCTGAAAGCCACCTGGCTTGCATCGCGATTGACGGCAATGGCCGAAAGTTCATTGTCGGTGGATCCGATCCCGTTCGTGTCCACATCGATCAACTGCGTCGCGCCTCCTGTGATGTCGCGGCGGTAGATGTGGTAGCCGCTTGAGACAGCGTTCGCCGCGAGATTGGTTGCGTTGCTGACGAAGACGACATACCGGCCGCCGTGGGAGGAAATCACGGGTCTTTTCGAAACGCTGCTGATCACACCGGCCGCGCCGGGATCGCTCACCAAAGCGTCGGTGAAAGTCCAAAGATCGAGTTGGTGGATGCTGGTGTAACAAGGAAGCCCATTGGTGAGGGCGGCAGCGTTGATGCCCTCTTTCTGAACGAAGACGACATACCGTCCGGCGCTGCTCATTTCCGGTCCGTAAGGATCGTCTTCATCCGCCGCTGCAGCCAGGCCGTTGGTGCTGATCAGATCGGTGCCGCCGGTTCCGAGGTTGTAGCGCAGAATCACGGTGGAGCCGCCTAGATTGGTCTGGCCGGATTTGAAGGCCAGATACTGTCCGTCCTCGCTGAGGCAGGGATGATAGGACGAAGTCCTGCCAAGGCCCAGGTTCGCGGATACCATGGCTGCAGCTCCGGAGCTGGCCCAGGTGGTTGTGCCGGCGACAAGATCCCGAATGTAAAGTTCCCCCAACGTATTCGCAGGGGTACCGCCTGCCAAACCCAGGGCATCGCTGAAGAATGCCACATAACTGCCGTCGGGTGTGATCACGGGCGTCCGCATGCCACCTGTGTAAGTGGAGGTCGCTACCGCGCCCACGCTGACCAGGGTCGTCGTCCCGGCGACCAGGTCTCGCACAAAAACATCCGGAATGCCGTTGGTGTCATTCGGCGTCAGGTTCGAGGCGCTGCTGATAAAGGCAACATACCGCCCGTCGGGCGTCATCACCGGGTCGCTGGAATCGCCGTTACCTGGACCGCCATCCATGGCAACGCTGACCAGGATATTGGTCTGATTCACCAGGTCCCGGACGAAAACATCGCTGAACCCATTCGTGTCGCCGGAGATTAAATCACTGGCGTCGCTTTGATACACGACGAACTGTCCGTTGGTGGACGCCCGGCCCTGGGAAGAGGAATCGTTACCGGCGATTCCGGAGGGATTGGCGCTGACAAGGACGGTGGTGTTGCTGGAACGATCGCGCAGGAACACATTCAAACCATACTGGCTGTTGCCCCCGGGGGTGAGATCGTTGGCCGAACTTGAAAAAACCACAAACCGACCGTCCGGCGTGAGGCTCGGGCAGGCGGAGGGTGCATTGCCGCCGGTCGGCAATTGAATTTGGGAATCGCGTGCTCCGAGCAGCACTGATGGAGCCGCGAAAACGACCGGCGCGAAGAGTGCCGGCACAAAGAGCCAACAGAACACGGCGGCGAGCCGGTGAGTGCTGAAACGGCTTGGGATGAATCTGGGTTTCATAGTTCAAGAAGGTCAACGTCAATTCACTTCTGCGCCGCGCGGGGGATTCAATCCCCAGGATTCGCCGTCCACAACCCTTTGGCCATTGTATATCCTCCGGACAAAGCAAGGCTGCCGGTGCCGGCAGATTGTTCGATGGTCAGAGGCTCCACGTGGCCGTCATGGAACAGGTAGTTAAAACGGTTCCCGTGCAAGCGATACGTGTAGTAACCGTAGTTGACAACAGGGCTCCCGGCGTTAGGGATCCCTGTTCCTGTGTCGCGGCTCATTTGGCTAGTTTCGCCGGGGACGGCCGAAGTGTAGGGGCCGTACGAAAAGCAGGTCCAAATGTTTCCAGCCGCATTGTTGTTGAACGGCTGCTCCACGAGAAGACCCAGACCGGCAGGATCCGGGACGGCCGTTGTCCGGTAGCCTTTCGCCTCCCAATCCACGCTGGTAGCCCCCGGGACGCGCCAATAGATTCCAACACCGCACGGACCGGTCACCCGAGCGAGGGATGGCAAAATGTACCTGCCGTTCTGAGCATTGACCTGAGTACCGAATGAATCCGGGCCCGGCGGAATCATTGCGTAGGAACGACGCCCCGCCCAATCCCCGGGCCACCCGCTGGGAAGGATATCCGCCGGACAACGCTCGGCTCCGGGTGTGAGCTCGATGGGAATCGTTCCGTAGTTCATATTGGCCTGGGGATATTTCCCGCCAATGTAGGGATGAATGTAACCGTCCCATGCAGCCTGCTGGGCGGAAGTTCCATTCTCCCATCCGGCGGGCGGGTATTGATCGGAATGATCGTTGGCGAACAGGTTGAATCCGACGCAGAGCTGTTTCATCTGCGCCTGGCACTGCGTCCGCCAACTGTCCGCCCTTGTGCCTGCCATCCCTGGCAAAAGCAGGGCCGCAAACAGGGTGATGGTGGCGATTAGAACCAGCAGTTCCACCAGCGTAAAAGCGGATGGCGGTGAATCGGAGCGCCGACTGTTAGATTTCAGGGGACTCTTCATGGATTCAATCGCCCGGATTCGCAGTCCAGAGACCTTTTGCCTTGGTATTCCCACTGACGACGGCGAGGCTTCCGGTTCCGGCGGATTGTTCGACGGTCAAGGGGGCGACATGGCCGTCATGGAACAGGTAATTGAACCGGGTGCCGTGGAGCTTATACGTATAAAGGCCATAGTTCACCGCCGGGGATCCCACACCGAACACGCCGGATTCGGGAGCCGGGCTGCCGCAAAGTTGCCAGCCTTCACCCGGAACCATGGAGGTCCGAGGCCCGTAGGAAAAACAGGTCCAAAAATTACCAGCCGCATTGTTGTTGAACGGCTGCTCCACCAGAAGACCCAGCCCGGCAGGATCCGGGACGGCCGTTGTCCGGTACCCTTTCGCATCCCAATCCACACTGGTGGAATCTGAGACGCGCCAATAAATTCCAACACCGCACGGACCCGATAAATTCGCAAGCGACGGCAGCTTGTACCGGTACTGCGTTACACCGACCTGGACGCCGACATTCCAGCCACCTGGAGGAATCATTGCATAGGAACGACGCCCCGCCCAATCGGCGGGCCACCCGCTGGGAAGGATATCCGTCGGACACCGCTCGGCTCTGGGAGTGAGCTCTATGGGAATCGATCCGTAGCTCATATCGGCCTGCGGATATTTCCCGCCAATGTAGGGATGGATGTAACCATCCCAGGCGGCCTGCGCAGATGATGTCCCATTGTCCCATCCCGCGGGCGGGTATTGATCGGAATGATCGTTGGCGAACAGGTTGAATCCGACGCAGAGCTGTTTCATCTGCGCCTGGCACTGCGTCCGCCAACTGTCTGCCTTCGTTCCCGCCATGCCCGGCAACAACAGCGCCGAAAGGAGCGCGATGATCCCGATCACCACCAGCAGTTCCACCAGCGTGAACGCGGACGAGTGTAAATCCGGTTCCGGACGGGGCCATATCTTGGAATTTTTCATGGCACTCCTTGTGATTTTCCGGGTCGCCTCGAGAGTTATAAGTGTTCAAGTCCCGGAAATCCAGCGAAAACCTCGGAACCGCACGGAGACCGAATTGACTCACAATAAATGTGACCAAAGAAAGGAAGGGGGGCGGGGGGAAGGAATCGTTGACTCATAATTCAGCTTACCGGCAGGAAAAGCAGAATTATGGGCGGCAAATCAAAGAAAGAATACCTGTTGGCGATCTGGGCCCGCTACCAGCGCGTGGGGCGGCGCTTCAAGAGCAAGATCCTGGATGAGTTCTGTTCGGTTTGTGGCTATGCCCGCAAATATGCGATTGGCCTGTTAAGCCGCAAGCCGGGGCGCAAGAGCAAGCGACGCGGCCCGCGCCGGCACTATGACGTTCAAGTGCTGGAGCCCTTGAAGGTAATCTGGCTGCAAAGTGAGCAGATGTGCTCCAAGCGCTTGAAGGAGGCGTTGCCCGTGTGGTTGCCGTTCTACGAGCAGAAACACGGAAAGCTGGCCGAACCGATTCGAAGGAAGCTGCTGCGAATCAGTCCGGCCACCATCGATCGACTACTCAAGAAGACCCGCGCGCGCCACCCCGGCAAAGGCTTGTGCGGCACACGCCCCGGCAAGCTGCTGAAGGTCCAGATCCCGATCCGTACTCGACAATCATGATGTGGATCGGCCGGGGTTTTTGGAGGCCGACACCGTTGCTCATTGCGGCACCTCCATGGCTGGCAATTTTATCTGGAGCGCAACATTTACCGACATTTTCAGCCAATGGACCGAAAACCGTGCCGTTTGGAATAAAGGCTCCACCGATGTATTGCGAGAGGTCAAAGAGCTGGAAACAACAATGCCCTTTGAGCTATTGGGCTTTGATGTCGACAACGGCTCGGAGTTCCTGACTCATCACTTGTGGCGCTACTTGATGGATCGTCCCCGGCCGATCCCGATGACACGCAGCCGTGCGTATCGCAAGAATGACCAGGCGCATGTGGAGCAGAAAACTGGACCCATGTGCGCCAGCTCCTGGGTTACCAGCGTCTGGAGCTCCCGGAGTTAATCCCCCTGATCAACGACCTCTACCGTAGCTGGGGATTATTCCACAACTACTTCTGCCCATCGCTCAAGCTGCGGTCCAAGGTCCGCAAAGGGTCCAAGACACTGCGGAGTTTACTCAAACCTCAAACGCCCTACCAAAGACTCCTGGAATGCCCACACCTCACACAGGAGCAGAAGGAAAACTACGCATCCAATACCAGACACTGGACCCTTTCGACCTGAAAGAGCAGATTGAACAAAACTCAAAACCGTGTTCGATAGGACTCGCGTTCGGTAAGCTGGGTTATGAGTCAACGATCCCATAACCCCTCATTCCTTCGGTAAGGTTTTGCCGTGAGTCAACGCGAGACAAGGATTTGAAGAGAAGCAAATGCGTTACAACCGCCAATGAACGCCAATGAACGCGAATTTGCAGGAATCCATTCGCGTCTAGTCGCGTTCATTCGCGGTTCCTCACTCCGTCCCCTGCCCTGTTGTTCTTTTTTGATCACTGGGTTATATTGGCACGGATGAACCGGCTGACGAAACAGGAACAGTTGGTGCTGTGTGTCATCCTGGGGCTGCTGCTGACGGGTTGGGCGGTCCAGACTTATCGGACCGCGCATCCGCCCTCGGTGGAAATCGGGCAGCGCTGAAGTTTGCGTATTTAAAATGCAGGAAGCCACATTTGACGAGGGCCTGGACCTCATCCTGGCCCGGGATTCGCGGTATCAACGCGAAGGTTATGTGTTCGTGCGCGAGGCGCTCGATTACACGCAAAAAGCCATTCTCAAGGAAAACCACGGGCAAGCCCGACATGTCACCGGGCAGGAATTGCTCGGCGGCATCCGCGATTACGCCCTGGATCAATACGGCCCCATGGCCATCACCCTCCTTGACGAATGGGGTATCCGAACCTGCCAGGACTTCGGCGAAATCGTGTTCGCCATGGTCGAAATCGGGTTGCTGGCCAAGACTGACAAGGACAGCCGGGCCGATTTCGAGGGCGGCTACGATTTCAACGACGCCTTCCGCAAACCGTTCCTTCCGTCCAGCAAGCTAAGAGCCCCGGAAGCCGTCTCCAAGGCTGAAGGGAAATAAGGCTTCGACGCGAATTAACGCGAATTACCACTAATTGGTGGGGCGAGACTCCGTCGAGCCCTCGAACCGGCTGGAGTGATGGAGTATTGGAGTTCTGGAGTATTGAAAGGGTCGCTGCGCGCGCTCCGCGGTCTTTTCCAACACTCCACAACTCCAGGACTCCACCACCCCATTTCCAGAACTGGGCTTGAGTCTCGCCCCACCGTTTCGATGGGCTGACCGTATCCATTTGCTTCCCGCGGCGATCTGAATACCTTTCCGACCGACATTTGCTGTGACGACTCCTGCAACACCATCCAACGGCATCCCGCCGATTCCGCCCGGGGTGACTCTGACCACGCTCGAAAACGGGCTCACGATCATCGTGCGCGAGGATCATTCCGCGCCCGTCGTTTCCGCCCAGGCCTGGTGCATGACCGGCAGTATCCACGAAGGCCCCTGGCTCGGCGCCGGATTGTCCCACGTCCTGGAACACATGCTGTTCAAAGGCACCACCACCCGCGCGGGCAGCCGCATCGACCAGGAAGTCCAGGAAGCCGGCGGCTACATGAACGCCTACACCAGCTTCGACCGCACGGTCTATCACATCGACGTCCCCAACACCGGCGCCCGCGTCGCCATCGACATCCTCTCCGACATCATGCAGAACGCGACGCTGCCCGACGCGGAGCTGGCGAAGGAAATGGACGTGATCCGGCGCGAGATGGACATGGGCCAGGACGATCCCGGCCGCCGCTCCGGCCGCCGCCTGTTTGAATCGGCCTACACGAAGAGCCCCTACCGGTTCACCATCATCGGTTACCTGGACATTTTCAACGAACTCAAGCCGGACGATATCCGGGGTTATTACCGGGAGAAATACGCGCCTAACAACATATTCTACGTCGTTGCGGGCGATGTGAAGAACGAAGAGGTCGTCGCCCAGATCAAAGCCTCCCACGGCGCCGCGCGCGCCCGGCCGCTGTCCTCCAACGCCCTCGCCGCCGAACCCCGCCAGGCCGCGCCGCGCGAGATCGTCGAGGAATCCTCCGTCGAACTCGGCCACGTCCACTTCGCCTGGCACATCCCCGATATCCGGCACCCCGATGTCCCCGTGCTGGACGTGCTGGCGTCGCTTCTCGGCCAGGGCCGCAGCTCCAGGCTCTACCGCGAAGTCCGCGAAAACCGCGGCCTGGTCCATCACATCGACGCCTGGACCTACAGCCCGGGTAATCCCGGCCTGTTCGGAATCAGCGCCATCCTCGACGGCGAACAATACGCCGCCGGCCGCGACGCAGCTCTCGAGGAGCTTGAAAAAATGAAGTCCAGCCCGGTTCCACAGTCGGAACTGGACAAGGCGATCAAACAATTCGTCGCCGGCACTCTCGCCTCGCGCAAGACCATGCAGGGCCAGGCCCAGGACCTCGGCGGATCCTGGCTCGCGGCGAACGACCTGAACTTCTCCGAGCGCTACCTCGCCGCGATCCGGAAAGTCACTCCGGAAGATCTCCAGCGCGTCGCGCGCCATTACCTGACCCCCGAGAACCGGACGATCTACGCCCTGGTCCCGAATGGCCATGCGCCGAAAGCGGCGACCGACGCCCGGGCGGCCGGCGAACATCCGATCCACAAATTCGAGCTGTCCAACGGCCTGCGCGTGCTGGTGAAGGAGGATCATCGCCTGCCCTTCGTGGAGTTCCGCGCCGTGTTCCGCGGCGGTGTCCTGGCGGAATCGCCCGACAACAACGGCATCACCCAGCTCATGGGCAAGATGCTGCTCAAAGGCACCGCCACCCGGTCCGCCGAACAAATCGCCCGCGAAATAGAATCGGTCGGCGGCAGCCTCGACAGCTACGGCGGCAACAACAGCTTCGGCGTCAACGCCGAGGTGCTCAGCGGCGATTTCGAGGTCGGGCTGACCCTGCTAGCCGATGTGCTGCTGAATCCCACCTTCCCCGCGCGCGAACTCGAGCGCGAGCGCGAGGTGCAGATCGCAGGCATCCGGGCGCAGCAGGATCAGTTGCTGAAAAGCGCCTCGAACCTGATGAAACGCACCCTGTTCCAGGGAACCGGCTACGGACTCGACCCGCTCGGGACCGAATCCAGCGTTTCAAAAATCCAGGCGGCCGATCTTGCCGGTTTTCATCGCGGGTTCACGGTGCCTAACAATTGTGTGCTGGCCGTGTTCGGCGATGTTCAGCCGGAGAAACTGCGCGCCGATCTCGAGAGGATTTTCGCCGGATGGAAACCCGGCACCCTCCCCGCGCCCGCTGCGGCCGCGCCGGCCGGCAAACCGGGCAAGGTCGAGGAACTGCGCGACAAAAAGCAGGCGGTGCTCGTGCTCGGATTCCCGGCCACGACGATGTATGACGCGGACCGTTACGCGCTCGATTTGATCCAGGAAACGTGCAGCGATTTGGGATCTCGTCTGTTCCTACGTATTCGCGAAGAGCTCGGACTCGCGTATTACGTCGGCGCGCAGAATTTTTCCGGCGTTCAACCCGGCTGCTTCAGCTTTTACGTCGGCACCATGCCCGAGAAGGCGGAACTGGTCCGGCAGGAACTGATGCGCGAAGCGGCGCTGTTGCGCGAGGAAGGCGTCACCGACGCGGAACTGCGCCGGGCGAAGGCGAAGATGCTGGGACAAAAGAAAATCGCGCGGCAGGACCTCGGGACGCTGGCCATGACGGCCGCGCTCGACGAAGTTTACGGTCTGGGCTTCGCCCACATTGACGCCGAGGACGCGCTCTACGAAGCCGTGACCCAGGAGCAGGTGAAAGCCGTGGCGAAAAAATACCTGCAGGACGCCGCCGCCGTGCTCGCCGTGGTGCGGCCGGAAATCACCTGATACCATTGGTAGGGCGCCACTCCGTGGCGCCTGGCCGCGCGGAGCGCGGCCCTACCTCGCTAATACGTCAGCAGCTCCAGCAACTCGATTCCGTGCCGCCCGAGTTCCCAGCGGCTGCCTTTTTGCACCACCAGCTTGCGGCAGGGATTTTTGTGGTATTCGGCCTCGTTGACGGACACGAGGTAAAACCGGCTTTTGCTCTTCAACTCCGAGGCGGCGCGGGGGATGACTGAGAACGGGACGCCGTTGAAATTGAGCACGAGTTCGTAGCCGGCGATGCCTTCGCGTTCGGCGACCGGGTTGGGCTGGACCAAAGCGGCGTAGCGTTTGAGCCAGGGAAAATTTGTGTCGCGGACCTGGACACGGCAAAGCTCCGTTTGCGATCGCAGCCAGGTGAGCAGGTGGAACTGGTCGCCCTGGTTGTGGGATTCGATGAGGATCGGGCGCGGGTCGAGGCCGAGGAGGTTCTGGCCGTTCCAATCGCCGTGATCATTGCGTTCGCCGGTCGAATTCTTCTTGAACCATTCCGGGAACCGGTCGTTGACGAACAGGTTGAGTTCGAAATGCACGTGCGACCGGTCTTTCGCGATGCGCTGGCGGGTGTTGGAAGTGTGGCCCATCGTCGCCAACATCTGCCCGGCCCGGACCGCCACGCCCGCCTTGATCCCGGGCTCAATCCTGCTCAGGTGGGCGTAAAGCGAATACACCTCGATGCCGTCCACCACGTGTTTCACAACGACGTAGTTTCCGTAGTTCGACAGGGAGGACTTTGAGTTGACGTAAACCACCGTGCCGTCCGCGGTCGCCATGACGGGGTCCGTGGGTTCGCCGCGCTTGTCGGGCGCGATGCACCGGATGTCGAGGCCTTCGTGCATCTGCCAGCCGTCGCTGCGCACGCAGCCGAAGCAGCCGCTGGTCCAGGGCTTGCCGGGTGTGGGAACGAAGAACGCCTCCTCGCCGCCCGCCTTGAACAGGGCGTTGTTGGCGGTGGGCAGCCGGAACGGCTGTGCCTGCAGCGCCGCCGGGCTCAAACAGAATGCCAGCCCCAGATACGTCAGGACCCGCGCTACCATTTGTTCGAATCCTTGTTCTGCTTGGCCACAAGTTCCAAACCGCGCGCAATCAATTCCGCCTCGTCCCGCGTCGCGTCCGGCGCAAAACTGATCACTCCCTTGTCCACCCGGCGCGAAATGATGGGGGCACCCAGCCAGCGCGACTGCTTCCGATCCTTGTCGCCAAAAGCCGAGTAAATCACCAGGCGCTTGCCGGGATTGGTCGTGGTGTATTCCTCCAGCAGCCAGGTGCCCTGTCGATTGAAATGGATTTCAAGATTGAACCCGCCGGGAACATCCACCACACGCGCGCCGGACACCAGTTGCTCCGTGAGGAACGGCTCCTTTTCGATCGTGAACATCACCGGGTTAACGCGGAACACCGGGACCTTGGTGGAGAACATCGCGCCCGCCGGCGCCTGGACATGCACCCGCAGGTTGGCGACCTCGTGATTCGGATTTTCCTTGTCCGTCGCGCAGCCGGCCAGCAGACCCGCCGCCAGCAACCCCGCCAAATAGATGTTGAATCGACTTCGCCCAGTACTCATAGTGACGACACAAAATCAGTACGCACAGCAGAAATGTAAAGATCCTTATGAGCAAACAATACAACAAAGCCGAAGGCCGCAAGCGCCGCAAATCCTACATCAAACGCAAAAAGGCCGCCGCCAAAACCAAGAAGTCCAAAACCACCAAGAGCTGATCGACTTCGAGCTTTCCTCCAACCGCCCGGACCGGGCGGTTTTTTTGTGGCATGGTGGGGCGAGACTCCGTCGAGCCCTGGAAGGTTCCCCCGGTCCTGACGGCCTCCATTCATCTGAAAAAACTTGCCTGAAGCCCGCTTTTATCGAACATTCCGGTCAAGTCACACAAGTTAATCAACCCACTGAATTTTATGGGACGCATCTACAACACCATCGTTGAAACCGTCGGACACACGCCCCTCGTCAAGCTGAACCGCGTCGCCGCTGGTCTCCCCGCCACTGTCCTGCTCAAATGCGAGTTTTTTAATCCGCTCGGCAGCGTGAAGGACCGCATCGGGATGGCGATGATCGAAGATGCGGAGAAGCGCGGGATTTTGAAGAAGGAGACGGTCATCATCGAACCCACCAGCGGCAACACCGGCATCGCCCTCGCCTTCGTCGCGGCCGCCAAAGGTTACAAGCTCATCCTCACCATGCCGGAAACGATGTCGCTCGAGCGCCGCACGCTGCTGGCCATGCTCGGTGCAAAACTGGTGCTGACGCCGGGAACGGAAGGAATGAAGGGCGCCATTGCCAAGGCCGAACAACTGGCCAAGGAAACCCCGAATTCCTGGATCCCGCAACAGTTTGAAAACCCGGCCAACCCGGCCATCCACATGAAAACCACCGCCGAGGAAATCTGGGAAGACACCGACGGCAAGGTGGACATCCTCGTCTCAGCCGTCGGCACCGGCGGCACGATCACCGGCTGCGTGGAAGTGATCAAGCCCCGCAAGGCGTCCTTCCAGGCCGTCGCGGTCGAACCGAAAGATTCCCCCGTCATCTCCCAAACCCTGGCCGGCCAGCCGCTCAAACCCGGGCCGCACAAGATCCAGGGAACCGGCGCCGGTTTTATTCCGAAGAACCTGCACTTGAAGGATTCCAAGGGCAACCCGCAGATCGTGGAGTGTCTCCAGGTGAGCAACGACGACGCCTTCGCCATGGCGCGCCGCCTGGCCAAGGAAGAAGGCATCCTGGCAGGCATCTCGTCCGGGGCCAACGTGGTCGCCGCCATCGAATTGGCCAAGCGCCCCGAGAACAAGGGCAAAGTGATTGTCACGGTCGCCTGTTCCACCGGCGAGCGTTACCTCAGCACCGCCCTCGCGGCCGAAGCCCGCGCGGAAGTGGGCGGCTGATTTGAGTGCGGAATGCGGAATGCGGAATGCGGAATCCTGGCGGCACTCCTGTGACGCGGCGTTCTAAAGACGGGCCTGCCCGCCGTAGTCCCTGGCGAAGGCGGGTGGGGCGAGACTCTGTCGAGCCCTGACACTCAATGGGAGGGACGGCGTCCCCGCCGTCCCCATACCAGCAAATCTTAAATCAAACGGAAGTATGGGCCGGCGGGGACGCCGGCCCTCCCATCAAAAAAAAGTGTTTGCGCTGGGACCCGATTTCCCGTAGGTAATGAAGTGTCGAAGGTCTGATAGCCGCGTGCGGCGAGGTAATTTCCAGTAGAGCCCGCGCAGCAGCTTCCCAACAATTCAACATTCAAAGCGTTTCGGGGATTAAGTCTCGAAACCTTCGACGGCTAAAAGCAGTATGAGCACAGAACATCATAACAATAACGGGCAGGAAAGCGGGTCGGGCTACCTCGAAATCTCCGAAAAGGGATTCGGTTTCCTCCGCACCGCGCAAAACCATTTCCATCCGAAGCCCACCGACATTTTCGTCACCCCGGACACCATCAAGCGCAATTTCCTGCGGGAAGGCAGTTACGTGGTCGGCCCCACCCAGCCGCCCCACCGCGGCACCAGCCCCCAGCTCAAAGCCGTCGAGCGCGTCAATGACATGCCGTTCGAGGAATACACCCGGGCGGTCCGGTTCGAAAACCTCACCACCATTGATCCCATCGAAAAATACCGGCTCGAAACCAGCCCCGACCTCGTGGAAACCCGCGTGATCGACCTGGTCACGCCGATCGGCAAGGGCACGCGCGGCCTCATCGTCGCCCCGCCCCGCACCGGCAAAACCACCGTTCTCAAACAGGTCGCCAACGCCATCACCGCCAACCACCCCGAAGTCCATGTGATGGTGCTGCTCATCGACGAGCGCCCCGAGGAAGTCACCGATTTCCAACGCTCGGTCAAAGCCGAAGTCGTCGCGTCGTCCAACGACCAGGACCTCGAAACCCATGTCCGCCTCTCGCGCTTCATGATCGAACGCTGCCGGCGCATGGTGGAATCAAACAAGGACGTCTTCGTCCTGCTCGACTCCCTCACCCGCGTCGCCCGCGCCTACAACAGCGTTCACGGCGGCAGCGGCCGCACCATGACCGGCGGCGTCGACGCCCGCGCCCTCGAAATTCCCCGCAAGATGTTCGCCTCCGCCCGCAAGATCGAAAACGGCGGCTCGCTCACCATCATCGCCACCGCCCTCGTCGACACCGGGTCGCGCATGGATGAACTCATCTTCCAGGAATTCAAAGGCACCGGTAACATGGAATTGATCCTCGACCGGAAACTGTCCGACCGACGGCTGTTCCCCGCCATCGATATTCCCAAGAGCGGCACGCGCAAGGAGGAAAAGCTGTTCCCGAAAAACCAGATCGAAGCCGTCCGCAAATTGCGCCGAACCATGGTCGACCTCAACCCGGTCGAAGCCATGGAAACCCTCGTCGCCGCGCTCAAGAAGCACAAGACGAACGACGAACTACTGGCCAAGCTCGACAAGGGCTCCTGAAATCTGAATTGGCCACAGAGCCACGGAGCTCCCAGAGACAGCAAACGCACTGGCATTCCGCCCTGTGACCTCTGTGCCTCTGTGGCTGAAGGAACAGGGCGACACCCGGAAACACCTTCAGAAATGCGCCGCTTTGCCGATACGCATCGCGTGGTCCTGAATCAGGGCGCCGGAACGGCGGTTCAGGATTGTTTATTGGATCGGGGCGGTCCCATTCCACCCCAGGGTTAACGGGCTGTTACATGAAAGCATTTGCCGCGGTCATCGTCCTCTCGGGTTTCCTCCTCACGTTCACCGGTTGCTCCACGTCCGGCAACAGCGCCGGGCGCAGGTTCCACGACGCCTCCTCGGTCAACGTGGTGTTGCAGTTCTCAAGCTGGGATTATACGTTCATGGTTCAACCGCGCTATGAGGACAACGGATTTCTCCAGCCCGTCCGACGGGACAACCTTCAGGACGCCCTGGGCCATTTCCAGGTCCCCCATGACACCGCGGTCGTGGTGATCGGATGGAACTACGATTCAAACCAGCTCTCGGGTGTCGTGGCGGAATGGAAACTCCTGCTGGGAAGCTGCGGATTCCGGCGCGTCGTTTTCCTGCGGTCCAATGCCTATAACAAACTCAACGGATCGCGAATCATCGAGGACGACCTCCTCTTCAGCGAAAACGCCCAGACGGCCAGGCATTTCTGAGCCGGCGCCCGGCGCCCGCCGCCTGCTTTCCCGCCCGCCCCTCGAACGGATGCTGCGCATCCACCAGGCCATACAGGGCGGCAACCGCCCCAACGCCTCCACCCTCGCCCGCGAACTCGAGGTCAGCACCAAGTCCATCCACCGCGACATCGAGTTCATGCGCGACCGCCTCGAACTCCCCGTCGAATACGACCCCGCCCGATTCGGCTACTTCTACGCCGGCGAAGTCAACGCCTTCCCCACCCTGCAGATCACCGAAGGCGAATTGTTCGCCCTGCTTGTCGCCGAAAAAGCCCTCCAGCAATACCGCGGCACCAGCTTCGAACGCCCCCTGCTCAGCGCCATCCGCAAGATGGAACAATCCCTCCCCGATACCATCTCGCTCAACCTGGCCGAGCTGGAACAATCCATCTCCTTCCGCACCCGCGCCGAGCCCGTGCTCGATCTCCAGGTCTTCGACACGCTCGCCAAGGCCACCAGCCGGCGACACCAGATCGAATTCGATTACCGCAAACCCGGCAGCCCCAAGCCGGAATCCCGGACCGTCGATCCCTATCACCTCGCCAATATCAATGGCGAATGGTACCTGTTCGGATTCGACCACTGGCGCCAGGATCTTCGCACGTTCAACCCGGCCCGCATCCGCAACGTCCGTCTCACCGGGAAGTCGTTCGAAAAACCCGGAAATTTCTCCCTCGAAGATCGCCTCCGCCACAGCTTCGGCGTTTATTCGGGCAAAAACCGCCACAAAGTCGTCATCCGCTTCTCCCCCCGCGCGGCCGATTATATCCGTGAGAAAAAATGGCACGGCTCGCAGAAACTCAAGGATCTCCCCGGCGGCGCCGTGGAGTTGCAGCTTGAACTGTCCAGCCTCTCCGAAGTCCGCCGCTGGATCCTGAGCTGGGAAGGCGAAGCAGTCCCCATCGCTCCGCCCGAACTCGTTGATTCCTACCGCGAAACCGCCAGGCGCATTCTGCGCAGCGAGGCAAATGGACTGCCCGGGGTCCCCCGCCCCGCCGGGGCAAGGAAGCATTGATTTTTCGAGTTGCGCCGCTGGACGCGGCGCGGTCGGCGCAGCGCGCCGTCCCTGCCGCCGAATTCGATGCGTCAGCCCTGACCACCACCGGCCCACCCCTTGAACATCATCGGAAAGCAGGTATTGTTTTGAAGTTCGGACCAGCTCATGAACCAACGCCCCCGGTTTTTGGTTGTTCCTGCAGGCCCGCGGCAGGCTCCGCCGCAGGCACCGGACTCCCGGTCGGAGCACGGGTTCACTTTGATCGAACTGCTCGTGGTCATCGCGATCATCGCGATCCTGGCGTCGCTCCTTCTCCCCGCCTTGTCCCAGGCCAAACAACAGGCGCTCTCGGTCTCCTGCCGCAACAATCTCCGCCAACTGCAGCTCTGCTTCCAACTCTACACCGTCGACAACCACGACCTGCTGCCACCGAATAATTTCGTCTACGACATCATCTCGGACCTGCCCATGGACCTCGGCCCGTCCTGGTGCACCAATCTCGCCCCGCTGGATGCGGACCCGGCCGGGATCAAGAAGGGATTGTTGTATCCCTACAATTCGTCCCTCGGCATTTACCGTTGTCCGGCGGATCGTTCCCGCGTGCAGACCCGTGCTGGGAATTCGCTGCCGGAGAACCGCTGGCGCAGCTACAACATGAGCCAGTCGGTGAACGGAATCCCCTACGACAACGGCGTCGCCAGCTACATCCCCACTTGCCGAAAAACAACCGAAATCCGGGATCCTACCATCACCGGTTTCCTGGTTTTTCTCGAAGTTCACGAGGATGAAATCCTCGACACCCAGTTCGGCATGTCCACCCTGGCGACCTGGTGGAGCCAGAACGAGTGGTGGGATGTTCCCGCCAATCGCCATCGCCAGGGCTGCAATTTCTCCTTCGCCGACGGGCACGTCGAATATTGGCATTGGAAATCACCCAAGCTCGTCACCGTGCCCCGCGGCTACACGCAGGCGGTCCGGCCGGAGGAACAGGAAGACTACGACCGCCTCAGGCAAGGATTCCGGCAGATGTGATCCCCGCAGAGTCTGGGACGCCGGGGACGGCGTCCCTCCCGTCGCTGGGAGGGCCGGCGTCCTCGCCGGCCCCATTTGCGAATCCGGGGGCGGCTGGGAAGCCGCTTTCCACTTGCGCTCCAACCCGCCCCGCTTTATCTGTTTTCCGCTCAATCTATGAATTATAAGATCTCTCAACGCGCGGCATCCCTCAGCCCTTCCCTGACCCTGGCGATCGATTCCAAAGCCAAACAGATGAAGGCGGAAGGACAGGACGTCGTTGGATTCGGGGCGGGAGAACCCGATTTCGACACGCCGCAACACATCAAGGATGCGGCGGCCAAGGCGCTGGCAGACGGATTCACCAAGTACACTCCCGCGAGCGGCATCCCGGAATTGCGGCAGGCGATTGCCGACAAACACAAGCGCGAAAACGGCCTGGTCTACAAGCCGTCCCAGATCATTGTCTCCTGCGGCGGCAAACATTCCTGCTACAACGTCATCCTCGCCACCTGCCAGGAAGGCGATGAAGTCATCATCCCCGCACCTTATTGGCTGAGCTATCCCGAAATGGTCAAGCTGGCCGGCGCCAAACCCGTCATTCTCGAAACCACGGACAAAACCGAATTCAAGATGACGCCCGACCAACTGCGCGCGGCGATCACTCCCCGCACCCGGCTGCTCGTCCTGAATTCCCCCAGCAACCCGACCGGTTCGGTTTACACGCCCGAGGAAATCAAGGCCATCGGCGACATTTGCGTGGAGAAAAACGTCCTCATCATGAGCGACGAAATCTACGAGCACCTGCTGTATGATGGCGCGAAGCACAAGAGCGTCGCCAGCTTTTCGCCCGCGCACCAGGAACACACGATCGTGGTGCATGGATTTGCCAAGGCGTGGAGCATGACCGGCTGGCGGCTCGGCTGGTGCGCCGCGCCCGAACCCATCGCCAAGGCCATCGACGCCATCCAGAGCCACAGCACCAGCAATCCGACAAGCTTCGCCCAAAAAGGCGGCGTGGCCGCCTTAACCGGCCCGCAGGATCACCTGCCGAAATGGCTGGCGGAATTCTCCAAGCGCCGCGAATTCGCGTGGAAAAAGCTGAACAGCATTCCCGGCATCTCCTGCGTGAATGCCAAGGGCGCCTTCTACCTGTTCCCGAATATTGCCAAGACCGGCCTTAAATCAGCCGATTTCTGCGCGAAACTCCTGGAAAGCCAGAAGGTTGCCGCCGTCCCCGGCATCGCCTTCGGCGCAGACGATTACCTCCGCATCAGCTACGCCACCAGCATGGCGAACATCGAAAAAGGCCTCGACCGCCTTGATCAATTCGTCCGCGGCCTGAAAAGCTGATTTCAGTGCGGAGCGCGGAATGCGGAGTGCGGAATCCTTTGACGCCGCGTTCAAAAGGCAGGCCTGGGTGGGGCGAGACTCCGTCGAGCCCTGACATGACCGGGAGTTGTCCCCGACTCAAGCATCCCGGTCTTTCGTCCTTTTCGTCCCTTTTGTCCTTATTGGCCCCTCCGATTGACTTGCCCCCGGCCCGCCTTTAACTTGCGCCCGATGAACGCCCTGCAACCGTCGCTGCTCGAACTCATTCGCCGGACTTCCGCGGAGATCCCGGACGACGTCCACCGCGCCATTGTCGGCGCCCTCGAACGCGAAAAGCAGGGTTCCATCGCCGAAAACGCGATGAAGATCATCGACCAGAACATCGCCCTCGCCAAAAACAAATCCCAGCCCATCTGCCAGGACACGGGCAGCATCATTTTCTACGTCGACTGCCCGGTGGGCTTCGACCAGATCGAGTTCGAAGAGGCGGCTCGGGCCGCCGTGAAGCAGGCGACGCAAAAAGGTTATCTCCGGCAAAATTCCGTCGATTCGCTTACCGGCAAGAACGACGGCACCAATCTAGGGCCCGGTTCGCCAATCGTCCATTTCCACCAGCACCGGTCCCCGGAAATCGAGGTGCGCCTGGTCCTGAAAGGCGGCGGTTGCGAAAATGTCGGGGCGCAATATTCCCTTCCGAACGAGAAGCTCAAGGCCAACCGTGACCTCGACGGCTGCCGCCGAGTCATTCTCGACGCCGTCCTGCAGGCGCAGGGCAAAGGCTGCGGCCCGGGCATCCTCGGCATCTGCATCGGGGGCGACCGCGCCACCGGCTACGAACATTCCAAGCAGATGCTCCTCCGTAAACTGGACGACCGCAATTCGCATCCGGACCTGGACAAGCTCGAGCAGGACATCGTGGAGACGTCGAACAAACTCGGGATCGGCCCGATGGGTTTCGGCGGCAAGACCACCTTGCTGGGCGCGAAGATCGGCGTGTTGAATCGTCTGCCCGCCTCCTTTTTCGTCAGCATCAGCTACATGTGCTGGGCCTATCGCCGCCAGGGCGTCACACTCGATTCCACCGGCGCCATCACCCGCTGGCTGTATTAAACTCTTAAACGCTTAAACTCTCAAACTCCTAAACTCCTAAACTCCCTCACTGTCATGCTCCGCCTGAAAACCCCCATCAGCGAGGCCGCCATCCGCGCACTGAAAGTCGGTGATGAAGTCGAAATCACCGGAACACTGTTCACCGGCCGCGATGCGGTTCACAAGTATTTGCACGAAGGCGGACAACTCCCGCCCGAGGTGAAGCTTCGCGAGGGGGTGCTCTACCATTGCGGCCCGGTCGTGATCAAGGATGACCAGGGACGCTGGAAATGCACCGCGGCCGGACCCACCACGTCCATCCGGGAAGAGCCTTACCAGTGGCAGGTGATCCGCGATTTGCATTTGCGCGCGGTGATCGGAAAGGGCGGCATGGGCCAACGCACGCTGGCCGCCTGCAAAGAACACGGCTGCGTCTATCTCCACGCCATCGGCGGCGCCGCCCAGGTGCTCGCGGAACGCATTCAAAAGGTCAGCAACGTCTACATGATGGACAAATTCGGCGCCCCCGAAGCCATCTGGGAATTCCAGGTCGAATCCTTCCCGGCGGTCGTCACCATGGATTCTCACGGCCGATCCCTTCACCAGGACGTTTTTGCCGCCAGCCAGGCCGAGCTCGCCAAACACCTCTGAACAGTTTCAGAGTTTAAGAGTTTAGGAGTTTAAGAGGTCAGGTGCGTGTCGAACTGCCGGCAGGTTCTTAAATTCCCAAACTCTCAAACTCCTAAGCTCTTAAACTCGTTAACTTTCTGCCGTGTTGCTTTCCCGCCAAAATCAGTTAATCTAACACTGTCGGGCTCCGGTGGCACAGCCGGGGCGAAACGTGAACCAAAACCAAACCGGAAGGAACACGGCCATGGCATTCCTCTATCATGTTAAACAGGACGGTTCGCAGGCGGACTGCTGGGTGGTCGGGGAGAAACCGCTTGTTCTGGGACGGGGCGACAGCGCGGATGCTTACGTTGAAGACGACGCCCTGTCGCGCAGCCACTTCCTCATCGTGCGGGAAAAGCAGGAGTATTTCCTGATCGATCTTCACTCCGCGAATGGCGTTTGGGTCAACGGCCAGCGCGTCACCGCCCGGCGACTGGGTTCCCGCGAATTCATCCAGGCGGGCGATTCCACTTTCTGCTTCTCCACCGAACCCGTCACTACCGAAGTTCTGATGTCGGCCTGGATGCTGCCAGCCATCGCCGCCCTCCCGCAGGTAAAGGCAGAAGGCAGGGCGTAGCAAATAAAAGAGCCGGTGGGACGAGATTCGAGCCCTGACCTGCTGTGAGGATTGTTGGATCCATGGATTTATGGATTATTGGATGGCTTCCGCGCGACAATCTTCCCATTTATCCAATAATCCAATAATCCGATTTCGAGGGCTCGACGGAGTCTCGCCGCACCGCTTAGACTGCCGGCAATGCCCGACATCGTTCTTGCCACGCTGAACGCGAAATATATCCACGCGTCCTTCGGGCTCCGCTGTCTCCGCGCCAACCTTGGCCCGCTCCGCTCCCAAAGCGCCATCGTCGAATTCGAAATTTCGCAGCGCCCGGTCGACATCGTCGAAAAACTCCTGCAGCAGAACCCCCGCATCATCGGGTTCGGCGTGTACATCTGGAACACCCGCCCGACCATCGAAGTCGTCGCCCTGCTTAAGCGCCTGCGCCCGGACATCCGCATCGTCCTGGGCGGACCGGAAGTCAGCCACGAAACCGAAGTCCAGCCGGCGGTTCAACTGGCGGACCACGTCGTCACGGGCGAAGGGGATCTCAAGTTTGCCGAACTTTGCCGGTCGTTGCTGGCGCCGGATTCCGACACGCGACCGGCCCCGGCCAGGATCCTGGCCGCGGAACCGCCCGCGCTGGACCAGCTCGCGCTGCCTTACGACGAATACACCGACGACGACCTCCAACACCGCGTCGTTTACGTGGAAGCCTCGCGCGGTTGCCCGTTCACCTGCGAATTCTGCCTGTCGTCGCTCGACGTTCCCGTCCGCCAGGCCCCGCTGCCGGCGTTCCTGGAATCCATGCAACGCCTCCTGGACCGCGGCCTCCGCCAGTTCAAATTCGTCGACCGCACCTTCAACCTGAATATCCGCACGAGCCGCGCCATCCTCGAATTCTTCCTGGAGCGGCATCGGCCGGGACAGTTCTATCATTTCGAAATGATCCCCGACCGGCTCCCGGAGGCGCTCCGCGAAATCCTCGTGAAATTTCCGCCGGGCTCGCTCCAGTTCGAAGTCGGCATCCAGACCTTCGATCCCGAGGTCGGGGCGCGGATCCAGCGGCGGCAGGATTACGCCGCGTTGGAGGACAATTTCCGATTTCTCCGCGAGCACACGGGGGTGCACCTGCACGCGGACCTGATCGCCGGGTTGCCGGGGGAGAGCTTCGAAGGATTCGGCGCCGGCTTCGACCGGCTGATCGGCCTGCGTCCGCATGAAATCCAGGTGGGCATTCTCAAGCGGCTGCGCGGCACGCCCATCGTGCGCCACGACGCGGAATGGCGGATGGTCTACAACCCGGAACCGCCGTATGAGATTCTTCAAAACAGTCTCCTGGACTTCCGCCAAGTGCAGCGGCTGCGTCGATTTGCCCGCTACTGGGACCTGGTCGGGAACAGCGGGAATTTCCTGGAGACCACTCCCCGGCTCTGGCAGCAGGGCGCCTCGCCGTTCCAGCGGTTCCTCGAATTCAGCGACTGGCTTTACGAACGGGTTCGCAGGACCGACGGCATTGCGCTGGAACGATTGATGGAATTGCTTTTCGAATTCCTGACGAGCCGGCTGGGCCAGGAGCCGGCGGCTGCGGCAGCCGGGATGGCGGCCGATTACCAACGCGGCGGCCGGCGGGATCCGCCCCGTTTTCTGCGGCCCCACCTGCCCGAGGAGGCCGGCCGGGGCGCCGCTCCCGTACGAAAAACCGGATTACCCAAACGCCAGGCAAGACATGCCACAAAGGCAGAAGGCGGAATGTAGAAGGCAGTCGAGGGTCGAGAGCCGAGAGCCCGCCGGACGCCACGTCCACGCGCAAGCGTCAGGCCCTCGACCCTCGACCTTCGCCTTTCGACTCTTCCGACGCGGGTTGATTTGTGCTCTCAAATGCATAGAATAAGCCCATGAAATTCCTTGGCGCAGTCCTGGCTCATGCGTTGATTGCCTTCGTTTTGGTCTGGGGCATCCTGCTTGCCGTCGGCGGCAATTACTGGCTGCTCGCCACGGGCGCGGCGGTTTACCTGCTCATCCTGATCAAGGCCGGCTGCCTCCCGCCCACCCAGGCGCATTGACCGGCTCCCGCTGCGTGCGCGCCGTCCTTCAACGCGTCTCCGAAGCCTCCGTCACCTTCGCGGATCTTCCCACACGATCCATCCGGCACGGACTGGTGGTGCTCGTGGCCGTGGAACCGCCCGATACACCGGCCGACATCGAATGGCTGTCGGGTAAAATCGTCCGGGCACGAATTTTCGACGACGAACAGGGCGTGATGAACCGGTCCGTGCAGGAGATCGGCGGCGACATCCTGGTCGTCAGCCAGTTCACGCTGTTTGCGAGCACGCGCAAGGGCAATCGCCCGTCCTACAGCCGATCGGCCCCGCCGGAGTTCGCCCGGCCGCAGTATGAAGCTTTTGTGGCGCGCGTGGCGCAGGACCTGGGCCGGCCGGTGGTCACCGGAGAATTTGGAGCGCAAATGCGCATTCACCTGGTCAACGAAGGACCCGTCACGCTCATCATCGATTCCCGCTTGAAAGAATGAAAACCGAATCCGACGGCCTCCGCCGCGCTCTGCAAATCACCGCGTTCACCGGTTTCTCCGGGGTGGCGCTCGGGGCATTTGGGGCGCATGGACTGAGACACCTGCTGGAGCAGAACGGCACGGCGGCGATTTGGGAGAAGGCCGTTTTTTACCAACTGGTCCATGCCGTGGGGATGCTGGCGCTCCTGGCGTTCCGCCCGTTTCCGCGAGGACCCTGGACCTGCTGGCTGGCCGGCATCGCGGTGTTTTCTGGCTCGTTGTATGTGCTCGCCTGGACGGGGATCCGATGGCTGGGTGCGATCACACCGTTAGGCGGTGTGTCGCTTCTGGCCGGCTGGCTCTGGCTGGCCTGGGCGGCGGCCCGGCCCGGGAATTCGCCGGAGAGTTGATTCGGTTTGCCTGGGGTGGGTTTTTCGGTTACAAGACCGGAATGAGGCCGACCCGGCCGATCCTTTTCCTCTCCCGCGATTTTGACGCGGGATTCGGCATGATCGAAATGCTCGCCGTGATCGCGATTGTGCTGCTCCTGACGGTTTTGATCTGGAAACCCCGCTTCACCTCGGCCGCCCAGCGCCAGCGCGCCACCTGCGCGGACCAGCTTCAGAAAATCCACCTCGCCTTGGAACTCTACGCGCAGGACAGCCGTGGCGGGTTTCCCACGAACACCGCCGCCCGCGTCCCGGAAGACGCCCTGAGGCTCCTGGTTCCGCAATATTGCTCCGATATCGGCCTGTTCCTATGCCCCGGACAGCCCCCGCGGCATGCTCCGTCCGCCACGGACGTTTTCCATTCGGATTATGCCTATTACATGGGCCGGCGTGCGGGAGATGTTACCGACGCGATCCTGACGGACGCGCAGGTCAATGACGCCGCCAAGGGCGCGGGCCAGTTGCTGTTTTCAGCGGATGGCAAGGCGCCTGGAAACAATCACTCGGACGGGGGCGGCAATGTGCTGTTCGTGGACGGGCACGTGGAAGCCAGCCCGCCGCGGGCGGCTTTTCCCCTGCCCCTCCAGCCTGGCGTGGTGCTGCTGAATCCGAAACCGCAACCCTGATCGGCCATGAAACTGCAATGTCCCTGCGGCGCGAAATATTCCTTCGAAACCTCGCCCGTCATGGCGTATCGCCCTGTGCAGTTCATCTGCCCGGCCTGCGGGCTGGATTCCTCCGAATTCGTCAACCAACTGATCCGCCAGGAACTCGGACCGGCGCCCGCGCTCGGACCCGAACCCGACGCCGCTCTCCCGGAACCCGCCCCGGCTCCAGTCGCCGCCGGCGATGAATCCACCCCGGCCCCGGCCCCGGTCGTCCGCCAGGTGAAGCGGGTGCAACCCGCCGAGCCTTCCACCGGCAACACCGTGCGGGTGCAGCAATGCTCCAGGCACCCGGGCCAGGTCGCCGCCGAAAAATGCCGCGTCTGCCAGAAACCCATCTGCCCGCAGTGCATGGAGCTGTTCGGATACGTCTGCTCCCCGCTCTGCAAGTCGAAGGCGGAGGCGCAGGGCATCGACATCCCCGCCTTCGCCGGCACCCGCGCAGCCCGCACCCTCCAGTTCGGGCGCAAACTCCGCCTGGCCGTGCTCGGCCTCTGCGCCCTCGTTGCCGCGCTGCTCGGCGGCTGGGGCTGGTACGCCTGGCGCGCCTCACATCTCACCGTGAATTATTCCGTCCGGTTCGATTACAGCGCCGAATCCGGCAAGGCCGCGTTCTGCGACACGAACCAGATCGTATTTCTCCACGGCGATGTGCTGGCCCGGCACGACACAAAAACCGGCGAAGCAATCTGGTCGCGGCAGCTCATCGATCGCAAGAAACTGTCGGAAGAGCTGGAACAACTGCGAAAGATCGAGGGGAACGACCTGTTCCGGTTCAAGCCGGATCCCGACAAGAGCGACCTGGACACGCTGCTGGACGAGGAATCGGCCGCGCTCGGCCTGCGGGTGGTGGGGCGCAACATTTGGGTGCTGACGGAGGAGCGGGTGGTGCGCTACAACTGGGACACCGGCAAGCCGGACAAGGAAATCGCGTTCGCCAAACCTTACGCCCCCCTGGTTCCGGTGGGCAACGAACTCCTGACGCTCCAGCCGGGTCCGGAGGGGCAGCAGTCGATTTTGCACATCGACCTGGCCAGCGGCGAAACGAAGCAGGAAATCATTCCAGGCACTACGGCCGCGGCCAAATCCAGGCCGCCGCCGGTGCCGAAACCCGCCCCGAGAACCAACCCCGGGCCGAAGCCGCTTGACCCGGCGCGTGTGGCCGAGATGGTGGGCAACATGTCCTACCCCGCGCGCATCGCGCTGCCTGCGACACTTGGAAACGAATGGATGAACGAACGCATCTCGGCCGAACTTGAGGATCCGGAGCCGGCCGCGGCCCCCCGCACGCCAAGCAAGGAACCCGCGATGATTGCGCTGATCCCGACTGAAACGGGCTACGTGGAATTCTCGCGGCGGATGCTGGAGGCGCGCTACACCGAGCGCAAAGCCATGAAGGATGCGCCCTCGAAGACCAGCATCGACGGCGAGTTGACCGTTTCAAAGACCGCCGAGGCCGCGAACGAGATTCTCAATGAAATCCAGCGCAGCCGCGGCGGCGACACCATCACGGAAAACAACAGCCTGTACGAAGTCGGCATCCGCTGCCCGGGCGACAAGGACGCGCCGCCCTGGACGGGCCAGGTGTCGGGGCCGCCGGATATTTTCCTTCTGAAAACCGTCCGGGTGATCGCTGCGGGCAAGAGCATCACCGTGCTGGATCACCACAACCGCAAGCTCTGGCAGGCGGAACTGTCGAACCGCCTGCCCGAAGGCATGCGCTATTACCGCGCGACGGGCACGGCGGGCGAAGGACTGTGCGCCGAGCACGGCGGCGCGCTCTACGTCGCCGACCAGGCCATGCTCACCGCGTTCGACCTGCAGACCGGAAAAGTCCGGTGGCGCCTGCCGTCGGTTGGAACCGAGGGGCTTTTCTTCGACGACCGCGGCAATCTTTACGTCAACACCACCACCGCCAGCCCCGAAAGCGTCAAGTTTTCGAACCAGATCGACATCAATCGCAACGACCGGCCGGTGATTTTCAAGGTGGACCCCGCGAACGGCCGCGTCTTGTGGTCAACCACCCTCAGCGGGTATGTCCAGTATGTGTCAGGTCCCTACCTCTACACGGTGCAATCCCACCGGGCGAGCGCGCGCGAGCTGGAGGACAGCATTTACCGGGTGGGCCCCACAAAAACATCCTTTGTCACGATCACGAGGCTCAACCCGGCGACCGGGAAGCCGTTGTGGGTCCATTCGCAGCCGCGCGGCCCGCTGGATGTGCGGTTCGACAAAAACCGCGTGGAGATTGTGTTTCGAAAGGAAGTGCAGGTGCTGTCGACACTCGTTCTTTAAAGGCAGAAGGCAGAATGTAGAATGCAAAAACGGGAGATTTTAGCCGGCAACGGCAGTTGGCAGAGGTTCCGGGATTTGACTTGCCCGGTTTCCGCATTCTGCATTCTGCATTCGACCTTCTGCCTTTCCGTGTGCGACCCTGAAGCATGAACGAATCCGGGAACTCCTCATCGCCGCCCATCCCGTTGTGGACGGAATGCCGTCCTTCGCCGATTCACGGCCTGGGGCTGGTGGCGCGGCAGCCGGTGCCCGCCGGCACCCGGCTGCTGGAATATGTCGGGGAACGCATCTCGAAACAGGAATCGCTGAAGCGCTGCGAACAGCAGAACAACTACATCTTCAGCCTGGACGACGAGCACGACCTGGACGGGAACGTGCCGGGGAACGAGGCGCGCTGGATCAATCACAGTTGCCGGCCGAACTGCGAGGCGGTGCTGGAGGAGGGGCGGATCTGGATTGTGGCGGTGCGGGACATCGCGGCGGGGGAGGAGATCACATTTAATTACGGTTACGACCTGGTTGATTTCGAGGAGCATCCGTGCCGGTGCGGCGCGCCCGGATGCGCGGGTTACATGGTGGACGAGGCGTTTTTCGACGCGGTGCGGTCCCGGGGGCGGCACTCGGTAAAACAGCGGAGCCACTCCGGGATTGACGGGACGCCGGTCTTTGTTACAAATAGCCTTGTCCGTTCAAATGACTCAGTGTGTTGGTGTCAGAAGACAGATGTCAGCGAACCCATCAAACGACATTCAGTGATCCTGCCAGTGCAGTCCTCCCACTCCCAGTTTCTTTGAGCAGACAACCGTATTATGAATCCAACCAGGCTCTTTGTCGGAAACCTTTCCTATCAAACCATGGAGAACGATCTGCAGGATTATTTCTCCCAGGTTGGGGTGGTGAGTTCGGTGAATCTGATGCTGGACAAGATGACAGGAAAGTCCCGCGGATTTGCCTTCGTTGAGTTTGCGAATCCGGATGACGCGAACAAGGCGATCGAGCAATTCCACAACAAGGATTTCCAGGGCCGCGCCCTGACGGTGAACATCGCGCGTCCGCGCGAAGAACGCGCGCCGCAGCAGCGCTGGGGCGGCGGCCAGGGCGACTACGAGCGCCGCGAGCGCCGCTAAGCGCCTTCGGTTTCAACCAACGGGCCGGGTCCTTGCTGCCCCGGCCCGTTTTGTTTGTCCGTAGATTTCGTGGATCGACGCAGATGATCTGCGATATCTGCGGATGGCTTTTCGGGGGGCGGCTGCGACGGCCAGTTTTGGATTTGACACCCGGGGCCCCGCATTTATCTTGAACTGACAATTTTATGGCTGAAAACGTTCCGAATACTCCGACCGGCGCTGTTCCCCCGAAAAAAGAAACCGGCAAGGTCCAGCCCAAGAAGGAAACCGTCCGTATCAATCTGCCTCCGAAGCCGTCCGCAGCCCCGACGATCAAGCTGCCCACGCTGCCGCCCGGCGGTCCGACGGGCGCTCCCGGAATCGCACCCGCTCCCGCCGCGGCCGCTCCCGCGGCCGCTGCCGCGCCTGCCGCCGCCGCGCCCCGAACCGGCGCTGCCGCCCCGGTCGCCCAGCGCCAGGCCGCCGCGCCCCAGCGCGCCGCCGCTCCCGCGAGAACCGCTCTCAGCCCGGTGGACACCATCCTCGCCATCGCCGCCGCCGTCGCCGGCCTCGCCGCCGTCGGCTCCACGGTCTACCTCGCGTTCATGGTCCTCCAGTAAAACGGAATCACAGCACTCACGTCCGCCGAATCCATCGTTATGGCATCCCCGAAGATTTCCACGCTGACCCAGGATAATTTCGCCGCCGAAGTCCTGCAGTCGGCCACGCCCGTCCTCGTCGATTTCTGGGCGGAATGGTGCGGCCCCTGCAAAATGATCGCCCCCATCCTCGACGAACTCGCCGACGAATACGACGGGCGCGTCAAGATCGGCAAGGTCAATATCGACGAACAGCAATCCGTCGCCGCCGAATACGGCATCCGCGCCATCCCCACCCTGCTCCTCTTCAACAAGGGCCAGGTCGCCGACCAGATCGTCGGGCTCCGCAGCAAACGCGATCTCAAAGCCAGCTTCGACCGCGTCGCGGGTTGATCGTCCCCCGATCCCGATCCGCGATCTCACCATCGCGGCTACTCCGCCCCCGTCGCCGCAATCGTCAGATTGCGGAGCACCTCGGATTTCGTTTGGATTTTACCGCCTTCTGTGGCTAGGTGTGCCGGTGATCTTCACGCCAGGACAGCTCAATCGCCGGTCCGAGTTCTATTACCAACTCGGCTCCACCCTGGGTGCCGGCGTGCCGATCATCCAGGCCTTCGAAATGGCCGCGCGCCATCCCGGCGCCCGCGGCGCCCGCACCGAAATCCGAACCGTCATCGAACACCTCAAAGCCGGCCTGTCCCTGGGCGACAGCCTTGAGCGCACCCCCGGCTGGCTCCCGGAATTCGACGTCGCCCTGCTCGGCGCCGGGGAGACCTCCGGCCGGCTCGACACCAGTTTCCGGCTGTTGTCGGAATATTACGCGTCCAGGGCAAAGATCATTCGGGACACGCTGGTAGGTTTGCTGGTGACAGTGGCGACGTTTCATGTGTTCCTGCTCGTTTTTCCGATCAACGACCTGACAGGTTTTGCGCAGGCGATTCTGGCGGGTGATTATCTCCGGTGCGTGCCGTATTTGGCCCGCAAGCTGGCGATTTTCGGGACGTTTTACGGATTGATTTTCCTGGGCATTTACGCCTGCCAGGGGCAGCGCGGGGAAGCGTGGCGCACGGTGCTGGAATCCGTGACGGACCTGGCTCCCCTGCTTCGGACCGCCCGAAAGTACCTGGCGCTGTCGCGTCTTTGCGCGGCACTCGACGCCACCACCAACGCGGGGGTGAACATCGTGCAAGCCTGGAGCCTCGCCACGGCGGCGGCGGGGTCGCCCTCGCTCAAGCGCGTCGTGGCCGGTTGGAAACGGCACCTCGAGACGGGCGCCACGCCGGCGGAGATGGTGGCCCGAAGCGGGTATTTCCCGGAGATGTTCGTGACGCTCTACGCGACGGGCGAGAAGAGCGGGAGCCTGGAGGAAGCGTTGCGCCGGATGCAGCAATATTACCAGGAGGAAGGAACGCGCACCCTCAGGCTGTTCACGCGCGTGCTCAACGCGCTGATCTACGGCAGTGTTGCCGTCCTGACCGGCTGGAACATCATCCGGTTCTGGCTCAATTATTACAATAACCTGACCAACACCCTGGACGGCGTATGACAATCGCGGAACTGCACCAGAACGAGGAACTGCGCCGGCACGAATTCCCGGTCGCCCGCGACAAGATCTTCCTCGCGCACGCCGGCGTCTGCCCGCTGCCGCGGCGCGTGTGCCAGGCGATCTCGGATTACGCGGCGGAAGCGGCCACGGGGGACCAGGAGAAGTTCGTTTTTCCGGAAATCCTCGACGAAGGGCGGAGGCTTGCCGCCGGACTGCTGGGCTGCCGGCCGGGGGAAATCGCCTTTGTCGGCCCCACCTCGCTCGCCCTCAGTTTTGTCGCCTCGGGGTTGAAATTCCGCCGGGGCGACAACGTGCTGGTCTACTTTGACGATTACCCGTCCAACGTGTATCCGTGGATGGCCCTGGCTGAACAGGGCGTCGAGGTGCGGCTCATGAACACCCGCAGCCTCGGCGAGATCCGCGTGCGCGACGTCATCGGGCAGGTCGATGAAAACACCCGGCTCGTCGCGCTGGCATCGTGCCATTTCATCAGCGGTTATCGCATCGACATCCCCGCCATCGGCGCCTGGCTGCGAAGCCGGGGGATCCTGTTCTGCGTCGACGGCATCCAGACGCTCGGCGCCTTCCCGACCACCGTGGAGCACGTGGATTTCCTGGCGGCCGATGCGCACAAATGGCTGCTGGGCCCCTGCGCCGCGGGTCTGCTCTATGTGCGCGAGGCGGTTCAGCCGGCGCTCAATCCGCCCGTCCACGGATGGCACAACGTCCGGTGCCCCGATTTCGTGGCTCAGGAACAGATTGAATTCAGGAAAGACGCGCGAAAATTCGAGGCCGGCACTCACAACCTGCTCGGGTTGGTCGGACTGATGGCCTCCATACGGCTGCTCCAGGAAATCGGGATCGAGGCCATCGCGGCCGACCTCGTCCGGAAACGGAACTGGCTGGTGCCGGAACTGGTCGCGCGGGGATTCACCGTGCTTCAGGCCGACGCCCCCGAGGGCAGCCGGAGCGGGATTGTGTCCGTGTCGCATCCGGCCCGCGACCTCGCGGCGTTGCAGGCGCAACTGGCGGAACAGCGGGTGATGACATCGCTGCGCGTGGCGCGCGGCGGCCGCAAGTTTCTGCGCATATCCCCCCATTTCTACAACACCGACGCCGAGCTGCGGCGATTCCTGGAGCTGCTGCCGGCGTGATCTGCTCCTGCGGGAGGAGCGAGCCGTGAGAGTCACCCGCCGGGGAGTTGTTGGACTCGCACAGCTCGTCCCTCCGGTTGCTATAGCGGTTTAACATAAACCGTAGCCGCAGGTAGGGACGCCGCGCTGCGGCGTCCGCGGTCGGCGCAGCGCGCCGACCCTACCTTTTGCGGCTACGACATTTCTTGAACCGCTCTAGGAAATCCGGGCGGCGCGGACCAGGAGGACCGGGATGGACGTGCTGTGCCGGACTTCGTGGATGGTGCTGCCGAAAATGAGGTCGCCCAGCAGCCGATGACCGTGACTGGTCATCGCGATGAGATCGCAATGTTCCGACTCGGCGATCTTCAGGATTTCCCGGGCCGGTTCGCCCAGGGCAAGCCGGGATTCGACCCGGAGCCCCTCCCCCCTGAGTTGATCCGCAGTCTGGTCGAGGTAACGCCGGTCGGCTTTCATCTCCTCGGACTCGGCCAGCTGCAGCCGATCGTAATTGCGGGCGGCCCAGCCGTCGGCCACATGCAGCAGGACCAGCTCGGAATGGAGCTGACGGGCGAGCTGCGACACATGGGGCAGCAGGCTTTCGTCGGCGCGGCTGTTTTCGAGGGCGACGAGGATTTTCTGGTACATGGCGCTAATGTGCGGGCCGGATCCAGTCAGCGACAGTGTTGTAGAGCAGGATGGCGTTGAGAACGGCGATCAGCACCGCGGTAATCCAGGCGAGCAGGCGGAGCCAGCGCGGGCTGACGAACTCTCCCATTTTCCGACGGTCCCCGGTGAACTGGACGAGCGGGAACACGGCGAACGACAATTGCAGGCTGAGGATGACCTGGCTGAAGACCAGCAGGCGGGCGGTGCCGCTTTCGCCGCTGATGGCGGTGACGATCACCGCCGGAATGACCGCCAGTCCCCGCGTGATCAGCCTGCGCAGCCACGGGCGCATGCGCAGTTCGAGAAACCCTTCCATGACAATCTGTCCGGCCAACGTGCCGGTCAGCGTCGAATTCTGGCCGGAAGCCAGCAACGCCAGAGCGAACACCCCGCTCGCCAGCGGCACCCCGAGCATCGGCGACAACAGCTTGTAGGCGTCCTGGATTTCCGCGACGGGATGGTCGGTCCCATGAAACACGCGCGCCGCGACGATCAGGATGGCGGCGTTGATGAACAGCGCGGACATCAGCGCGATGATGGTGTCATAGGTGGCGAACCGCATCGCCTCGGCTTTGCCGGCGTTGTTCTGCTCGTACTTGCGGGTCTGAACGATGGAGGAATGCAGGTAAAGATTGTGGGGCATGACCGTCGCGCCGAGAATCGCAATCGAGACGTAGAGCATCTCGGGGTTGCGGACGATTTCCAGCCGCGGCATGAATCCGCTGAGCACGCCGCCAAGGGGCGGGTGAGAGGCGAGGATCTGGAACAGGAAACAAACGCCAATCATGACGACGAGCGACACCACGAAGGCTTCCAGGTAGCGAAATCCCTTGTTTTGAAGATACATGACCGCCAGGACGTCGAGGGTGGTGAGGCAAACGCCCCAGAGCAGCGGGATGCCGAAGAGGAGGTTGAGAGCGATGGCCGAGCCGATGACTTCCGCCAGGTCGCAGGCCGCGATGGCAATCTCACACAGAATCCAGTGGGCGATCACGGCCGGCGGCGAATAGTGATCGCGGCACGCCTGGGCGAGGTCGCGCCCGGTGGCGATGCCGAGTCGCGCGCTGAGCGTCTGCAGCAGGATGGCCATCAGGTTCGAAACCAGGATGACGCTAAGCAGCGTGTAGCCGAACTGGGATCCGCCCTGCAGATCGGTCGCCCAATTGCCGGGGTCCATGTAACCGACCGCGACCAGGTAGCCGGGGCCGGAGAAGGCGAGAAGTTTGCGCCAGAAACTCAACGATCGCGGAACCGGCACGGTGCCGTGCACCTCGGGCAGACTCTTGGCTCCCGACGTCCGGCGCCAGGCCCGGAAAGGGCCTCCGGCGGACAGGGCATCGTCGGGCTTCATGAAGAGTCACTGTAACCGAATCCGGCGGTGAGTCAAACCGTGTGGGGACCGCCAAGTCACGCTGGCGGCTACGCGGCTGCGCGGCTACGCAATGCGAGAGTCGGATCGCGGACGCCGTGATTGAATCACGCCGCGATCGAAGTAAACTGGGGTTATGGAAGCTTTGGATGTGCAGTTGATTGGTGGCGAGCTGGCGATTCGCTGGAGTGATGGAGGGGAGAGTTTCATTTCGCTGGAAACGCTGCGACGCGGGTGTCCTTGCGCGGGTTGCCGGGGGGAGATGGACATCCTTGGAAACCTGCACAAGGGACCGGAGCGGCCGCTGTCGCCGGAATCGTTTCAACTGGTCCGGCTCGCGCGTGTGGGGGGTTACGCGGTGCAGCCGGTCTGGGGAGATGGTCATGCTTCGGGAATTTATTCGTTCGATTATCTCAAGCGGATGGTGACGGCGTAGCCGCCACGCGGGAGGTCCGCAATCTGACGATCGCGGCTACGGGGGGGGGCCTGAAACGAAAAGCGCCGCTTCGGTCAGGAAACGGCGCTCGTGAATTTTGGGTGAACTACGGTCCGGGCATGTATTGGACCTGGAACTGGCTTCGATTCGTGAAGAATCCGGACGGAGGATAATTCCAGCCCGAGGTGTTGCCTTTCATGGATTTCGGGGTGAAGGATCCGCTGGTGGCCCGGAAGTAGTCGTTGTCCGCGGCGAGGGCGAACGCGATTTTCTTCTGGGCGGAGAGGATGGCCTTTCCGAAGTAGTTGTAGCCGGGTCCGGAGCCGACGACGTTGTAGATGTTGACGGAGCCGACGATGTTGGCGCTGACGGCCACGCTGAAGAACTCGTAGAAGTTCGGGAAGCCGCCTCCGGTGTTCAGGCCGTACCAGGAACCGGTGAGGTTCGACAGGGTATTCACCTGCGGAACGCCTGCGAAGGACGAGTTACCCATCATGGATTTGAGTTTGAGCGAGAAGCGTTTTCCGGGTGTGACGGTGCCGGAGAAGCTGACGCCGTTGGTCAATCCGGTGCAAGTGAGGACGGTGTTGGTGGAATAGTACACCGACGCTCCGTTTGTGATGGTGGTGATCACAAAGTTCGTCGTGCATTCCCCGGGCACTTCCTCGCTGTAGAACCCGATGATGTGGCCCTGGGCATCGTAGCCCCAGGGTCCGCTGATCGGCACGTAGCCGGCGATGTTCGTCGAAACGGTGGTCACCGCGTTGGTGGGCGCGGTGCGGGTTTCGTCGACCGATCCCCGGCCGTTGACGGTCGGCGACTGTGATTTGGGCACGATGATTTCGTAGCCCTCGAAGGTGAGGTCATTCTTGAAGTTCAGAATGGCCAGGCCCTGGCGTCCGCCGGTGATGACAAAGTCCCAGGCTCCGACGGGGGAGGCGGGGGCGGCCTGGAGGCTGCCGGCCGGCCACGAGGTCAGGAGGAGACCTGCCAGCAGCGCGCCGCGCGCGATGCCGGCTGGGGTGGTGAACATGGATTTCATAATCGTTCAGTTGATTGGACGTGGCGGTCTTATTCCCACTGCGACGCGGGCTTGTGCGACCAGAGCTTGCTCCAATCATAAGGCTTGCCACTATCCCATGCGGACCATTCGCCTTCAATTTCCTTGACGGCGCGGCTCTTCAGGAATTCCGTGCGGGCGGTTTCCTGGAAGTCGCTCTGTTCCACGATGGTCGGGGTGACGAAAATCAGCAGGTTGTTTTTCTGGCGCGACTTGTCGCTGCTGCGGAAGGCGCGGCCGATGAGCGGGAGGTCGCCCAGGACGGGGACCTTGGTTTCGGATTTCCGGATGTCGTCCAGGACAAGGCCGCCGAGGACGAGGGTGTTGCCGCTCGGGACCATGACGCGGGTTTCGATGCGGCGGATATCGTATTCGTCCGCCTGGAAGATCTGGTTTCCGCCGGTGCCGCTCGATCCGACCACGCGGGTGACGGTGTCGAAGATGCGGGACACTTCGGGGACGACCTTCAGGTTGACGAAATTATCGGCGGAGACGCGGGGCGTGACGGTGAGGATGACGCCCAGGTTGGTGTAGGTGATCTGGGAACCGCCGGTGGTATTGGCGGTGCCGGCGGTCACGTTGATGATCGGCGAGGCGCGCGTGACCGAGAGGGTGGCGGTCTCGTTGTCCAGGGTGACCGTGCGGGGTTCGGACAGCACCTTGGCTTCGGAATACTGGTTGAGGAAGGACAACACGGCGCTCACGCCATCGGCGTCGAGGAACGCGGTCGCGGGATTGAAACCCTTCGCGGTATCAAACATCAGCTTGGGCCAGAGGGTGGACAGCGGGGCGTTGTCGGATTCGTTCGCCAGCACGGGTTTCTGCTGCAGGTTATTACCAAAGGTGATGTGCTGCGCCTGCAAGGTGCCGGCCCAGTTGATGCCTTTGATCGTCTGCGGGTTCATCGAGGTTTCGAGCATCTTGGCTTCGATCAACACCTGTTTGGTGGGAGTGTCGAGGCGGACGATGAGGGCGTCGACGGCGTCCATTTCCCGTTCCGTGGCGAGCACGACGAGCTGGCTGGTGCGGGTGTCGCCCATGACCTTGCTGCGTTTGTCGACGAAGGCGGTCTGAACGGCGGACATGAGGTTGGTGGGGCTGGCGAACTTGAGCTGGATGATCTTGGTCACGAGCGGGTCCGGGGCGGCGGGATCCTTGATGGTGACGCGGGCGATCTTGGTGCGGTTATCCTCGACGAGCTGCAGGCCGTAATTGCCGAGCAGGGCGTTGAGGGCCTGTTCCGCGGTGATGTTTTCCCAGCGGATCGAGACGGTGGGCTGGGCGACGGGTTTGCCGTCGGGCCCGGGCTGGCCGAACGCCACGCGCGGGTCGAGCATGTAATTCAAGTTGGCCTGGCGCGCGAGATTCTTGATCGCGTCCGTCAGGGGCACGTCGTCCATCACGATGAGCGGGATGACCGCGCTCGTGACGGGGGCGTTGGTCGCCGCGGGTGCGGCTTCGGCTCCGACCACGAAATCGGCGGCGTTGGTGGACGCGGCTTCGGTGGCGGTGGCGACGGCGGTTGAATTCGAGACGGCGCCGCCCGCGGCCGTATCAGGCTGAGTCACGGCGTTCGTCGCTGCGGCGGCGGTGTCCCCGCCCGCGGCGGGGGAAGTGTTTTGGGCCGACACCGCAATGCTTCCGGCGAGAAGGCCATTCAACATCAGAAGGATTATCTTCGATTTCATGTTTTTGTTTTTTGTTCCGAGTGACCCAAAAGATCTGATCATTCGCGGGGGATTTTAGCAGCCGTAATGCCAAGGGATGCGAAACACGCTGCGGGGATTGAACGATACAAAAAACCCTTGTGCAAAGGGGGTTTGTCCATCATTAGGACAACTGAGGAAGGAGGGGCCTGCCCGGTTTGGGTCGGGGAGTGTACCGAAAAGTTTCCGGCGCGATCAGTCGCGCAGGCGGAGTTCGCGGCGTTCGCCCGCGACTTCGATGACGGCGGAATCCTTTTTGATTTCGACGCAGCGGATGCGGACTTTGCCTTCGCCGCTGGTGACTTCGGCTTCTTCGTTTTCGGCGAAGGTGTGGCCGTTGATCATGGCGAGGCGGTGGTCGGACGGGCCGGAGAGCCCGTTGAGGACGAGCACGATGGTGGCGCCGGGATGTTTGGGAGCGACGGGGGCGGCGCCGTAAGTGTGGTTGGGGAAAAAGGGATCGCGGCCGGAGGCGGTGTTGGTGGGCACCACGAACAGCGAGCGCGGAATCGAGTTGGTGTTAAACAGGGCCTCGGGGGTGTTGGCGGGCTTGTCGCCGGGCGCGGCGGGCGCGGCGGCGGGCGCCAGCAGCAAGGCCAGGATCAGGCCGGGAACCGTGGAAATAATCCGGGATGCGGTGTTCATGGGTTGCTGGCGGTGCGCGTGGCGGCGGGGCGGACCAGGGACACGACGTCCACCTTGAACGCGAGCTTGTCCTTGTCCTCCGGGCTGGTGGCCGACGCGGGCGTGAGTTCCAGGTTGATGAGCCGGCTGCTGGGAAATTCGTTTTCGAAATCCGCGATGAACCGTCCGAGCTCGGCGTAACGCGCGACGCCCTGGATGGTGACGGTGAACTGTTTGTAGGGGAACTTCGGCAGGAGCGTGGCCTCGACCAGCGAACCGCTGGTGTTGAACTGGGGGATTTCCAATTTGTAACCCGCCTTGAACTTCTTGATGGAATTCACCATCGACGCGTAGAGATCGCCCGAAGCCATCTCCTGCTCCTGCACATCGAGGAGGTTGCTCACGACCAGCAGGTCTTCCTCGATCTGCTTGCTGTTTTTGATGCTCTCGCGGATTTCGGACACTTTGGCCTGGTCGGTGGCGCGTTTTGCGTCGAGCGCCTGCAGGGATTCCTGCTGGGTGCGGATCAGGAACCACCAGAGCCCGGCGATGACGGCCAGGTTTGCCAGCACGACCAGGATGAGTTGGTTGCGTTTCTGGTTGGAAAGTTTGTTCATCGCGATTTCTCCGGGAAACGGGCTTCCAGCATGAACAGCACGAACGACGGGCCGTTGGGATCGGCCTGCGGCGCGCCCAGGTTGGACAGGTGGAACCCGGCCGATTTTCCAAGCATCTCCTGGAAATACGGCGCGGCGGAAAGTGTGTCCTGGAATTTGTTCACCGAATCGCCGGGCGTGGGGCTGGTGTCCTTGGCATTGAGCTGGAGGACGGTTTTTTCGGTGACGGTGGCGCCTTTGCCGCCGGGCGTGTTTGTCTTGGCTTCGTTCAGGGTGTAGGACTGGTCGATCTTGAGCCGGACGAGCTGCACGTTGTCGACGGTGGACGTCTGCAGGGCATTGAGCAGGTTGCCGAGCAGGAACCGGTTGGTGGCGTAGCGCTGGAGCGAGAGGAGTTTCTGGCGCGTCTCACCCAGCTTGCGCTGGTTGTCGAGAATTTGCCGGTACTGGTTCGTCCTGGAATTCAGGTCGGCTTCCAGGTCGGTCACCTTGCCGCGGGCCATCATGGTCTGAACCAGCAGCGAACTGGCCCAGGCGAGGATGAGCATGGAGACGATGGCTCCTGCGAGGATGACCCTTTTGACGGGGTCGCGCCGGCGCTGTTCCTCCAGGGCGAGCGCTTCTGCCATCAGGTTGATTTTGATTGGCATAATTACAGGGCGGTCAAGCCGGCGCCGATGGCCACGGTCAACTGGGAGGCGACCTGGTCGATTTCGGCCGCCTGTTCCGGCGGGAGGGACAGTTTAAGGCTGCTGGTCGGATTCCAGACGCGGCATTCCGCGAGGAGTTCCCGGTGCATCATTTCGACGATGAATTCCGAGCGGGATGAGCCGCCGTTCAGGAACACCTGCGAGACCGTCCGGTCCTGCTGGTGTTCGAAGAAATCAATCGAGGCGCGAAGTTCGCGGCCGAGCGGGGTGAGGAGCGATTCGAGCACGCCCTGGACTTCGTGGGCCATGCCGATCTTGATGCCCTCGGCCTCGGCGTAGCTGATGTTCATGGATTCGGCCAGGCCTGCGGTGAGGCGGTCGCCGCCGATGTTCACGACGCGGTTAAGCACGAGCTCGCCTTCCTGGAGGATGGAAATGGAGGATGATTTGAACCCGACGTCGACGAGGGCGACACATTCCTTGGCGGCGACCTCGGGCAGCGACTTTTCGAACGCGTTCACGGGCCCGAACACGCCGGGGAGAATGTGGTCCACCGTCAGGCCGGCGTTCCTGCCGGCCAGAATGTAATCGTCCACCAACTGCTTCTTGGCGCCGGCGATCAGCACTTTCTGTTTCGCCGGGGCGCCTTTCTTGGCGTCGGCCACCGGCGCACTGTTGTGCGGAACGTGGCAGTCGAAGACATACCCCGTCATGTCCTGCTGCAGGTAGACCCGGGAATTGTTCTTGAGCACCATCCGCATGTCGTCCGGCGGCATGGGCGGCAATTCGATGTGGCGGACGACGGCGTCGTTGACCCCGACGGTCAGGGCCAGGTATTTGCACTTGCCGCCGAAGGCGGTGTTGAGGGCCTTGAGATGCTCGGAAAGAAGTTCGACGGGCAGCGTCTTTTCGTAGATGGGCGCGTCCATGAGCGCGTAGCGGGAGAGCGTAAACTCCTCGCCGCGCCGTTGCAGATGAACGGCCTTCGTAATCCGGCCGCCCAGATCCACCGCGAGCATCTGGTCGCGTCGCTTCCGTGATCCGCTATCAAAAAATGGCAGCGCCATAAGCGTGTCTTTATCCCGGCGTCCAGGTGAATGCAAGCCGCATCTTGTTCAAACGCCGGGGAAACCAATACATGACACGCCCCTGCAAAGCAACGACCGTTCCAGCAGAATAACGAGCGCTAAAAGTCCCGAAACAACACCGTCCGCCAACACTTTGCGGCTTTGGTGTCTCAGGATTTGTCAGGGACGGGGACGATTTCGAGTTTGCCGCCTTCGTTGGTGCGGAAACTGGCGAGGAGGACGGAAAGCTGGGCGCAGGTGGATTTGAAACCGGGCGCGCCGCTGATGGCGCTGAATTCCAGGATGCCGAACGGCGTGGCGGCGTAGGCGACCCGGACCGACTGCGATGTGCCGCTGGAGGACGCCCAGGTCAGGTCGAGGCCCGGCGCGCTCCGCCCGCAGACAAACTCGTTGTGTTCGCGGCTCACGACCGCCCCGGGAAACCGGCGCAGCGCCTGGAGCCGCACCGCTTCCGGCGACAGACCGCCGTCCGGCACCAGCCGGATGCCGAGAAAACAAGAACCGTCGGGAGCCGTGAAGGTCGCCTTGCCCGGCGTGGACGCGTCGGCCCGGAAATCCGTCGGCACCAGCACGACGGCCTTGTTCGTGTCACAATTCAGGTACAATCGCATCACTTGTTTGCCGAGAACGAATTCCTCGGCCCGGACGGAGAGGGCCACGCTGGGCCCCGAGGCCGGCACCGGTGAGGGTTGCTGGCCAAGTCCGATGGTCCCGGCGGCGGCAAGAAGGCCTGCCGCGAGGGCGAAGCGAAACGAATCAGGGAGTCGCATAAAAAGTGGTTACACCGGGCGGCGGGCACGCCCAGGTCCAGCGCAGCGCCACGAGGGCGCACGGAATTCCCGGCGGCACCTTGCTCGCATCCGAAAAGTTCAGGTCGTAGCTGAATTTCCGCGTCGGCGGATTGTAATAGGTCCCCGGGTTCACGAACACACCCGTGGCGGTCTTGCTATTATAGAGATTGATGATGGAGGTATTCAGCCAGAGGGTGTCCGAGCTCCAGTCTTCCAACAGTCGCGGCAGGTTATGCACCCCGCCGCTGAACGTGGTGGAGGTGGTGCCGGTGGAAGGCACGATGCCCGTGACGATGGCGGCGTTGACCGTGACCGTGCTGGACGCGTTCCGCGAGCTGAGCGACGCAGTGCTGTTGGCGTCGGTCCAGGCGGGTGACAGGATGGTGAGCGCATCGGAGAGGAAGGCGCACGGAAGGGTGGCGGAGGTGTTGGTGGTGCCGAGGTAACTCGAATTCTGGCAATTGTAATTGCCCCAGACATAGAGGGGGTTGGGAGTCGCGACGGTCCAGCCGAGGCCGTTGTTTTGCGGCGGCACGACCCCGTTGGTGAGGCGGACGGAGGCCATGTAATTGCCGTTGCTGCTCCGGCAATCGGCGACATACAAAATGGTCGGATAACTTGAGCCGTTGACCGGGAATTTTCCGGTAATATAGCTGGAGTTGCTGGTCCAGGTGGCGTACTTGGAAACGTCGACCTGGGCGACCATGCAAGTCTTGCTTTCGCGGCCGTCGTAAAACCGGTTGGACAGGGTGAGGAAAGGCAGGTTCGAGGACCAGAGGCTCGAGTTGGTCATGTACCACATGGCGGTGGTCGGGCTGGAATCGGCGCCAGGCACGATGCCGGGGTTGGGGCTGGTCTGGACCTTCAGGCTGATGGTGGTGTTGCTGATGACGAGGACCACCTGGGCCTGGTTGTAAAGGCGCTGGTCGCCGTAGGCCGTGTTGGCATCGTTGGTGGTCGGCATTTCCACGATGTAATGGGCGTTGGTCATCGGAATTGGCAGGCTGATTGCCGGGTTGTTCACGGTGTATGTCGGGTTCCCGTTGAACGTGGTCCGCCAGTTGGCGCCCCAGGTCTGGCCGTTATTGCCAGGGGCGGTCACGGTCCCGCCGGCGGTCACGGTGGAGTTGAAGGTCAGCGTGGCGCTCCCGCCCGCGCCGACGTAGATGTTGGTGTTGCTGTGCACGGGCCCATTGACGGTCATGGTGGCGCAAGTGCTGAATTCCAGGAGGCCGCTGTAGAAAATGGCGTAGGTCGTCAAAGGCACCAGCGCGAGCAGCGCGTCAATTTGAGCCGTGCCGACCACCGGCGTGTCGCCCGGACTGAAACTGGCGTTGGACATGATCCGGTAAATGGGCGCATTCGAGGTACTGCGGCCGGCATAGGCCTGTCCGATGGATCCGCTGTAATTCGAGACCAGATTGACATAGACCTTGTTCGCCGTGGTTCCATCCGAAAACGAGAAGTTTGTCCAGTAACTGTTCTCGGTTCCTTTGGGGTAGTAATTCCGGTAAGAGCTCAGGTTGGCCGAAACGACACCGGGGCCGCCGGCCTGCTGGAAATCGTACTGCATGCGGGAAAACACCTTCTCCACGGCGGCCTCCGCGGCATTCTGGCTGAGCATGAGCTGGTTGCTGCGATCGTTGAGTTTTGCGACCGTGTAAGTGCGGGTCATCGTGCCGCCCATGATCACGAGGCTGCATAGCGTGATCACCAGCACCATGACGAGCGCATAGGCGCACTTCGGATGGCGTTTAAACAGAATCTTCATAATCAACGTCCTTGGGGAACATGTGGGGTGACCCTGAACTCCATTTTGTAGAAATCATAAAGCGAATTGCTGTTGCCGACCGTGGTGGTCGGATACTGGTACTGCAGAAATTGCAGGATGCAGTGGACAATGCGCCGGTTGGACAAATCGCTGATGATGTTCCCGTTCTGGTCCTCGAACATGAACATCAGGCTGTTGCTGTAATTGTTGATCAGGTTCGACGCCATCACGGTCGCAGTGCTTTCGCCGGTCCGGATCCGCATCAGCTTGTAATTATTCGCCTGGGAAGTGTCGAAGTAGTAAATGATGTTGGTGGGGTTCGACACGTTGATCACCAGCTTGAGGGCGTTCCCGATCTGGAGCACTCCGCTGGCGTTGGAGGAATAGGTTCCGCCCGAATAGGTGCCGATGCTGGTGTCCTGGCTGGACCGGACATCGCGGGACATGCGTTCGAAGGCCTTGCGGGACTCGTCGCTCGCGCCCAGCTTGCTCTCGATGAGCTGGTCCTGCTTCAGTCCGAAAATATGCGTGTAAACCAGCGCCAGGACCACGAAGCTGAACAGGAACATCGTGATCATGGTCTCCACGAGCGTGAGGCCGCGAAAAAACCGGGCGATGGAACGTTGGATCTTCATTCAATAAAGCCTTTCAGTTCCACAGCGTCGTCGGATCGCGGTTGTCGGGACCGATGTAGGTGATGATGGTGTTCGTAAAGAGCCGGTTGCTGTTGCCGGCGTTGCCGGTCAGAAACGGCCAGACCGTGTCGACCCGGACCATGCATAATTGCGCGGGTGAGATATCGCTGTTGTTGGTCACCATCTGGACCGACACAAAATTCGTGGCCCGGACGAAATTGCTTCCCGACGTGGGCAGGTCGAGGTTGGTCCAGGTGTAGCCGGACAGTCTCCAGCCGGTGGAGGTCATGGTGTAATTCGAGGAGATCAGGTTCAGCGACATGATTTCGTTCGTGCCGGACGGGTAATTCACGCAGGGATCCCACCGGGACGACTTGGCTTGCTCCACCTGCTGAATGCCGAGAGCGGTCGCGGCCAGCGAATAGCCGGACCACTGGGCCCGGCGCGCCGCCTGGGTGTAGGCGACAATCATTCCGCCGAAAATGACCGCCACAATCGCGATGGCGGTGACAACTTCGGCAAGCGTAAATCCCCCCCGCCCTGCCGCCGCTCGATTAGATCGGTTCACTGGTACATGCATGATCGGGTTTGAGAAGCAGCCGTTATATAACTCGTTTAAAATCAATTCTGCCCGATTTCAGCATTTCCCAAGCCACGAGGGTCGCCGAATGGTTCCTAACCTCCTCTGCCACGGTCCCGAACGCCCGCTGCCGGCGGTCATCGTTAACTGCAACGGGAACGGATTGCGGAGGCCGGCCGCCGGAAAGCTGCGGCCAAACCGGGAAGGAAAAAAAGTGGGAGCTGGACGAGGAATTGTCCCGCTTCAGGTCAAATTTGTCCGCTTGACGGACAGCCTTCCAATGAGCCAGATCCGGAGTATCAGTCGACCGGCTGCAGCTCCGTCCCGCCCGCCTGCTTTAATTGCGCAACGGCCTTTTCCACACCTGTCAAAAAGCCGTCCAGCAGCGGCGTGCGCCGGCCCTGCCACAGGACGCCGAACAGGATGGGATCAAAATCCTCCAGCGGCAGCGCCCGGACCTCCGGATGGCGGGGGCGGCCCGGAATGCCGACGGTCACCCCGATGCCGTAGCCGTTCGCGACATAGGTTTCCACCATCTCCACGCTGCTGACCTCAATCCCCCCGAACCAATCCACCTTGAGCCGGGCCAGCCCATCCTGGAACGCCCGGCAAATCGGCTGGTTGCTCGGCACGGTGATCAGCGTCTCCCCGATCCGATCCTGTTTCCAAAGCGCGGCAGCCGATTTCAATTCGCTGCCGCGCGGCACGAGCAGCACGAGCGGCAGCCGGAACATGGGCTTCGAATGGATTCCCGCCGGCGGCTTTCCCGCGAGCAATCCAACGAACACATCCACCTCCTGCTTCTGCATCCACCCGATGACCTCGCTGTGATAACCCTCGCGCAAACTCACCCGGAGCGCGGTGAACTTCCGGCGCAACTCCTGCAGGACGGCCGGCAGATAATCGCGAAGCACGATTTCCGACGCCGCAATTTTCAAATGTCGCGGCAGGCCGCCCCGGATCTTCTCCGCCGTCGGACCGAGATTGTCGAAAAACGGCCGGATGAAATCGTACAACTCCGCACCCTGCGCGGTCAGCGAGAACGGCCGCCGCTGGAACAGTGTGACGCCGAGGTATTCCTCCAGTTGCGCCACCTGGCCGCTGACCGCAGGCTGCTGAATGCCGTAGGGAATGTTACGCACCGCCTCCATGATCCCGCCGTGCCGGGCCACGTAATAGAACAACTCCAGGTGATGAATGTTCACGGCCGCAGTGTGCGGCAGCGAACCGACCGACGGAAGCCGGAAGTGGGAAGCCGGAAACCGGAAGTTCGATGTCGGAACCGATCGCGTGGAAACTATTCGTGCAGGCTTGAGTGCAATTGATGCACGCTGTCCTTCAGCGCCTGCACCAGTTGCTTGTGCTTCTCGCGCTGCTCGGCGAGGTGCCGCAGGCCGGCCAACTCGGATTCCAACTGGGCACAGCGCGCTTCCTTTTCCTTCAGCGCATTCTCCGCCTGGCTGTGGCCGCCGCGAACCTGTTCCAGCTCCGCGTTCGCCTTGTTCAAGGATTCCTGAAGGGCGCTGAGTTGACCGTGGAACTGCTCGCCCGCCTGCCGCAAGCTCGCCAACTCGGACTCCAACTGCACACAGCGTGCTTCCTTTTCCTTCAGCGCATTCTCCGCCTGGCCGTGACCGCCGCGAACCTGTTCCAGTTCCGCGTGGCTCTGGTTCAGTCGATTCTGCAATTCCTGCACTTCGCCCTGCGCCTTGCTCAAAGTTTCCTGGATCGACGCACGCTCCGCGTTGAACTGCTCGCCCGCCTGGCGCAGACCCGACAATTCAGATTCCAATTGCGCACAGCGCGCTTCCTTTTCCTTCAGCGCACTCTCGGCCTGGCCGTGACCGCCGCGAACCTGTTCCAGCTCCGCATGGCTTTGGTTCAGTCGATTCTGCAATTCCAGCACTTCGCCCTGTGCCTTGCTCAAAGTTTCCTGATCGACGCACGCTCGGCGTTGAACTGCTCGCTCGCCTGGCGCAGACCCGACAATTCAGATTCCAATTGCGCACAGCGCGCTTCCTTTTCCTTCAGCGCACTCTCGGCCTGGCCGTGACCGCCGCGAACCTGTTCCAGTTCCGCGTGGCTCTGGTTCAGTCGATTCTGCAATTCCTGCACTTCGCCCTGCGCCTTGCTCAAAGTTTCCTGGATCGACGCCCGCTCCGCGTTGAACTGCTCGCCCGCCTGGCGCAGACCCGACAATTCAGATTCCAATTGCGCACAGCGCGCTTCCTTTTCCTTCAGCGCACTCTCGGCCTGGCCGTGACCGCCGCGAACCTGTTCCAGCTCCGCATGGCTCTGGTTCAGTCGATTCTGCAATTCCTGCACTTCGCTCTGCGCCTTGCTCAAAGTTTCCTGGATCGACGCACGCTCGGCGTTGAACTGCTCGCCCGCCTGCCGTAAATTCGCCAGCTCGGATTCCAACTGGGCGCAGCGCGCTTCCTTTTCCTTCAGCGCACTCTCGGCCTGGCCGTGGCCGCCGCGAACCTGTTCCAGTTCCTCGTGGCTTTGGTTCAGTCGATTCTGCAATTCCTGCACTTCGCCCTGGGCTTTGCTCAAAGTTTCCTGGATCGACGCCCGCTCCGCGTTGAACTGCTCGCCCGCCTGGCGCAGACCGGCCAGTTCGGTTTCCAATTGGGCGCAGCGTGAAATTTTCTCCTGCATGCTGGAATCCTGCCGAGTGGCGGCTTCCTTCGCCTGTTCGAGCTCTGCCAGGCATTGTTCAAGCCATTCGTGCAAATCCTTGATCTCGGTCTGCGCGGCGGCGGCCGATGCGGTGTCTGTGGAACGCAGCGTTTCCAGTTCCTGGTTCGCGTGCCGCAGCCGGCCCACTTCCTGTTCGAGTTCGGCGATGCGGGATTCCTTTCCCTTCAGCGCGGATTCCGACTGGGTGTTCGCGGCCTTGGCCTGCTCCGCCTCGGCGAGGCTTTGCTCCAGCCATTCGTGCAGATCCTTGACCTCATTCTGGGCTTTCGCCAGTGCTTCCTGGTCCGCGGCCTGTCGCGATTGAAATTCCTGTTGCGACTGGCGGACGCCGGACAGTTCCGACTCCAACTGCCCACAACGCGCCTCTTTTTCCTTCAAAGCTGATTCCGCCTGGCTCGCAACGGACTTCGCGTGTTCCAGCTCCGACTGTCGCTGCGCTGCTTGATCCTGGAGCTGTTTCAACTCCGCCTGATTTCTTTCGGCCGATTCCTGCGCGGCCGTAAGGCGCGCCTGCAAATCGCTCTGCGCCTGCCGCAATCCGGCGAGGTCGGCTTCCAACTGGCTGCAACGGGCGTCTTTTTCCTGGAGAGCGGTTTCGCCCCGGGCGACAGCCGATTTCGCCTGCTCCAGCTCCGCCTGGCTTTGATTGATCCGCTCCTGCAATTCTTTCAGTTCCGCCTGCGCCCTGGTGGCGGCGGCTTCGCGATCGGCGACCGACTGGGCTTGCTCGGATCCGCGGGCTTTGCGCACTTCCGCGATTTCGGATTCCAACTGGGCGCAGCGGGAATCCTTTTCCTTGAGAGAGGATTCAAACTGGCCGGCCTGGGCACGGGCGGCGTTGAGCTGCTCGGTGAATTCAGCCTGAAGGCGGGCTTGCTCGGCCTTGAGTTGCTCCGCCCCGCTGCGGGCCTGTTCCAGTTCCTGCAGCGTGCTGTTCAAACGGCCCTGCAGTTCCTGCAATTCAGCGGGATTCGGCGCCGGCGCCGCGGATGCGGCGTTCTCAAGCTGTTTGCGCAACTCCTGGATTTCAGATTCGAGCTTCTCGGATCTTGCGAGTTCCTGCTGGTAGGCTTCCTGCGCCTCCTTGGCCATGTCCTGCGCCATGCTCAACTCCATCAGGATTTCCTGGGGCGCCTCTCCGGACCGCACGCCGCCTCGCGCGGCATGTTCTCCGGTCACCTCCGTCGCGCTCGATGCGGCAGGCGAATCCGATTCCTGGTAAAAATCTTCCGAAACTACGCCCTCAGCGGGTGCCGCCGAAACCTCGGCGCCATTGTTGCCCGACACGGTTGTCGGATAGGGAAGCTCGGACACGGTGCCGTCCTGCGGCGCGATCAATTGGGCCGGCGCCTCGGGCGCAGCCGAGGCGGCCTCGGTGGAAATTTCAGCCGAGGCGACCGTGACGGCGGGTGCAGTGACGTCGGAGAGCGGGATGGGAGTCATGGCGGGGGCGGCGGATTCGAGAGTCGCCGCGGGGGCGAGCTGGGCGGAGGTCCCCAGTGCCGACATTAAAGGCGTCATGGGACTTGACGCCAGCGCCGGCTGGGTTGCGGGCAACGAGCCCGTTATCGGAGCAGCTGCGGGATGCGAAACCACGGGACGCAGCGGAGCACGGGGAGCGTCCCCCGAACCGGGCATTCCGCCGGTGCGGGATTCGGTGGTGGGCAGGACGGGAACAGGCCGGGCCGGCAGGCCGACGGGAGATGCGGGAACCGACGGGGGGGCGTTGCGTGAAACCACTTCGGTCGCAGGGTGCGACACCGCGCCGCGCTGCACGCGCGCTTTCAGGAGGTGAATCGTCGCCTTGAGAGCCAGCTCGGCCGGGGATACCGGCTTGGTGATGAAATCGTGCCCGCCGCTGAGAACGCTCTGCTTGCGGTTGTCGAAATTATTGTGGCCCGTGATAAAAATAACCGGCGTGGACTTGCAATGCGGCAACTGACGGAGCTTTTCGCAAACTTCGAATCCGTTCATGCCGGGCATGTTGATGTCCAGCAGCACCAGGTCGAATGGATTGTTTTGGAGAAGATCCAGCGCGACATTCGGGTCATCGATGCTTTTCGGATCGAAATTATGGCGGCGCAGCGTCGTCACGATCACGTGGTTGCAGACCGCGTCGTCGTCCACCGCAAGCACCCTGGCCTTCGGCATCGGCTGCGCGAGTTCGGCCTGGTTGCCTTTGACGAGATGGCCGAGGCAATCGACCGCCTGGGCGATGGTCTGGAGGACGGAGGGCGTCACCCAGGAGGGTTTGATCTTGATTTCCGACAGGAGCGCGTCGAAGGCTCCGGCGAGAAGGGCCACGCGGGAGCAGCCTGCCTCGTTCGCGCGGCCGCTGAGCTGGTGGACCCGCTCGTAAAGACTGGCCAGGTGTTGGAGACTGACCGGCGAGGCGGGGGCCTTGATGTAGGCGAAACAATGCTCGCGGATTTTCGGGATCTCCGCCAGCACCCCGCTCAGGAATTCGGCGGCGGCATTTGCCGAGGCGTCGCGGGCAGCCGCAGGGAAACCGTTTGTGCCTTGCATGGATGAAGCGCCGGGACTCCTGGCATTGGATGCGGCCAGCAGCAGATCCTGGATGGCCTGGAGCAACATGGGAAACGTGCACTCCGTCTTGTGAAGATGCTTGGTGGGACCCGCCAGCGCGAGCTCCGGCGGCAATTCGGGAATCGGCGTGCTTGAGAAAACCACCACCGGCACCGGCTTCAACCGGGCTTCCGACCGCATGCTCTTCAACACGTCGCCGCCACTCAACGTCGGCAACACCATGTCCAGCACCACCAGGTCGGGGGTCGATTGCGACAGCGCCTTCAGCGCCTCCAGGCCGTCCCGCGCGCATTCGAGCTGAAATCCCTCCCGCTGGAGACGGCTCCGATACATCTCCAAAGCGACAGGGTCATTCTCGACAAATAAAATCGTCCTGCTCGTGTTCATCTCTCGTCACGGTCTCCGGCACAAATTCGGTTCTTTCCACCCCTGCGCCGGTGCGGCACTCGGCACTGCTTCCCGCGAAAACCGGGAGCACCGTCCATGCCAAACAACGAGAATGAGTTTTGAAGGAAGACCCGCCGCACAGACCCGAACGAGAAAGAAGATTCAGGAATGGACGAAGAGAGGCACGCACCGCGCCGCAGTCGAGCGTGTCACGGTTAGGCGAACCTGCGCGGCCAAAAATGGGACAGAACGCCGCCTTGCGCTACTTCAAATGCAGGGGGCGGGTAAACTTGAGTTTCACCGTCTCCCCCACCCGCGCAAACAAGGATTTCTTCTTCGGTTTCTCCACACCCCCAATGGGTTCCACCGCGTGACTGCAAACCGGGCAAAGCAATAAAACCGTTTTCCCTCCCTTGCGCCGCATCCGGTGGACACAGGGATCGCACATGACCTCCTTGCAATGCGTGCACCGGTGAGTCACCCGCGCATCGGGGTGACGCGGACAAACCAGCGTGCCATCGTGCAACACCACCGGCGGAGCCACCACCTCCGGGTTCACAAAGGCCGGGATCGCCACCTTCACCTCCGTGCTCTCCACATACAACTCCACATCCCCCAGCCGCAAAACCTGCCCCGCCGCCAATTCCACCTCCCGAACCACACGCCCATCCACAAACGTGCCGTTCGTCGACTCCAAATCACGCAGCAACACACCCGACCCGCCCAAGATCAGCTCGCAATGAATACTCGAAACGGTGGGATGCGGAATGGAAATGTCAGCTTCTTCGCTGCGGCCAAAACGGTTGACCCCAAGCTTCAGCTCAATAGCGCGGTCCTCCAACCCCGCTGTCCGCATCAAAAGTCTCGCCATAATTGCTCCTTAAAAATCAGGCAATACCAGCCTTATCCAAAACCGGCCCGGCTGTCGAGCACTATCGCCTCAGGCATTTTTCTCCAGCTTGCTGCCGCCGGCCCCGCCCTGGTTCCGCGCAATCACATATTCCTCCACAACCCGGCCGCCCAGCAAATGTTCCCGAATGATCCGCTCGAGAACACCCGGCGTGCAGGACCGGTACCAGACGCCTTCCGGGTACACCACGGCGATCGGACCCGACACACACACACGCAGGCAGTTGGCCTTCGTGCGATGCACCCGGCCGCCCGGCCCCGACAATCCAAGCTCCTTCAGCCGGCGCTTCAGGTATTCCCAGCTCTCCAGCCCGGCTTCGCGCCCGGCACATTTCGAGTCGTCCGGCGCCGCACAGAGAAAAATGTGCCGCTCATACCGGTTCAAACCCAGCTCCACCACCGCTTTCTCCAGGTCAGGTTCCATTGCATTAAACCCCTCGCCCCAGCCAACGGGGAACGCCGCCACATTACCTCCCCCTCCCGGCTCCCACAAGCACGCTCAACGCGAAGCGGTCAGCAGGATCACGCCGCAAACAGCGATCACCCCGCCGAGAATCGACCGCCGGGACGGCCGCTCGCCTTCCAGCACATAGGCCAGCGGCATCACCACGATCGGCGCCAGCGCGATGATGGGCAGCACCACCCCCGCAGGCGTGGTTTCCAGCGCCCATTGCATGGAGCTCACCCCAAACGTCTGCCCCGCCAGCGCATTCAGCAAAATCCAATACCATACCCTGCTCCACTTCGCGCCCCCCGCGCCGCCTGCCGCCGCCCCCCGGACTACCCCGCCCGCTTTCACCGCCACCAGGCAGAGACCCGCGATCAGCACGCCGCCTAACATTCTCTGGTATCCGGCATTGAATGGATCGAGGTGCTCGCCCGCCGCGGCCATCACCCGGTACGCCTGCCGGCTCAACACCGCCCCGCCCGCCCCGCCCACCGCCGCCAGCACCCCGGCCAGCGACCCAACCCAAAGATCCCGCCGCGACAAACGCAGATGCGCGCCCGGCGACAACGCAATCCCCACCCCCGCCAGCGCCATCGCCCCGAACGCCAGTTGCCATCCCGTCAGCCGCGTTCCCAGCCATAACCGCTCCAGCAACGCCGCCAGCGGCGCCGTCAGACAATGCACCAGCAAGAGCGACAACCGCGATCCCAGCCGCGGCAAGGCCTGGAAAAACGCGACGTCCCCCATCCCGATCCCGCAAATGCCGCTCAGGAGAAACACCGGGAACGCCGCGCCCGCCAGGCCGCACCCCGCCGTATATGCCCAGATCCCCAGCAACAGCGTCGCCGTCGACGCCCGCCAGAAATTCGCCTCCGTCCCGCCGATCAACTTCGCGGACCGATGCCCGCAAATGGCCGAAAGCGAAAACAGGATGGTCGTCAGGAACGCGGCAAACACCCGCGCACCTTAAAAGGCCTCCACGCAATTGAAAAGCAGTTCCGCGCTCAACCGGGACCGGATCCCCCCGGCGCGGCAGCCAGGTCCGCCGCGCATCGGAACCCGATCGTCCCGCAGCGATCCAACCCGGGCCACATCAGGAGAAACTTCGCCGCGAAATTCACCGGGCGCGGCCCGCCGTCGGCATACCACCCCGACCCCCGCGCCGCGCAACACGACCCGCCGCGAATCACGCAAAACCTCGTCCGGCCGTCGCTGCGCTCGCTCTCGGTCCACTCCCACACATTGCCGCACATGTCGAAACACCCGAACGGCGAACGCCCCGAAGCAAACTGCCGCACCGGCGTTGTGATTCCCCCCTCGCCCTCGTTGCACCGGCCTCGCTCCCATGCATCGCCCCATGGATATTTCCTGCCGTCCCTCCCCTGCCCGGCATATTGCCACTCCTCCTCCGTCGGCAGCCGTTTCCCCGCCCAGCGCGCATACGCCCGCGCATCCTCGAGGCTCACGTAAACCACGGGGTGCTCCTCACGCCCCTTCGGGGGACGGCCGGATTCCCAGTGCTTCAGAAAATTTTCCCGATGCCGCGGCCGATAACCGCCGTCTTCCAGGAACTCCGCGAATTCCGCATTGGTCACCAGCGCCGCATCCATCGCAAACCTCGTGAAAGAAACTCTCCGTGAAAACCGGCGGACCTGGAAATTGTAACCGTCGCCTCCCGGCGGTGCGGAATCATAAAAACCACACTCGCGCACCCGCATTTCTGTCACCATCTCAAATGCCGCACCCGGAATCTCCACCATGCCGGGAGGCAACACCCGATGCACCCTGCCCTCCGGCGCGGGCATCGACCTCGTTTTCCAGGAAACAACCTCCGTACCCGCCTTGCTCCGCGACTCCGTCTCCGACTGGCGCCGGAGAAACGGTTCGAACCCGCTGCCACAATCCTCCGTTTTGCCTGACAAGAAACACGCCACACCGCGCGGTGCAATGACGCTCGGCAAAACAACCCCGGCGCCGTTCGTTCCCGGTTCAATCTCCCTGCCCGCAATCAAGTCAAAGTAACGGTGCCCCGGCACGGGGGCCGCTTCCAGCAAATCCCCGGAAACCCGCTCGCCGCTGCGGTTCACCAGGGTCCACAGCCGCAACCCGCGGCCTTCCCAGAGCGATGCATACACTCCGGGCTGCTTCGCCGGCACCAGCGGCGTCCAGGCTTCACCGGCAAACAGGGCGGCGAACCGCCTTTGAATCGGCAGCATCGCACGCAGGATGGAGCGGTCCCGCTCAGACCAGGGGACGCTGGAGCCGAACACGTTTTCCCAGACCATCATTCCGCTGCCATTCATCCAGGCCGCCTGCAGTTCGCCGGTGTGATCCGTATCCCAGCGGCGCACCTGGTGCTGCATGTGGCGGCGCTCGATCCACTTCGCCCGCAGCACACCCGGCACCTGGCCGTCGTCGAACCATTGCGCCCAGGAGGCCTGCTGATCCGCGAGCCGGTCCAGCGGCACGGGAAGTTCCCCCTCGAGGATCACCCCCGGCCGCGCCGCGTCCAGTTTGCCCCGAAACTCCCTCGATTCGGTCCCCAGGGTGTCGAGAAAAATGCCGTCCACCTCCAGCGCCCGCACCATCTCCACCAGCGCGTCCATGTCCGATTCCGGTTCCCGCCGCGTGCCGGTATCCCACGGGTTGTAATCGATGTAAACCCGGACGCCGCGCCGATGGCACTGCCGCACCACGCCCCGCAACCCGCCCAATCCGCCGGGCATGTCGCGGTAGAAATCAAATTGATTGCGATCGTCCACCCCGATCCGCGGATACGCATGCCAGAGAACGATACTGTCGTAGCCGCCAAACTCCCGCTCGCCAGTGTCCAGGAATGCGTTCACGGTGAACTCGCCTGATTGCGGATCAAAAAACTCCTCGTCCCAGAGCATCACGCAGCCGCAGCAATAATTGGCGGCAGCCCACCGGAACTCGGGACGGCGATAGAGGCTGTCGTCATATTTCAGTTCCGCCCGGATGCCGGCACGCCAAGCGGCCAGGGCCCGGCGAAACGCGGGCCATTCCGCAGGGTCCGAGGGCGCGGGAATGATGTCCTTCGAGGAATCGACCAGCCTGGAGGCATCCCCGGCGAAGGCGACGCCGGGCAGCAAGCCGAGAACCGGGGCCGTCGCGGCCACGCGGCGAAGAAAACTGCGTCGATCCATTTTCATCGGTCCGGACACTCCCCTACAAGACTGGCAACAAGGGAGAGATTCAACCACGAAATGCACGAAAGTGCCGGCGGCTTGACTCTCGGGGATGCGTCCCGAATGATTCCCGCGGGGTCCGGTCATGAAATCGACGTCATCCGATTCAACGTCATCCTCGCGGGCGGCGTGGAGCGCCGCGTTCGTCGCGCTGCTGGTGTCGCTCGCCGCCGAGCCGTTCACAGCGTCGCCCGCCGCACGCACCGTCGCCGTATCCGGAGCCGCCGCCACGGTGCTCGCGCTGGGGTTCGAATTGCCGCTGCAAAACGTGCTGCTCGCGGCGGCCATTGCTGCCGCCGGCGGCGCCGCCCTGCTCGCGCCCGGCGCCGGCGCCTGGACCCCGCTCTTCTGGATCATCGGCCTGCTGAATGCCCGAGGTGTTGTTCAATTGTTGTTGGGCAACTCCGCTTTCTCCGGCCGGCGCGGATTCCCGGTCGCCGCCGCCACGCTGCCGCTGTTCCTCGGATTTCTCGCAGTCCTCCAGTCCGTTTTCAGCCCCGACTCCGGCTGGAACCCCGCGCGCGCCGTTCTCACCGTGTTTGCGGCGGCGGCCTGCCTCGCCCTGGCGACGCCCGCGCTGCTCGACAAACGGGGATTGCCCCGGCGCGATCATCCCGCGCCCGCACTGGTCTGGATCCTGGTGCTCGTCTGGCCTGGAATTGCCTGCCTCCGCCGCCGGGAATGGGGCGCCGCCGCCGCTGCCGGCGTCCTGCTCGGAGCCGGGGTTGCCGGGATCGGCCTTGCGGCCTGGCGCCGGATCAGATCACGGGCGACAGCGGGTCCGCCGGCGCGCGGCGCGTGACGAGCAGCCGCGCCACCCGCATCCCGTCCAGCTCCTCGACCCGCAATTCGCACCCCCCCGCCGTCACCACGTCGCCCACTTTCGGAAACCCACCCAGCCGCCCCGTCACCCACCCGCTCACGGTCGTCACATCCTCTTCGCCGAGCGATTCCCCCACCAGCCCTTCCAGATCGTGCAGCGGCAGCGCGCCCGCGATTTCCCACGTCTGCTCCCCGGTCTTGACCAGCAGCGGCTTTTCCTGGTCGAACTCGTCCTGGATCTGCCCGACCAGTTCCTCGAGTATGTTCTCGAGCGTCACCATCCCCAGCGTGCCGCCGAATTCATCCACCACGATCGCCAGGTGCAGTTTTCGATCGAGAAACATCTGGAGCAATTTCTCCAGCCGCGCCGTTTCCGGCACGTAAATGATCTTGCGCGCGGCCGGCAGCAGGTCGCGGCCGGTGTGGGCCTTGATCCGCATCGCGTAGAGATCCTTGATGTGCACCACGCCCAGGGTGCGGTCGAGGCTGCCTTCTTCGCAGAGGGGGAACCTCGAATAGCGCGTCTTCTCCGCGACATCGAGCTGTTCGGCGATGGTGCCCGCGGTATTCAGGGCCACGATTTCCTGCCGCGGCCGCATCACCTCCCGGACGACCCGGCGCCGCAGGTCGAGAGCGTTCAGGACGATGGCCCGGTGCAGAGGAAGGTTGCTGGTCTGGCGCCGCTGCGCCGCGGCGAACACGAGCCGCAGTTCCTCTTCCGAATGCACGCCGTCAGTCTCCGAGCCGGGCTCCAGCCCCGCCTGGTGCAGGATCCACCGCGAAAACCAGTTCAACGCCACCACGAACGGGTACGACAGCCGGTAAAACCACCACATCGGGTAGGCCACCCACAACGCCGTGGGCAGCGGCCGCTGGATGGCGAACCATTTCGGCGCCTGTTCGCCGGCGCTGATGTGCAGAAATGTGAGCGCGGAAAATCCCACGCTGAACGCCAGCGCGTGCTGCAGACGGGCGGATTCAATGTTCAACCAGCCGAACGCCGGCTGCAGCAGCGCGGAAAACACCGGCTCCCCGATCCAGCCCAGCCCGAGGCTCGCCAGGGTGATTCCCAGTTGCGCGGCGCTCAGGTAGGCGTCGAGGCGCGCGAGGATGGATTCCGAAACCTGCGCCCGCCGGTTGCCGCGCTTGGACAGCGCGGATAGCTGCGTGTCGCGCACCTTGACCAGCGCGAATTCGGCCGCGACGAAAAATCCGTTCAGCAGCACCAGCGCAATCACTGCGAGGATTTTCAGTCCCAGGGCCAGGAGTTCGTTGGATTCCATGGTCAAAGGCTGAATTTGCCGAACAACAATTCCAGGATGTCCTGCAGGCTGAGGATGCCGACCTCGCGCTGGTCGCGCCCGAGCACGACCGCGAGCCGCTGCCCGCTGCGTTGCATGCGCCGCAGGGCCACCTCCAGCCGCGTGTCTTCGTCGAGGTAAAGCGCCGGCCGCATGAACTCGGCCACCGGCTTTTCCGCGGCCAGGTTTTCCTGGAACAGCAGCGCGTTGATATTAACCAGGCCCACGATGCGGCGCTCGCCCGCCCGCCGTTCACACACCGGCAGCCGCGTCGCCCGGCTTTCGCGTCCGCGCGCCAGGACCTCCGAGACCGGCATGGTCACGTCCACCGTCACCGCCAGGTCCAGCGGCTTGGTGATCAGCCGCACGGTCATGCTCTGGAGATCCAGCACCCGGTTGATCATCCCCCGCTCTTCGCTCGTGAAACCGTGCGCCGATTCCTGCATCAAAAATCGCAGCTCCTCCCGGTTGCCGAACAGCCGGCCGGTCAGCGCCGTGCCGCCGGTCCAACGCAACAGCGCCGCCGAGACCGCCTCCACCAGCCAAACCAGCGGGCGCAGCACCAGGTAAATCATCCGGAACGGCCGCGCCATCGTGATGCACAGGCGGTTCGGATACGCCCGGAACAGCATCTTCGGCAGCAGATCGAAAAAGGTGTAGAACAGGAATACCACGGCGCAGAACACCGCCAGGAACACGAAGGGCTGCCGGTGAAACCAGTTGTCCAGCGCCAGCAGGATCGCTCCCAGGATGAAGAAATTCGCCAGCGTGTTCCCGACCAGGATTGTCCACAGAAAATTTTCCGGGTTTTCCAGGAACCCGTGCAGCAGCTTCGCCGATCCGCGACCCGCCCGCACCAGGCGCCGGATGCGCAGCCGGCTGAGCGCGAACAGGCCGGCCTCCATCCCCGACAACAGGAACGACAGCGCGAGGCAACTCGCAAGAAAGACCCAGTTGAGGAACGAATAGTCGGTCTTCATTTCACCTGCTCCACCAGCACCTCGCGCACGCGCCGCTCGTCGGCCTGCTGCGCGGTCAAGCGCAGCCCGCGGAAGATCACGGTTTCCCCGCGCGCCGGCACCACCTCCAGCAGGTGCGCCACCAGCCCGCCCATCGTTTCCACCTCCGTCACCTCGCCCAGCGGCGGATACTCGCGCCGGAAATCGTCGAGGCGCATCGTCCCGTTCACCCGCCACCGCCCGGGCTCCAGCCGTTCCATCACAAATCCCTCGCCGCCTTCCTCCGCGTAAATCTTCCCGACCAGCTCCTGCAGGATGTCCTGGATCGTCACCAGCCCCGCCGTCCCGCCGTATTCGTCCAGGACAACCGCCATCCCGCGCTGTTGCCGCTGCAAACTTTTCAATAATTGCAGCAGGTTCATGGTCTCGGGCACGAACGATGGAAATTCGATCGCGTCGGCCAGGTCGATGTTGGGATCCAGCAGCAGCGCCCGGGTATTCAGCATTCCGACGATGGTGTCCGGTGTTTCATCGTAAATCGGCAGCCGCTGATGCCGGTAGCGCCGGGCGGCGGCCATCATGTCCTCCACCGAAAGATCATCGGAAATGCACGCCATTTGCGAGCGCGGCTGCATCACTTCCTTCGCGGTGCGCCGGTCGAGGCTGATGATCTGGAGAATGATTTCCTTCTCCGACTGGGCGAGGGCGCCCTGCTGGAACGCCAGCTCGAGCAATTCCTGGTATTCCTCGTCGGCGACTCCCGGCTGCGGCTTGGCCGCCGGCGGCGTGAGGACGGCCAGGACGGCGGCGTTGATCTTTTGCGCGGCGAGGCGGACGACCATGGCGAGCTTGTCGAGGACCAGCAGCGGGCCGGCGACGCGCGTCGCCCATTGTTCGGGCCGCCGGACGGCGAGGGTTTTGGGGAGGACTTCGCAGAGGAACAGCGTGGTCACGACGAGGCCCGCGAGCGTGGGGCCCGCCTGCCAGTGGCCCCGGACAACCATCCAGAACGAGGTCAGCAGCATCGCGGCGACGGCAAACGTGTTGCCGAGCACCATCGTGGCCAGCAGGTCCTGGGGATCGGAGAGTAGCCGCGCGAGCGTGGCGCCCGCGCGCGGCTCGCGTTCGGCCAGTTGCCGCACCTGCCATTTGCCCAGGGAAAAGAGCGCCGTCTCCGCGAGCGCGAAGAAGAAACTGGCGGCGGCGGAGACCAGCACCACCGCCACGGCCGCTATCGCCGCTGGTTCCATACAGCCAGAATGGGACAAACCCGGCCCGAACGCAAAAGACAAAGTTCTAGTTCAATGAAACGCCCCGCCGCAAATAGGTCGGCACGTCCAGGTCTTCTCCCTTGTGAATCGTCGGCTCGCTCTTGTCGAACCGACCCTTGGAAACAATTTCCAGCGGCAACTGCCCCTGGCGCATCTTGGGGCCGCCCCGGCGCGGCCGTCCCACCGCGGGCGACTGCTTCACCATCTGCTCCAGCCGCTCGGGCGGCAGCGCGGGCGGCGGCGCCGCGAATCGCGACGGCGCCCGGCCCTGTCCCGCCGCCTCCAGCGGTTGCGTGTCCAAAGGCGACGCCATCCGGTCCACCGTGTCCGCAGCCCCGCGTCCCGCGCCCGCCAGTTCGCCGTGGCACGCCACCAGCGTGATCAACACCTGGTCCTGCAGCCGGTCTGAAATCGTCGCGCCCATCAACACCTGAGCCCGGCCCGTGTGCGCGCCCACCACCTCCATCACGTGCCGCATGTCCGACATCGACAGCTCCGGCCCGCCGGTGATGGACACCACGACGGTCTCGGCCCCGGCCAGCGCCTTGCCGCCGTCCAGCAGCGGGTGCGCCAGCAGGCGTTCGACGGCGACGCGCGACCGCGTGGGGCCCGCCGCCTCGGCCACGGCCAGCACGCTGTCGCCCTGCCGCGTGCGCAACAGGGAGCACAATTCGGGCAGATGAATTTCAATCAAACCGCGGCCCGTGGCCAGTTGCCACAATCCCAGCACGCCGTCCGCAAGAAACCCGCTGATCGTCCGGAACGTCTCCACCACGCTCGCGCTCTCGTCCACCAACCGGAACAGCCGCTCGCACGGCAGGCAGATCACTGCGTCCGCCGCCGCCTTTAATTCCTGCAATCCGTGACCGGCCTGCGCCCGGCGGCGGTTGCCCTCGCACTCGAAAGGAAGCGTGACAATCGCGATGACCACCGCGCCCGACTTCTTCGCCGCGCGCGCCAGCACGGGAGCCATGCCGGTCCCCGAACCGCCGCCCAGGCCGGCGACCAGGAATGCCACCGACAATCCCGCGCACGCGGCATCGAGACGCGCCTCGTGCTCCTCCGCGGCGGCGCGGCCGCGCTCGGGATCACCGCCGGTCCCCATCCCGCGAAGCAGCCGCGGCTCCAGCGCCAGCCTCTCCACGCCCTCCGGCGCCCGCGACATGTCGTCGGCCGATCCGACCGCCGTCAGCGCCGCTCCGGCGTTCGACGCGGCGATCCGTCCGAGCACCTGCAGCCCGGCGCCGCCCAGGCCGAAGATCCTGAAGCGGACCGGCCGCGGCGCTTCGGCGGCTGCACCCTGCGTTTCCGGGTTGGATTCCATGTTCATAAAATGATCTCAGGACCGTTTGAAAAACTGGCCGAACGTGTTGCGCAATTCCTCCGCGAACGACGCCTTGGAGACGCGCTTGCGCTGCTGGAAGGAGCCGAACTTCACCAGGCCGATGGCGGTGGCGAATTCGGGTTGATCGAGCGCGGAACGGAGGCCGCTGATGGAATTGCTCTTGCCCAGCGTCACCGGCAGTTGCAGCACCTGCTCCGCGAGCGTCGCAATCCGGGGAATGCGCGCCCCGCCGCCGCACAGAAAAACACCCGCACGCAAATAATCCAGCAGGCCCGCCTGCTCCAGGTCCTGCCCGATAAGCTGGAAAATCTCCTCGAGCCGGAGCGACATGATCCGGCGCAGGTGATCGAGATTGATCGTTTTGACCGGGAGTCCATGCTCGTTGGCCAGCGTGATCGTCCGCGGCGCCACGGCGTCGTCCGGCACCGCCGATCCATGCTCGATTTTCAGCTGCTCCGCCCGCCCCAGCGGCACCTTTAACCCGTAAGCCAGGTCGTTCGACACGTGATCGCCGCCTACGGCAAGCACGCCGACGTGTTTCACCACGCCGTCGGCGTAGA
>JAXMHQ010000021.1:0-91420 GCA_046346665.1 Verrucomicrobiota bacterium
CGAATCCTTCCTCCTCGGCGATGACGGAGAAGATGAAGTCGTTGTGCGCCACGGCGCGGGGCAGGTAACCGAGGGCGTTCTGGGTGCCTTGACGCCACCCTTTGCCCAGGAGACCGCCCGAGCCGACGGAAATGAGCGCCTGCCGGACGTTATGCGAATCGTCGAACTGCTGTTTGCGCAGGCGCGCGAGCTCCGCCCGGGTCGCCTGGGCGGGAGCGTAATCCTTTCCGAAATAGACGAGCAACCGGCGGCGTTGATAATCCTCGAGTTTGATCTGCCAATTGGGAGGTGCGAACAGAATGTCGACCAGGAAAAACGCGGCGAGAATGCCGACGCCGGCGAAGAGGCGCGTGAGGAACCGGCCCGGCGTGCCGGCGGCGTAGAGCATGACGAGCCCGGTGGGCAGCAGCACGAGCGCCGAGCCGAGGTCGGGTTCCTTGAGAATGAGCAGGAACGGCAGCAGGATGAGCCCAAGTGCCTTCCAGAAAGTCCGCGGCTGGCGGAGTTCCTCGGCGGGGCGGCTCAGGAAATTGGCCATCGCGAGAATGAACGCCAGCTTGGCGAATTCGGACGGCTGCATCTGGAACGGCCCGAAATCGATCCAGCGCCGTGCGCCCCAGCCGTGCGTGGTGCCAATGCCGGGGATGAGCACGGCGACGAGGAAGAGGATGTTGACGGCGTAGACGACGCCGGACCAGCGGGCGAGGGTGCGGTAATCAACGATGCAGACGCCGACGGCGGCGCCGAGTCCGAGCGCGTACCAGATGAGCTGGCGGAACCAGAGCTGGTTGTAAACCGCCTGTTGCTGGGCGGCTTCGCTCACCATGGTCGCGCTGTAAACGAAGGCGGCGCCGATGAACATGAGGCCGGCGACGGCGACCAGTTGCAGTCGGTCGACGCGCGGCTGATGTTCATTGAGGGCTTCTTCGAACACGTTAGAGTTACAAGTTGATGGTTGCAGGTTGCAGGTTCATCGGCTGGCGATATTCTGGGCGGATTTTGCGCGTTCGGCTTCGAGGATGGCGGTGTAGACCTTGGCGGCGAGCGGGGCGCAGGTGACGCCGCCGGAGACGCCGCTTTGGATCACGACGACGACCGCGTAGCGCGGCTGGTCGTAGGGAGCGAACGAAATGAACCAGGTGGTGTGGTCGATGACCTGGTTGCGTTCGTTGGTGATCTGGGCCGTGCCGGTTTTGCCGCAAATGGTCAGGCCCTGGACGAAAGCGCGCGCGCCGGTGCCGGCGTCCTCCACTTCGTCGCGCATCGCGTCCTTGAGAATTTTCAAACTCCGCGCGCTGACGCCGAGCTCGTCGCGGACCTGGGATTTCGGGTAGACGGCCGGAGATTCGCCGGGGAGCGGGTCGGCGGATTCGACCCGGTCGACGAGCCGGGGCCAGAGAACTTTGCCGCCGTTGGCGAGTGCGCAGGTCATGATGGCCATTTGCAGCGGGGTGACGGCGATGTAACCCTGGCCGATGCAAAGATTGGCGGTGTCGCCGTCGGACCACCCGGAGCCGACGCGTTTCATGGATGGGAACAGTCCGGCGGATTCCTGGCGCGTGGGCAGGGGAAATCGTTCGCCGAAATGCAGCCGTTGACCGATCCGCACGATGTTCTCGATGCCGTATTTGAGTCCATTGGTGATGAAGTAGGTATTGCTCGAGAACATGATGGCGCGGCGGAAATCGTAATCGCCGGGCGGCGCGGTGTCGCGGATGACGCGGCGGCCGAGCACGAAGTGGCCGCGGTTGGGTTCGCGCGGGTTGGGCGCGTTGTAGATCGTGGTGGACGGGTTGAGGCCGGCTTCGAGGCAGGCGAGGCCGACGATGGGTTTGAAGGTGGAGCCGGGGGCGTAGGTGGCCTGGGTGGCGCGATTGATCTGCGGCAGCAGATGCGGATCGTTCAGGCGCTCGCTTTCGGCGGTGGACAGCGAGGGGATGAAACAATTCGGATCGTAGGTGGGCGAGGAAGCCATGGCGAGGACGTCGCCGGTTTGGACGTCCATGACGACGATGGCGCCCTGGGGCGTCCCGTTGACGGGCGCGTTGCGCAAGGCGTCCTCGGCGGCCTGCTGGATGTGGGCGTCGATGGTGAGGGTCACGTTCTGGCCGGGCTCGGCCGGGGTCCAGATGTTTTCGCCCTGGCGGAACCCGAGATTGTTGACGAGAACCGATTTTTCTCCGGCGCGCCCGTGGAGTTCGTTGTCGAATCCGGCTTCGATGCCGATGGCGCCGCGGTAATCGGGGAGGCGGTAATTGAAGAAGGAATTTTCGCCTTCGACTGAGCTGTCATCTTTCCGCAGGTGGCCGAGCAGGTGGGCGGCGAGGGTTTGGTGCGGGTAAACGCGGCAGGACTGCACTTCGAGATCGGCGCCGGCAGCGCCCGGGTGTTCCTCGAAAACGGCGACCTGGGCCGGGGAAAGATTGGTGGCGACCGGGTAGGGCAGGACGAGGCTGGTTTGGTAATGGCGATTGAAGCTGTTGGATTCGAGCGTGAGCGGGAGTTGGAGCGACTGGCTGATCTGGGTGACGACGTTGCTGGCGACGGCGAAGCGGGCGCGGTCGGCGAGTGCGGTGCGTTCGGCGGCGGTCAGGGCGAACTGGCGCCGCTCCTTCGAGCTGAGTCCGCGCCCGAGGGCCTTGGATTGCTGGTCCATTTCCCGCGACCGTTCCTGTCGGGCCCCCGCGAGCATGGCGTCGTAATTCGTCTTGAACAGGCGCCGCAATTCCTCGAGGTAAAGGCTGACGTTGTAGACCGGGCGGTTTTCGGCGAGCACAACGCCGTTGCGATCCAGGATGCGGCCGCGGACGGCGGGGATCCGGACGGTGCGGAACGATTGATTTTCGAGGTTCTCGCGGTAATCGCGCGCGCGGACGATCTGGACCCACCAGAGCCCGGCGAGCAGCACGGCGAAGCCGGACAGGACCGCGAGAGTGAGCACTCGCAGTTGCGGGTCGTTGCGTCGCAGTTGGTCGAAAATCAACACGGGACAGAATCCAGAATCCAGAATCCAGAATCCAGAATGCGGCAATCCACGCGGCAACCGGTGCTCCGGCTCCTGGATTCTGAATTCTGAATTCTGAATTCTATTGTTTGCATCAGTTTCGTCCCCGCCGGATTTCGCGGTCGGGGCGGAAAGTGGTTTCGGAGGCGCGGCGATAAATGAACGCGCGATCGAGGAGGCTGAACGCGGCGCACACGACGGGTGTGGCCAATCCGCCGCCGACGGTCATGACGATCCATTGCCAGAGGGAGCCCCAGCCGAGCAAGGGCGAGCGTCCGAGCGTGAGCAGCAGGATGAGCGTGAGCAGGGGGACGACGGCGCTGGCGACCAGGCCGAGCACGGTTTGGGCGAACAATTCGTCCCGCAGGATGAGCTCGCGCTGCTGGTAAATGAGCACGCCGACGAGCAGCAGGGGCAGGACGCTGACGCCGAGTGGGTTTGCAGACAGGCTGTCGAACAGCAGCCCGCCGAGCGTGGCGGCGAGGCAGACGGTGGGCAGGCCGGTGTTGAGCCCGGCATAAACGAGGATGGCCGGGAGCAGATCGACCTGCGCGCCTAGCAGCCGGCGCGCGCCGGGGAACGCGGCCTCGAGGAACACGGCCACGTAGATGGCGAGCAGGACAAGGATGGTGCTGAGCAGACTCATGGTGTTCCGGGGTTGGGTGGGGTGGGGAACAACACCCAGACCATGTCAAGTCCGCCGAGATTTGCCGCCAGCCGGATGCGGGCTTCGGTGAACAATCCGTATTCGACCGTGCGCGAGTCCACGACGGTTCCGATGGGGATGCCGCGCGGAAATACTTTGCCCAGACCGCTGGTGACGACGCGCTGGCCCGGTTTGACGCCGGCGTCGCGCGGCAAGTAATCGACGGTCAGCAGCGAGGAATCGAACGGCCCGGCCAGCTCGATGACCCCGCAATCGTGCGCGTCGTTTTCGATCATGGCGCCGACCTTGCATTCGGGGTCGCCGACAAGGACGACCTGGGAGCTGTCGATGTTGACGCTGGAGATGCGGCCGACGAGGCCGTCGGAAGTGAGGACGGGGAGATTGGGCCGGGCGCCGTCGCGGCTGCCGACGTCGATCTGGACGGTGCGCCACCAATTGGCGGGCTCCCGCAGGACGACCCGGGCGAGTTTGAGTTTCCAGGGGGCTTTCTGCTGCCAGCCGAGCTGCTCGCGGAGGCGGGCGTTTTCGCGGGCGATTTCGGCGGCCTGAAGGCTTTCGATCCTGTGCTGCTGGTTTTCGCGCCGGAGCGCGTCATTTTCCTTCTGCAACTGGGCTCTTGAAGTCATCGAAGCGCCCGCCTGGTCGGCGAGCTGGTGGGAGGATCCGGCAAGGCCGAACAGGGGGAGGAACAGGCCGCTGATGGCGAGCTTGACCCTCGAGGCGGTCTGGCCATGGAGGGTCAGCAGGATCAGCGCAAAAAGCACCACCAGACCCAGGGCAATATAATGCTGCCGTTTTAACATCTCGGTTGCACCGCGCGCCGGCGACACGCGCCGGCGGGGGTCCTTTCGGACCGAACCAAGATGACAGGGGAATTAGCGGGAGTTGGAGGAGACGCGCTTCAAGAACTGGAGTTCCTGCAATACCCGGCCGGTGCCTTCGGCAACGGCGCTGAGCGGATCATCCGCGATGTGCACTGGCAGGCCGGTTTCCTCGGCCACCAGGCGGTCGATGCCGCGCAGAAGCGCGCCACCACCGGCCATCACAATCCCTCGATCCACCAGGTCGGCGGACAATTCGGGGGGACAACGTTCCAGGGTAATACGGACAGATTCCAGGATTTGAGAAAGCGGCTCCTGCAGGGCCTCGCGAATTTCTTCAGAGCGAATGGTCAGCGTTTTGGGCAGACCGGCGCTCAGATCGCGGCCTTTGACTTCCATGGTTAATTCCTGCTCCAGCGGAAAGGCAGAGCCAATGCGTATCTTGATCTCTTCCGCGGTGCGTTCGCCTATCATCAGGTTGTAGGCTCGCTTCATGTGCGCAACGATCGTTTCGTCAAATTCGTCTCCGCCCACCCTCAGGCTGCGGCTAAAGACGATTCCGGCCAGGGAGATGATTGCTATTTCGCAAGTCCCGCCGCCGATATCCACGATCATGTTTCCCGCCGGTTCATGCACAGGCAGACCGACGCCGATGGCCGATGCCATCGGTTGCTCAATTAAATACACCTCCCGCGCACCCGCATGAGTGGCGGAATCTTTCACAGCCCGTTTTTCGACTTCGGTAATGCCTGAAGGCACGGCAACCACAACGCGTGGAGCGATCAGCTTCCGGTGATGCACCTTTTGAATGAAGTGGCGGAGCATGGCTTCGGTAATCTCGAAGTCCGCAATGACGCCGTCCTTCATCGGGCGGATGGCCACGATGTTTCCCGGCGTCCGTCCCAGCATGCGCTTGGCCTCTTCGCCAACCGCCAGGACATTCGTCGTGCCCGCCTGAATCGCCACAACCGAGGGCTCTCTTAATACAATGCCCCGATCACGCACATAAACGAGGGAATTTGCCGTCCCCAGGTCTATACCAATGTCATTGGAAAACAGGGTTTTAACTTGCGCAAACATGAATTTGCCTAACGAAGGCACACATTAAGAGCCCGGAAGCATCAAGGTCAAGACTATTAAGTCCCGCCATTTGGCGGAAAATTTCAAAGCCCGAATGCCGAATCCCAAACCACCGCTTGCCTTTGCCCGGCACCAACTTGCGCTGCCCCGCTGGTGCTTGAGCCGCAATCGTCAGATTGCGGACCACCATATAGTAATATGGCAAAGGGACCACGATCCGACGATCGCGGCTACGAGGGCGCATTCAACGCCACCCACCAGCTCCATGCCACCAGGCCCCCATAAATAATTCCCGCGAAAACGTTAACTGTCCCGCTCCCCGCCAACACCGGAAACAACCCCAAAATCAACCCCAACACCAGTCCGCAAACAAATCCCCCAAGGTGCGCCGCCAGGTCCGTCCCCGCCCCCGATCCCAAATACAGGAAGATCATCCCGCCGCCGACCAACGGTGTCACCCAGCCCGATCGTTCCCGCACCCGGCCACCCACCACCGCGTGCCCCACCAGCATCCCCGCCGCCGCCATCACCATCCCCGACGCCCCCAAACTGTGATGCCCCGGATCCATCCACCACGTGAACAAGTTCGCCGCCGCGCCGCACAGAAACGATCCCAGCACCGCAATCCCCGTCCCGAACAATCCCATCGCCAGCCCGAGAAAAATAAACCCGAAAATCGCGTTGGCCATCAGGTGACCGGCATCGGCATGCAGCGACATCGCCGTGAACAATCGCCATCGCTCTCCATGCGACACCAGCGCGCCGTCGAGAATCCCCGCGCTGCGCAAATCGCGCCCGCCTTCGCCCGCCAGAAAAAACGCCAGCATCAACGCCGACCACGCGAGCGCAGCCCAGTCGAAGACAACCTTCGAATGCAGCGGCAATTGCTGCTGCCAGGGCCAGCGGCGATTTTCCAGGTGGTATTGCCGCAACAGCCGCAGCGCCGGACCGCGATCCTTCGTGTCCACTCGCAGGACCCAGCGATCGCCGGATTGCTCGATCGAATGAATCATCCCCTGGCTCGCCAGCACCAGGCTCCAGTCCATCGCCTGCGCACGCGACTTGACCGGAATGTCCGCCGCCCCGTCCGGCGTGGACAGCGGCGGCGAAGGATCGTTGTCTGCCTCGCGCGTCATGTCTCCATCATGCGCGATCGCCGGCTTGATCTCAACGCGCGGCAACATGTTTGGGCCGGCGTGGACGCCGGCCCTCCCGCCGATCGGGAGGGACGCCGTCCCCGGCGTCCCCGTCTGGCGCTTTTCATCCCGCCCGGTTTGGTAAAAGATTTTCGGGTTTTCTATATCAACTTTGCTTACAGCCGTCCGATGGTATCTTGACGCTATGCAGATGATTCGACCCAACTGTCGGATGCAGTTCGCTGCTGAGGACATCGATTTCGTGGTTTCCGTCCTGGGAACGCGGGGCGGGGCGGGTTGTTTGACGTCGTTGCTGGCGGACGAGGAGTCGCGGGACCAGGTTCTGGATGACGAGGCGTTGTTCCACGCGGTGCTGGAGCGGCGCGGTTGTCTGCGGATTTCGAGCCGGTTCTATTTCTACATCATCGTCCGGAATGTGTTCCGGCGCGCATCGATCGAAGATCGGCGCGTGGCGGATTACGTGGCGGAGGTGCTGGCGGAATTTGCGTCGGCCGAACGCGCGCGTTGCGTGGTGCCGGGCGAGGCGGGTCCGCTGGATTATTTTTACGAGATGATCGCCGCGCTGCACCGGGCGGATGACCGGACGGGATTCTGGATCCGGGCGCACGTCGGAAATTATTCGCTCTTTTTGTCGGGCCTGTTTCCGGATCGGATCCGCGCGCGGTGCGAGCTGCGCGGCTGTCCGGACATCCAATATTACGACGCAATGGGCCGGGCGAATTACCGCGCGGCGGGCGGGCACCGGCTGGCGCAGAAATACGAACTGAGCGGCGTGTTCAATATCCTGTCGGAACGCTTCTCCGAATCGCGCCACGCGTTGAACGACATCGCGGACCGGCTCATTTCCATCAATGACACCGAGCCGGACGAGTCGCTGTTGATTAAGTTCAACCCTTCTGCATCCCACGCGGAATAGAAAACAGTTTGGGAGTTTGGGAGTTTAAGAGTTTTAGAATTAAGCTCCCGCCATTGATACGCCGACTGCCAACAATCGCCGTTGGCTCGTGGAATACTCTTAAACTCCTAAACTCCTAAACTCTCAAACTCCTAAACTCTCAAACTCCTAAACTGAAATCAGTCCCGGATGGCTCCCTGTCAGGCTCTGTCCGCCTCCCGGCGTCACGACGTAGGTGTTTTCCGATCCCACCATGCCGATGCCGGCGATGCCCTTTTTGGGTTCCACGGCCAGGACCATGTTTTCCTCCAGCGGCTCGTCGAATCCTTCAGCCAGCACCGGCGGCTCGTCGATCTGCATCCCGACGCCGTGCCCGAGGAAGTTCACCCGGCGCGGGCCGAATCCCATGAAGTTCTCCAGGAACTCCGGTTCGAGGCCGGCAATGATCTGTTCGCGGATGGAGGAGGGGACGGCGCCTGGTTTGAGCAGGGCGGCGATTTGGTGTTCGAGTTCGAAGCAGCGGCGGTGGAGGGCCACCGCGGATTCGGGGAGCTTCCCGCCGAAGACATAGGTCATCGTCTTGTCCGTGCAATAACCGTCGATCGCGAACCCGATGTCGACAAAGACGAGATCACCCCGGCGGAGCTTGCGTTCGCGGCAGCCGAGCACCGGCGCGGCGGGGCTCATCCCGCGGCAGCCGCCCGGGCCGTCGAAGCTGGTCGGGTAAAGCGAATTTTCTCCGAACCCGAGCTGGGCCACGGCAAGATCGACGTTGAACATGCCAAATCGAACCGTGCCCTGGTGACCTTCGCGAACCATCAGCGCATACAGTTCGCATCCAAAGTCGGCTTCATTGATGCCTTCGCGCAGCAGTTTCGGCACGCCTTCCTCCAGCGTGCGCCGGTGGGCCTCGCCGGAACGCCGCATGATTTCGAGTTCATACGGCGACTTGACCGACCGCACCCGTCCCATCTCGCGGTCCAGCGACGCGAGTTCCTTGCACGGGAAATATTTCCGAAACCGCTGCGCCATGGCGAGCGGGAGCAGTTCTGTTTCGACATGAATGGCCGCGCGCGCGGCGGTCGCGGAGCCGGCTGCGTCGCGGAATCCTTTCATCGGCCGGATATCGGGGAACAGGGATTCCTCGCGGGCGCGTTCGAAGCTGCGCCGCACCCAAAGCACGGGCTCGCCGTCGCGCGGCACGAGCAGCACGCCGTCCTGCATGGTGCCCGTGAAGTAATATTGGTTGACGCGGCTGAACATCGCGGCCAATTCCCACGACGGATGTGCGGCGTCCATGACCGCGCGAAACTGCGCCATCCGCCGATTCATTTCCTCCAACGGAACTTTTCTGATCATAGTTGAAAACCGGCCCGCAGATCACACGGACCCTGCAGGACCGTGAATTGAAATGCACTCATTCTGTGTGATCTGAGTGATCTGCGGGCATGCATCCTTTATTGCGCGCCGGCCAGGCGATCCAGGAATTCGTACCGCGCCCGGTGCTTGTCCGGCGCCGCTTCCGGCTTCGCGGCCAGGTGCAGCACCGGGTAGCCGTCCTGGCTGTCGTAACGCGGCCACTTCGGCAGGCCGGCGCCGTTCGGATCGCCCGTCTTCGCGAAATTGCTCCAGTAAGCCGCCATCAGGTCCGATACCGCCCGGTCCTCGGCGCGCCAGGGCAGGTTCTTGGTTCCTAACATCTGGAACACATACTCAATCTCGCCGGCGTGCGGCGCGGACGGCTCGGCGCCCGCGGGCGCGTCAGACGGCAAGGGCAGGGCCTGGTCGAATTGATAGCGGTAAACCGGCACGCCCGATTTCATCTGCAGTTCGAGCCATTTCCAGGTGCCATACCCGATGAATTGGTCGCCGGAAAAATCCTGCGCGGCGCGCTTCGCCTCGGCGTCGGTCGACGCCGCATACACTTCCAGGAACGCCAGCGCGTTGGTGCCGAACCGCGTGTCCGCCGCCGCCACATAATTGCTCCGCGTCGCGGTGCGATCGCCGAAGAACGACCGGTAATTGCCCTCGTCCCGGTTCCATCCGGCGATCAACGGCACCCGGTTCTGGCGTCCGGCGGCATAAATCGCCCGGCAATCGGCTGGCAGGAACCAGCCGTCGATGTTCGCGCCGAACGAGCGCGAGGGCTGTTTCGCCGCGGCTTGCAGGACCTGGTCGGCCGGCAGCGCGCGCAGGGCGTCGATGGAATTGGTCCCGACGAGCGACCGGGCGAATTCCTGGCCGGTCTTCTCGGAGTCGGCGAGGGATTTTGTCCTGGAATTGAAGCTGAACAGCGCGCCGCTTTCGCCGATGGCTTTCTGGAACAGTCCCGCGGCGAGGGGCGAGGCGACCAGGGCGCTAACGGAGTAGGATCCGGCGGATTCGCCGAAAATGGTGACATTATTGGGATCGCCACCGAATGCCGCGATGTTTGTGTGGACCCATTCCAGCGCGGCGACCTGGTCGAGCAGGCCGTAATTGCCGGAGGCGTGGTGCGGCGATTCCTCCGTGAGCTCCGGGTGCGCGAGGAATCCAAAGACGCCGAGCCGATAGTTCATGCTCACCACGATCACGCCGTGTTTGCAGAGATTGCCCCCGTCCTGCCGGCCCTCCGACGACGCGCCCGCCACGAAGCCGCCGCCGTAGATCCAGACCATCACCGGCAGGTTCGTGTGCGGCACGGTTTCGGGAATCCAGAGATTCAGGTAGAGACAATCCTCGCTCGGGCCGCTGTCGTGAAACACCATGTCGGTGAAGACGCGCGTTTGCATCGCGCGCGGGCCGAAATCGACCGCGCGCCGCACCCCGCTCCACGGCTGGACCGGCTGCGGCGCCTTCCAGCGCAGCGCCCCCACCGGCGGCGCGGCGTAGGGAATCCCTTTGAACGTGCGGACCAATCCGTCCCCGCTGACCACGCCTTCCAGCGTGCCGTCCGCGATTCGCTGGTGGACCGTGCGCAATTCCTGGGCGGGCAGGGGGGAGATGCCTAACACAAAAATGAACAAAACCACCGGGAGAGGCCGAAGCAATCTCATGAGAATCAAATAAAGGATTCGTGGAATGGTTAAAAGGTTAAAAGGTTAAAAGGGCTAAAATGGTTGAACCGTTAAAGAGTTAAAACCGTAAAAAAACTTAAAGCGTTGAAAAGTCGGCAGGCATTCGCGCGAAGTCTCTTAACCATTCAACGTTTTAACATTTTACCGTTTTAACCCTTCCGCGAAAAGGAGGATCCGGCCTGCGGCTTGGAAGGCGCAGGCCGGTTTGGAGAGATGGCCTTTCGGCCGGGGATTCTAAAAGACCTCCGCCTTGAGTCCGGCGACCTGGCGGACGGTCTGCGCAATGCGCGAAAGTGTCTTGAGCGGCAGATGGCCGCAGCCCGAGTTCGGGGTGGGGCGCGTGGCCGAGTAAATCTGCACGAGCGGGATCTGGGCGCCGCCCGCCTTGAGCTCCTTCAGGCGCCGGGCGTATTGCTCAATCTCCTCCAGCGGCGGTTCCTCGCCGTTGATGGACGGGAACAGGCTTTGGATCACCACCGGGCGCTGCCGGGCGAGATTCAGAATATTCGACAACACCTTCTCGAGAGGCACGTTCATCTGGTCGACCTTGTTCAGGTAGGCCTGGGTGCCGCCGTCGAGCTTGGCCCAGATTTCGTCCGACTTCGTGAAATAACGCAGGCCCTGCTGCACCTGGGGCTGGTCGAGCCCGGTGGCGTTGGTCAGCAGGACGATTTTGAAGAACGGGAAGCCGCCGAGGGCGCGGACATGGACGACGGCCTGGATGGCCTCGGCGAAATTGGGGGCGAACGTCGGTTCGCCGTCGCCGCTCAGCGCCACGTGCCGCAACTGGAGCAGTTCGTCCGGCAGCGTGCGATACCACGGCCGCTCCCGCAGGCGCCCCTCGCTGACCGCCGTCAGCGTCGCCTTGAGCTCCGATGCCATGCCGTCGACGTCCAGGATGGTCTCACGGGCCGGCTCCTCGCGGTGCACTTCGCAATAAACACAACCGAAGTTGCACTGCTTGTCGGGATTCATGTTCAATCCCACCGACAACCCGCGAGCGCGCGCGGACACCACCACGTAGACGAACCGGTTGTTCAGAAAATCGCGGGGGCATCCAAACGCCGTTTCGGGCGCCGGATGAGTCCGGGTCAGGGGGCGGGTTTTCTTCTTCTCGTGGGTCACCCCTGCCGTTGTGGTATGTTGTGTTGAGTCTTCCACAATGCTGCCTCACGCTAGGTTCAATGTCAGGCCCGCACTACACGATGCTTGTCAAAAATTGGACATTTTTTGCAGGAATCCGCAAAGAGCGGCACCTCGCCCGCTACGCCGGCCGCGTAAGAAGGCGCTAATCATGTAAGGCACCGGACTCCTCCATTCGCCCCTGGCGGACTGCCGGCGTTCGGCGCCCGGGCTCCCCCGGCCAAGACTTCCGGGCACCCGGTTTCCTCCCGATTCGCGTTCCTTCGCGTCCATTCGCGGTTGAAAATTCCCCGCCCTTCTGCCGCCCCGCCCGATTTCAATTGCATTAGATGCCTAAATTTACTTAAACATGAATGCGTCAGGGTAAGCATAAGTTATCCATGGCGTAGCAAATAATGTGGATCAATGGCCAATCCACGGGTAGTGAAGAGGGCGCGATTGGCCGACGCTGGGGTCGATGAACAAACTCGAGCGTCGGGCATCGCTCTTAACAACAACTCGAGTACACACAAACATGAAACGAATACTGCTACTGGCTACGGTCGTCGGTTTCGCCGCGGCGCTTTCGGCGTCGGCCGGCGATGCGAAGGAAAACTGGGACAAGATGTGTTCGAAGTGTCATGGTCCGGACGGCAAGGGCCAGACCAAGATGGGTCAGAAGATGGGGATCAAGGATTACAGCGATGCCAAGGTGCAGGCGGAGCTGAAGGACGACGAGGCGTTCAAGGCCCTGAAGGAAGGTTTGAAGGATAAAGAGGGCAAGACGCTCATGAAGCCCGTTGAGGGTTTGTCGGATGACGATATCAAGGCGTTGATCGCCTACATGCGCGGGTTCAAGAAATAACCGGCGCGGCCGGGCGAAGGGGTTGGCCCGGCGGCGCCGCGTGCGGCCGCCGGGCGCGTTCAGAGCGGCCGCCTTCGCCTCGCCGGGCTTCAGCCCAGGCCCCCCATGCGCCGGCTCAAACTCCCCCCGCAAATCCTGCGACTGGTCATTGTCACGCTGGCCATCGTGGGCTCCTACGTCGCAGCCCGCACCGTTCTCACTCCCGTTTCATTCCACCAATACGGCTGGTTCCGCGGAGATGCCCTCGAGGAAATCGCCTCCTCACGCCAGCCCTCCTACGCCGGCCGCCTCGCGTGCGATGAATGTCATTCCGACGAAGTCGCCCGCCTCGCCAAGGGGGATCACCGCACCATCTCCTGCGAAAGCTGCCACGGCCCCGCCCGCGCACACGCGGACAATCCCGATATCAAATTATACAAGCTCACCGACGCCGACTGCCTGCAGTGCCACGAATCCAACCCGTCCCGGCCCGCGTTCCTCAAACAAATCACGGTCCAGGATCATTACCGGGGCCAGCGCTGCATCGATTGCCACGTGGCGCATCAACCCGCGGAGGTCCCATGAAGACATCGCGACGCAGAATCCTCGGGGTGCTGGCCGGCGCCGCCGCCGCCCTGGTCTCAAGCCCCGCCGCCCGCGCCGCCAAGGCGACCGTCCAGAAAATTTTTGTCTCCTCCCAGACTCCCAAGGGTTACGACCCGACAAAGCACCGCTGGCTGATGGCGTTTGACGCAGACCGCTGCATCGGCTGCGGGCATTGCGTGGTCGCGTGCAAGACCGAGAATCACGTTCCGAAAACCCCCACGTTTTTCCGGACCTGGATCGAGCGTTACATCATCACACGACCCGCGCCCGGCTCCGACGCGTCGCGCGGCGAAGTGCTGGTCGATTCGCCCGACGGCGGCATGGAGGGATTTCCGCCGACGCTCGTTCCGCGCTCGGAAATCCTGAAATCCTTCTTCGTGCCGAAACTCTGCAACCTGTGCGAACACTCCCCCTGCGTGCAGGCGTGCCCGGTGGGGGCGACGTTCGACAGCCCGGACGGCGCGGTGCTCGTGGATCCGACGTATTGCATCGGGTGCGGCTTTTGTGTGCAGGCCTGTCCGTACGGCTGCCGGTTCTTGAATCCCGAAACGCACACGGCCGAAAAATGCAACCTGTGCTACCATCGCATCACGCGCGGTCTCAAGCCGGCTTGCGTCGAGGTGTGTCCGACCCAGACCCGGATTTTTGGCGACCTGAAAAACCCGGTGCCCAACGATCCGCTCCAGGCGTTCATCGAGAAGAACAAGGTGTTCACGCTGAAGCCGCATCTCGGCACAGAGCCGCGCGTGCTTTACGCGAACCTGGACAAGGAGGTCCGGTAACATGGCCATCGAATTTACCAACTCCATCGCGCCGCTCGCCGATGCCGCCAACGTCATCCACCAGATCACGCACGTGGACGGCTATGTTTATCCGAACGAACAGACCCTGATCTGGAGCACGCTGATCGTGGTGTATCCCTACATCACCGGCCTCGTGGCGGGCGCTTTCATCATGGCCTCGCTGGTCCGCGTGTTCAACGTGCGCGAACTGGAACCGGTCTACCGCCTCGCCCTGCTCACCGCCCTGGCCTTCCTCATGTGCGCCCCGCTGCCGCTGCTGCTGCACCTCGGCCACCCGGAACGCTGCTTCGAAGTCATGATGACACCCCATGTCACGTCGCCCATGGCCATGTTCGGCTTCGTCTACGCCTGGTACATCATGGCCGTCCTGCTCTTGGAATTGTGGTTCGATTACCGGCGCGATTTCGTCCACTGGTCGCAAACCACGCCGGGCTGGCGCGGATTGATGTACCGCATCCTCACGCTGGGCGTGCACGATCTGTCACCCGCGGCCCTGCGCCTCGACGATTTCATGAGCAAGGCCATCACCATCGTCGGCATCCCGTCCGCCTTCCTCCTCCACGGCTACGTCGGGTTCATCTTCGGGTCCATCAAGGCCAACCCCTGGTGGGGCAATGTCCTCATGCCCGTCATCTTCATCTTCTCCGCCATCGTCTCCGGCATCGCCCTCTGCGTGCTGATGTACGGAATCCTCGATTGGGCCCGCCGCAAGGCCCTCGACGACGCCTGCCTGGATGCCATGGGCAAATTCCTGTTCTACGCGCTCCTCGTCGACTTCTCCGTCGAGGCCCTCGACTGGATCCACCGGCTCTACGCGTCGGAGGAGGGGATCGGCGTCCTGAAGCAACTCGCGTCAGGCAAATTGTTTTACACGCTCTTGGTGGGCCAGCTTTGCCTGGGAACGCTCCTCCCGCTTTCGATGCTCGGCTCGACACAGCTCTTCCGGGACAAGATCCCATCCTGGATCCGCCGCCGCTTCTATTTCCTGAGCGCGTTCCTCATCGTCACCGGCGTTCTCGCAATGCGCTGGAACGTCGTCATCGGCGGGCAGCTGTTCTCCAAAAGCCTGCGCGGCTTCACCACGTTCAAAATGGAACTCGCCGGACAGGAGGGCTGGCTCATGTCGCTTGGAGTCCTCATCCTGCCTTTCATCCTGCTCGTCGTGCTTGTCAAATTGTTCCTTCCCGAGGAGACTGCGGCCGAAGAACCGCCCGCGGGGCCGGAGCGGTTAAAACCGCACCCGGCGCCCGCCTCATGACTTACCGGCCCGCCCGGGCCAGTGCCCGGTCGGCCCTAACGCAAAACAACAACATCGCAAACAACATGAAAAAATCAGTTCTGATCGCGATCGCCGCCGCGGCGCTGTCCGCCGGCTCCCTCATGGCCGCCGATGCGAAGGCCACCTACGACCAGCAGTGCGCCAAGTGCCACGGCGCCGATGGGAAGGGCGAAACCAAGATGGGAAAAAAGCTGGGCGCGAAGGATTACAGCGACGCCAAGGTGCAGGCGGAGCTGAAGGACGACGCGGCAATCAAGGCGATCAAGGAAGGTTTGAAGGACAAGGACGGTAAGACCCTGATGAAGCCGGCCGAGGACTTGAGCGACGCCGACATCAAGGGCCTGGTGGATTACATGCGGACCTTCAAGAAGTGATGCAGCGGCCGCGGCTGTCGCCGCGGGCCGGATTTGGCGGGTGGGAACGGCGGCGGCAGTGGGCAGGCTGCCGCCGGCGGGCGGATCTTTTTGCCGCGAACAAGCGGCTCGATTGCGGGCAGAAAACTGAACTATGCGTGCTGATGGACCTAATGCGGGTTGGAAGGGATTGCTGAAAAACTGGCTGAGCCTCGCCGGCGCGGTGATCGCGCTCGGCAGTTGCTTCTCGTTCCTGTCGCTGTTCGCCTTCGACGCGCTCGCGCATTTCTCCAACCCCTACATCGGCATCCTCACGTATGTCGTCGCACCCGGATTCCTGTTCTTCGGCCTGTTCCTCGTCATGCTCGGCATCTACCGGGCCCGGCGCCGCGGCGAACAGAAAACCCCGCTGCCGGCGTTGACGATCGATTTCGCGAACCCGCGCGACCGGCGCATCCTGGGCTGGTTCATGTTCGGCAGCGTGACGTTCCTCCTGCTCTCGGCGCTCGGCAGCTTCGGAACCTACCACTTCACCGAGTCGGTCCAGTTCTGCGGCCAGGCGTGCCACACCGTCATGAAGCCCGAAATGGTCACCTACCACAACGGCTCCCACGCCCGCGTCGCCTGCGTCGAATGCCATATCGGACCCGGCGCCGCCTGGTTCGTCAAAGCCAAAATCTCCGGCACCTACCAGCTCTACGCCGTCGCCTTCAACAAATATCCCCGGCCCGTCCCAACCCCGATCAAAAACCTGCGCCCCGCCCGCGAAACCTGCGAGCAATGCCATTGGCCGGAAAAATTCGTCGGCAACCTCGTCCGCACCTACGACTCCTATCTCGGCGACGAAACCAACACCCATTCCTCCGTCACCCTGATGCTCAAAGTCGGCGGCGCCAACCCGGGCCACGGCCCCGTCAGCGGCATCCACTGGCACGTCTACGCCGGCAACCGCGTCGAATACATCGCCACCGACGCCGCCCGCCAGGTCATTCCCTGGGTGCGCATGACCGACGAACACGGCACGGTGACGGAATACCGGGCGCCGAATTTCACGAACGACATCTCTGGCTACACCATCCGCCAGATGGACTGCATGGACTGCCACAATCGCCCGGCCCACCGCTACCGGCCGCCGAACGAGGCCGTCAGCCAGGCCATGCAACTCGGCCAGATCAGTCCCGCGCTGCCGTGGATCAAGACCAACGCCGTCTTCGCCTTGACGCGCACCTACACGAACGAGGACGAGGCCGTGAAAGCCATCGACACCCTCCTGCGATCACGCTACCCGGGCGATGCGCGAATCGACCCGGCCATCGCCGCCGTCCAGACAATTTATCGCAACAACTTTTTCCCGGAGATGAAGGCGAACTGGCGCAGCTACCCCGAGAACATCGGACACAAAAACTGGCCGGGCTGCTCGCGCTGCCACGACGACGAACACAAGGCGCCGAACGGCCACAAGATCAATTTCGCGGGCTGCACCACGTGTCACGTGATCCTCAGCCAAAGCGCCGGCCAACCCCAGGACGTCCTCCGCCCCGAAGGCGAGGCGTTCGTGCACCCGGCCGATGAAATTCCCGACGGTTACAAATGCAGCGACTGCCACACCGGCGGTCCCTAGGGAGCAGGAAAAATTCAGATGCGAACGGACATTGGTTTGCGGGCGCGGCCGCTCATCCGCGTGTTGGGCACATTGGGCTTCCCGGTCCTGGCGATGATTCTTGCCGCCGCAGCTTCGGCCGCGGCTGCCACCTTCGCCAATTCCGACTGCCTCGATTGCCACACCGACCCCTCGAACAACCGGACCGTCGACGGCAAAACCGTGCCCATGGCCTTGTTCCCGACCAACGGCTTCGCGCGCTCCGTGCACGCGAAGCTGGATTGCGTCGATTGCCACGACGGAATCAAGGACCTGGTGCATCCCAGCAAGCTCCCGCCGCCCAACTGCGCCGGCTGCCACGAAAAGGAATCGAAGGATTACGCCACGAGCATCCACGGCGTGAGCCACGCGATGGGCGCGTCCGGCGCCGCCACCTGCGCAAGCTGCCACGGGTCGCACGAAATCATTCCCGTCAAGGACCCCGCGTCCCCGGTGTTCAAGCTGAACCTCCCCCAGACCTGCGCCAAATGCCACAGCAACCCAGGCCTCACCAAGGAATACGAAATGAAGTTCCCCGAGGCCGCGTCCCAGTATTCCGACAGCATCCACGGCCGTGCCTTGCTTAAAATGGGCCTCATCGTCGCGCCCTCGTGCAACAACTGCCACGGCGTCCACGACATCAAGCGCAGCGTCGACCGCGACGCCCCCATCAACCACGCGAACGTGGCCAAAACCTGCGGCAAATGCCACGTCGGCATCGAGGAGGTCTACCGCCAGAGCGTTCACGGCCAGTTGCTCGCGAAGGGCGACAAGCGCGGCCCCGTGTGCACCGACTGCCATACCGCCCACCAGGTCGAGGCGCCCAAGGACGGCCATTTCAAGATGGTCTCCGACCAGCGCTGCGGCAAATGCCACCAGGACCGGCTCGAGCATTACCGCGAAACCTACCACGGCAAAGCCATGGCCCTCGGCAAACCGAATGTCGCATCCGACGTCGCCGCCTGCTACGACTGCCACGGCCATCACGACGTGCTCCCCGCGTCCGATCCCGCGTCGCGGCTCTCAAAGGCCAACATCCTCGCCACCTGCCGCCAGTGCCATCCGTCCGCCACCACCGGGTTCACCGAATACCGGCCGCACGCCAATCCGCTCGACGGGAAAAATTACCCGCTGCTCCACGTGGTCTTCCTGGGCATGACCGGCCTGCTGGTCGGCGTGTTCACGTTCTTCGGCCTCCACACCATCGTCTGGCTCCTCCGCGTTGCCTACCTTTACTGGGGCGATTCGAAAAAATTCCGCGAAACCAAGGTCGAGATCCAGGAGGACGACGAATGGTTCACCCGGTTCGTGCCGTTCGAACGCTTCCTGCATTTCCTCGTCGTCACGAGCTTCCTGCTCCTGGTGCTCACCGGCATGCCGCTCAAATTCTATTACACCCACTGGGCCAAGGTGCTCTTCGGCATCATCGGCGGCGCGGAAACCGCCCGCACCCTCCACCGCTTCGGCGCCATCATCACATTCCTCTACTTCGGCCTCCACCTCACCGCCCTCATCAGCAAGACATGGAAAGGACGCCGCAACGTGTTCGATCCCGCCACCGGCCGGTTCAGCCTCAAACGGCTCTGGAACGTCCTCTTCGGACCCGATTCCATGATCCCCACCTGGCAGGATTGGAAGGATTTCGTCGCGCACAACAAATGGTTCTTCGGCAAGGGCGAGAAACCCGCGTTCGACCGCTGGACTTATTGGGAGAAGTTCGATTACTTCGCCGTGTTCTGGGGCGTGTTCATCATCGGTTCGTCCGGGTTGATCCTTTGGTTCCCGACATTCTTCACCCGCTTCCTGCCGGGCTGGGTCATCAACGTCGCCCTCATCATCCATTCCGACGAGGCGCTGCTCGCCGCCGGATTCATCTTCTCAATCCATTTCTTTAACACCCACTTCCGGATCGAGAAATTCCCGATGGACACCGTCATCTTCTCGGGCCGCATCTCCAAAGCCGAAATGCTGCACGAACGCAAACGCTGGTACGACCGGCTCCTGAAAGAAGGCCGCCTGGACCAGTTCCGGGTCCGCGACGATTGGGAAGGCTGGAAGAGCATCGCCCGGTCGTTCGGCTATTTCTTCTTCGGCCTCGGCGTCCTGCTGCTGCTGCTGATCATTTACGCCATGGTCTCACGCCTGGCCCATTGACCCCGGCCCGCGGGCTGCCTCCGGGGGACGCAATAAATGAAGAGCAATCGGCAATTCCGGCGAAGCCCCGCCCGGGGAAATGCCCGATGACTCACGCCATGTGTCGTCTCTGGATTGGATTGATCCTCTGGCTGGTCGCGGCCGCGGCGGGCTCGGCCGCCCCGGCACTCCGCGACAGCGATTGCCTCGACTGTCATTCCGATAAAACCTTGTCGCGCACCAACGCGGCCGGGACGGAGGAATCCCTCTTCGTGGACCCCGCGCTGCTCGCGGCCTCTGCCCACCGCACCAATTCGTGCGTGAGCTGCCACACCGCCATCACCGCAAAACATCCCGACGACAACCTGCCCGTCACTCCCGTCCAGTGCGCGTCCTGCCACGAACGCGCCTCTGCCACTTACCAATCCAGCGTCCACGGCCTCGCCGAAAAAGCCGGAACACCCGGCGTCGCGGGATGCAAGGATTGCCACGGAACCCACCGCGTCGCCGGATCGGATTCGCCCGGCTCGCTCCTCCATTCCTCCATGGAGGCGCGCACCTGCGGCGAATGCCATGCGAAAGAGGCGCAGGATTGGGAGTCGAGCGTCCACGGCGCGGCCGCCCGCGCCGGCAAACGCGAGGCGCCCCTCTGCACCGACTGCCATTCCGAACACAACATCGAGGCGCTCAAAGGCAGTTCGCCCATCAAAATCTCCGAACAGGTCTGCAGCCGCTGCCACGCCTCTGAACGCCTCAATACCAAGTTCAATCTCCCCGGCGACCGCGTCAAAACCTTCTTCGAAAGCTACCACGGCCTCGCCGCACAATACGGATCGACCGTCGCCGCCAATTGCGGCAGTTGCCACGGATACCACCGCGTCCTGCCATCGTCCGATCCCGGCTCCACAATCCACCCGTCCCACCTCATCGAAACCTGCGGCAAATGCCACCCAGGGGCAGGGGAGAAGTTCGTGTCGGACCGGATCCACGTGGACACCGCCGCCGCGCAAAGCGGGCCGGAACTCGGCAGCCGCATCAACTGGTGGGTGCGCCGGCTCTACCTCGCACTGATCGTCGGCGTGATCGGAACCATGGGCGTTCACAACATCCTGGTGTTCGCGCGCAAAGTCCGGGCACGGTTCGCCCTCAGCGCCCGGCCTGTCCTGCGCATGAGCGCCTCGCAACGCTGGCAGCACCTCGTCCTGGCCGGCAGCTTCATTGTGCTCGCCCTGACAGGTTTTGCGCTCAAATTCCCCGACTCCTTCCTCGCCCACGCCATGGGCTCGAGCGAACCCGTCCGGCGCTGGACCCATCGCGGCGCCGGCATCGTGCTGCTCCTCGCCGGCGTCTACCACCTCGCGTACATCCTGTTCCGGCCCGAAGGCCGCCGCCTCGTGCGCGATTTGCTGCCCGTCCGGCAGGATGCCGTGGACGTCTGGATCGCGGCCCGCTACCTCCTCGGCTGGAGCCAGGAAAAACCCCGGTTCGGCCGGTTCGGTTACGCCGAAAAAATGGAATACTGGGCCGTCCTGTGGGGAACCATCATCATGGGCGCCAGCGGCCTCATGATCTGGTTCAAGGTCGACGTCACTCGCTGGCTGCCACGCTGGGCCGTCGAGGTCGCCTGGACCGTCCACTACTACGAAGCCCTCCTCGCCTGCCTCGCCATCGTCGTCTGGCACTTCTACCACGTGCTGTTCGATCCCGATGTCTACCCCCTCAACCCCGCGTGCTGGGACGGGCGCGTGTCCCGCCATTGGCAAATGGAGGAACACCCCCTCGACCCCGCATCCGCCCCGGCGGCCCCGACGGCCCCAACCCCGGATCCACAGCCCGGCGACAAAAAGCACCTAATCAAAAATTGACCTGCCTTATCCAAATCCACACAGTGGATAAGCCAAAAATATACTGAATAAGATTTCATCGAGATGTTGACGAACCCTAGCAAAAGTAGTATTTCGACTTCGTCATAAGCAGTAAAATAAGTCCAACGAATATGCCGGTGTGCGTCAGTTGCTGTTGGATGTCAAAAAACGCAAAGGGTTTGGCAAGGGATGGGGAGCCCGGTTTTGAGGGTGAAACTAGCATTCGGATATGAATTGCGGAGCAGCATCGGGATCGGGGCGCCGGGGCGCGCGGGGTCGGTGTTGCGCCGGGTGTCGGCGGGCGTGTGATTGACAGGCCTATGAAACTTTTTGTCGCGGGAATCAGTTACAAGACGGCGCCGGTGGCGCTGCGCGAGAAACTCGCCGTGCACGCCTCCCAGCTCCAGTGCCACGGCTGCTCCCTCAAACTCCGCGGCGGACTCTCCGAAGTCGTCGTCGTGTCCACCTGCAACCGCGTCGAAATCTACGGCGTCTCCACCGACGACTCCCGCGATCCCCGGGCACTCTTCCGCCTCCTCTCCGCCGAACCCTGCGAACTCGATCCCTACATCTACGTCAAGGAATCCGGCGCCGCCCTCGAACACCTCTTCTCCGTCGCCGGCGGACTCGATTCCCTCGTCCTGGGCGAAACCGAAATCACCGGCCAGATCAAACAGGCTTACCAGGCCGCCCAATCCGCCCGACTCACCGGCCGCGTCCTGAACCGCGTTTTCCAAACCGCCCTCTCCACCGCCAAACTCATCCGATCCCGAACCGGCATCGGCCGCGGCGCCACCTCCGTCGGCAGCGTCGCCGTCGAACTCGCCGAGCGCATCTTCGCCGGCAACCTCTCCGAACGCACCGTCATGATCATCGGCGCCGGCAAAATGGGCGAAGCCTGCGTCAAACACCTCGCCAAAAAAGGCGCCCAATCCGTCCTCGTCTCCAACCGCTCCTTCGAACGCGCCGAACTCCTCGCCGCCGAATTCGGCGGACGCGCCATCCGCTTCGACGATTGCACCGCCGCCATGGAAGCCGCCGACATCGTCGTCAGCTCCACCGGCTGCCCCCACACCATTCTCAACCGCTCCGACGTCGCCCGCGTCATGTCCGCCCGCCGCAACCGCCCGCTCGTGCTGATCGACATCGCCGTCCCGCGCGACATCGCCGCCGACGTCCAGCATCTCGACAACGTTTACCTCTACAACGTCGACGACCTCGAAATGATCGTCCGCGAAAACGTCAAGCAGCGCGAACACGAACTCAGCCGCTGCGAAGATATCATCGCCGACGCCGTGTCCGAAACGCTGGACCGCATCAATCCGCCGGGCCGCCACGTGCCGGGAGCCCTTGAGGCGGGGCTCGCCCTGTTCCAGCCCGCGGACTGCAGCGCCGCAGCGGTGGGCGCCTGAAATCCAGACCAATTTGTGAAGTACAACTGACAGTGAATCGTTAACAACAGTGCACCTATGAAAATGCGTTCCGCAATCAAACGAGCAGCAACTGGCTTTGCGGCAGTTGTACTCCTCACCGGCGTGGGAACAGCCACGTCGCAAGGGGCGGCTCCAGCCCTCCAGGGCTCGATCAACATCCGCCCCCTGACACCCACCGAACTCACCAAGTATTCGCTGCCGGCCACGACCGAAACGTCGGGTGGCCTGAATACCATCGGGGTGGGCCAGCCGGCCTACCTGGACGCCCTCGTCAACGCGGCCATCGCGCCCTCCAACATCGTCAGCGTCGTGTGGACGATCACCAACGCCCCCATCGGCTCCGCCGCCGTGCTCTCAGCCAGCCCCCTCGGCACCAACGTGCCGCCCTTCAACATGGCGGACATTTACAACAATAGCGGCGGCCTGGTCTACCAGGTGGCCGGACGCACCGTCTTGCGCCCCGACCTCCCGGGCCAATACGCCGTCAAGGCCGTCATCACCACCGCGGGCGGCAGCGGCACCACCAACCTCGTCCAGCTGATCACCGCCGGCACCTACGTCGGCCTCAACAACTGCGCCCTGTGTCACAGCGGCGGCATCATCGCCTCCAACATCGTGACACCCTGGTCTGGCACCCCCCACGCCACCTTCTTCACCCGCGCCATCGATGGCCAGGTCAGCAGCCATTACAGCAAAAACTGCATCTCCTGCCATGTGGTGGGCTACGATACCAACACCAACGCGGTAAACGGCGGCTTTGACGACATTGCAAACCAGCTCGGCTGGAATTTCCCGACCGTGCTGACCAACGGCAACTGGGCCGCCATGCCCTCCGCCCTCCAAAACCTCGCCAACATCCAGTGCGAAAACTGCCACGGCCCCGGCAGCGAACACGCCGCCGCCCTCGGCAACACCAACGTCTCCAACTGGCCCCGCGTCGCCGTCAATTACTGGGCTGGCGATTGCGCCGTCTGCCACGACGCCACCCCGCAGCACATCCACGTGCAGGAATGGAACGCCTCCGGCCACGCCGTCGCACCCCGGACCCCCTCCGGCCCGACCCGCAACAACTGCGTGCGCTGCCATACCGCCGGCGGTTTCGAGGGCTACAGCGAGAATATCAACAATACCAACAAGTACGCTACCAACACCGTCTACCAGTCCATCGGCTGCCAGGCCTGCCATGACCCGCATCAGGACACCAACCCGCACCAGCTCCGGCTCGGCTACAACGTCGTGCTGCCGGACGGCACCGTCGTCACCAACGCCGGCAGCGGCGGCTTCTGCATGAACTGCCATATGAGCCGCAACGGTTCCGCTTCCAACAACGTCGCGAACTACAAGGCCGGCCTGCCCACGTGGCCCGGCGGCTCCAGCTTCGGCGTCCACGACAGTCCCCAGGGCGACATGCTCGAAGGCGTGAATGCCATCACCTATGGCAAGGCCATCCCGAGCGCCGCCCATCGCAGCGTGATCACCAACACCTGCGCCGGCTGCCATATGCAGCCCATCGCGGCCACCGACCCGGCCTACCTCAAGGCCGGCGCCCACACCATGAACATGAGCTACATGAACGGCACCAACGAAGTCGATGTCACCGCCGTCTGCGTCCAATGCCACGGCCAGATCACCGACTTCAACATGCTCCGGGGCGACTTCAATGGCGACGGCGTGATCGAAGGTGTGCAGACTGAAGTCCAGCACCTGCTCGACAAACTGACCACCTACCTGCCGAACACCAACGGCGTGGTCGATGGCTTGGTCAAGACGCCTTCCGTCAAGACCAACTGGACCATGTCCCAGCTCAACGCTGCTTACAACTGGCAGTTCGTCAATAACGACGGCAGCAAGGGCATCCACAACGCGCCCTTCGCCGTGGGCCTCCTCAAGGCCTCCATCGCCGACCTCAACGGCGACTCCAACAACGACGGCCTGCCCGATTGGTGGCAGACCCAGTATTTCGGGTCCCCGACGAATTCCCTCGCCGCCCCGAACGCGACGCCTGCGGGCGACGGAGTTCCGAACTGGCTCAAATACTCGCTCGGCCTCAACCCGACCGTGCCCGGCATGGTCCTGCCCGACGGCGTCATGTGGGCCAATGGAACCGCCCTCGTCGACGGTGGCAACACCAACAGCATCCGCATCTACACGGCCGCTGAAGTGGTGTTCGACACCCAGGCCGGCAAGACCTATCAACTGCAGGAAACCTCCTCGCTCAGCTCCGGCTGGCAGCCGATCGGCAGCCCGATCGCCGGCACCGGCGCCAGCATGAGCTACCTGACAGCCACACGCACCAACGTGCAACAATTCTTCCGCGTGGTGTCTCAGTAGTCTGTTTGGGTTCGTTTCGAAAACCCCTCCGCCTCCGGGTGGAGGGGTTTTTTTGTGGCCCCGGGGAGCGGCGGTTGTAAAATCGCGGACTCCTCTTTTGGTAGGGACGGCGTCCCGCCGTCCGTCCCCCTCGACTCCGTCAAGCCCCCCATCCGAGCCCAAAAACCCTTCAGACAGAATGACCCGAATGTTCAGACTGCTTCAGTCCCCCCGTCCGCGTCTCCGCGTTTATCCCTGAAAAATTAGTGTCAATTCGCGTCAATTCGCGTCAAGCCTTCCCCATCCGTCCTCCATGCCCTATTTCGCGTATTTCGTGTATTTCGCGGTTAAAAAATCTTCTGATGCCCGAAACAGCCTTTCAACCACGGAACACACGAATCGCACGAAAGAAGCACCAAAAACTAATTCCTTCAAACCCGGAAAAGTCAGGGGAATGATCGCCAGAACAATGAAAACAGATCCTGGTTCCCCTGCAGCTCATTTCCTTGCCGTCCCCCAGCCCCTGTGTTCCATGCCCGTCCGTCATAGCCTTGGCGAAGACGGATCAGATCGCGGACCCCCCTGGTTCCCATGAATCCGTCCATCTCGTAGCCGCGATTGTAAAATCGCGGTCCCCCTCTGTGGCTATCAGCTATCGGCTATCGTCTATCGTCTATGCGGCGCAGCCGCCCTGGGGGAGACTCCGTCGAGCCCTGACCTCGTAGCCGCGATCGTGAGATCGCGGACCCCTTTTGGTAGGGACGGCGTCCCGCCGTCCGTCCCCCTCGACTCCGTCGAGCCCTGACATCCGAGCCCCAAAATCCTTCAGACAAGAATGACCCGAATATTCAGACTGCTTCAGTCCCCCTCCGCGCCTCCGCGTTTATACTCAGAAAAATTAGTGTCAATTCGCGAGAATTCGCGTCAAGCCTTCCCCATCCATCCTCCATTCCATCTTTCGCGTATTTCGCGTATTTCGCGGTTAAAAAAACTTCTGATGCCCGAAACTGCTTTTCAACCGCGAACCACGCGAACCACGCGAAACCACGGCCAACAAGAATCTATTCTTCCTGCATCCCTTCCATGTTCATCCCTGGCTGAAAACCCCTTCAGACAGAATGAACCGAATGTTCAGACTGCTTCAGTCCCCCTCCGCGTCTCCGCGTTTTTCCCAGAAAAATTAGTGTCAATTCGCGTCAATTCGCGTCAAGCCTTCCCCATCCGTGTTCCATCCGTGGCCAAAAAACCTTCCCTTCACATCCTGTCCAACGGACTTTGCGCCGCCAGTCCTTTCTTCCGCATCACATGCGTATAAATCATTGTCGTCTCCACACTCTTATGACCCAACAGCTCCTGCACCGTCCGAATATCATACCCCTGATCCAGCATCTGCGACGCAAACGAATGCCGCAGGACATGCGGTGTCACCCGCTTGTTGATCCGCGCCCGCATCGCCGCCTCCTTCACCCGCCGTTGAAACTCCCAATCCATCACATGATGCCGCCGGCGCATTCCCGTCCTCGGATCCGTGCTCAACTGCTCCGCCGGCCACAACCAATACCAAACCCATTCCTCACCCGCCTTCGGATACTTCCGCTCCAGGCCCTCCGGCAGCCACACGGCTGCCACCCCGTCGCGCCGATCCGCGTCATACACCTTCCGCACCTGTGCCAGGTGCGCGCGCAGCGGCTCCACCACCAGGTGCGCCAGCGGCACCAATCGATCCTTGTTCCCTTTGCCACCTCGGACCGTGATGATTTCCTGTTCCAAATCCACATCCTTCACCCGCAAACGCAACAACTCCATCAAACGCAACCCGCCCCCAAATGCAACCCGCGCCAGCAATGACCATTTCTCATCCAACTGCTCCAGCAACAGACGGATCTCCGACGGCGTCAGCCACACCGGCACGTGCGAACTCGCCTTCGCCCGGCGATAGTCCGAAAAATCCCCAAGCTCCTTCCCGAAAACCTCCCTTAACAAAAAAACCACCGCGTTCAACGCCTGCCGCTGGCTGCTCGCGCTCAGCCGCTCCCGCAACGCCAGCGCGTCCAAGAACGACTTTGCCTGCTCCGGCCCCGCCTCGCGTAACGGCAGACTGCCGCAATGCCTGGCAAACTTCTCCAGCCACACCTGGTAACTCTGCTCCGTCCGATACGAATAATGCCGCCTCCGCACCACCGTCAAAAACGCCTCCCGCCAATCGCCAATCAACCCCTTGGTGGGGCGAGACTCCGTCGAGCCCTGATTAGCCCCGGGAGGGACGGCGTCCCCGCCGTCCCCAACCTCCGCCCCGGCGGGGCGCTTCCCCTCGTAGCCGCAATCGTCCGTCCGTCGTAGCCTTGGCGAAGACGGATGAGCTTGCGGATCCCCGCTGTAACCATCTGCTATTGAAGATTGGCAATCGGCTATCCGGCGAAGCCGCAGGGTGGGGCGAGACTCTGTCGAGCCCTGGCATGGTAGGGACGGCGTCCCGCCGTCCGGCCTTCTGCTCACCATCCCCATCTCCTTCGCCTTCCGGAAAAACCATCGAATCGGCCGCTTCCACCGCTCCAATTGCCAATCGTCCGCTTCCTTCTCCCGCTGCGCCCACTCGATGAACTCCCGGGCCGATCGCACCGACACCTCCACGCGCGACCGCTTGCAGAAACTCAAATACCACCGGATCGTAATCGCCCACGACGCCTTCTGCCGGGCCGACAAATCCTCCCGCTCCAACACATCCGCCCAGTTCCCAAACCTGATCTCGCCCATAACCCATTCCCTTTCCTTTCGAAAATCCGTCGTTTTTACCCGCCCAATAAAAGCCCAATAAACCGACAAAAACGTCGCTTTATCCGGAATCAGTGAATCGGCATTTCCATGCAGCGAATGCTCCCATGCCGTTGCCCATCAAAAATCTCCCACCTTGACACGTCAAGCCAAATCGCGTTTATTAAAACCGGAGAAAACGACACATTTAGCGTTAAGACCAAATTCCCAATAAACCGACAGAGTTGCAGTTTATTAATAATGTTCGGCGGGAAACAGGAGCACGTGTTTATGAAGTTCATGCCGCAGTTCATCAAGAAACAGGGGGAAAAAGAAGCGCCCGACAGCGCGGGTGACTCCGTGATCGGCATGGCGGTGCTGGGTTGCTTGACTGCTGGCGTCGTGGGCATCATGAAAGCCACGAGCATGCAGACAGGCGCAGACGTCATGTTTTGCCTGGTTGGCGCGGCGGCAGCATTTGGCGTCCTGCTTTACATTTGTTTTCACCGTTTCTAGGACATGAATCGATTCGCGCATACTGCGGTGTGCCGAACAATGCGGTGCAGGCAACAGCCACCGCGCCGTTACGAGACATGAGCAGTTGGCACATCACATCGTCGTTGCAGACGCAGGCGCGGCTGCCGGTGGCTGTGCCTGACCTGCAGCGTTAGGGCTTGCAGAGGTTTGTGATGCCGGTCGGTTTGGCGGCGCGGCAGGATGTCGAGCTTTGAAAAGCAGTGCGCCAGGTTTGCAGGGCAGGGGAGAGCATTTGGTGTTTTTGGATTTGCTAGCCGGCTTGCCTTGTATCGCGAGGGGTTGTTCGAAGCGCAGCCGCACGTTGATCGCCGGCGGACGTTCGGCTGGTGAAAGCAGAGCGTCGGTGGTAGCATCACATCAGCGAAAAAAAATTGAGCAAAAGCAGCCCTAACAATGCGGTGCAGGCAACAGCCACCGCGCCGTGACGAAAGATGAGCTTTTGGCACATGACATCGTGGTTACAGTCGCAAGCGCGGCTGCCGGTGGCTGTGCCTGACCTGGAGCGTTAGGCGGCTATGCGTGCGCTCTTTATTACGATTACATTCGTAGGCGCATTGCTCAGCGCGCTCTCGGTGTTCGAGATATCTGCTGTGAGATCCTATCGCGTGCAGCTTAGCGACATTCAGGCTGGACTTGCCGAGTGGGAGCGGATAGAGCAGGCCGAAGCGAGCAGACACCATATGGTGATTACGGGAGAGTCGATTGCTTACAGGTTTGGGCTCAGCATCGGCGGCATCGACCGCATCGAGAACGGCTGGTGGGCGGTGGCGAGTGCTGGCGGGGCGCTGTTGCTCGTGGGAGCCTGGGGCGCAATTGCCGCGCGACGGCCATGCCATAAAAGCGCCGCCTAACCATGCGGTGCAGGCAACAGCCACCGCGCCGTTACGAGACATGAGATTCTGGCACATGACATCGTGGTTGCAGTCGCGAGCGCGGCTGCCGGTGGCTGTGCCTGACCTGGGGCGTTCGGCGGGAAACAGGAGCAAGTGTTTATGAAGTTCATGCCGCAGTTCATCAAGAAGGAGCCGGAAAAAGAAGCACCCGACAGCGCGGGTGAGTCGGTCGTCGGCATGGCGGCGCTGGGTTGCTTGACCGCTGGCGTCGTCGGCATCATGAAAGCACTGAATATGCAGACAGGTGCGGACGTCATGTTTTGCCTGGTTGGAGCGTCGGCGGCCTTTGGCGTCCTGTTCTACATTTGCTTCCGGCGTTTTTAGGACATGAATCGATGCGCGCATACTTCGGTGTGCCGAACAATGCGGTGCAGGCAACGGCCACTGCTCCGTGACGAAAGATGAGCTTTTGGCACATGACATCGTGGTTGCAGTCGCGAGCGCGGCTGCCGGTGGCCGTGCCTGACCTGGAGCGTTAGGTCTCGTAGCCATGCCATCACCAGCGACAACTTGGGATGCGGACGCTGCTCGGGCGCTTTACAAAAAGAGTGTCGAGGTGTGCGAGCGATTCTTCGCCGAACGGAAGCGTCCCGAATCGGCAAGCGGTCAGGCTTTTTATGATTTGTGTCTTGCTGAATATGCGATTAGGAAGCATTTGGCCGAGGCTGATTGCTTTTCGTCGCGGGACGCACTTATTTCTGCATTGAGGCAGTTGTTGATCAAGCCGGTGGAGCCGCCGATATTACCGTGCCGCGCAGACCAGTATCTTGCTTGTCAGAGGCAGGATATTGAGTTTGAGATTAAGCTCTTGGTAACGGAGCAACTACCACCCAAGGAAACCCCGAAGGAAAAGCCGTGGTATCAAAAAGTGTTCGGACGATGACGAGACCTAACAATGCGGTGCAGGCAACAGCCACCGCGCCGTTACGAGACATGAGCTCTTGGCACATGTCATCGTGGTTGCAGTCGCAAGCGCGGCTGCCGGTGGCTGTGCCTGACCTGGAGCGTTCGGCAACTGCAGTACTATGCGTGGTTCAGTAGCTATCATCGTTGGTTGCACGGCGCTTCTCTGTGGCTGCCACCACGAGCGCTACACTCGAGGTCAAGGTGATGCAGGTGCTTTCATGCTTGAGCAGGCAGTTGCATATGGCGGCCGTCCGGTTGCGACGAATGGTCTGCCGACACTCAGGGTCGATTGGCAGTATGTCCAAGACGAGTTTGGAGTCGGCGTTTTGTTGCCTGGCGAGGCGTATCAGCAGGTGCAGGACTACTTTCGAGCGGCGTTTGGGCCGCCATCCGACTCAGCTGGTTGGGCGGTCCGAGACTTTGGCGTCGCGATTGGAGTCCAGCGAGAAGGCAGCGTCACCGTTGTTGGCATATATCCTCCGATGTCGCAGCAGAAGATGGCGAAGGCCGCACGGAAAATGGCGGACACCGTTGCAGGAAGCGCAAAGTGATGCCGAACAATTCGGTGCAGGCAACGGCCACTGCTCCGTGACGAGAGATGAGATTTTGGCACATGACATCGTGGTTGCAGTCGCAAGCGCGGCTGCCGGTGGCCGTGCCTGACCTGCAGCGTTAGCCCCGAGACCAAATGAGCTACGACCTGTATTTCTGGAGGCAAACGGGAGATTTCAAGAAGAGTCCGTCGGAAGTGCTTGACGCGCTTTCAGAGGATGGACCCGTAGAAGGCATTGCGAGTTTTCCACGCGATCATGTTCGACGCGTCCTCAAAGAGTATTTTCCCGAGATTGAGGATGCTGATATGGAGTTGACCTGGGAAGGAGATGGCAGTTATTTCCAGGTCAGTTTCGGTCATGCGACGGAGCGCGACGTTCATTTGATCGTCGCCAACTGCGGTTACGAGTTGCTGAAGAGTCAGACAGCCATCAACCGTCTGATCGAGGCATGCACGAGCATCGGTTGCGCACTATATGATCCACAGACCGACAAGAGGTTCGAGCAGCCTGAACCGAAAAGGGGCTAACAATGCGGTGCAGGCAACAGCCACCGCGCCGTTACGAGACATGAGCAGTTGGCACATGACATCGAGGTTGCAGTCGCGAGCGCGGCTGCCGGTGGCTGTGCCTGACCTGCAGCGTTAGCTTTTAAAACATGATCACGTTCGAGGTCTTCGTAAACGGTGAAAAGCGCTTCACTGCGGGTGGTGATTACCAGACCCTTGTCACCTCGCTGACACGCGTCCGCATTGCCCCGAGCGAGCATGTTCTCATTTTCAACACTTCCGGTATTGAGCCCGAGCCCCTGTCCGCGGCGCATTGGCCCGAGTGCGATGTGCGAGTGGGCGATTGGATAGAGATCCGAGTCCTGGAGGGAGATTATGCGGATCCACCAGAGCGCATTGATGACCACGAAATCACCGAAGAGAAAAGCTAACAATGCGGTGCAGGCAACGGCCACTGCTCCGTGACGAAAGATGAGCTTTTGGCATATGACATCGAGGTTGCAGTCGCGAGCGCGGCTGCCGGTGGCCGTGCCTGACCTGGAGCGTTAGAGCATGGAGTGTTTGCATGTTGCCGGGGCGCATCGTTCGCGTGGCAGCATGTCACGCCTCACAGAGTACGCAGCCGGGTTGGCGGCAGCGGAAGCACAAGGCGATGGCATAGGGCAGGTGACGAAAGAGTTCCGCCGGGCGAGGTTGACGTTCGTGGTAGACTCAGATCGCAGACATGAGGACGAAAAAAAGCTCTAACAATGCGGTGCAGCGAACCGCCGATTCGCCCTTTAGTTCCGCATTCGCGGGCGGAGCCGTGGGTCGGCGGTCCGCTGACCTATAGCGTTAGGCATGCACGTGTTCATGACATCGCACCCATCAGTTAACGCTTTGATGCCCCAGAGAATCGCCAAGCTCTTGTTCGCAGGCGGTGTGCTTTGGGCCATTGCACTTTTGTGTTACATGCCGGGACTGGTCATCTATCGCGCCTGGCTGGGCGTCCTCTATGTCACTTGTGGATTTGGAGTTTTCTTCGGGTGGTTCTGGCGTATCCGTCACGTTCCGTCCAGATTAGCAGCCATATTCCTTTGGGTCAGTTCGCTCGCCGTAAACAGCCTTTATTGGGTTTATCAAATCATCCAAGTCGGACCATCCGGACTGGGTATTGATGATGTGCTTGGATTTGCGATATTGGGATGGCAGATGGTTGCCTCCGTCTTGTCGATCGTTGCTTTGATTTTTGATGTGCTACCACAGAAGCACAATGCCTAACAATGCGGTGCAGGCAACAGCCACCGCGCCGTTACGAGACATGAGCATTTGGCACATCACATCGTGGTTGCAGTCGCGAGCGCGGCTGCCGGTGGCTGTGCCTGACCTGGAGCGTTAGGCCGCTACGCACGTTATGACTGACAAGATGGTCACACCACACTACGAGCGCGAAGATGGAAGCGCGCCCGGACCATTTTACGCCATCAAGGATCTCTGCATCACATGCTCGCTGCCAGTCGAGACAGCGCCAGAGAATATCAGGTATCACGAGAGGCCATGCACGAGCAGTCCCAGCACGCTCATTGACCATTGCTTGGTGGTTCGGCAGCCTGAGACAGCAGAGGAGCTAGATCAGATGATTGAGGTTGTGGCGGGTTCATGTGTTGAGGCATACCGTTACTGCGGCACTGACCCAGAGATTCTGCGCCGCTTGGTCGCGGCTGGGCGCAAAGAGCAGTGCGACGCTCTTGTTCCACGGAGACCGGAATGACGCGGCCTAACAATGCGGTGCAGGCAACAGCCACCGCGCCGTTACGTGACATGAGCAGTTGGCACATCACATCGTGGTTGCAGTCGCAAGCGCGGCTGCCGGTGGCTGTGCCTGACCTGCAGCGTTAGCCCCTTGCGATCGCGATGCGAGTATTTTACGGCAAATCCAGAGGTCGAGCAGACGTTCCAGCGGCCTCAGTGTGCGATGTGCCTCTGAGTACCGCATTGGAGGTTTTTCGCAGTTTGGATTCAAATCGGGGCTTCCTTGGCATTGAGATAGATGAGCGATTTGTTGTGCAGTTTATGTTGCACGGGAGCGATGGCATTCGCGTGGAGTTGCTCGACACATCGATTCCCGCGGCTGATGCTTGCCTTGCGGATGCTCAGTTTGCTGAGCGCTTGATTCGTGCTGCAGGCGAGGGGCATGATGTATTTCAGCTTGCACGGAGCAGCCACTATGAATGGGAGCGTTTGGACATGGGCTAACAATGCGGTGCAGGCAACAGCCACCGCGCCGTGACGAGACATGAGCTATTGGCACATCACATCGTGGTTGCAGTCGCGGGCGCGGCTGCCGGTGGCTGTGCCTGACCTGCAGCGTTAGGCCAAAGCACACCGCATGAAAAAATCAAGTTGCATCGTTTTCGTGGTCTTATTTAGCGCGTCGGCGTTCGCGCGATTCCTTCACATATGGACGGAAGCCGAAATGCAAAAGAAAGCGCGCTTGATTATTGTCGGCACAGTGACGGCCGTAAGAGACTTGAAGGAAACGAATACAGAACTTTGGCCGCCGTATAAGTTTGTTGGAGTGGAGGCCACATTTGCCGTTTCTCAAGTCCTCAAAGGTGATTTTACGAATCGCACAGTCGTTCTGCATTATTATCGCGTTGATCCTCCACATTCGATCCTGCCTAATGGTCCAAACTTCCTTGAGTTAACGGCTGGCGACACAAAGCAGTTTCTACTATATTTAGTGCCAGATGGGGCATCGAGATTCGCTCCCGTATCTGGACAGCTTGATCCGGCGCTGGATGCTGTCACTGTCTATCATCCAAAGTGAGTGTTTTAGCACTAGTGCCTAACAATGCGGTGCAGGCAACAGCCACCGCGCCGTTACGAAAGATGAGCATTTGGTACATGACATCGTGGTTACAGTCGCAAGCGCGGCTGCCGGTGGCTGTGCCTGACCTGCAGCGTTGGACATGAAACGCATCGTCTTATTCATCATCGCCATCCTCCTTGGTGTGGGGATCGGATGGTATTTCGGATACACACGCCCGACCGTGAAGAATCAGCGAAAGTTGCTCAGAGAGTACCAGATTACCCGCGATAATTTCCAGATGACAGACGCAGAGATGGCTGACTTTGCGGAGCACCGTCAGGAGTATTTCGAGGCGATGAAGCGACAAGATGAGATGGCCGCAGCGATGGCTCTGGGCGCACTCGTTCCGTTAGAGCGAGGCGACGTAGAGAAAGCGAAGAGTCGCTTGCAGACAACCATCTCAATCTACTTTCGAGGGCACCGTCAAGATGGGGATTCGAATGTTCTGCGTCATATCACGGCATTCGCCGCCACGAACGCAGCACTTTCAAACGCGATCTACCGAAGGCTCGAATGACAAAGATGTCCAACAAGATCACTGCACACAACGCCGGATGGCGCACTCAGTTCCGCTTTCGCGGATCACGTCATCGGTCCGGCGTGTGTGAGTTCTGGCGTTCGGCGGGAAACAGGAGCACGTGTTTATGAAGTTCATGCCACAGTTCACCAAGAAGCAGCCGGAAGAGGTCGCGCCCGACAGCGCGGGCGACTCGGTCGTCGGCATGGCGGCGCTGGGTTGCTTGACTGCTGGCGTCGTCGGCATCATGAAAGCCACGAGCATGCAGACAGGCGCGGATGTCATGTGTTGCCTGGTTGGAGCGGCGGCAGCATTTGGCGTCCTGCTTTACATTTGCTTTCACCGTTTCTAGGACATGAATCGATTGGCGCATACTACGGTGTGCCGAACAATGCGGTGCAGGCAACGGCTACTGCTCCGTGACGAAAGATGAGTTTGTGGCACATGACATCGTGGTTGCAGTCGCAAGCGCGGCTGCCGGTGGCCGTGCCTGACCTGGGGCGTTCGGCAATCGTCTATGCTAGCGTTTAGAGTAATGATTAACGGAAAGCACGTCGGCACCGTCGGCATGGATGAAGACGGATTGCTGTTTCTAAAGGCGAGCTGGATGCGCATGAAGGACGCGAAGGGCGTCACTTTCCCCGACACAGGCGAGGCGCGGTTCACGATTTCGGGATTGCGCGAAAGAACAGATGAGCATCTGGAGTGGTTCTCAAAGGCCCTGATCCCGGGCGATAAGGTCGAGATGGAGTTGGTGCAGGCTACGGTTGTCGATGCACCCACGAGAGTGGAGCGAAAGCCGAAGACGTGAGAGCGTCATCTATGCCGAACAATGCGGTGCAGGCAACAGCCACCGCGCCGTGACGAGACATGAGCTTTTGGCACATCATACCGTGGTTGCAGTCGCGAGCGCGGCTGCCGGTGGCTGTGCCTGACCTGCAGCGTTAGGCCGCAGACGCCATGAGCACTTTGACATTGCTCGGATTCGCGATTCTCGTCCTCGGCATTTTCGCAGTTCGATTCCTGCGGCGTGCCATCGAGGACGGGAGCCTCGGTCGTGAGTGGCTTCGGGCAGAGGTGGCGGTTCTGCTCCTCGGCATCTTGCTCGGTGGCGCAGGGGTAGCATACAGTCGCTATCCGACGCCTGACACTATCCATTCAATCAGGATACGATACAAGCAGGGGTTGAAAGTCAGCTGGGCTTAGCGTTCACTCCGGCTGGGGACGGTCAGCAGATTGAGTTTCTTGTAGTGGAGAAAGATGCAGGAAATCACTAAAGCCGGACAAGTGGATGCAGGGAACTCGGCGATGACGCTTCCTCCGTCGCTCAGCCTATGGAGGACAGGTCAGTTGACGCTTGACATTCCCTGGCGCCGGGTCTCTGATTCTTGGCGTTGGGCTAAAACATGAGCGCGCACAACAAGGGTTCCGGTCCTCGCTCAAATAGCTATTCCGAGAATCGGTTCACGAACTGGGCAGAATACGAGCCTTGGTGGCTTGAGGTTCAAGCAGTATTCAAACGGTTCGATGGGAAGATCGCCAAGAGACCTGCCTTTCCGAAGATTATTGAGCTAGGTGCACACACTGGTTTTATCCGGCCCTGCACGGCTCGAGACGTCGAAGTCCAACTGATGAGTTGTTCTCCAGATTTTCTGGTCGAATTGCGTGCCGTGTTTATTTTATCAGGCACAGCCAAGCAGTTGAAGAGTTGGCGAGGTTCGAATCCGTTCTATGGCCACTACTGGAAGTCTTGTGTTTTTCTACACGCCTACCCGTTTGGCCGTGCTGATCTGGAATGGCTGCGGCGGTTTTACGTTCGCGATGTTCTAATGCATGAGATCGGGCACCACCTGGATACGCGGAATATTACTCGCAGGGACCGAGAGCGATTCGCAGAGGAGTTTGCAGAGAAATACGGATGACACCCAACAATGCGGTGCAGGCAACTCCGATGAATCGCGAGCAGGCCGCCACCGCGCCGTTACGAGACATGAACAGTTGGCACATCATATCGTGGTTGCAGGCGCAAGCGCGGCTTCGGTCTTCGCACGGCTACGACCCGACAAGCCCGGTGGCTGTGCCTGACCTGGAGCGTTCGACAAATAGAATATGATGAAGCGAAATAGTCTACTCCTGATGGCGGCCACGTTGTGCGTTGCTGTGGTTTGGATTGCTGCCGGTATTGCTGAGGAGCCAGCTGCGGTTCAGAAGCACCACGAGCAGGTTGAGGCGAAAGTTTTAAAAGTGCTGGCAGCTAAAGACGGCGCTGCTGTGTTTCGAGCCTACATCGTGAGTTGGCAGGGACACGAGGTGGTTGCGAGCGACCCTCTCGTCGCGACTGCATACAAAGAAGGCGACGTAGCTCCGGTCTTGGTTATGTGGATGCCGTACCCCGATGGCAGGCCCGGCTCCGGTCTGCTTGCGTTCCAAGCGCTCGCGAAACGCCGGTGATGACAATATGGACCATTGCGGTGCAGGCAACTCCGATGAGTCGCGAGCAGGCCGCCACCGCGCCGTTGCGTGACATGAGCAGTTGGCACATCATATCGTGGTTGCAGTCGCGAGCGCGGCTTCGGTCTCCGCACGGCTGCGACCCGACAAGCCCGGTGGCTGTACCTGACCTGAAGCGTTAGCTGCGAAGCACAAGTCCGCTATGTCCGTTACGCCTGAAACGATTTGGAAGGTTCCGGCTTACCTGCCGTATCTTCAGCCACCCCTGACGGAAGCGGTCGTTGCCGCAGCGGAAGCAAAAATCGGTTACAAGCTTCCGGCCGACTATTTGAATCTGCTGCGGAGGCAGAACGGCGGCTACATCCGGTATTCACTTCCCGAAAGGGTTCACGAAATAATTGCTGGTATTGGGCCACGCTTTCCATCCCTTGACAGTTTCGATTGGAGCGAATGCCAGGAATGTGTCGGATTCCAGCTGGCTGGCCTAGTTCCCTTTGACGGCGATGGACATTGGCATCTTTGTTTGGATTACCGTCATCGAACCGATGCACCCGCGATTACCTATGCTGATATCGAGTGTGACTATGAAACCCCGATCGCCACTTCCTTCACAGATTACCTTGGGAAGCTGCAACTCGAGGTACCAAACGACTACGTCGTGGAAGGCGTTTCGGAAATCCACAAGATTACTACCGCCTTATCGGATGCGCTTAGAGTTGCTTTCGAGCCTCCTGACACCTACGCACATGGATATCCAATTTATCGCGCTCAATTGGGAACGAAGAAGAATCCGGAATGGGTGTGGCTTAGCCCCAATCGGGTGCTGCGCGGTTTTGTTCGCACGGACGATGCGCAGTATAACGAGCTGAAAGACCTCTTGCCGGGAGAGGCGTCGCGCTTTCCCGAAGTTCCCGCAGATGCTTGTATTCTCGGCGCGACAGACTCAGTAAGAGCAAAGCTGCTTGATGCCTGTATTCGATCTCAAATGAGTGTTCGCCCGTTGCGTGAATATGTGCAAGGCAGCTAACCCGTTCCCTGCAGCCAACAGCCGCCGCCTGCTTTGTTTTCGGTGGTCGGAGGGGGGTTGCTACTCCGAGACTTCGTCGAGGCTTGGCTCCCCGGCGGCGGTGGCTGAGGGAGGTCGTTCGACTGAACAGTATTTCGAGGATTATGTTTGACGTAGTTGGAGAGCAAATACAGGGGTTGGTCGACTTAGAGACGAAGGGTTGGAACACGAAGACGCCGGATTTGTTTCTCGACATGATCCATCCGGATATGGTTTGGCCGTGGCCGCCCACATCTCGCGATCACGATCCAGTTCGATGGCAATTCGTATTGGGGCGTTTTGACAGGGAGAGATGGCGAAACGCATGGCAGGATCTTTTCGACCATTACGACCTGGTTCACAACCGTCGCGAGACAGTCAGGATTGAGGTTTCTGCGCAGAAGGATGGGGCGTTTGCCGTCGTGGATATAGACACGCTTTGGCGTCATAAAAGCACCAAAGAGGCTTTCCATTGGAAGGGCCGAGTGTGCAAGATCTACACGAAGATGCCCGACGGAGAGTGGAAGTTTATTTTCCAAACAGGCGCGCTGGATTACGGGCTTTGCACAAGTTGAAGTCGAACAAACTGGCTGCACCGAATTCCGCGATGACGTCGCTGTTCAAGAGCGGACCACGCGATGGATCAAGTCAATGCGGATGCGTTCGCGGAAGCATACAAGGATCTCAATAATATGCTCGCTGGTGTACCAGCCGATTAGGTCTCAAGAGGACCGGGATGCTGTCGCAGCAGTCTCAAAGCGCCCGCACCTGGACGCGCATGCGAGCTGTCAGTTCGGCTATCGCTGATCCGCCAACTTACGTTGGCGGCTACGGGGGAGAAGGCGGCGCAACTCGCCGGGCATCGGGTCAGTTGACGGTTGACATCGCTTGGCGCCGGGTCTTTGATCCGGTTGTTGGCTGTAACGACGGGCATCTACTATGTCTGAAGCAGAGAACAAATCCCTGGCTCGCCGGCTCCTGGAGGAAGTGGTCAACACTGGCGAAGTCGAGCGTTTGTCGGAGTTTATCTCCGAGGATTGCACAAATCCGCTGATGGGCGTTCAGGGGTGGGGGTGGTTTCGAGACCACGTGCTTAACTTCCGCAGGTGTTATCCCGACCTGGTTGTCACGGTCGACGGCCAGATTGCCGAAGGCGAAACTGTAGTCACCTGGTGGACGATGCGGGGAACGCACTCTGGGGAGTGGGGAGGCTTGCGGCCCACACATAAGCGGATCGTCCTGCATGGAGTCAACATCCAGAAATTTCGAAATGGCCGGATCGTCGAGAAATTCGGAGCTTCCAACTCGCTGGAGGCTTTGTTGGAGCTTGGTGTGGTCCAGTGGGCGGCGGGCCAACAGGGCGCTGCGCCGAATGGCGGTTCGGGCGCCGCGGAGGGCCGGCAGCGGTGAGCTAGAGCGTTTCCAATAAAGCTGTAGCCATTTATTTATCCGCAGATTTCGCAGATGAACGCAGATTATCTGTGAAATCTGCGGATGTTCTTTCAGCCGCTCGCCGGCTACGATTTAACTTGAACCGCTCTAGCCGTTGACAGCGTTTGGCGCATCGGGACGTGGTGACGGGATGGGAGTCAGGTGGGAGTGGTAAAGTTTGTAAATCAGATGGCGGTTGGGTGGGGGTCCGCCCAACTGACGTTGGCGGCTACGAGGGGAGGTGGCATCGGATCCGCCGACTTACGTTGGCGGCTACGGGGCGGGGTGAGGGGGTGGATTAGAGACTCCTGACGTCGTCTCCTACTTTGGGGATGGGGAAGATGCGTGGACCGCCAATTTACATTGGCGGCTACGAGGGGGGGGAGATGGGTTCTAGAGTCCGGCCTTCATTTTTTTGAAGGCGTCGACGGTGGCCTGGGATTTGGCGGTGATGGCTCTGAGTTTTTCGGCCTGGGCGGCCTGGAGATCCTGGAGTCGTTTCATGGCGGCCTGTGTTTCGGCGTCGCCTTTTTGGCGGGCGTCGGCGAGGTCCTGCTGGGCCTGTTCCATGCGGGTTTGCATTTCAAGGACCGCGGCCTGGAATTCTTTTAGGGAGTCCTCGCGGATTTTGCGGGCGCCGTCCTCGATGGAGACGGCGCCGAGGTCGGGGAGGATGCGGTGGACTTCGTTGGAGATATCCTGGGGAATGGTGGGGGCAGGTGCGGCGGCGGGAGCGGGGGCGGGTGGCGACGCGGGCGATGGCGCGGGTGAGATCGGATTCGAGGGCGGGCTCCCATTCCGGCGCTAGGCGGGCGAGGGTTTCGCGGCGGTCATCGGACTGGAGGGCGATGCCGAAGTAAGAGACGGCGCCCTGGGATCGGTTGAAGGCCTCGAGCCCGTCGCCGGCGGCGGCGGTATCGGCGGCGTCGGAGTTGTCGGAGATGACGGTCACTTTGAGTCGTCCGTCGGAGGCCTGCTGGTATTCGTTGAGGAGGATGGAGACGCGGCCGGCGTAGGCGGTGACGGAGGCGGGATGGACTGGGTATCTAGGAGTAGAGTAAAAGCGGATTTTCGACGGGGCGCCGAGGTGTTGGAGGACGGCGCGGGTTGAATCGGAGAGAGCGGGTGCGGTCTGTCGGGCGGGCGTGGCGGGGTGGGAGGCCCGGTAGACGACGAAGGCGGCGCAGGCGGCGCCGAGGGCGAAGCCGGCGAAGATCGGGCGGGCACGCGGGCCTGGGCGCTGGAGGTTCGGCGGACGGCTTGGAGTGAGGTGTTCAGTGGCGCTTTCGGCGGCATTTGAGTGTCGGTTTCTTCGGGGAGCAGTTTGCCGCGGGTGGGGGAGGGAAGGAAAAATCGGTGTTGCTGGCGCGGTGGGTGGCGTAAGAGTTCTTGTGTAAAGTTGGAGGGGTGGTATCATGGGTTTCTATGCAAATGAACAACCCTAAACCTGGAAAGGAAGATACACCCATGAGAGCAGCGAAGCCCTCACCTTGAGCCTGCCGCCTGTTAGAGCGGCTGCAAGCAGCAAAAAGTGAGTTTTTCTTTGAGGATCTGGATGGATTGATGAAAGAGCGGCACCAGCAGTTTCTGGAAGAACTGATGAGCTACGAGCGCGTCAGTGTTTTCCAATGCACACCCCTACGAACGGACTGAGCAGCGAGTGGACCAGGCCAACGGCTTCACTGTCGAGGCCTGACTACTCGGCTGGGGGCCTTGAACTGCAAGTGCCCCGAACTCGGTCTGGGCAGTTTCAGACACAGGTCTTGAAACGTTACCAGCGCCGGGAGCCGGTGATCAACGAGGCGTTGAAACAGGTGTTTCTGTTGGGCGTCTCGACCCGTCAGGTCGGCTGCGCGCTGGCCACGCTGGTGGAGGACGCAGTGAGCGCCTCGACGGTCAGCGCGGTTGCCAAAGCCTGGATCAATCGGTGCATGCGTTTCATCGGCGCCGCTTGCCTGATCACTACCGCTATTTGCTTTTAGATGGGGTGAGCGTGCGGATCCGGCTGGTGGGCAGGTCAGCGCCGCATGGTGCTCTGCGCTTATGGCGTGACCACCGAGGGCAACGCGAGCTCATCGACTTTCACATCGTCAATGCCGAGGGCCAGGAAAGCTGGTTTGATTTCTGGGGTCTGTTCAATCGAGGACTGCATGGAGAGTTTGGAGCTGATCGGCACCGACGGACAAGCTGGGTTGGCCAAGGCCATTGATCGGCTTTGGCGGCAGTGCCGCATCAGCGCTGTTGGGCCCACAAGCTGCGCAACCTGAGAACAAACTCGAGCATCTCAAGCGCTCCGCCTGGAGGAGGCCAAGCTCATTTACCAAGCCCAGACCCGCACGGAGGCCATCCAACGGTTTCGTCAGTGGCGCCGTCGCTGGCAAGCACGGCTCCTAAGGCCGTGGCCTGCCTCGAAGCCGATCTGCTGGAGGAACTGCTGGCTTTCTTTAGTTGCCCAAAGACCCAATGGAAACGCCTACGCACCACCAATGTCATCGAGCGCCTCTTTGTAGAGGTTCGACGCCGAATCCGAACCATGTGCGCCTTTACAACCCGCGACAGCTGTGAACGAATCCTATTTGCCGTCTTTGACCGCATGAACCAGCACTGGACCCGTCACCCCCTCCCAGCTTTACACAGAACTCTTGACGCCACCGGCGCGGTGCCAATAAACGGCAAGCATCCGCCAATATTGGCCTAGCCGGGTTGCGGGCTGGGTATAGGCTGGCGTCGACCGGGTGCGCGGGGCGGCTGGAAAGGGCTGCAATTCCGTGGTTGCGTGCCCGGTGCGGGCGGGTCAATCTGGGTCCTGGCCGTGCTGAAAACGGGCCGGGATGCGGTGGCCGGGGGAGCCACTGGGCGGGAATTGTCGGAGCGGAAATATTTTTGGCTTATGAACGTCACCATAGTTCAGCCAGCACGCCGCCGGGGCGCGGTGTTCCCGGGGGCTATTCTTATTTTCACGTTAGGCACCCTTCTTCAATCCGCGGCGTCGTCGCATGTGACGGTGCCGGTGGAGGGGGGTTACCCCGGTTTGCCGGTGATGACGGGGATGACGGTTGCGTCGAACGGGCTGGCGATCACGTGGGAGGGGCCATCGGGTTACTACACGCTTTACCGGAAGGGGAGTTTGTCGGGTGGCGCGTGGCAGGCGGCGACGAACCGGCTGCTGGGCGGGGCGGTGACGGTGCCGGCGACATCGAGCAACGGATTTTTCAAAGTGGCGGGGCCGTCGCCGAACTACGGCGGGTCGGCGAATTGCGCCTCGTGCCACGGGACGACGGTGAGTTCGGAGTCGAAGACGCCGCATGCGGGTGCGCTGGCGACGCTGACGCGGATCGGGCAGGGGTCGAACCCGGCGTGTTTGCCGTGTCACACGGTGGGGTATGGGTTGCCGACGGGTTTTGTGAATGCGACGGCGACGCCGCGGCTGGCGGGGGTGCAATGCGAGAACTGTCATGGGCCGGCGGGGAACCACATGAACAACGAGAGCGACCCGACGATTCGTCCGGCGGTGGACATATCGGCGGCGGTATGCGGGGGGTGTCATGACGGGTCGCCGAACCCGATTTACAGCGAGTGGCAATCGAGCGCGCACTCGGTGGTGGTGGAGGACATGAACCCGACGAACCGGCTGGTGGCGTGCGGTCAATGTCATTCCGGGACGACGCGGCTGAGTTTGTTGAATCACCAGACGCCGGTGCCCGGGGATGCGAACATGCCGGTGGTGTGCGTGGTGTGCCACGATCCGCACGCGGTGCATGTGTGGACGAACATTCTGACGGGGGAGATCGAGACCAATCAATTGCGGAACCCGGTGGCGTCGACGAACGATTATTCGCTGGCGACGACGGCGGTGTTCACGAACGTTTACAATCCATCGATCAATATTTGCGGGCAATGTCACAATCGGCGCGGCGCGGCGTGGACGGACACGTCGCGGGCGCCGCATCCGTCGGCGCAGTACAACATGCTGGTGGGGACGCTGGGGGTGGTGTTGTCGGGCGGGCAGCCGAGCCGTCCGGCGGCGCATGCTTTATTGATAGGGGACCAGTGTGTGGGTTGTCACATGCAGGTGCCGGCGCCGCCGCAGACGGTGGCAGGGCATGCGTTCGAGGTGCAGAGTTACGATGCGTGCATCCTGTGTCATCCGTTGCCGGACATGCTGGTGCAATTCACGACGAACTCGGTGTTGAGCCAGGTTTACCAGTTGCGGGACGCGTTGAACGTGTGGGCGGCGCAGAAGGCGCCTGCGGAGTTGTGGACGAACTACGGGGTATTGTCGTGGGAGTATACGACGCCGGGCGGGTTGTCGGTGGGGACGAAAGGTCCAAGCACGGCGCAGCAGTCTTTGATTTCGACGAACATCTTGAAGGCGCGGTTCAATCTGTATGAGGTTTACAACGAGGGGAGCCTGGGGGTGCACAACGGGCCGTTGACGACGACTTTGTTGAACGACGCGCTGACGTGGGTGCAGGTGGAACTGAACAATTGACGGGCCGGTCCTGCGCGGTGGCGCGGGGCCATGACGACGAGAGCGTATGAACACTGGCGAATGGCTGAAGGAGAAGGCGGCGGGCGTGCGGTGGCGCCGGCTGGCGGTGGCGGCCGGGGTTGCCTGGGGCCTGCTGCTGGCGGTGGTATCGTGCGAGAGCGTCAATCGTTCTGTCGTGCAGCTCCCGGAATATCCCGGCGCGAAATACATCGGGTCGAAGGAATGCGAGCAATGCCACGAGGAGTTGTGCCGTGATTTTCAGACGGCGGACCATGCGCGGCTGGTGGCGGAGGGGCCGAACGCGCTGGGGGCGGGGTGCGAGTCCTGTCACGGGCCTGGGAGCGCGCATGCGGATTCGGGCGGCGAGGTGAAGCCGCCTTACAGTTTTGCGGCGCAACGGCCGCGGCAGGCCAGTTTTGCGGGCAACACGATGATTCCGCCGGGGCGGGGCACGGTGGACGCGATGTGTTTCCAATGCCACGGCGATGTGCGGGGGCAGTTCAATCTGCCGAGCCATCACCCGGTGCCGGAGGGGCGGCTGAGCTGCACGCAGTGTCATTCGCCGCACAAGGGATCGATCCGGGCGGGCGGGAACGGGGCGTTGCGGGCGGCGGACGCGTCGTGCCTGTCGTGCCATCCGGCGCAGCGGGGTCCGTATGTTTTCGAGCACGAGGCGATGCGGGAGGGTTGCACGGCGTGTCACACGGCGCACGGGTCGGTGAACGCGAAGCTGCTCACCGCGCGCGATTCGAATCTTTGTTTGAAGTGTCATTTCCAGCAGGTGGTGCCGGGGGGCGGGGTGGTGATCGGCGGTGTGGATCACTCCGTGCGGCTGAGCATCGGGACCTGCTGGACGGCGGGCTGTCATGAGGCTGTGCACGGTTCGCGAGTGAATTCGTCCCTTCGATTTTAACCCGCAACCCGAAATCACATGAAATCGAAACTGCGATTGGAACGGAAGCGAGCGGAGCGGGAGCGGCGGGCGTTGTTGCGGCGGCGGCTGGTGCGGGCGGCGCTGGTGGCGGGGATGGCGATGGCGCGGGCGCAGGCGGCGGACGATTCGGCGGCGCAGGCGACGTATTTCGAGGGCGGGACGAATTCCTATCCGAGCTGGGTGGAATTCACGGTGGGTGGCATGGCGCAGAGCGGGAATCATGCGCAGGCGCAGGAGCGGACGCAATTGCCGGGGGGACCGTTTGGGGGCATATCGGATCTGCATTTCCAGGAGGACGTGGCGAAGAACACGACGTTCACGCTGGACGGGCGGGCGTTGTTCGACACGCACGATTACAAGGCGGCGTTGAGCCTGGTGAAGCAGGAGCTGGGATTTTTGAAGTTCAATTTCGAGGAATTCCGGACGTATTACAACGGCGACGGCGGTTATTACTCGGCGCCGCCGGTGAGCGTGTATTACCCGCTTGCGGCGGATGCGTTGTCGGTCGACCGGGGTCGGCTGACGTTTGAGGGCGGGTTGACGATGAAGGATGTGCCGGAGGTGACGTTCAAGTACACGCACCTGTTTCGGGAGGGCGAGAAGGGGTCGACGACGTGGGGGCAGACGCATCCGTTGGGGGACAGTTTGGTGCGGGGGATTGCGCCGGCGTTTTTTGATTTGGACGAGAAGAGCGACACGTTCCAGCTGGACGCGAAGCACAAGGTAAAGGCGACGGATCTTGGGTTGGGGGTGAGTTACACGACGGGCAGCGTGAATGATTCGCGCAAGGTGACGCAATATCCGGGCGAGCCCGGGGCGCAGAGCAGCATCACGGACAGCACGGGGTCGACGTACAACCTGTTTGACGTTCATGCGTCGACGGAGACCTGGTTCAAGAAGAACCTGATGTTCAGCTCGAGTTTTTTATTTTCGGATTTGAACAGCGATTATTCGGGCAGCCGGATTTACGGGGACACCTATGATGCGCCCTACACGCCGAACGCGCTGTGGGGGATGGGTTACACGGGTTTATCGGGCGGGTCGCACGAGCAGCAATACCTGTTGAACCTGAATTTGATGTCGACGGTGTTCAACAATTTCACGGTGGTGCCGTCGGTGCGGGTGCAGAAGAAGGTGTGGAACGCGAACGACAACGGCTTGGGGACGCTGGGGACGGCGACGCAGCCGTTTGAGGCGACGAGCGATGCGGACACTTTGGATGTGCGGGAGTGTGTGGACCTGCGGTACACGGGTGTGACCAACTGGGTGTTTTTCGGCGGGGTGGAATGGACGGAGGGCAACGGGAACCTGAACGAGAACGGCGGGTTGAGCCAGGTGAACGGGATCGGGGTGCCGCCGATTGCGCGGACGACGGACGAGGACCGGTTTTTCCAGCGGTATAGTCTAGGGGCGCGGTGGTATCCGGTTCGGTGGGCGAGCCTGGACGGGGGCGGTTTTTACAAGAACGACAATTACAATTACGACAACACGCTGGACAGCACGCCGAACGATTCGGGGAGCAACGCGACGGGCGGCGGCGATCGGTACCCGGCGTATTTCACGTCGCAGGCGTTTCAGACCTGGGATGGGAACGTGCGGTTGACGCTGCGGCCGGTGCGGAATGTGATCCTGGTGAGCCGTTACGATTTTCAGAGGACGGCGATCCAGACGCAGCCGGATTCGATTTCGGGGTTGAACGAGCAGCAATCGGGTCTGACGCGGAACCAGATTTTGTCGCAGAGCATCAGTTGGACGCCGTGGACGCGGTTATCGACGCAGGTGGGGTTCAACTATGTGTGGAACTCGGTGACGACGCCGGCGGCGGCGTATACGGATGCGATTCAGAATGCGAGGAACAATTACTGGACGGTGACATTCAACTCGACGGTGGTGTTGGATGACCGGACGGATTTGAACCTGGGTTATTTTTATTACCAGGCGAACAATTTTCAGAATTATTATGCGACGGGTTTGCCGCTGGGTGCGGGTGCGCAGGAGCAGGGTGTGACGGCGGGTTTGGTGCGGCGCATACGGTCCAATATTCGGGCGGGGTTGAAGTATGGGTATTTCAGCAATGTGGACGAGACCTATGGCGGGAACCGGGATTATCATGCGCAGGTGGTGAGCACGAGTGTGCAGTATTTGTTTTGAGCGCGGAGTGCTTCGCGCGTGCTCGTGTTTGTTCCTGGGGTTTGGAAGGGACGCAAGGGACGCAAGCGACTGATGCCTGCTTTAATTTCCGCGTCCTGGGTGCAATCCGAAGCGGATGAGTTTTTCGCGCATGGTGAGGCGGGAGACGCCGAGCCAGCGGGCGGCTTTGGCCTGGTTGCCGCGGGCGAGTTCGATGGCGCGGCGGAAGATTTCGCGTTCGGCTTCTTCGAGGAGGCGGGCGTGGGCGTCCTGGACTTCGCCGCGCTGGGCGGCGGCGAGGAGTTCGTCGGCTTTTTCGCGAAGGGAGGCCTGGGAAGTTGAGGCGGGCGGGGCGGCGGGCAGCAGGGTGGCGCGGAGATGATCGATGCTGATGGTGTAGCCGCGGGCGAGGAGGAGGGCTTTGCGGATGGTGTTTTCCAGTTCGCGGACATTTCCCGGCCAGGTTTGCATCTGGAGGAAGGCGAGGGCGTCGGGATGGATGGACGGGCTATCCTCTTCGAATTCCATTCCGAATTTTCGCAGGAAATAATTCACCAGGTCGGGGATGTCTTCCTTGCGTTCGCGCAGGGGTGGGAGGGTGAGCACCACGACGCTGAGCCTGTAATAGAGGTCTTCGCGGAAGGTGCGGTGTTGCATCGCGGTTTCGAGGTCCTGGTGAGTGGCGGCGATGACGCGGACGTCGACGGGGATGGTTTCCTTGCCGCCGAGGCGGTGGAGGGTTTTTTCCTGGAGGACACGCAGCAGTTTCACCTGGGTGCCGGGTTTCATGTCGCCGATTTCGTCGAGGAAGATGGTACCGTGGTCGGCCTGTTCGAATCGGCCGATGCGGCGGAATTCGGCGCCGGTGAAGGCGCCGCGTTCGTGTCCGAACAATTCGCTTTCGAGGAGGGTTTCGGGGATGGCGGCGCAGTTGATGGCGACGAACGGGGAGCGGACGCGGTCGCTGTGCTGGTAGACGGCGCGGGCGATGAGTTCCTTGCCGGTGCCGGTTTCGCCGCGGATGAGGACGTTGACGGGTTTGGAGGCGATGCGTCCGATTTCCTTGTAGATATTCTGCATGGCCCGGCTGGTGCCGACGAGGGCGTCGCGGTTGGGGGTGGATTCCCCGAGGTCGACCGGTTTGGACATGAGCCGGCTGGCGGCGATGGAGCGGGAGACGAGCTGGATGAGCTCGGGCATTTCGAACGGTTTGAGGAGGTAATCGATGGCGCCGCTTTGGGTGGCCTGGATGGCGGTATCGGAGGTGCCATGGGCGGTCATGAGCACGATGGGCAGGCGGGGTTTGCGGCGGTGGAGTTCGCGCACGAGGTCCAGGCCGTCGAGGCCGGGCAGTTTCATGTCGGACAGGACGAGGTCGAAATCGCGGGACGCGGCGAGTTCGAGCCCGGCGTCGCCGCGGGTTTCGGCGGTGACGTGGTGTCCTTCCTCGGTGAGCACGCGGCGGAGGGTCATGAGGATGGCCGGGTCGTCTTCGATGATGAGAATGTGTCCGGGTGAATTCATGAGGGAGCCTGCGGGAGGAGGATGCCGAAGGTGGTGCCGTGACCGAGCTGGGTTTGGTATTGGAGGGCGCCGCCGTGATTTTCCACGATGCGGGCGGCGATGGGGAGACCTAGGCCGGTGCCGGAGGTTTTGGTGGTGAAGAACGGGTCGAACAGCCGATCCTCGACGCCTGGGGGGATGCCGGCGCCGGTGTCCTCGACCTCGAGCACGACGCGTCCGTTTGCGGGTCGGGAGCGGAGGGTGATGGTGCCGTCGTGGTCGATGCTATCGGCGGCATTTTGGACGAGGTTGATGAGCACCTGTCGGATTTGTTGCGGGTCGGCCTGGATGGGGGTTGTGCTGAGCGGGTCGGCGAGTTGGAGCTGGATGCCGTGTTTGCGGAGGGCGGGCGCGAGGAGCGCCTGGACTTCGCGCAAGGGGCGGTCGGCGGGGACGGATTCGAGGTGTGGTTCGGAAGGGCGCGCGAACTGGAGGAAATCCTGGACGAGACGTTCGAGGCGGGTGAGTTCGTTCTTGATGATTTCGGCGTCCTCGAACTCCGGGGTATTCGGGGCCAGGTCTTTGCTTTGGATGAAGAGCCAGGCTTTGAGGGCGGTGAGGGGGTTTCGGATTTCGTGGGCGATGCCGGCGGCGAGGAGGCCGAGTGCGGCGAGCTTTTCCTGTCGTTCCACCTGTTCCTGGCTTTCGACGAGCTTGACGCGGAGGGCGGTGATTTGCTCGCGGTAGAGGATAGCGGCGATGCCGGTTCCGGCGAGCAGGAGCAGGCAAATGGTGCTCAGGAGGGCGAGGCGCAGTTGGGACAGGGAATTGCGCGACCGGGTGAGGAAGGCGGACATGGATTCGCGGCCGGCCATGGCGAGTTGGAGGTTGCGGGTGAGCACCTGTTGGGATTGCAGTTCGACTTCGCCGTAGATTTTGAGGCGGGCTCCGGTGCGGGCGGCCTCGGGGAGGTTTTCGTGGAATTGAGCCGCGGAGGCGAGGTAATTTGAGTAGGCACCGCTGATGCCGGCGAGGAGTTGTCGTTCCTCCTGGGAGTGGAGGTTGGCTGACTGGTGCTGGATCCAGTCGTCGAGGGCCTGGCTTTCGTTGTTGAAGAGGGTCCAGTCGGCGGCTTCCTGGGACATGCCGTAGCGGGCCAGCACGCTGTTCAGCCGCATGAGGCTATCCTGGATGCGGTCGGCGAGTTCGAAGCTTTCCAGTTCGACCAGGGTGAGTTTGGTTTGGATCTCCTGGATGCGTTTCGACAGCACATGCCCCGCCCAGAGAGTGCCCCCGATCATGCAGGCAATCGCCAGTAAAAACGCCACTACGCGCGGGTTGAGCCCGGTTTTCATGGAAGCTTGAAGTTTAATGAGAATGGAGATTCAAGACGAGCGCGAATTTTTGTCGGAGAAGAAACAGGAGCTGTTGAAAAGGTAAGAAACTTACCTGATGTGATAAGTGTGTTACCATGTTTACTCAGAGGCGACTGACGACGGCTGTCGTATTTCCGTGAAAAAAAGTCGATATAGCCGTTTTTTGTCATTGGCATGGCAATAGCTAAACGGTCCATGTCCCGTTGTAATGGGACGCAGAGATTTGCGGTAAGTTACCGCTACCCTGTGGCTTGGTTCCTGCCCGCACCGGCCACAGGGTTTTTTGTTTTTTGGGGGGTGGAAGGGACTGGAGGGACTAAAGGGACTAAAGGGACTAAAGGGGCTGGAGGGACGAAAGGGACTAAGGGCTTCACCATTCAACCGTTCAACTTTTTTAACTCTTTAACTTTTTAACAAATTACAACGGCCATGAGGGCAGGACGTCGTCGGAGAGGTTGTGGGGCGGGGTGGTGTGCTGGAGGCGGTGGTGGGCGAGGAGGGCGACCATGGCGGCGTTGTCGGTGCAGAGAGACGGGGGTGCGAGGCGGCAGGTGAGGTGGTGTTTGCGGCAGGCGGATTCGAGGGATAGGCGGAGGGAGCGGTTGCAGGTGACGCCGCCGGAGGCGGTGATGCAGGGGACGCCGAGGGTGCGGGCGGCGCGGATGGTTTTGGTGACGAGCACTTCGACGATGGCGGCCTGGAGGCTGGCGCAGAGATCGGCGACTGCGGCGGGGTCGCGGCGGAGATGGGGGTGATCGCGGAGAAAATAGCGGACGGACGTTTTGAGGCCGCTGAAGCTGAAATCGTGGTTGTCCTCGCGCAGCATGGGTCGGGGGAACTTGTGGGCGGCGGGGTTGCCGGATTCGGCGAGGCGGTCGATTTCGGGTCCGGCGGGGTAGGGCAATCCGAGGAGTTTTCCGGCTTTATCGAAGCATTCGCCTGCGGCGTCGTCGAGGGTGGATCCGAGCAGGCGATGTTGGAGCGGGGTGGGGACGTGGGCGAGGAGGGTATGGCCGCCGCTGACGATGAGGGAGACGTTGGATTGGAATTCGTCGAAGCGAGCCTGGAGCGGGTTGCCGGAGGTCCAGGGGGAGTAGAGGTGGGCTTCGTGGTGGTGGATGCCGAGGAATGGGAGGTTGAGGGCGAAGGCGGCTGCCTGGGCGGCGCCGAATCCGACCATGAGGGCGCTGGGGAGGCCGGGTCCGCGGGTGGCGGCGATGGCGTGGAGGTCGGAGGTGTTGACGCCGGCGCTTTGGAGGGCGGAGCGGGCGACGGGGAGGAGGTTGCGGAGATGTTCGCGGGCGGCGAGTTCTGGGACGACGCCGCCGTATTCGGCGTGTAGCTGGATTTGGGAAGAGACGACGGTGGACAGGACGCGGCCGTCCCGGACGACAGCGGCGCTGGTTTCGTCGCAGGACGTTTCGAACGCCAGGAGCGTCATGGGGCGGCCTGGGCGGGGCGGGCGGGGAGCGAGGCGATTTTGTCCTCGCCGGCGCCGCGTTTTCCGGGCGAGCGTTCGGTGAAGATGAGGATTCCCTTGAGCAGATCGGTGGCGCGGTTGAGCTGGGTGTCGGTGACGGCAGCGACGCGTTCGCGGTCGCGGGGATCGAGCGCCTCGAGGCCGCCCTGGGTGCGTTTCAATTGGAGGTCGCGGTCTTCCTCGTCGGTGATGGGGACGAGCACGTTGGGGGTGATGCCGACCTCGTGGATGACTTTGTGGCTGGGGGTGTAGTATTTGGCGGTGGTGAGCCGGAGGGCGGATCCGTCGTCGAGGGGGATGATGCTTTGGACGGAGCCTTTGCCGAAGGTGGTTTCGCCGACGACGATGGAGCGGTGGACGTCCTGGAGGCAGCCGGCGACGATTTCGGAGGCGCTGGCGCTCCAGGGGTTGACGAGGACGACCATGGGCATGTTATGGATTTCGTCGCCGTGTCCGGCGGCGTTGTAGACTTTCTTTTGGGACGCTTCGCGGCCCTCGGTGGAGACGACGAGCTGGCCGCGCGGGAGGAATTTCTGGCAGACTTCGACGGCCTGGTCGAGGAGTCCGCCGGGGTTCCAGCGCAGGTCGAGGATGAGGGCCTGCATGTTCTGGGCCTTCATTTTTTTCAGTGCGGCTTCGAGATCGTCGCTGGTGTGGTCGCCGAACTGGACGAGGCGCACGTAGCCGATTTTGTTTGCGTCGACGGGAAATTCCTTTTTGCCGTTGATGTCCTTGACCATGTCGACGTTGATGATGGCGCGGGTGAGTTTGTAGGTTTTGATGTCGCCGCTGGACGGTCGGAGGAGGGTGACGGTGACGTCGGTGCCGGGTTCGCCGCGGAGGATTTTGACGGCGTCGGCGAGGTTCATGTTTTCGGTGCTGCGCCCTTCGATTTTGACGATGCGGTCGCCGGAAAGGATTCCGGCGCGGAAGCCGGGGGTGTCCTCCATGGGCGCGATGACGGTGACCCAGTTGTCTTTCATGCCGATGACGATGCCGAGTCCGCCGAAATGGCCCTCGGTATCGCTTTGGAGTTCCTTGAATCGTTCGGGGTCGAGGAATTCGCTATGGGGATCGAGTTTATCGATCATTCCCTTGAGGGCGCCGTAGACGAGGTCCTGGTAGGTGAGGTTGGTGCCGTCGACGTAATCGCGCCGGACTTTTTCCATGACTTCGGAAAAGACGCGGAGGCTGGGGTAGGCGGAGTCTTTGGGGGCGGCCTGGGCGGAGCTGGTGTAGACGCGGGCGCCGAGGAGGAGGTTTGCCAGGAGGGCGGCGGCCACGAGTCCGAAAATCAAGCGTCGTTTCATAAGGACGGAAACAGTGGGCAAACGATAAGGGGCAACGGATGGGTTTGCAAGGGACACTGTTGGGGGATCAGAGAGCTGCGCTCCGCGCAGCCGGCGCCGCGGAGCGGCGCCCTACCAGGGCACTGGCAAAGGGGACCGCAATCTGACGATTGGGGCTACGAGGGGGGTGGCTGGCATGGGTTCCGCTGGCAACGGGGGCATGAAACGCATGATTTGGCTGATGTTGACGATAGGGATGGCGGTTTCCGGGCGCGGGGCGGAGGCTGAGTGGCTGACGGACGCCGGGGTGGCGCAGGCGCGGGCGCGGGAGCAGGGGAAGTATGTGTTATTGGATTTCACGGGGTCGGACTGGTGTGGGTGGTGCATGAAGTTGAAGGCGGAGGTATTCAGCCAGCCGGAGTTTGTGGAATTTGCGCGGGAGAAACTGGTGTTGGTGGAGGTGGATTTTCCGAGGCGCAAGGCGATGAGCGCGGCCCAGCGGGCGGCGAACCAGCGGCTTGCGGACACCTACCGGATCGAGGGTTATCCGACGATTATTTTATTGGATCCGGAGGGCCGGCTGGCCGGGCAGGCGGGATACATGCCAGGTGGGCCGAAGAAGTTTGACGCGCGATTGGAACAGTTGATGAAGTCGACGCCGCCGCGGCCGTCGGCGGTCGAGGAACCGGCGGCTCCGTCGAAGCCACGGGTCCCGGCGGCGATGCCGTCGTACCCGGCGCCGACGACGAACTATTATGCGGCGCTGCAGTTGAAGGGATTGTCCGGGTCGAAAGCGCGCCGGCTGGCGTTGATCAACAACCAGACTTTTCTGGTGGGCGACACGCTGGACGTGCGGGTGCAGAACCGGGATGTGGTGGTTTGCTGCAAGGAAATCCGGGAGGATTCGGTATTGATCACGGCGGACGACAAGGAGATGGAGTTGAAGCTCGGGAAGCATTGATGGGTCAAATCCCAACAAACCGGTTCAGCGGACGGGTTTTCAGCCGATAAAGCTGATGGTCCGGGTGTGGGATTGCTTAAGCGGTAGGGAAGACCCGTCGGCCAACCCTCCGTGCGTTCCATGCCCGGATCATTCTTTCCCGGTTCGACTTTTCGCCGCGCCATTTTCCGGATATTTGACCTGGCTCAAGGATGCCGGTCTGCGGCTGCGCTAACTTCTTTCCATGATTCAACCGGCTTCGACTGTCACCGACCGGGAGATTTCCGTGGCGCGGGAATCCGCCCGGCTGGTTCGGGAGTGGCGGACGCTGTCCGTCATGGTGCGCATTTACTGTCGGGACTGTCATGGCACGGCGGCCGGGTTGTGTGTGGAGTGCGGGCAATTTCTTTCCTATGCGCGGGTGCGGCTGGACCGGTGCCGGTTTGGGTCGGAGAAGCCGACGTGTGCGAGGTGTCCGGTGCATTGTTATCAGCGTGAGCGCCGGGAGCAGGTGAAGGTGATCATGCGTCATGCGGGGCCGAGGATGTTGTGGGAGCACCCGGTGCTGGCTTTGCGGCACTGGCTGGATGGGGTATGGCGCGGCGGTGCGGGCGGTGCAAGTCCCCGATTGTAAACGGGCATCCGCTCGTTTAGGGTTGGGCATGAATGCGACATCTCGAAATCTTCTTTTCACGTTCCTGGCGGCGGCTGGACTGATGACGGCGCGGGCCGGGGAATTTCCGGACAACTGGACCTGGGACGACACGCCGGCGGACCGGGCGCTGCATGCGTCGCTGGAAGGCAAGCCGATGCCGGCGCTGGCGGGGTTGACGGGCTGGGTCAACGGGGAAGTGAAGCCTGCGGATTTGAAGGGGAAGGTGGTGGTGGTTGATTTTTATGCGACCTGGTGCGGGCCGTGCATGGCGGCGATTCCGCACAACAACGAGATGCTGAAGAAGTTCAAGGAAAAGGGGCTGGTGATCGTGGGTGTTTGCACGTCGAGCCGGGGCCAGGACAAGATGGCGACTGTGGTGTCGCAGCGCGGCATCACGTATCCCACCGCGATGGATCCCAAGCTCACGGCGGAGCGCGCCTGGCGGGTGAATTATTATCCGACTTACGCGATTGTGGATCGGAAGGGCAATTTGCGTGCGCTGGGGGTGCAGCCGGAGTATGTGGACCGGATTGTGACCAAGCTTTTGGCGGAGCCGGCTTCGTGAGGCGGGGCAGGCGGCAGTTGCGCGCGGGGACGGTGCGCTTTAGACTGGGCGCGTGATTGGACTGATTGATTACGGTTCGGGCAACCTGCGCAGCGTTCACAAGGCGCTGCTGAAGGTGGGCGCGGAGGTGCGGGTGGCGCGCACACCGGCGGAGATCGGGGACGTGCGGGCGGTGGTGCTGCCGGGCGTCGGGGCGTTTGACGATTGCATTCATGCGTTGCAGCGGCAGGAATTGCTGGAGGCGACGCGTGAATTCATCCGGTCGGGCCGGCCGTTCCTGGGCATCTGCGTGGGTTACCAGGCGTTGTTTGAGAAGAGCGAGGAATTCAACAGTTGCGCCGCGGGACTGGGTATGTTCGCGGGCAAGGTGATCCGGTTCAGCGGGAAGGACGGATTGAAAGTTCCGCAGATCGGGTGGAACCAGATTGAATTTTCCGCCCCGAACTGTCCCCTCTACCGCGGAATTCCGGATCGCAGCTACGTTTATTTCGTGCATAGTTTTTATCCGCAGCCGACGGATCCCTCGGTTGTGGCGACGCGGACCGAGTATGGGGAGACATTTGCGTCGTCGGTGTGGCGGGACAATTTGTTTGCGACGCAATTTCATCCTGAGAAGAGCCAGCAGGTCGGGTTGAAGTTGCTGAAGAATTTTGTGGAGATTGCGGGATAGGTTGGAGGGGAGGGGATCCGCAATCTGACGATTGCGGCTACGACAGGGCTCACGCATTAAAAGATTTTTGAAGGAGGGACGATTTTTGTCTGTACTTTGTAAATACAATGCGTACATGAGGCGGGATGCAAAAGCATCCAAAGTTGAGTTTGATCACGATTCTGAAAGAAGTGCCGGACCCGCGAATGGATCGGCGCAAACTGCACGCGTTACCTGACGTGCTGAGTATTGCCATCTGCGCGCTGCTGTGTGGGGCCGATAGTTTTGAGGACATGGAGGTTTTTGGGGAAGCAAAGTCGGAGTGGTTCGAGAGCTTTCTGGAGCTGCGCCACGGCATTCCCAGTCACGATACGTTCAACCGGGTGTTTGCGGCGATGGATCCGGAGAAGTTTCTGGAGTGCTTCATGCGCTGGACGCAGAGTCTGCGAGCGGCCGTGGCGCAGGAGATCGTAGCGCTGGATGGCAAAGCACTGAGGCGGGCGATCAACAAGGGGGATTGCCCCAAAGTGGTGATCAGTGCTTGGGCGGCAGACAACGGTCTGGCGTTGGGTCAACTCAAGGTCGATGACAAGAGCAACGAGATTCGGGCGGTGCCCAAGCTGTTGCGAGCCTTGGAACTGAGCGGATGCATTGTGACGCTGGATGCGATGGGCTGCCAAAAAGAGATAGCCAAGGAAATCAAAGAAGCCGATGCCGATTACGTTTTGGCGCTCAAAGGCAACCAGGGGCAGACGCACCAAGAGGTCAAAAGCTATTTGGATGACGCTATCAGCCGCCAGGCCAAGGAACTGGCTTACGCGGAAGTCGTGGACAAAGGGCACGGGCGCCTGGAGGTGCGGCGTTATTGGCAAAGCGGCCGGCTTGATTGGTTTGAGGATCGAGAGGCTTGGGAGGGTTTACAGAGCGTGGGTGTGGTCGAAGCAGTGCGCGAGATTGGGGGGCAGCGTACGGTGGAGCGGCGCTATTATCTGAGCAGCTTGAGTCTGGACGTGAATCGGTTCGCCCGTGCCATCCGCAGCCATTGGAGCATCGAGAACCAGTTGCACTGGGTTTTGGACGTCAATTTTAACGAAGACCAAAGCCGGGCGCGCAGCGGCTACGCGTCCGAGAACCTAGCGACATTGCGCCGTTGGGCGCTGAATCTCATCAAAACCGATACGCAGAAGAAAAAGCGCAGTTTGAAGGGCCGAATGAAGGCCGCTGGCTGGGACAACCGATATTTGCTCCATCTCCTGGGCTTAGATTTTAATGCGTGAGCCCTGGCGGCTACGAGAGGGGGGCTGGACTTTTGGGCGGGCACTTGGTAACGGCAAGGGATGCGGGTTTTATTGATTGGCATTTTTCTCCTGGGCTTCGCGACGCATGGCGCCGCGCAGAATGTGGTTCTCGATTCCCCGGATTCTCCGTCGGGTTACATCGCCCGACTCCTGATCAACGAGGTGCCGTTTCCGGGCGACCCTTTGTATCGATGCGAGGAGGACACGAAATCGGGCATGCTGGAGATTGCGTGGGTTTTGCAGAACCGGGTGAACCGGATTCCGCCGGGCTACACGCGGTGGCAGATTGCGAACACGACGGCGACGACGCTGGTGGGTGTGCTGACGGCGCCGGGGCAGGTGCAGGATTTTTACCGGAACGACGACGGCAGCCTGGCGATGGCGCCGCGGGTGGAGGCGCGGATTCAATACCTGCTGCAAATTGCGAATGACGGCAGTCCGGGCCGGTTTGCGCGGCTGCTGAATCGGGCCCAATCGATCGCGCGGGATTTTGTGGCTTCGGCACCGCCGGCGCCGGATATTTACGCATCGCTGACGCAGGTGGGGGATTTGTGGGTGACGGGTTTTGGGTATGCGTGGATGACGGCGGATTTGCCGTGTGATCCGGGCGGAGCGTTTGTGGGGGTGCCGCGGCGGGACAGCGGGTTGCTGGGGGCGAACCGGTTTTACACATTGCGGAGGGTGGGGGAATGAAGAGTGCCCGATTTTATGTTCTGATGATCCTGGTCCTGGCGGGGTGTGCGGCGCCGCGGGTGTTTGTGCCTCCGCCGGCGCGGGTGACGGCGCCGCCGGAATTGTTGCGAAGCGATTACCTGTGCGAGGTGCTGCGGTATTTGAACCAGTGGGAACTCGATGAGGTGAATCGCCTGCCGGCGCCGGGCAGCGGCGAGGTGGAGATCTGGGTGCGGCCGGTTCCGGTGAAGACGGATGAAGGCGACCGGAGTTCGTTTGCGGAGATGTGGTTTCCGGGGCCGCGGTTGCTGTTGCATTTGAAGCGATCCGACGCGGACCTGCCGGAGCGGCATTCGCGGCGGCGGGATGCGTGTTACAAGATCCGGGCGGTGGAACGGGGGGCGATCCTCCGGTGCGGAGCCTGGACTGGGACGTGGTGCGGTTGCCGTCGAGGGAGACTGCGGTGCGGCTGGAGCAGATGGGGCCGTTACGGTGGACTGGGAACACCGCGGTGGAGGAGCGGTTGCGCGCCCTGCTGTCGGATTATTTGAAGATGGATCCGGCCAACGCTACGGGCCGCCGCCCGGTGCGATTTGACGCCGCGCCGCCGTCGCCGGTGTCGAGCCGGCTATGGGTTTACTGGGACAATCGAAAGACGGCGCTATGCGTGCCGGTGGACGGCGACCTGGAGGATTCGCGGTCGTGGGATCATCTGCATTTCCAGGTGCGTTTGGTTCCGCTGGGCGGATGGGCGGGGGCGGGAACGGCCCGGCCATCGCGGGACTGGTCGGCGCGGCTGCTTTACAATTGTTTGTTGCTGGGCCGGCCGATTTATTTGGAGCGGCCGTGAGTTTTATCGAAGTTCGATTCCGTCCAGCGTGGGGGTTGTTTCGCAGGTCCAGTGTTCCGCGTCGTGGATTCGGAGGATGATATTTCCGACGTCGTGGGTGACGAGCGTATCGCGGAGGCGGCCGTTGGCGGTTTTGAGGTAGCTTTCGACTTCCGGTTTGTAGATGGACGTGAAGGCGCCGCGCGCGTAGACCGCGCGTTCGGCCGAAACCAGGACCAACACGGGATCCATGACGCGAAAATAATCGGCGTCGAGCGAACCGTGGAAATGATGATTGGCGTGGTAGACATGGGCACGGAGGAGTTCGGGTGAAAACTCGCGGAGTTCCCGGACCTGGTTGACGGCGTAGGTATCGGCGCCGTGGCTGTAGACGAATCCGTGATATTCGAATCGCAACGCCAGAGAACGCGTGTTTTCGTCCGTGCCGTTGTCAAATGCGTTCAACACCTTCACCTGCGTTCCGCCCGCGTCGAATTCGTCGCCGGCTTTGAAGCTTCGATACTCCAATTCTTTCCCAACCCGCACCAGTTTTTTCACCGCCGGCAGGCCGCCCGCGTGATCGTCGTGGTAATGGGTCACGATGAGGTAATCGAGGGCGTCGATGTGGTGGGCGCGGAGGAAGGGGAGCAGGACGCGGTCGGCTTCCTCGGGTTTCGCGGTATCGAGCAGCAGGGTTTTGCCGTCGGGCAACCGCATGAACGTGGCGCCGCCGTGGTTGACGTCGAGCGTCACGATTGTCCAGGGCGCTTTCTCCGGTTTTCGTCGAAGCTCGAGTTCGAGGGGCGCGCGGATGCCGTTGTCGAATTCGAATTCGATCCGGTGCGTGCCGGTTTTGGTGTGTTGGAAGCTTGAGGCGGGAAGGTGGACGAATTCGGAGTCGTCCATGTAAGTGCAGGGTTCGCGGGTGAAGGGGATTTCGCGATGTTCGTCGGCGACGCGGAGCAGGCGGTGTCCGCCGAGGTCGACCTTGATGCGGGTTTCGGCGGGGTTATTGGCGTAGCGGATGGTGCTGCGCGGGGTGAGCACGGGGAGTTCCGCGAGCGGGCGTGGCTGTGCGGCGCCGGTGATGTCGAGGCGGAGGTAATCGATCGACAATCCCGCCCAGTCTTTGCGGAGCGTCACGGAATTCGATCCGGCGGCCAGGGTGCGGATGACCTGGACTTCGGCCCAATTGGTACCGGTGGCGGGAAAGCCGAGGCCGAGTTCGCGGCCGTTGACGGAAAGAGCGGCGACCTTGTCGCTGTTGCCGGCGCTGTATCGGAGCCAGAGGGCGTAACGTCCGGCGGCGGGCACGGGCAGGGTCCACTGGATGGATCCCGAATCCTCCAATCGCACGGCGGCGGCGCCGCTCGCGGAGTTGTTGGTTTCGAGTTGGGCGTTGTCGGCGAGGATTTGATTTTCGGCTTCGAAGCGCAGCGCGGCGGGTTGGGATCGGGCGATGGAGCCGGCGACGAGGAGGCAGCCGGCGGCCAGCGCGAGGCGCGCCCGGCGGGAGTACTTGTGCATTCCGGGAGGTTATTGGAAGGCGGCGGCCAGGTCCAGCGCCGGCTAAAGCACTTCCAGAAAAACTGCAGCCGCAAGAGAACACAAAGATCGCATAGCATCAGTTATTCTGTGTGCTCTAGAACCCATCTCATAAATAGGCAAGGGGTGCGCTGGAGGCTATTGGGCGTCTGGCAAGGCGCGACGAAGGAGCATAGCCTTCACGGCTCTGTGACTGAGGAGCAACGCCGCCAGACGCCCAATAGCCTCCAGCCCGCAGGGTTGCCGATCTTTTGACCTGCTGCTGCGTTGCTCGTCAGTCGAAGATCCATTCGGATATTCTCCTTCCTCGCGCCTTGCATCACGTCAAAACCTCTGGCAACGCACCCCTTGCCTATTTATGAGATGGGTTCTATGCGTTCCATTGCGGCTATGGTTTTGTTTAAACTGTTTTAAAGGCGCCGACCGGCGGTCGGCGATACGGCAGGCCGGGCGGCCTGCGTTACGAAAATCAGTCGAGGACGCGCCAGAGGTACCAGGCGGCGGCGGAGCGGTGGGGGCGCCAGCGTTCGGAGTAGCGCAGGAGTTCCTTCGGCTCCGGCAAGCGTCGTTTGCGATAGAGCAGGGCGAATCCTTTGCGGACACCGTAATCCGTGCATGGCATCACGTCGGGGCGGCCGAGCGTGAAAATCAGGAGCATTTCCACCGTCCAGGGTCCGACGCCGCGGATGGCGGTGAGGCGCTCGACGATTTCGGTGTCGGACAATTTGGCGGCCGCCCGGGAATCAGGCACGAGACCCTCGATAGTTTTTGCCGCGATATCTTTGATTGCGGCGATCTTTGAGCGGGACAATCCGGCGGACCGGAGAACGTCGTCGGGTGTGGCGAGGATATCGGCGGGATCGGGGAATGTTTTGTTCGGGAAGAGGGCGAGCAGGCGGTTGAAGATGGTGCGTGCGGCGCGGCCGTTGAGTTGCTGGTAGACGACGGCCTGGACGAGGGCGCGGTAAGGGGATTGGCGGCGCGGTTTGAGTGCGCAGGGGCCGACGCGGTCGATGTGGCTGCCGAGGATTTCGTCGTGCCGCCGGAGGTGTTGCAGGGCGGTTTCGTGAAGGTTTTTCATGCGGCCGGAGCGAGGGTGACGGCGCCGAGGACTTTGAGGGCGGTGACTTCGCTGATCAGCCATTGGCCCTGGACCTTTCGCATTTTGATCAGGAGCGGTTGCGGTGCGGGGTCGCGGTCGGACGGCAGCGTCACGGCGGCGACGAGGTTCACGGTGGCGGACTGGCGGTCGGGCGCGAGGGTGACAGTGACGTCGAAAAACTGGATTTTGAGCGAGGCAAGGCGGCTGGCGGCAGTGGACATGTTGCGGAGATCTTCTTTGCCGGAAAGCGTGCCGCCGTCGGCGCGCCAGGGGTTGAGGCTGAGAACGGCGTCCTGGGTGAAGTAATCGAGGATGGCGAGCGCGTGGTAGCCGCGGGTGATTTCGTTTTCGCCGGGCTGGATGGAGGCGATGGCGGCGAGTTTGGCCAGGCGGTTGCGGATGACGCGTTCCGGCGCCGGGTGGAGGGCGATCCAGGCCCAGGCGGCGCCGGCGATCACGGCAGTGGCGATCAGGAGTCGTGCGATTTTTTGCATGGGATCACCCTGCCGAGAATGAGGTTAAAGGGGGCCTTGCCTTTTTCGTGGCGTTCTTCGGGCATGGCGCGGTTGTCGCCCACGACGTAGTAAGTGTCGGGCTCGAGCGTTTCGGGCGGGAGATTCCATTCGCACCCGGCGGGGTTCAGGTAGGGTTCGTCGATCGGCTGGCCGTTGACGAGCAATTTGCCGTTTTGAAATTCGACGGTTTCGCCGGGCAATCCGACGACGCGTTTGAGGTAGGCAAAGCTGGGGACGAGGGTGTTGCCGGCGGTGAGGCGGAGGGCGACGACGTCGCCGCGCTGGGGGCGGGAGTGGAGGTAGGCGAGGCGGTTGATGAGGTTGATGCTGCCTTCGCGGTAGGTGGGATACATGCTGATCCCGCGGACGCGGATGGGGAGGAGGACGAAATCGCGGACCAGGAAAACGGCGACGACGATGATGACGATGCGGATGAAGGTTCGGCGGGGATTTCGGCCGAAGACAATGCGGCGCAGCCAGCCTTGGGAGGCGGCCGGGGGAGCCGGCGGGGCGTCAAGCGTGTCCATTGTCGTTCCCATTTCAGTGCATCATCCCGTGGGATCAAACAAGTAAAAGGTTGAGGAAAATGCGGGAGAGGTCCGCAATCTCACGATTGCGGCTACGAGGGAGGGGCGGTAGCCGCGATCGTGAGATCGCGGAGGGGAGAAGGCGCGAAGGGGGACCGCAATCTGACGATTGCGGCTACGAGGTTAGGGCTGGGCGCCGGGGCTGGAGATGGGGATGCGGATGGAATCGCCGGGGCGGAGGCGGCTGAGGTTGACGTTGGGGTTGGCGGCGCGGAGGGCGTTGAGGGGGACGCCGTAGGACATGGCGACGGTGGCGGCGCTTTCGCCGACGCCGAGCGTGTAGGTGTGCATCTCGGTGAACGGCGGCGGGGTGGGTTGCGGCACCGGGACGGTGGATTCCGGGGGCGCCTGCACGGATGCAGCGTCGGGGTTGAGATCGGGCGGCAGGGGCTGGCCGAGGGCGAGGGCGGTGGCTTTGGATTGTTCGAGCCGGAGATTTTGAAGGGCGACGGCCATTTGTTGTGGGGTGAGATTGGTGTTGGCGCGGATGAGCGCTTCCTGCTGCGAGCCGGCCTGGCCGATCTGGTAGAGGGTGGAAACGGCGCCCGGATCGCCGGCATCGGCGGCGGCCGCGTAGGCGTCGCGGTAAGCGGGGTCGTGGAGGAGAGTGTATTCGGCGTAGCGATCCTTGCCGAGCGCGAGTTTGACGGCGTTGTCGCGTTGCTGCAGGAGGGCGTTGCGCTGAGCGACGGAATTGGGGTCGTTGTTCCCGGCGAGCATTTGGATCTGTTGATCGATGGGGTCCGTGGCGCGGAAGACGTTGCGGAATTCGTCGGGTGAGGCGGAGAAAAACTTCAATTGGCTGAATTCGGATCGGAGCAGGCTGGCGTCCTGGGAATAGCGGAGGAGGTATTCCTCGAGCTGTGGCGGGGTGAGGGTGCGGGCGAGTTCGTCGCGGGTTTGCTGTCGGAGGCGGGCGAGTTCGACCGGGTCCGGGGCCTTGCCGGCGGCGTTTTGGGCGAGGAGATAATCCTGCAGGCGGTCGACGGCGCGGGAGCTGATTTCCTGGACGGCTTGTTTGACATCGGGCGGGAGGACGCCGAGCACGGGGCCGTCGAGAGGGACGCCGGGGCGTGACGGGCGGGGCAGGTTGGCGAGGTCGCCCTTTTCCCAGCCGGGCCCGAGCAGGCGGGTGAGCAAGGCGCGCCGTTCCTCGTCGAGTTCGCGCGCCTTGGACGCCGCGGCGGCGGCGACGACCGGGTCGGGTTCGGTCCGCCACCATTGCTGGTCGGGCGTGACGACTTCCAGGGCGAGGCGGCGTGCGAACAGGGCGTTGACTTCGGCGATGATGATGTCGCGGATGGTTTGTTCGGGGCAACCGATGCTGCGGAGGTTGGCGATGTAGGTGAGGTAATCGGGCGATTCGAGTTCGGACCAGGAGAAGAACTGGCGGCGGACGATGACGTTTGTTTTTACGGTGGCGGAGTTGGAGGCGTCTGCCAGGCCGGCGTTATGGAATCGGGGCCGGGTGGAAAGGAACCAGGCTGCGGCCAATACAAGATTGACGCCCAGGGACAGAAAAAATGGGCCGCGCCATCGCATAAGAGAATTCCGCCAGGCATTCCCTGCCATAAGGAGTTGAAAAATGCAACGGGCAAATCTACTCTCCCGCCGCATGAAACAAAAGGCATACGCCCGCGCGGGGGTCGACATCGACCTCGGCAACCGGGTCAAGTCGACGCTGCCGCGGCTGCTGGCGTCGACGCACCGGCGTGAAGTGATCGGCAAAGTGGGCGGGTTCGGGGGATTATTCGCCCTGGACGTCCGGAAATATCGCGAACCGATCCTGGTCTCCAGCGTGGACGGGGTGGGAACGAAGCTGAAGCTGGCGTTTGCGATGGACCGGCACGACACGATTGGGGCGGACCTGGTGAATCATTGTGTGAACGACATCGCGGTGCTTGGGGCGGAGCCGTTGTTTTTCCTGGATTACCTGGGAACGGGCAAGCTGGAGCCGCACGTGTTCACGGATATTGTGAAGGGGTTCGCGCGCGCGTGCGCCGCGAATCGCTGCGCGCTCATCGGCGGAGAGACCGCCCAGATGCCCGGGTTTTACCAGAAAGGCGAATACGACGTCAGCGGCACCATCGTCGGGGTGGTGGAGAAATCCCGGATGTTGAACGGGCCGAAGACGGTCCGGTCCGGCGACGTGATTCTGGGCATGGCGTCGAGCGGGCTGCACACGAACGGGTATTCGCTGGCGCGGAAGATTTTCTTTGAGACGCTGGGGTTGAAGGCGCACAGCTATGTGCCGCAGCTTCGGAACACGATTGGCGACGAACTGCTGAAGGTGCATGTCAGCTACGGTCCGCTGGTGCAGGCGTTGTTGTCGAAGTTCAACCCGGGGCGGTCCGGCGGCGCGGTGAAGGCGTTCGCGCACATCACGGGGGGCGGGTTCGTCGACAACATTCCGCGCGTGCTGCCGGGCGATTGCGACGCGGTGATCCGGAAGGGGTCGTGGCCGCTGTCGCCGTTGTTTGAGCTGATCCGCACCCGCGGCGAGGTGCCGGAGGAGGAACTTTACCAGGTGTTCAACATGGGCATCGGGATGGTGGCGATCGTTTCGGAAGCGAAAGCCGAGGCTGCGCTGAAATTCATCCGGGCCCGCAAACAGCGCGCGTGGGTTTTGGGGCGGGTGGAGAAGGGGAGAGGGCGGACGCGGATGGTCGAGGGCTGAGGGGATTGATGGATTAATGGATTGTTGCATTCTTGGATAAATCCTGCCCGCGAGGAATCCAATTATCCAGGAATCCAATAATCCAACAATCCGGTTTCGAGGGCTCGACGGAGTCCGCCCCACCAGACTAAGAATGATTTCGCCAGGGCTACGACGCATGGGCGATCGCGGGTACGATTACTTGGCTGACTTGACCTGGTTGGTCGCGGCTTTCTTTTCCAGTTCGTCGGCCTTGATCACCTCGATTTTGGCGCCGGCTTTCAATTCGTCGGCGGAGGGGACGCGGATGATGTCGCTGGTGACGGGCTTGGGATTGTCGATTTTGATCAGTTCGAGGTCGTTGTAGATGAGGACGGAGTTAGGCAGGACGGTGGCGACGCCGCGTTCGCCGTAGCCGAGGCTGGGCGGGATGACGACCTGCCATTTGGAACCGACGGGCATCATCTGGAGGGCTTCGGACAGGCCGCGGCAGCCGCGGTTGGCGGGGAAGGTGGCCGGGTGGCCGCGCTTGTAGGTGCTGTCGAATTCGGTGCCATTGACGAGGTCGCCGCGGTAATTCACGACGACGGTGTCATTGGACTTGGGAATTTCGCCGGAGCCATTGGTGAGGACCAGGTATTGGATTTCGGCGACGGTGCCGTCGGCGAGGGTGATGCTCTTGGTTTTGACGCCGGGTTTCTTGCGGTTTTCGGCGAGGAACGCCTCGGATTCCTTCGCGTTTTTGACCGCGAGTTCCTTCATGCGTTGTTCGCGGTATTGGGTGATGGCGTCCTGGCCTTCCTTGTCGGTCAGCTTCATGGGCTTGCTGGCCATCGCGTCGCGGATGGTGTTGAGCAGGAGGTCGAGGTTCACCTCGTAGCCGGACTGGCGGAGGCTGGTGCCGATCTGCATGCCGATGGCATAGCTGACGCGGTCCTGGAGATTGGTGAGGGAGGCGCTGTCCTGGGCGCGGGCGGCCGGGATCCAGGCTGTCGTCGCGAGAACCACCGCCGCCATTTGAAATACTCGTTTCATAGTTTGATATGCGTGCATTTGACTCAAAACCGGAGCCGTTGTTCATACAGGAACGCGGAAAAAAGTCGAGTCCGAAGAAGCGGGCACCGGTTCAAAATGCTTTTGCACGGGGCGGGAATCGTGATTCAATGGGCGCTCGATGAAGATCCTTGTGGTCGGTTCGGGCGGGCGCGAACACGCGCTGGTTTGGAAGCTGGCGCAATCACCGTTGGTCCAACGCCTCTGGTGCGCGCCGGGCAATGCCGGCATCGGCCAGGAATCCCTCGCTTCCGGGAAAGGCACGGTCGAAAACATCAACCTCGGCGCGGAGGATCTGCCCGGTTTGCTCCAGTTCGCCCGCGAACACCGCGCCGACCTCACCGTGGTCGGACCCGACAACCCCCTGGCCCTCGGCATCGTCGACCTGTTCCAATCCAGCGGACTGCGCATCTGGGGACCGAACCGGGCCGCCGCACAATTCGAATCCTCGAAGGTTTTCTCCCAGCGCTTCATGGAAAAGCACGGGATCCCGACGGCGCGCTCCGGTATTTTCGAGGACGCGGCCGCGGCGCGGTCGTTTGCCGCGTCGCTGGGCGGGCGATGCGCGGTGAAGGCCGACGGCCTGGCGCTGGGCAAGGGCGTGTTGTTGTGCGGGAACGTGGAGGAATCGAATCGCGCCATCGAGGAAATCCTGGTGTCGCGGGCGTTCGGCGCGGCGGGTGCGCGGGTCGTGATCCAGGAGCTGTTGGAAGGCATGGAGATTTCGCTGCATGCGATCTGCGACGGCCGGACGGCGAAACTGTTTCCGACCTCGCAGGATCACAAGCGTGCGTTGGACGGCGACCGCGGGTTGAACACGGGCGGGATGGGGACGTATTCGCCGACGCCGTTTTTGAGCGAGTCGGAGCTGGCGGCGGCGGGGCGGAGCATCCTGGAACCCTGGCTGCGCGGCTGCGCGGCGGAGGGAATCGATTTTCGCGGGCTGCTGTATCCCGGCGTGATGCTGACGCGGGAAGGTCCGAAGGTCCTTGAGTTCAATGCGCGTTTTGGCGATCCGGAGACGCAGGTGTATTTGCCGCGGTTGGAAAACGATCTGGTCGAGGTGCTGAACGCGAGCGTGGACGGAACGCTGGACCGGTTAGAACTCCGTTGGAAACCCGCGGCGGCGGTATGTGTGGTGATGGCGAGCGGGGGTTACCCGGGAAGTTACGCCAAGGGCAAGCCGATCGACGGGCTCGAGGCCGCGGCGGCGCTGCCCAACACGAAAGTGTTTCACGCCGGGACGGCGATGTCGGGCGGCCGGGTGGTGACCAGCGGCGGGCGCGTGCTGGGGGTGACGGCGTGGGCGGCCGGATTGGACAAGGCGCGCGAGGCGGCGTATGCGGCCGTGGACCGGATCCGGTTCGAGGGCGCGCAGGCCCGGCGGGACATTGGATCGAAGGCCCTTGTTGCACGCCCATGAGTCCCGCTCAAAGAGATCGAACCCAGCCGACGGACTGGCGGTTGACGGAGCCCGAATTTTTTAATTTCGCGACCGACGTGATCGATCGCTGGGCCGCGGAGCGTCCGGAGGCGGATGCGTTGTGGTGCGTGGACGGCGGGAGCGGGCGGGAGGAGCGGCTGACGTTTCGGGACGTGTCGATTCGGAGTCGCCGGGCGGCGGCGGCATTTCGGTCGGTGGGAGTTGTAGCGGGCGACCGGGTGCTGGTGATGCTGCCGCGGGTGTCGCACTGGTGGGTGACGATGCTGGGGTTGATGCGGATGGGTGCGGTGCCCGTGCCGGCGACGCTGCTATTGACGCCGCGCGACGTGGAATTTCGTTTGGAAACGGCCGGGGTCCGGGCCGTGGTGACGCAGGGCGAGGGTTGTCACAAGGCGGAAGGATTCGACGGGATCCGGCTGGCGATCGGAGAGGCGCCGTCGGGCTGGGAGGATTTTGAAGCGCGGATGGGGGCCGCGCCGGTGGATTTTGAGGGGCCGCGCACGCGGGGATCGGACGCGGGCATTTTGTATTTCACGAGCGCGACGGCGGGCGAGCCGAAGATGGTGTTGCACACGCAGGCCAGTTACGGGCTGGGACACCGGTTGACGGGCGGCTTGTGGCTGGATTTGCGGCCGGGGGATGTTCACTGGAACATATCCGATCTCGGCTGGGGCAAGGCGGCGTGGTCGAGCTTTTTCGGTCCGTGGCAGATGGGCGCCTGTGTGTTTGCGCTGAATGTCAGCGGGAAGTTTGACCCGGTGCTGACGCTCGATGTGCTGTCGCGTTTTCCAATCACGACCTGGTGCGCGCCTCCTACGGCGCTGCGGCTGATCGTGCGGCAGGATCTGGCGGCGCGGCGGTTTCCGAAGCTGCGGCATTGTGTGACCGCGGGCGAACCGTTGAACCCGGAAGTGCTGCGGCTGTGGCACGCGGCGACGGGGTTGACGCTGCATGAAGGATACGGCCAGACGGAGACGGTGGTGCTGGCGGGAAATTTTGCGTCGCTCGGCCATCCGGTTCGGCCGGGGTCCATGGGCATAGCGACGCCGGGATTCGGACTGGGGATACTCGATCCGGATCTGCGCGAACTTCCCGCGGGCGAGGAAGGCGAGATCGGGGTGCGGGTGAATCCGATCCGGCCGGTGGGCCTGTTCCGGGAATACTGGAAGAACCCGGAGGAAACGGCGCGGCAATTTCGCGGTGGCTGGTACCTGACAGGGGACCGCGCGGTGCGGGATGCGGAGGGCTATTTCTGGTTTGTCGGCCGGCGGGACGATGTGATCAAGAGTTCCGGATACCGGATCGGCCCGTTTGAAGTGGAGAGCGTGCTGATGGAGCATCCGGCGGTGCTGGACGTGGCGGTGATCGGGGTGCCGGACGAGACGCGGGGGCAGGTGGTGAAGGCGTTTGTGATTTTGCGACCCGGGACAGAGGGCGGCGAGGCGTTGAAGCGCGATCTGCAGCAACACTGCAAATCATCCGCCGCGCCTTACAAATATCCGCGCCTGGTTGAATTTGTGTCGGAGCTGCCGAAGACCACCAGCGGCAAGACGCGGCGCGTTGAGCTCCGCAATCGGCAGGGGCCGATTGCGAATAGCCAATAGCCGATAGCCGATAGCCGAGCCGGACTCACATTTCGCACTTCTCGCTTCCCATTTCTACTGTCCCGCGGGGCCCATAATGCGGCGGTTCATGGCGAGGGCGGCGCGGGTGTTGGCGAGGGCGGTGGCCTGGAAGCCTTTGAATTTCTCGATCTGGTCCGGCGTGAGAACGCCGTTCAGCCGTTGCAGTGCGCGGGTGTAGATATCGTTGAGAAGTTGAATGCTGCGTTCGGCGTCGGCCGTGGATGCGATGTTGCGGAAGTTCAGGATGGGGACAGCCTGGTAATCGGGGCTGAGTCCGGCCGCGGCCAGGGCGGCTTGAGTTTCCGCCTGGAGTGCGGCGTAGATTTGATGGGTTTTGTCATCCGCAGCAGGGTCTCCGGCGAGCATGGGTTTGAACTGTTCAGAGGACAGGTAGCTCAGGAGGTTTCGCTGGTAATCCTGGTATTGGGCGTAAGCGTCGGGCCCGAGCATGGCCTGGAGCTGCTGCCGCAGGCCGGCGTCGAGCTGGTCGAATTCGGGCACCATTTGTTCCGGCGATTTTCCTTCGCGGAGCACCTGCTGGATCCGGTCGATGTTATCCATCACGTTATCCGTGAGCAGTTCGTTGAATTTTTCGGCCTGTTGATCGTCGAGCCCGGCGCGCTTGGCGAATTCCTTGAAGATGGCGCTCATGCCGGCCTTCTGCTGGTCGCGCAGGAGTTTGCGGGCGGCGGGATCGCCGGTCAGCTTGTTGAGCATGCTGTTGGTGGCGTTGCTGGCGGTTTCCTGCCGGAGCCGGCCGACTTCGCCGCGCAGTTTCAGGACTTCGGACGGGTTCTTTTTGAGGCGATCGATTTCCTCGGAGAGAGCGGCGACCTGGTTGGAGGCGGCGTCGCGCTGTTGGCGGACGGCCTGGAGTTCGGCCTGGACGGGGGCCTGCTCCTGCTGGAGTTTTGCGGCTTCGTGTTTCCAGGTGGAGGCGCGCTGGGCCTGGTAAAGCCCGGCGCCGGCGAGTGCGCTGATGGTGAGTGTGACAAGAATTTTTTGTGTAGCGGTCATGGCAATGGCGCCGGTGGCGGCGAGTAGGGTGGTTTGAGTGGCGGCGCCGGCGAGTGCGCCGGCGGAAATGACTGCGGCGAATCCCTGGGGAGCCGCCTGCACGGCGTGGGTGGACAGGAGGATCGCGAGCCCGGCCGGTCCCGCGGCAAGCCCGCGCCTGCCCAGTGCGTCCCGAAGCCGGTCCAGCGCCCGGCTGACCCGCTTCTGCGCGGCGTCATCGGACACTCCCAGGGCAATCCCGACGGAGCGATAATCCTGGTTTTTGAAATACCGCAGCAGCAGGGCTTCCCGGTCGTCATCGTCCAGGCCGTCCATCACTTCGTCCAGCATGGGCCGGAGCTGCTCCCAGTCCGGGCCGGGTTCGTTTTCAAGTGCGGATTGATCCATGGCCTGCCTTTCGCGCGCCGCGCGCCGGCGGTCTTCGCGCAATTGATTCAATGCGGCAAATCGCGTGCTTCGGAAAAGCCAGCCCGCGAGCGAGGCGCCGGCCGGCAGCCGGTCGGCGAGGGACGGCGCCTTGCGGACCAGGTCCGAAAAAACCTCCTGGGCCACATCGCCCGCCTGGCTTGTGGAGGACAGGTGCCGGAGCGCCGCGGAATAGACGAGGTCCGTGTGCCGCTCGACGATCTCGCGAAAGGCGCCCTCGGCGCCGTCGCGTGCATACTCCCGGAGCAGTTCGGAATCGGTCCGCTGTTGCATTTCATCCATATAACAGCCGCCGGGGCGAAAATCCGACAACGAATTTGCGCGGAGCCATGGCCGCGGGGAATATCCCAATTTACAGATTGGGAGCAACCTGCCGTGGCAGGGCCGCGCTCAGCGCGGCCGGCGCCCCGGAGCGGCGCCCTACCAACCGTTTGATCGTTCGAAGGACATTACCGGGTCGGGACCTGGCTTGCGCGGTGGGGCGGGGTGTTGTTCACTTGCGGGCTGTGAATTCAGTGGGATCCAAATCGGCGGTGGACGCATTGCTGGAACGGTTCGATTCGAAGCATCCGCGCCGGACGTTGTGGCGGTTGTTTGACGATCAGCGGCGGCTGGTGTTTGCGGCGGCCGGTTTTTACATCATCAAGCAGGCGCCGGCGTCGTTGTTTCCGCTCGCGCTGGGCATGGTGGTGGACGCGCTGACGCCGCTGCGGCCGGAATCGTGGCACCGGGTCCTGGTGATCGCGGGGGTCTACCTGTTGATCCTGGTTCAGAACCCGTTTGTGCACACGCTGTTTGTGCGGGCAATGAGCCGGGCGCTGCGGCACATGCAGTTCATTTTGCGCAGTGCGCTGGTGGAGCGGCTGCACCAGTTGTCGGTGTTGTTCCACGAGGAGGCGCAGACGGGGGCGCTGCAGACGAAAATTCTGCGGGATGTGGACGCGATCGACACGTTGTGCCGGCACCTGATGCACACGGGGTTGAACGGGCTGCTGGTGGTGGTGTATGTGACGGTGATCGCGCTGCTGCGGCAGCCGATTTTGGCGTTGTATTTCCTGGTGACGGTGCCGACGGGCGTGTTGTTGTTGAAACTGTTCAGCAAACAATTCCGGGAACAATACCAGGCGTTGCGGGTGGAGACGGAGGAGATGAACGCGCGGGTGGGCGAGATGCTGCACATGCTGCCGGTGACGCGCGCGCACGGGCTCGAGGAGGAGGAGGCGCGCGACGTCCGGACGGTCTTTCAGCGGCTGCAGGTGCGCGGGTTGCGGGTGGACACGTTGACGGAATTTTTCGCGTCAAGTTCCTGGTTCACGTTCAACGTGTTTCAGCTCGCCTGCCTGGTGTTTTCCGCCTGGCTGGTGACGAAGGGCAAATTGAAGGTCGGCGACGCCGTGATGTACCACGCGTATTTCGGAATGGTCGTCGGCGCGGTGCAGCAAATTCTCAGCGTGTTCCCCGCGCTCGCCCAGGGCGCAGACGCCATCCAGTCGATCGGCGAAGTTCTCGAGGCGCCGGAGGTGGAAGTGCACGAAGGGAAACCGGCGGCGCCCAGTCCGCTCCGGGGCGAGATCGTGTTCGAGAACGTCAGCTATTCCTATCCGAAAGGCCGCGAAGTCGCGCTGCGGGACGTGTCGCTGCGCATTGAGCCGGGCGAGACCGTCGCGTTTGTCGGCGAATCCGGCGCGGGCAAGTCGACCTTGATCACGCTGGCGCTCGGGTTTCGAAAGCCGAGCGCGGGGCGGGTGTTGCTGGACGGGTTCGATCTGCAGGAATTGGATTTGCGGACTTATCGCCGGCAAATCGGCGTCGTGCCGCAGGCAACGGTACTGTTCACCGGCAGCATTCGCGAGAACGTCACGTTCGGGCTCGACGATTTTCCGGACGCGCGCCTGTGGGAAATTCTCGCCGAAGCCAACCTGGCCGACCTGGTGAAATCGCTCCCGCAAAAACTCGACACCTCGCTCGGGGAAGGCGGCGCGAGATTGTCGGGCGGACAAAAGCAGCGACTGGCGATCGCGCGCGCCCTGGCGCGGGATCCGCGCATGATCCTGCTCGACGAAGCCACCTCGGCGCTCGATGCGGAATCGGAGCGGCTGGTGCAGGAGGCACTGATCCGGCTGACGCGGGGGCGCACGACGCTGATTGTCGCGCACCGGTTTTCGACGATCCGGCATGCGAATCGCGTGGTGGTGTTGCAGCAGGGGCGGATCGCGGATGTGGGGACGCGGGAGGAGTTGCTGGCGCGGCCGGGGCCGTTTCAACGGTTGGCGCGGCTGCAGTCGTTTGCGGCGGGGTCGGTGGAGGGGGCGGCCTGACGGGTTTTTTGGATTGATGGATTAGGGGGATCCGCAATCTGACGATTGCGGCTACGATGGCGGATTACCTTTTCCGCGCGGGCTGGAGGGCGGCTTTGGTGTCGGCCTGGAGTTGGTCGAGTTCGGGCCGGAGATTTTCCTTGTCGGCTTTTTCCATCCGATCGATGAACAGGATTCCGTGGAGATGATCGGTTTCGTGCTGGACGGCGCGGGCGAGCAGGCCGCCGCAGCGGAACGAGATCGGTTTGCCATCCTGGTTGAGGGCCTGGACATCGACCGATTCGGGACGGGAAATGTCGGCGTAAATTTCCGGAAAACTGAGGCAGCCTTCGGGGCCGGAGACGGGGTCGCCCGCGGGTTTGACCTGTGGATTCAGGAGGACGAGCGGCATGAGTGTGGCGACATCGGCCGGTTGGCCGTCGATTTCCAGGGTGGACGGCCGGTCGGTGACGCCGCGGACATCGATGACGGTGACCTGGATGGGTTTGCCGACCTGCTGGGCGGCGAGGCCGATTCCCTTGTAGGCATACATCGTTTCGAACATGTCGGCGATGAGGCGTTGGATCTCGGTCGTGACCGTGTCCACACGCGAACCTTTTTGACGGAGCGCGGGATGGCCGAACTTGACGACTTCCAGGATCATGGGGCGGTGTGACGGTTATTCGATGGTAACTCCGAGCAATTGGAGGATGCGTTCCAGTTCGGCGTCGCTGAAGTAGGAAATTTCGATCGAGCCTTTGCCCTGGGCGTAGCGGAGCTGGACCTTGGTGGCGAGCACTTCGCGCAGGCGCGACTCGACATTGGCAACGTGGGTATCACGGAGCGGGATGGCAACGGTGGCCTTGGCCGCGGCGGTGCCGCGGGCCTGGAGTTTCGCGGTCAGGATTTCCGTCTGACGCACGTTGAGTCCGTCCTTCAGGATCCGTTCCGCGGCGGCGATCTGGAGTTTGTCGCCGGGCAAACCGAGCAGGACTTTGGCGTGGCCCACGCTGAGTTTGCCGTCGCGCAGATTTTTCTGAAGTGCGGAGGGCAATTTGAGGAGGCGCAGTGAATTGGCGACGACCGTGCGGCTTTTGCCGACGCGTGCGGCGACCTCTTCCTGCGTGAGTTTAAACTGTTCCGTGAGTTGCGCGTAACCCTGGGCTTCCTCGATTGGGTTGAGATTTTCGCGCTGCAGGTTTTCGATGAGCGCCAGCTCGAGCACATCGCGGTCGTCGGCTTCGCGGACGATGACCGGGGCTTCCTTGAGTCCGGCGAGCCGGGCGGCGCGCCAGCGGCGTTCGCCGGCGATCAATTCCACGTGGTCGCCGCGCTGACGGACGATGAGGGGCTGGACGATGCCCTGTTCGCGGATGGAATCGGCAAGTTCCTGCAGCGCTTCCGGGGCGAAATCCTTGCGCGGCTGGAGCGGGCAGGGGCGGATGCGGTCGAGCGGGAGCCGCTGGACCCGGTCGCCGGGTGCGGTGGCCGGTGTGGCGGCGGCGGTGGACGCGGGTGCGGGCGCTCCGTCAGCGGAACCGGTCGGCCGCGCGGCGGGTGGTTTGCCTGCGGCGGGGGCGCCGCCGAGAAGCGCGCCGAGGCCGCGGCCCAATGCAGGTTTTGCCATGTGACCCAGAGTGTCCCAGCGCGCTGAAGTTGTCAACGCGCGGGCAACGGTGGCAATGTCCTGATTTGAATTTGTGTCTTCGAGTGAGCAGGCGTTTGGTAGGGCGCCGCTCCGCGGCGCCGGCTGCGCGGAGCGCAGCCCTACCCCGCCAGGCCGGGCGGACTGCGCTGCGATTTCCGGCGCCAAAGCCGCGGGCCCCGCGTTCTTGAATCGACATCGGGAGGCTCCCAACCTAATTTGCCGGGGATGATTATTGCCCCATCATTGTTGGCGTCCGATTTCACGCGGTTCGGAAAGGAAGCGGAGCGGGTGGGTCGTTCCGGGGCCGACTGGCTACACCTGGACATCATGGACGGGCATTTTGTCCCGAACATTTCGTTCGGACCGCGGGTGGTGCAATCGATCCGGCCGGTGACGCCGATTTTCTTCGATGTTCACCTCATGTGTTCCAAGCCGCAGATTTTGCTGGAACCGTTTGCGAAAGCGGGGGCGAACCAGTTGAACATTCACGTCGAGCTCGGCGGCGACGCGGTGACCGCGTTGATCTGGAAAATCAAGTCGTTGAATTTGAAAGTGGGCCTGGCGGTGAATCCGCCGACGTCGATCACGCTGGTGCAGCCCTACCTGGAGCAGATTGATTCGCTGCTGGTGATGACGGTGAATCCGGGGTTTGGCGGGCAGGAATTCATTCACGAGACGCTGCCGAAGATCGAGCAGGCCGCCGCGTGGCGGCAGGAGAGGCATCTCCAATATCACATCGCGGTGGACGGCGGGGTCGATTTCACGACGGCGGCGGACTGTGCGCGGGCGGGGGCGGATGTTTTTGTGAGCGGGACGGCGCTGTTCAAGCAGAAGAACATGAAAGCCGCCGTGAGCCGGTTCCGGAAAATCGTGCATGCAAACGACCCGGCGCTGGCGGATTTGAAGGTGTGACGGGTGGTGGGAAAATCCAAGGCCAGGATTGATGGATTCCTGGATAAATGGATTCCTTGCGGGCTGTCAGTGCATTTATCCAATAATCCGATCATCCAATAATCCACCCATCCTTTCCGCCCGCTCCCTCTTGGCAGAAGGCGCGCGCGTGGTTAAAGTGCGGGATGTCGCAAATCAAATTTGGCACGGACGGCTGGCGGGCGGTGATCGCGGAGGATTTTACTTTTGCCAATGTCGCGCGTGTTTCCCAGGCCACGGCGGATTACTGGCGCAGCCTTGCGGGTCCGAAGCGCCGAAAAGTCATTGTCGGTTATGATCGGCGGTTTTTGTCGGGCGACTTCGCCCGGTGCGCCGCGGAGGTGCTGGCGGCGAACGATTTCAACGTGGTGCTGACGCCCGATCCCACGCCGACGCCGTCGGTCTCCTACGCCGTCAAAGAACAGGACGCGATCGGCGGAGTGATGATCACCGCGAGCCACAATCCACCCGTGTTCAACGGGTTCAAACTCAAGTCGGATTACGGCGGTTCCAGCGATCCGGAGACCTGCCAAGCGGTGGAGAAATGTGTTGATCGATCGCCGGTCCGTCGCGTGCCGCTGGCGGACGCGGTCCGGTCGGGCCGGGTGACGGTGCGGGATGTGCGCCCGGCGCATTACGCGGCGTTGAAGCGGTTGGTGGATTTTAAGGCGATTTCAAAATCCCGGCTGCGGTTCGCGCACGAGGCATTGTTCGGTGTCGGGGCGGGATGCTTTGACCAGATTTTAAAAGGAACGACCTGCAAGGTGACGACGCTGAACGGGCGGCACGACGCGCTGTTCGGCGGGATCAACCCGGAGCCGATTGAGCGCAATTACGCGTTGAGCCAGGCCTACCTGAAGCGGCACCCGCACGACATCTGCCTGGTGACGGACGGCGACGCGGATCGCGTCGGCGGCATGGACGGGCGGGGCGGGTATTTGTCGACCCACAAGCTGATCTGTTTGTTGTTGCGGCATTCGTTTGTGAACCGGCACGGGCACGGCCGGGTGGTGAAGGCGCTGACGACCACTTCGATGGTGGACAAGATGTGCGCCGAATACGGGTTGCCGATGGTGGAGACGGGCGTGGGATTCAAGTATGTGTGCGCCGAGATGCTGAAAGGCGACGTGCTGCTGGGAGCGGAGGAGAGCGGCGGCATCGGGTTCGAAGGACACATTCCCGAGCGGGACGGAATCGCGGCGGGGCTGATGTTGCTGGAAATGCTGGCGATGGAAAAGACGCCGGTGAGCAAGCTGCTGGCGCAACTGGAGAAGAAATTCGGGCCGCATCATTACGATCGGATCGACACGCATTACCCGCTGGACAAGCGTCCGAAGCTGATGGAATTCCTGAAGTCGAACCCGCCGTCGAAGCTGTTGCGGTCGCCGATGGCCGAGGTGAAGAGCTACGACGGAATCAAGTTTGTGGCGGAGGACGGTTCGTGGCTGATGCTGCGCGGGTCGGGCACGGAGCCCGTGCTGCGCATTTATTCGGAGGCGAAAAGCCCGGCGGATGTGAGGAAATTGCTGAAGCTGGGTGTGTCGCTGACCCGCGAGGTGTGAGGGACCGGCCTTTTGCAGCCGCGATCGTGAGATCGCGGTCCGCGATCTTATCCGTCTTAGCCAAGGCTACGACAGACGGGTGATCGCGGCTACGAGGAAAGAAGGGGGCACGAGTCCGCGATCTCATGATCGCGGCTACGGGGGGGGATATGCATTTCTCTTGACCGTGTTTTGCGGGGTGGAGAATCTAGCGCATGCGAAGCAAACTGCTTTTCCTTCTCTCCGCAGCCGTCGCCGCGATGATTCTTCTGCCGGCATCGGTTGTCGCCCAACAAAAGCCCCTCAAAGTCCTGTTTTTCTCGAAGTCATCCGGCTATGAGCACTCGGTGATCGCGCGCAAGGATGGGAAGCCGAGTTTTGCGGAAAACCTGCTGGCCGAAGTCGGCCCGAAACAGGGCGTGGAATTCACGTTCTCGAAGGACGGCAGCCTGTTCACGCCGGAATACATCGCGGGATTCGACGTGCTGGTGTTTTATACCACGGGCGATCTTACCACGGCGGGGACGGACAAAAATCCGCCGATGACGCCGGAAGGCAAGAAGGCGCTGCTGTCGGCGATCAACAAGGGCAAGGGATTTGTGGGAGTTCACTGCGCGACGGACACATTTCACACGCCGGAGACGGGGACAAATCACTCGGAATATCACAACGACGGCAATGCGGCGGATCCTTACATCCAAATGATCGGCGGCGAATTCATCATTCACGACAAGCAGCAGAAGGCGAAAAGCCACGTGGCGGATCCGTCGTTCCCGGGAATGCCGAAGGAGGATTTTGAATTATTCGAGGAGTGGTATTCGCTGAAGAATATCGGCGACGACCTGCACGTGCTGCTGGTCCAGGAAACCCAGGACATGCAGGGCAAACCGTATCATCGTCCGCCGTACCCGTCGACCTGGGCGCGCCTGCAGGGCAAGGGGCGGGTGTTCGAGACCTCGATGGGGCATCGCGAGGATGTGTGGACGAACCCGCTGTTCCAGGATTTGTTGTTCGGCGGGATCAAGTGGGCCGCGGGCCAGGGATCGCCGGATGTGAAGCCTACCGTTCAGACCGTCACGCCGGGTTACCGCGAATTGCCGCCGAAGTAGGCGAAATGGAGTGCTGGAGTGGGGCAGGACCTGGTGGGGCGAGACTCCGTCGAGCCCTCGAAATGGATTATTGGATTGCTGGATTCTTGGATAAATGGGAAGACCCTCGCGCGCGACCATCCATTAATCCATAAATCCATTGATCCAACAATCCATCGCAATTCCTATTGCCCCTGAATGGTCTTGATGGACCCATCGGGCAGGTATTCGAGTTCGATGACTTTCAGGCTGCGCAGCCAGGTTTTGCCGCCGGACGGGACGGAGTCGTGGTGGAACAAATACCATTTGCCCTTGAATTCGAGGATGCAATGGTGGGTGGTCCAGCCGACGACCGGGGTGAGGATGACGCCCTGGTAGGTGTAAGGGCCGTAGAGCGTGTCGGATGTCGCGTAGCAGAGCAGGTGAGTGTCGCCGGTGGAATAGGAGTAGTAATATTTCCCCTTGTATTTGTGGAGCCATGAGGCCTCGAAGAAGCGGCGCGCGTGGTCGCCGGCTTTGAGCGGCTGACCATTCTTCTCGAGGATCACCAGGTCGCGCGGTTCCTCGGCGAATTGCAGCATGTCGTTTGTCAGCCGCGCGATCTTCGGGCAGAGGGCAGGTTCATTGTCCGCCGGTTCATGCGGACGCTCCAGCGCCTTGTTGTTGCGATACCGCTGCAGTTGCCCGCCCCAGAGCCCGCCAAACACGAGGTAATGCGAATCGTCGTCCTCCCGGAACGCGCAGGGATCGATCGAATAACTCCCGCGGATCGGCGCGTCCTGCGGCACGAACGGCCCTTCCGGCCGCTCGCTCACCGCGACGCCGATGTGGAACACGTCGTTTTTGTCTTTCAGCGAAAAGTAGATGTAATATTTCCCGTTCTTGAACGCGCAGTCGGAATCCCAGAGCTGCCGGCCCGCCCAGGGGATTTGCTTCACGTCGAGCACCACGCCGTGATCGGTGACCTTGCCGTCGATGGAATCCATCGACAGGACATGGTAATCGCGCATGTCGAAGTGATCGCCGTTGTCGTTTTCGGGAATGCCGGATTCGATGTCGTGGGAGGGATAGATATAGAGCCGGCCGTTGAAGACGTGGGCGGCGGGGTCGGCCATGTAGGTGCCGTCGGGGACGAGGTAGCGGGGTTGTTTCATGGGATTCAAAACATTCAGACGCGGTCGGAACTCTAGCCGTTCCGGAGCCGGCTTTCAATCCCCGATGAGCACGTGCAAAGCCGCTGAAGGATCAAATGTTGAATGTCTAGATGTGACACCGGGACCCGGTGTCACATCTAGACATTCAACATTTGGCAGGATTTCGGCGGACGGAGGCGGGGCGCGAGTTTATAAACAAATCACTTGAAAAAATATCTGATATGATAATAATGTCCCGGCATGTCCCGGACCCGATCCAGCAAAGTAGCCGCCGTCAAGGCGAAGCTCCTGGCCCGTTTGCAGGATGGTTTTCATCGGCCGGGCGACCGCTTTTTGTCGGCGCGGGAGGTTGCCGGGCAGCAGGCGGTGAGTTATCAGACGGCACACCGGATCATCGCTGAATTGCGGTCGGAAGGCTGGCTGGAGCGGCGTGAGGCTTCCGGCACCTTTGTGGCGGGAAGGGCAAAGCGCCTGCGCGGGGTGGATCTGTGGTTCCATCCCCGTGCGAAGAGGCCCGGCAGTTTTGGGGCGCATCTGCTGGCCTTGCTCAAGGCGGCTTTGTGCGAGGCCGGGATCGCGTGTGAGGTGCGCTGGAGCGGACGCAGGGTGGCGCCCGGAGTCGGCCATTATCCCGTGATGTGGGAGTCGCCGGGGGTTCTTGCCTCGGTGCGCGATGCCCGGAGGTATGCCTTGCTTCTGAACAACCGGCCTCCGCCGGGACTGGGGGCGAGCCTGGTGGATGCGGTGACCACGGATGATTTTTCCGCGGGTGTGGCTGCGGCGGAAGTGTTCCTCGAACGCCAGCCACACGCGCAGCGTTATACCGTGCTGGGCGGTCCCCGCGATGACGAACGCAGCACGAATCGGGTGAACGGGTTTTTGAGCATGCTGCCGCTGGCCAAGGTGTTTTACACGGGGAGTTGGTATGTGGATGCCGTTCCATCTGTCGCCGCCAAAGTTCTGGCCGCGCAGCCGGAGGGGATCTTCTGTGTCAACGACCGGCTGGCCCAGGGGATTCTGGGTTACTGCCGCGAGCAGGGCATCGAGACCCCGCCGCTGATTGGCCATGATAATGCGCCCATCGCCGAGGAGCTGAACCTGACCACGATTGAAACGCCGTGGGAAGAAATGGTCAGCGCGACGGTTGAGGTCGTGCGGCGGCGGCTGGGGGGCGACTCCGGCCCTGCCCGGACGGTGTTCCTTGCGCAGCGGCCGGTATTCCGGCTCACGCACCGCGCAATGCCTGTCAGTGATGGGACGATTCAATCCAAACGTCGCGGTTTCTAAAATGAAACAAATTCAAACTCTCCTCGAACCCCTGCGAATCATGGCTGTATTAAATCTGGCTGGAATGGTATGCGCATCGAACGTGGCGGCCTCGTCGATGGGCGAATGGGAGGTGGACCGCGAAGGATTGCCCGCGTTCGCGTTTAACGCCCCATTGCCGGTTAAGACGGTGGACCGCGCGGGAAAGCCTTTTCCGTTGCCCGGCGATCCATTTTTCCTGCTGGGCAATTACCGGCTAACGATTTTTCCGCGCGTCAGCGGCAGATACCTGTTGATGACCGGCGAGCGTTCGTGGGCGCGGCTCAACCAGGGGGACGATGGTGGCGGCGAGAATGGCGCGACGCTCCGGGTGAATCGGGCCGGATCGACCAACACTTTCGAGCTGGCTGGCGTAAGTTCGCTGGCGGCCGATCCCGCCCGTTGCCGGCGCGTTTTCGGCACCGGTTACGCCCGCTACGACTTCGCCCTGGAAGACGGCCTGGCCTGCAGCCGGGTTCTCAGCGTGCCGCCGTCATTGCAGATCAATGAAGGCATTCCGGCTTTCGTCGTCCATGTGCGCGTGACCAATCGCGGCCATGCACCCGTCGAGGCAGCCTATACGGAGTCTGTGCTGGCGCATTACGTGGCGGCGATCGACCACAGCCAGGCCGATGAATCCAGGCTGGTGACATACACAAACCGGACTTCTGTTGACGAGGAACGCGCGCTGGTCCGGGCGGATATCTTCGCCGTCTCCAAGGATCCCTCGGTGTTTCACTCCCGCGAATTCGCCTGCAAATATGACGGCTATCCGCCGTCGCTGGTGCTGCATGTGCCGCCTGCGAGTGGGGGGCATCCGGTCTTCGAAGCCGCCAACATGGGGCCGGGCCGGGACCGTCTGTCGGCTGCCGTCACATTCCGGCTGCAGCCCGGTGAAACGCGCGAGATGGATTTTGTCATTGGCCTCGCACCAGAGGCGAAGGCCGATGCCATTCTTGCACTGGGGGCAAGTCTCGGTCCAACGCCGGACGGTGGGCATTTCCGAGCGGACTGGAAGCGACGCCTGCCGGATTTTGCGAGCGAGGACGATCCTGCATTCCGCCGTGAGATGGCATGGGACGCGTACACGCTCGAAGCGATGGCGACCTACAGCGAGTATTACCGCGAGACATTTGTGCCGCAGGGGATGACTTACGATTACGAGATGGATTTAACAGCCGCGCCTCGCGATCACCTCCAGCACGCCATGGCTCTTTGCTACACCGATCCGGCGCTGGCCAAATCCTGCCTGCGCTTTGTGTTGAAGAAAATGACCTGCCAGGGCGAAATCAAATACACGGATTACGGTTTTGGAAAGACGTCGAATTCCGCCTGGAACACCAGCGACCAGCAGCTTTACCTGTTCCTGGCTGTCGCGGAGTATCTGCGCATCACGGGCGACACGGGATTCCTGCTGGAAGAGACCCCCTACCTGCCGATGGATGCCAATTACACGGGCACCACTCTGGACAAACTGGACCGGGCGTTCATGTACTTGCGGGACGAAATCGGCACGGGCTCGCACGGGTTGATTCGTCTGATGAATTCCGACTGGAGCGACATGATTTATGCGGATCATTCGGTGCTCCGATATTTTCATTCCTCGGAATCGCATCTGAACAGCGCGATGGCTCTGACGGCGCTGCCGGAACTGGTCCGGCAACTCGAACAGAGCGGCAACGGCAAATCGCTTTCCCCGGAGCAGCGGGAGCGATTGGTCAAGCTGGTGGCCGGGATGAAGCGTTACGACGCGCTGATCCGGGAGGCCTTTTATCGTGATCTGGGCGATCGAACTTTCAGCCGGAGGCTTTATTTCGATCACCAGGCGTCCCTGGGTGACGACAACATGCACCTCGAGCCGCAGGCGTTCCTGTTGCAATCCCCGGATTTTCCGGTGGATCGCAAACGTATTTTGCTCGAGGAAACCCGCAAACGGCTGCTCAACGGCGAGGTCCAGGGACCGCGCCAGCGTGAGCAGCCTGTCACCGATGCAACTTTCAACGCCGGCGTCAGCGAGAACGGCGGGTTCTGGTATGCGCTGGCCGGCCCGGCAATTGTCGGCATCGGAACATTCGACAAACCTGCGGCGTGGGAGATGCTCCGGCAAATGACGTTTGATCATTTTGCGCGGACATTTCCCCAATACTGGGTCGGGCAATGGACCGCCCCGGACACTTTATGCTCGAGCGCGGCCGGTCCGGTGATCGGACTGCCGCGTCCGGCCAATGGCGGGTTTTGGATTCCGTTCGCCGCCTATTGTGCTCATGCCCACGCCTGGCCTTTGTACTGTTATTACAGGCTGAAGGAAAATTAGAACCCATCTCATAAATAGGCAAGGGGTGCGTTGCCTATTTATGATATGGGTTCTAGACTTTTGCTGAGAATGCGTTTCCGCAGAAAGCCTGTTCGATTCATAATTCAAAGGGGCAAAAATTGTTCAGTTTATGTCTATAAAACAAGCGTCGTCAGTGCAAATAAGTGTAAGGGAACGAATGGGCCATTGGCAGGCGGCGAGCCGTTCGTCGTGCCGGTGTTGTTTGCAGGGTTGTAAGCCTCCAACCTCTCAATCCAATTGAGCGTCTTGCCCGCAATTAATGGGAGCGAGACGTAGGTCCCGACAAGGAAAAGAACAGCCAGGCTCAACCGCAGAAATGCAAAATCAGGCCCGCATTTTTAGATCGGTTTGCAGGTTTTCGAGCGCCTCGACAAGGTCGCCATAAAGGGGGGCGAGATCGAGGAGCCTGCGTAACACCCGCGCCTCGGTTTCCGGCAGCATCGCAGGTTCATTAAATGTACTTTTGAAATCCGCCAGCGATTGATTCAGATCGGGCAGGCTGCCCAAAGTGGTGGCGGTTGGGTTCAGCTCGGAATCGGCCAGCATCTCCAGCCGTTTGGCTATGGCTTCATCCAGCGTTTGCAGCCGTTGCGGCCAGATCACCGGCGCGGTGAATGGCTCCAGGGCGGTGCGCTGACGGCTGACAGCCAGCAGCGCCAGGAAAATTTCCTGCAGCCGGCTGATCACGGCCAGCGATTGATGGCGGTTCGCTTCCGTGGCCGCCTGGGGCAACCCGAATTCGTGCGTGGATTCATCGTAAAGCGCCAGCGCAGCCGTGATTTCCCTGTGCGATTGTCCGGTCACGAGGTCGAATTTACTGCGCGCCAGCTCGCCCAGCGTGCGGGAAATGTTTGCCAGCGCGCGCATGGCGTCCGCCAGTTTTTTCCGCAGAGCTTTTCCGGCGAAGTTGGGCCACAGCGTCAGGTTGATGAAGCTCATCACCACCAGGCCGATGAACACGCCCAAAATGCGGTCGCCCGCCGGGGCGAGGTTCGTGGTCGGCCCCAGCCGGTTCATCAGGACCAGTGCGAGCACCAAGCCAGTCGGAATCCCCACATAGGAAATCCTGGTGCTGCCCGACACGATCCAACCGGCGATAAAAAACGGAACGGCCGTGACGACCACGACGGAAGCCACCGTCTGCATGTTCGGCATGACCAGGGTGATGATGCCAAAGGACAACGCGGCACCGAGCGCGGCACCGGCCAGCCGAAGCAGGCCTTTTTGGATGCTGGCGCCAAAACTGGATTGCATCGCGATCACTGCCGTTACCACGCAGGTTGAGATGCCTGGCCAGTTCAACGACTGATAAATCACGTAACAAATCGAGGCGGCCAGCGTGCCTTTGAGGCTGAACTGCACCGCGGCGATGTTGGAAAGGGAGAAAGCCGGGCTGAAGAGACTTCCGGGAGCGATCGGTTCCTGAACCCGGTCCAGGCCTTTTTTTTCATCCTTCTGCATCTTCAGAAATGCCATTGAGGCAGGCATCTGCCGCAGGCAGCGCTCCAGTTTTTGAACCACTGCGGCCACCGTTGGCGATTTATTTTCCAAGGCGGCATCGGCCGGAGAATCGGCCGGCTCGCAAATCATCGGAACGGGCGGGGGATTTCCCTGTTTTAACTCGTGTCGCAAGCGGACGATCTCATCCTGGATTTTTTGAATGCGGACGCGAATTGGTTCGGACAGCAGTGAAGGCTGGCTGTTGACGAGATGTTCCAACCGCACAATCAAGCCGAAGATGAGTTCGATGTCCGTGATCAGTTCGATTTGCTGCGCGTGATATTGCCGGAGTTGCGGGGCGCCAGCCTCCGCGCTGGCCAGCAGATCAAGCTGGCCGGCCACGACGGCGGCACTGACGTTGGCGGGCAATGGTGCGGAAGACATGGCCGGAACCGTGCGCTGAGTCAGCAGGCATTCGAGCATCTCTTCGCCCCGGCGCAGATGGGTCACCAGTTCCCGTAGCAGCAGTTTTTCCGGTTTCTCCGGCCATAACACCAGTTGACCGATGGTGCCAAAGACTACCCCGATCCAGGTCAGGAGGATGCGCCACAGCGCCGTTTTCAAACTGCCTTCGGGATCGGCCTGTTCCAGCGGCGTCGCGACTACGAAGGTGAACAACGCGATCAGGACAGCATAAGGAATCGTGGTGGCAAGCGACAGGAACAGCCCCGTGGCGAAGATCAACGCCTGTAGTGGAAAGAACAACCAGGGTTTGTCGCCGCACAGGATGATGGTCAGGATGGACAGCGCGCCGCCGATGATCGTGCCGATTCCCCGCAGCCGCGCCCGGCGAAACGACGCCCACGCATCCGGTTGGCTGACGGCGAAAAAAAAGATGATGAGAAATTCCCCGTTCGGAATGTGAAGCGTCATCACGGCCACGGTTCCCAAGGCGCACAGCAGCGTGATACGCAGCGTGGCCCGCCAGCGGGTCGGTGAAGGGGCCAGTTCCTGACGGAAGAACTCAAAGAGCCGGTGTTCCCAACGCGATGCCGGAACTGTGGCCGCTGCGGTCATCGGCTGGTTTTATCCGGCGAAACAGATTGGGCTGCAGGTCCTTCCCGCAGCATGACCATGGCGGTCATGCCCATGCGATAAGGCTTTTGCGGATCGCCATCTTCCAATTCAATGCGGACAGGAATGCGCTGGGCCAGCCGCGTCCAGTTCAGTGTGGGTGCCACGCTGGGCAAGACGCCCGGTACGAAGTTGTCCGGCGTCTGGATGGCCCAGCCAACGCCCTGCACTTTGCCGTGAAATTTCCGGTTGGGATAACTCATCAAATAGACTTCCGCGTCCATGCCGGGATAAATGGAGCCGAGAAAAGTTTCCTGAAAATTCGCCATCACATACCAGTGCCGGGTGTCCACCAGCGCAAAGACCTGGACGCCGGCATTGGCGTATGCGCCTTGCGCGATGTTGAGGTTCGTCACACGACCTTTGAAGGGCGAACGCACCCGGCAATAATTCAGGTTCAATTCCGCCGAATGCACCGCCGCCTCCGCCACCTTGAGGTAGGCGTTGACGTCGTCCACCTGGCCGAGCAGGCTTTTCTGCCGGGACAATTCCGCCCGCGCCTGGGCCAGGGATGCCTCAGCCGAATGTGCATCCACCTTGGCCGACTGGAGATTGTCCGCCGTGACGAATTTTTTGGCGAGGAGCGGTTCCAGGCGTTGCACGTGATCGGCGGCGTAGGTGCTCTCGGCTTCGAGCCGTTGCACATTCATCTGCGCCGCTGCGACCGCGTTGGAGGTCGCGCTGATCTGCGTTTGGGTCAAAAGGAGATTTGCCCGGGCGCGTTCGAGTTCGATCTCAAACGGTCGGGGATCGATCACGAACAAGACATCGCCCTGGTTGACTTCCTGATTGTCCACGACGTTGAGTTGCACGATCGGCCCGCTCACGTTCGGCGCGATGCCCACAATGTTGGCGCGCACGTTGGCGTCGTTGGTCCGCGGCTGGCGGTAATGTTCGCGCGAAATGTAGGCCACCAGCCCGATGCTGCTCAGGATGATTGACAGGCCGAGCAGCCGTCCGGTCAGTCGCGTCAACCATGAGTTTTCAGAAAAGACGCCGGATTTCATAATTTGAAGAAAATGGCCCAAATGAGGCATGACAACAGCGCCACAAGGCACGGATAAACCAGAATGAGCGGACCAAGATGCGGTTCCAATTTCAACGCGGCGAACAGATACCTTAACGCCACCGCGCCCGCCGTCCCCGCCGCCATGCAGATCAGCCACGCGGGAATGAACGTGCCGTAAAGATTGATTGTCGGATCGCAGCCGGTCATAAGCAGGGTCAGCGCGACCAGCGCGGCGAGCCTGGGTAAATGCGGCACCATCAGAATTTGCCATTTTACGGAGCGCGGCTGTGCGCGAAGCGTCAGCCGCAGCCGTGTCCACACGACTGCGGCTGGTCGGGGACACAGCCGCGCTTTGGTCAAACTGGTCAGCGAACGTAAATGGCGTTGGATGGAGGTCATGGTTGGCCGTTTATTGTTTATCCGGCGCTGGACGTTTTTTTTCTTTTTGATTGGCGTTGGAATTGCCCACGGCGAACGCGAGGGCGGCGGCGGAGTCGAGCAGTTCGGCCCGGCTTTCCACGATGGTGGTGCGGGCGTGGGCCAGGTCGCGCTCGGCGGCCAGCAGGTCAATCAACGTGCCGAGGCCATTCTGATATTTTGTGGTGTTGGCGTCGTAAGCATCCTGCGATGCAGTCAACAATGCTTGCGCGGCCTCATATTGCACCAGCGCGGTTTTCACATCCACGTAGGATTTCCAGACTTCGCGCATGGCTTTCAGTTGCAGGGCGGACAACTGGGCGGCGGCCTGGCGGTGCTGGGCTTCGGCCTCACGCAGTTTGTTGCGGCGCAGAAAGCCGTCGAAGATGTCCCAGGAAACTGTCAGGTTGATGCCGTAAATCATGTCGTTGTAATCAAACGGGCCGGTGGTTTTCCCGCCGGTGTAGGCATCAAAGCGACTGTAGGTCTGGCCGACAGAACCGTTCAGTCCGAGTTGCGGATAATATGCAGCCTTCGCCCTGCTCACGTCGGCCTCACTGGCACGCAACGCGGCGAGTTGCGCGGCCAGGTCGGGACGTTTCGCCAGCGCCTGATCCATGGTGAGCTCCACCGAATTCGTCAGTTCCGCCGGCAACGGTAGCGCGGACATCGGGGCCACCTTCAACGGCGTGGTTGGTGCAATGCCCACGGCTTCGGCGAGCGCCGATTGCGCATCCGTGACGCTGCGTTGCGCGGAACTCAGGTTGTATTCGGCGAGCACGCGATCCTGCCGTGCGAGCAGCAAGTCCGGCTGTGTGGCGAGGCCGGCGTCCAATCGTGCCTGCGCCGCTTCCTCGACCGCTTGCGCGGATTTCAGCGCCGCTTGCATCGCGTCCACCGTGGCGCGACTGGCGTCGTAGGCATAATAACTTTTCTGCACATTGTAGGCTACCTGCTGATGTGTGCGGTTGAATTGAAAATTGGACTGCAGCAACGTCTGCACCGCCGCATCAATCTTCGCTTGGCGCCGCCCGAAATCGAGCAACGTCCATTGCAAGGTCAGCTCCGGCATGACGCTCGGGCCGTAAGTGGACAGTCCGCCGGTGGGGGTGGGATCTTCTTCGCGCGCGTAGCCGGCGGAGGCCAAAAACGCCAGCGTCGGATACCAGTCGCTGTCGGCGATGCCCAGGCGGGCCGCCTCGGCGCGGGCCTGTTCCCAGGCGATGCGGGTCTGCGGGTTTGCCTCCTGCGCGAGGATAATGAGCGAAATCAGATCGTAGGTCTTGTCCGGATGCGTCGTGACAGAAATTCCCAACTGATGCGCGAAGTCGGTGTTCGTCGTTGAAATGCTTGAAGCAGATTGATAATCGGTGGAGTTCCATGGCTTGCCGCCTGTAGGCGGAGCCTTGGGCTGACCATGCTCAGCATCCTGACTTGAAGTGCAACTGGGTAAGACGACCAGCATTCCAAATAGCGCGGTTACCACGATTAGCGAGCATGAGTGTGGCCGTTCCATCCGCGCGTTGATAGTCGGTATTTAACTTCGAAAATCAAGCCAATTCCCCCGGCTGCATCTCATTGACGATTGCGTCTTCCTTCAAAATCAAAGTTACTGCTTTAGCATTGCCTGAAATCCGGCTGCGTTTTACACCCACTCATTCAATCGGCCGAACAAAATCACAGTCGTGGCAGGAAGATTTAAGCGGATGTCTAAATTTCTGTTTTATACTTTCAAAGGTTGATATTTTTTACGGCCAAACACGACCAAGCACGGCAAAAGCTGAAATGAATAAAACCATTGTGGGCATTGAGCGAATCAGTGATTGCATCCCGAAACTAAACATAGCAAAAAGCGGCTTTTACAATTTCGAGCCAGTGAGCTCGCTTAGCTCTTCTGCGAACCGAATTCAGCGCAATTTAATCACAGCAGCACAAACAATGCTGGCAGCGTGATCACCGACAATGCAGTGCTAAACAACACCAACGAAGCGGCCAGACGATCATCGCAATCGTAAGCGCTGCACAACGTCACAGCCAGCATGGCCGAGGGCATGGCGGCTTCCAGCACCAGCACCTGAAGCTGCCAGGAACCTGGCCCGAGCGATTTTCCCAAAAACCAGGCCAGCAACGGCATGACCAGAAGCTTGCTTGCCGCCACCAGTGACGCCGCCAGCAGCAGCCGGCCTGGAAAGCGGAATTGCAACAGCAGCCCAACCGCCAGCGTCACCAGAAACGTGTTGGCCTCACCAACAATCTTCAGGGCATTCATCAACTTGTCATAGACCGGATTCGACACCGGCCCCACGAAAACCGACAACAAAAGGCCGATGACCAAGGCAAAAAAGATTGGCGAGCGAAAGTAACGCAGGCTGGCCCGCGTCCGTTCGGAAGCCGGCACGTTGGATCCGCCATAGTGAATCGCAATCATGGTTCCCAACAGGAAAATCAGCGGCTGCGATCCGATCCCGGACAGCATCACCGCCTCGGTCAGATCATTGCGGTCGCCCGGAAATATCTGGGCGACGACGGTAAAACCCAGCATCGAAGCATTGGCAAAACCACTGGCCAGGATCACTGCAGCCGTCTGCGGCCGACCCAAGCGCAGCCATCTGGCAATTAACCATCCGAGCGCCAGACAGGCCACGCCCGCGCTCAACATGACCAGTGCCAACCCAAGTTCATTCCATAAAATCTGGCTGCGGCTCAAGGTCACCAGCACGATGGCCGGCAGGGTGACGTTGGTTACCAGCCGCGAAATCATCTTGCCATGCGCTTTTTCGAGAAAACCCAGCCGTTTCAGCAGCAGCGCAAAAAAGATCAGCGCCAAAAGCGTGGCAACTGCTGACACGGCACGAAATGCTTCACTCATACGAGCCGCCTTTCCCGTGCTGTCGGCACTGGGTTGGTCGATTTGGCAATGGCAAGCGCATTTTGTCCTTGGATCGTGACTCAGCCCGCGACAGCCAAACAAGCTGCCACAGCCAAATGATCATCAAGGTTCACGATGAATGATGAGAAAACTTGGACCTGCATGATTCAGCGCGCTTGCGAGGACATCCGCAATCCTGTCTACAGCGGTGATTGTCTCCACTCGTGCGCCCAATCCGCTGGCGATTTTCTCCACGTCCACCTTGGGGTCATCAAAATCCAGGCCCACGAATTGCGTCTGTTCCATCAGTGTTCCCATGGATCGGCACCAAAGGTCCTTGAGCAACCGATACTCGTTGTTCACAAAACAGACGAACACAACCGGAATGCGATATCGGGCAGCGGTCCAGATCGCATGGATTGAAAACAGGCTGCCGCCATCGCCAACGAAGCAGACGGCGTGCTTGCCCGTCGCGAGACCGATACCGGTGCCAAGCGGCATGGCCCAACCCAAGCCGCCACCGCGGGGCGAGAAATGGACATTCTGGAATCCGAGCGCGACCGCCATGTCTTGCACGATGGCATCTTCGGAAGACCCCTCGGTAATGATGTGGGTTGCGATATCCAGATTTTTCAGCACGCCCAGGATCAATTCATTGCTGGGATTTCCGCCCGCTGCGGAATACTTGGATTCCAAGGCAGCCAAGGTTGTTCCAGGATTTTTTCGAACGACGACATGCGGTGTTGCGCCCAGCGCCGCGGCAATGGCATCCAAAGTCGCCCGAACGTCTCCTAGCACCGCCAAATCACAGGGATAATCAAAGCCCAACTGGCTGGTGGCCGGGGTTATCTGGATAACTTGCAATTCACCGGGCAGCGCCGAGGTGCCGTTGTAGGTGAACGTGTCCACCTTCTCGCCGACCAACAGCATGGTGTGGTAGCCGCTGAGTATCGCGCGGATTTCCCGGGTGGTGGGCGGAAGCTGGCCGCGATAATTCGGATGCAACGGATCAACTGTCCCCTGAACATGGAATGGCGCGGCAAAAATGTCGGCGTCCAACGCCGTGGCAATTTGATTTAGGGCGCTGACACCCTGCGCGGCCCCGACGGCGTAGTCGGCAACGATGGCGAGCTTTTTTGCCGGAATCGCTTTCAACGCCCGGATCACCTCACCCAGCGCCCGGGGCACGGTGTCATCAATGATCCGGGTTTTCTTGAATGTGACATGAGCCGTCCGCTCCAGCATGAAATTCATGGGAATGGAAAGGAACACCGGCCCGGCCGGCTGAAGTTGTGCCTGCAAATGGCAGCGCTGCAACGCAACCGCCAGTTCATCCACGCTGGCCACCTCGTAGGCATATTTTGTCGCAGTTTCCGCGAGGCGCGTATTAGGCGCTCCCAGCACGGGATTGTGAATCAGGAAGCGGGAATCCTGTTGGCCGTTGACGACCAGCAACGGGATGCCGGACATCAGCGCGTTACGCATGTTGAACATTCCATTGGCGAGTCCCGGATAAGTATGCAGGCTCACAACGGAAGGCTTGCCAGTGATGAGAGCATACCCGGCGGCGATGCCGGCAGCGCTGGACTCATGCAAAGCCAGAATGTAGGTGGCTTTGGATTCTGCCACGGCGGCCAGGAACGTCGTCTCGGTCGTGCCGGGATTGCCAAACACGTAGGGGATGTCAAAAGTTTCGAGAAAATCCCGGATTAATTCACCGCCGGTTCGTTCGATCATACGCACCTCTCAATTAGTTCTAAGATCACACAACGCTCAGCGAACATGCCCGAATCACTCACTTGTTCACGATTGGCATCGCGACAACTGCCGGACGCTACAGAGATATGTCTCATCGGTCAAAACAATGGCAGCACTGTTTTCAATTCAACACGGACTCACACCGGGTGCGATTTACGGCGAGGGTCAGGAGCGCGGCTGTGTCCGCCAGGACCAGCCGCAGAA